>CAYJNO010000076.1:0-1504 GCA_964371715.1 uncultured Erysipelotrichaceae bacterium | reverse complement strand
GGATTTAGATTTTTACTAATAGGTAATGTAATAAAAGTTATATTATCTACTAATGGCATATTTTCATACATAAGTTTTATTAAATTCTGTTTATCAATATTATCTTTTATTTTCTTATCATCTTTAAAATCTATAATTACAGTCTTATCTCTTTCCACTATTTTAAATTGATTATAATACTTATCAAGATTATATATTTTATCATTCAGTATTTTTAACTTTTCTAGAGATAACTTTTTCATTGTAATTTCATGTTCTAACTTTTGTTGTAACTCAACAAGTAAATTTGACTTATCAATATTATCATTTTTATAAATATAATCATATATACCTTTGTTTGATAAACCCAAAGAACCTAACATCTTAAAAGTAGATAACCTTGCTATATCAGCATGGGAATATACACGATACCCATTATCAATTCTTATTGGTTCAACTAAGTTTTTTGCTTCATAATACTTTACTCCCTCAATAGAAAGTCCAACTGCATTTGCAACTTCTTTAATAAAATATTTCTTTCTCATAATTTTCTCATTCCTCATGTATTTATTGTAGTTATTATATATCAATATATGAATCTTAAATATAAAACTGATATTTATATAAATAAATCAATAGAGAATAGCCAATGAAAAAAGTATGCAACAGTGTAATAATGTGTTAAAGTAAAATAAATAAACAAAAATATGGAAAAGGACAATAGGAGGGATAGTAAATGTTTTTATATAGAATTCTAAAATTAAATAAAAATGCAAATGAAAGTGAAATAAAAAAGAATTTACAGGGAATTAGCAAAACGTTCTCATCCAGACACGAATGATGAGACAGGAACTGAAATTAGATTTCAAATAGAAAAAAAATCATATGAAATTTTGAGTAACGAGTATCTATAAATACAAATTTGAATGATATTCAAATATTCCATACTGATAGAGGTTCTGAATTTAAAAACTATTTAATTGATGACTTATTGAAAGAGTTCAATATCAAACGTTCATTAAGTGCAAAAGGTTGTCCATATGATAATGCAGTAGCTGAAGCACAATTTAAAATAGTGAAAACAGAATTTATAAATAATCGTTATTTCGAAACTTTAGACCAATTAAAAAGAGAATTATCGGCATATGTATATTGGTTTAATAATAAAAGAATACATGGATCTTTAGGTTGTCTAAGTCCTATGGAATACAAAAATATTGTCCTTCAATAAATTGTTCAAAAAATGGTTGCCTTACCAATAGTATAGTTTGAAAGAATTAGAAGAATTATGTCTAAAATATAATGTTGATAAATTATTTCAAAATGAATTCTTAAGGTAATATACTTATTTATTAATAAAAACTGTAAATAACTTGATATACTACATTTTTCTTTTGAAGTAAAATTAATTTTATTATCTAAAAGTTACTCTAAAAAATTTTAATATATATAAATCATTAATGAACAATATATTAACAACAACACTACTTACACATTATATGATATATTATATATATTGAGTTTA
>CAYJNO010000075.1:0-1868 GCA_964371715.1 uncultured Erysipelotrichaceae bacterium | reverse complement strand
AATGTAATTGATAATAAAGAAATAAAAGTTAAATAAGTTTTGAAAGGATTGTTTTTAATACAATCCTTTTCTCTTTAAACTTTATTTGATATTGAAAATTAACTATTTCTGTAGTAGGTCTGTTTTTAAAATTTATTTAGGCATAATAATATTATCTTAATATATAAAATAGTATATATATAACTAAGTAAGTGTAGATAATTTACACATATTATTGACAATATATTCGATAAAATATATACTGATGTAGAAAATATAGTCTTTAAAGTACTTTTAGGAGGGTTTAATTGGAGGAATATGAAAATTATAAATAAATTGATTAATATCGTGGTTATAGCATGCTTAATATTTTTAAACTTTCCATATGGAGTTTATGCATCAAATGAGCTTGTTGGTTCTAAATATGAATATGAAGAAGAACGTGAGGAAGATTTAAATGGTAATCCTTCACATAATGGATATATTAATATCTATGGGAATATAGAGATAAAAGGTGATAATAAATTAAAATCTTTTAATACTTCAATAACTGATTTAAATAATTTTATTGATAATCCAGATAACAAGGTTAGTGCAGCAACAAGTACACAAGTTAATTTTGTTAATGAAGATGATAAAAAAGAAAATATTTTGAAGGTTGAAGTTGATTTTAAAGGTGATGTACTTTCACAGCCTTTAAACGTTATGTTTGTAATGGATCAATCAGGTTCTTTAAATATGTTTACAGATTATACAGATAATTATAAATTTGAAACTACTCCAAATATGAATCCATTTCACTATTATAAAACAAATGTTACTCTTAATGTTTTAAATACTGATGGAGCTGCTGAAACACTCGATTATGATTATTATCATAGTCCGCAAAGTACAGGTTATACGTTAATTTGGAAATATACAAATCAAAAAATATTAAGCTATTTGCAAAATTTGTTAGACGGGAAAGGTTATGCATTGCCTGATGGTAATACATTAGTTAATGTAGTATCAATTACACCTATGGATGCACATACTGAAATATATTCTTCATATACGCCTGAAAGATATGAAGCCTTTAAAAATGGTGGAGACTATGAAGTTCCATTGATTAATAGCTTTTATACTGAAACTGATGATAATTCAAAAAATGTCTTTCATAAAGTTAATACAGTTGATACTTATGAAGGTTTTAGATTTTTTTCTTTTGAAGCATTTAATCAAGAGAGTTTTCGTGTATATACTCCATTAAATGAAAGTGATGGAGTTCCACATTATGGAGATTTTGATTCACAGCAATATATTGATAATCTAATTAAGTTAGATCTTCCTTATGATAGAATGCTATTATCAAAAATATTATTTAAAGAATTATCAAATATTGTTGTGGCAGAGAATATAACTGATGAAAAACATCCTGATTACAAATACAATAATAAAATTGGGTATGCACAATTTGCTGGAGTACTTGCTGGCTCAAATGAACTTATTTCAACTCAATTTGGCCCTGGTTTTACAGAAATAGGAGGCCATATACAGACACATTATTCGAAAGGTTTTAATGAAGCATCGATATTAATAGCTCAAGCAAAAGAGGATGATGAGAAAATTGGAAGAATTGCTAAAAACTTAGTAATATTTGTATCAGATGGAAATCCTTCTGATTCTTTTACTGCGACTGATATGAAAACATTTATTGATGATACAGATGCAATAATTTACTTTGCAGGTATTGATTTAGATGATTCTGTTTATAACAAATATTCTCAAATGATTTCAACCTATGATATAGATACTAATGAATATTTAAGATATAATGGGAAAAATGTAGATGAGTTAATGAAAATTCGAGAAGATATTGAAACATTAATTAATGCAGCATCAACAATAGA
>CAYJNO010000074.1:0-1992 GCA_964371715.1 uncultured Erysipelotrichaceae bacterium | reverse complement strand
CATTATATTATTTGATAAAGGATTTTGTATATAATGAAAAAATTAATTAAATTAAGCTATATAAAACCACACCAATTTAATGAGCAATACTATTTTGGTGTGGTTTTATATCTAGTTTTTTATATTTATGTTAATGGATAATTTAATCCTAAATCATTTACCCAATTTGAGCTATATTTTGAATCTATTAGTATTTCACCTGTTATTGTATTTATATAGAATATTAATGAGTTATACTGTAAACTGGTAAATTTTGCTGCATCAGATTGTGGCTTTTCTATTGTTATTGTACCTGTTGAATCAGTCCACCCTAATATTTGTGCTACCTTTGCTTGTATAATACCATCTCTTGCTATAATACTATACTTTTGTGTGCTAATATGCAGATTTTTTTATATTTTTTATATACATATTAGTGAGTTAATTTATATTATTAGTCATAATGTTTAAATTGTTATATTTTTCTTCTTCAATCAATATTTAATTAAATTTTAATTTTGAGGATTAGAATTTTTTTGTAATACTCTTTAATATTAATCAATTTTTCCTGCAATCCTTCCAAACACAATTGCATCATTGATTGCAGTCGTAGCCAATCTATCTTCACCAAATATACCACCAGTTACTTCACCAGCAGCATATAAATTATTAATAATTTCTCCATTTTGATCTAATACTTGAGCCTTAGTATTTATTACTATTCCACCTAAGGTATTATGAATAGATGGTTTTCCTATCAACATATAGTAAGGAGCGTTTAAAGTTGTCAATCCACTTAAATCTCTGTTAAATATTGAATCATCTTCTTTAATAATAAACTCATTATATTCTTCTAATGATGCTGATAATGCTTCTTCGTTTAATCCAAAATATTCTCCACACTCTTCTATTTCCTCACATTTTACTAAGACATCTTGGTTTTGCCATTGAATAAGATATGAACCTATATCATAATTTGTTTGGATATCATTTAATATTCCTTCATCAAACACTTCATACGCAATCATCGATGGTTGTTTTGTAATATTTTGTGCCAATGTATTTCTAATACTATCTTCATTAACAAATCTCTCTGCATTCTCATTCACAAAAAATGACCCCATCTTAATTCTTGTGTTTTGTAAGAAGTAATGACTTCCTGTAGCAGGGTTTGCAAAATGAAACAATTGAATTGCATCCATATGTGTTAACTGTGCACCTATTTGCTCACTCATCAAAATTCCATCACCTGTTATTCCTTGTGGGCAAGATGTTAAAATATCATTACCTACATTGATCCAATCTTCATTATATTGAACACGCATTTCAACGTTTGCTGAAAATCCACCTGATGCTATGATAACTCTTTCATTCGCTAAGTGTGTTTTTATGATATTATCATTAATTACTTTTACGCCAATTACTTCATTATTTTCTTCAATTATTTCTATTGCTTGTGTATTATATAGTATTTCTACATCATAATTTTCTAACTCATTTACCATTTTTGTTATTAAATCATAACCCCCACCATCAATCATCATTGATCTACTATATGAATGTCCTTTTATATTATAAATAATAGTTATTGTGATAATGAAATATGTGTAGAATCTATATGTCAAAAATTTAATATCAATAGAACTTCATTTTCTATTTTTATTAAACAAAATACAGGTATGTCATTCACTTCTTATATCAAGCACCTTAGAGTATTACATGCTAAAAAACTATTAATAGAAACAACATTAACAATACAAAAAATTTCAGAAATTTTAGGTTTTTCAAATCAACATTATTTTACAAAAGTATTCAAAGATCATACATGTATTTCGCCACTATCATATAGAAAAATTAAAAAAATTAATTAATATCTACATAAAAAACCGCATCTATAGATAGAGTTTATCTAACGACGCGGTTTTTTAATTGTACTACTTTATTCTTGATTTAGAGTTGTCATGATTATTCTTTCTATATGTAAAGCTAAATAACCAGTTTCAACACTTTTAA
>CAYJNO010000073.1:0-2039 GCA_964371715.1 uncultured Erysipelotrichaceae bacterium | reverse complement strand
AAAAAATATGACTGTTTATAATTTCTAAACAGTCATATTGTCAACAATCTGAAACAAGTTTTAACTTGTTTTTTTAGTATATTCTTTTAAATTAGTTATATCAATCATTTCATACTTATCTAAGAAAGCTAATAGTTTTAAAGCAATTTGTTTTGTTCCACCATTTGTATTTGATTCAATATTAATTGGTAAGATTGGGTCATGTAATGACTGTCTAATAAGTGCCCATCCATTTCCATTTTCTTGATCAAATGATACTCTTACTCCTTCATAGTTATTTTCTGCAACATTATATTCGCTACTATTGTTTGCATATTCTAAGAATTCATTAATTAGACTTGAACCATATGTTTGAAAATCAGTATTTGTAATTTTTAATCTTATCTCTTTTTCTTCTAATGGCATTTTTAAATCTTTAATTAATTCATCTAATTTACGATTTTCTATATGCATCTTAGCAGCTTTAATTACAATTTTAGTCGCTAAATATGCTCCATCATCTAAAAAGAAGTTTTCTTTTAAGGCTGCATGTCCACTTGTTTCAATTGCAAGTTGTGCATCAATTCCTTCATTATTTAATCTTACTGCTTCATCGATTACATTTTTATAACCACGTTTAAAACGATGATGCTTACATTTTAAATCATGATTAATAAAATGAGCTAATTCATCACTAGTAACACTATCAGTTACAATGGTAGTATTAGGATAATCTTCACTTACAATACTTGCAGCTAAAGCAATAATTCCATTACGATTAACTTCTTGTCCACTACTAAAGACAGCACTTGAGCGATCAACATCAGTATCAAAGATTAAACCTAAATCTGCTTTATTATTTAAAACAGCACTAGTAATTGCTTTCATTGCTTCTTCATCTTCAGGATTTGGAATATGGTTTGGGAATGTTCCATCTGGTTCTAAAAACTGTGAACCTTCAATATCTGCACCTAATGGTTTTAAAATCTTTGTTGCATAAAAACCACCAACACCATTACCAGCATCTACAACAATTTTAAGACCTTTTAGTGGTAATTCGTAATTAGTTGGACTATTTACTCTTTTTTTAATAATATCATTTAAATAATCACTATATAAGCTAATTAAATCGACTTCTTTAACACTTCCACTTAGTACATCATATTCATTATGTGCATAATCTAATATTTCTTTAATATTAAGTTTATTTAAACCCCCATCAATATCAAAGAATTTCATCCCATTACGATTATATGGTAAATGTGATGCTGTAATCATAATTGCTCCATCACACTTTAACTCTTCAAATTTTGTCGACATATATAAAGATGGAGTACTTGCTAAATGACAATCAAATACTTCACATCCCATTTCACTAAGAGCTTTACAAATTGCAGCTTTTAATGTTGGGCTTGATAATCTTGAATCTGATCCTACAGCTATTTTTAATACTTCTTTATTAAATTTTTTAGAAAGAAACACTTTAAAACCTTTAGCTATTTTACTAACTTCAACTTCAGTTAAGTTAACACTTTCTCCTTCAATACCTTCAAGTGCTACTCCTCTAATATCACTACCATTTTGTAATTTATATAAATTCATATCTTAATTCTCCTATTCAATATCTTAACATATTTTCTTTTACTTTTTTAATAATTGTTGCCATATCCATTTGGTATTTAGCTAATAACTCTGCTGGTTTTCCAGATTCACCATAAGTATTTAATGTATCACTTTTACTACTTTAGTTGGTTATTCTCACTTACTATACTTCTTTGTACTAAGTTTAATCATAAATAATCTTAATATTCATTTATTATTACCATTATAAGTAAAATCTAAAGTAATTTTTGATTTATAAGCTTCAGCACTTATCTGTATACCTTGTACTATGTTAACTTTACTACATACTAATAACAATAATTTTAATATAATAAATAATGATACATTAAGTAATTTTTTCATCTTCTATTAATTCTCATTAAAAAATAAAAAAGCTATAGTTTGAAGTGAACCCACTTTATTGGACATTTAATTAACACGTTAAGGAGTGTTTCCTA
>CAYJNO010000072.1:0-2057 GCA_964371715.1 uncultured Erysipelotrichaceae bacterium | reverse complement strand
ATTAAAAGTGCTTTTTCTATTCATTCTCAAATCTTTGTTTTAAAGCTTCATAAAAGTTTTTTAAACTACGGTCTCCATTGTTATCTGGAAAGATACAATGCGGCATCTGATCTTTCAGTTTATGCTTAGCAATACACGCCATACAATTACCATGTAAGGGACATGATATCTTTGTACATGGACATACTTTATTTATTTCCATTTTTACATCCTCCTATAATATAAATTGTTCTTCTTTATTAATTAATGTTTTATACCCTAGATTTAACGCAAGAAATACCGACAATGACACAACAGCCGCTAAACTAATATTTATACATATTTGATATAGTATCGCTGTTGTTGGTGATTCACCTGAAAGTATTTGCCCAGTCATCATTCCAGGAAGCGCAACAATGCCCATCCCTAACATTGAGTTTATAGTTGGTAGTAGCGCTGTTTCTAGAGCTGCATTAACAATTGGTCTTAAGATATTCTTAGGTTTTGCACCCATATTTAATAACACTTCTATTTGCAACTTAGAATCTTTTATTTTACTCATGAAAGTTTTAACACCAAGAGTAATCCCTGTCATCGCATTACCTATTATCATTCCACTAATCGGTATCGTATATTGTGGATCAAAAATATTCTTCTCAACTACAATTACAATAAAGAAAGCAATTATAGTTAATGCAGAAATACTTAACGATGCTCCAATAATCATTTTAAACTTTTTATTTATATCTTTATTTACAGCAAAGATACGCCACATTGCAAACACACACATCAAAACAATATATGTAATAACAAATAATGGATGTGGATTTTCAATAATATACATTAAGATATAACCAGCAATCGTTAATTGAATACTCATCCTAACACTCGCTATCAACAATAATTTTGTTTGAGCAATTTTACTATATTTCATAATACCTATTATTACAAACAATAATAAATATATTAGATAGAAGTTAAATAATTGAATTGTTACTGCTTCATTCATTATTAATACCTCCTTTTAATGTAACAGTGTTTTCAGCATACATTTCAACTAATTTTTGATCATGACTTATAACTACTAAAGTTTTATTATTATCTTTGATATATTTAATAATATTATGTAATACTTTAATCGATAATTCTTTATCTAAAGCCGAAGTTGGTTCATCAAGCAATATTAATTTTCCACCTAAAGATAAACAAATCGCTAAATATACTCTTTGTTTTTCTCCACCAGATAAATAGTTACAGTGTTTGTCTAAAGGAAAGTTTGCTTCAAGTAAATTTAAATAATATTTCATTTCATCTTCACTTAACTGCTCCATCTCACAATACTCATAATATAAGTTAAAATTTTCTTTAATACTAAATTGAAATAAATGCGTATTTTGTGATATTAACTTAATTTCTTTTCTAAGTTCTAAACTATTAATCTCCTTAACATTCTTACCTTGATAATATATCTCACCATTTGATTGAGTTTCTGTTTTATTAAATAACTTTAATAATGTACTTTTACCAGTACCACTATCCCCACTAATAAAATTTATAGTATTTTCTCTAATTTCAAAATCTTGATAATATATTTTATTTTTGAAACATAAATTTTCAACTTTTATCATACTTCCTCCTTGAACATCTTATTAATAATGTTTATACTTGATAATATAAGATTACTCTTAATATCGATATCGGATTTCGATATTGATATATTAACTTAAGGAGAAAGAAAATGCAATACCCAATTCTTAGAAAATTATTTTTAGGGTTTATCCAAATACATATTTTACATCATGCAAAAAAAGAACCAATTTACGGTTCCTATATGATAGAAGAGTTAAAGTCACATGGATATGATATAAGTCCTGGAACTTTATACCCTATTTTTCATAACTTAGAGAAAGAGCAATTACTTAGAGTCGAAAGCAAAGTAATTGAAGGTAAGGTTAGAAAATACTATTCTATAACTCTAAAAGGTGAAGAAGTATTAATTGAAGCTAAAAAGAAAGCCAAAGAATTAACTCATGAATTATAAAAAATGAGTATCTATCAAATAATAGATACTCATTTTT
>CAYJNO010000071.1:0-2283 GCA_964371715.1 uncultured Erysipelotrichaceae bacterium | reverse complement strand
GTGAAATATGTAAAGCAAATAATAATGTGTGGAATTTAGAAGCTGAAAAGTATTTGTTAGACTATTTCTTTTAAATAAAGTAAAAGAATCAAAATTTTGTATATTAAATTTTGATTCTTTTTATAATTTTATAAATATCCCATAATTTTTGAAACTATTTCCTCTGGTGATTCTTTCATGCCATTACTTATCCATTTTTTAGTAATATAAGTAATCCCTCCTTGTATAAATTCAATTTTATATTCATCTGATATTTTTAAATTTATTAATGTAAGTTTATTGTTCCTAAAATGATTGAATAAATATTTTAAATCATCTTCTTCATATAAATTAATAAACAATGAATTATTTTTCAATAGATTAAATCTAAATAATAGAAAAGATTCTAAGTTAAAATCTTCTGTTATATTTAAAGAATCACTAGCCTTTTGAAAATGGGTATTCATAATATAATTAAATACTTCTTCTTTAGATTTAAAGTGTGAGTAAAAGGTGTTTCTACCAATTAAGGCTTTTTTAGTAATCATTGAAATTGTGATATCATGAAACTTATAATCTTGTAGTAATAAGACAAAAGCATTAGCAATAATATTTTTGCTTTCTTCAATTTGTTTAATTCTCTTCATAGTACATTTCCTTCCAATATGTTCAAGATAATAATGATCTATTGCATTATTAATTGTGATTATTTAGAATAACTATGACAAGTGTAACACTTAGCTTGTTGTGATTCAAATTTAAAGGAGATAAAAAATGAATAAAAAAGAGAAAGCATTAAAAATTGCTGTAATAGTATTAGGAGTATTAGCAGTAATGGATATTTTTAGGGGATATATGCATACATTTAATATTTGGTATGCATCAGAGAACGTAGCACAAATGACGCAAACGCCTGATACAATGAATTTAATGAATGTATTTGGAGTTTCGAATTTTCTAACAGCCTTTATATACTTTATAGTAATAAAAAAGGCTAAAGAAATTGCTCCATATATTTTAATAGCAATTCCAACTTCATATTTAATAGGGATTATAAGTTCATCTTTAACAGGGGTAAGTGCAATGCAACAATCATCATGGAATGGTCAATATATGATGTATGGATATTTAATAGTTTCATTTATTGTGGGATTAAACTATATTTTGAGAAAAAATGAGACTGTTAAATAAAATAATATTAATAGATAAGAATAGATAAAAATAATATTATACCTTTGTGAAATACATAAAGGGGAATAATATGAATAATAATAAAGGATTTACACTAATTGAGTTAATAGTGGTAATAGCAATAATCGCTGTTTTAGCAGTAGTTTTAGCGCCGCAATATATCCAATATGTTGAAAGGTCTAGAGAGCAATGATTTACAAATAGCACAAAGTATTATCGATGCAAAAGTTTTATCGTTAGCTGATCAATCACTTGATATAACACGTGGAGTTATAGTTGAAATAGGATGGTGTACAGATGGTAGACACACTCCTGATGGAGCAATAATAGTAAGACCAGTTTATACAGGAGCTACATCTGATCTTGTAGGAACAGCACCAAACATATCAATAAATGATAAAAGCTTAGAGGAATTAGATATCACTATTTCTAATATACTAAATGCACAAGCTGGAGATTTTTCTTATGCTGGCAATAATGATAAAGATTTAAGAGGAATAAATGATGCAGAATCCGTATTTGGTAATAGTGCAGATTTTGTATTTCATATAAATACAACAACTGGAGAATATGATATATTGACAGACACAGTTTGGTCAGAAAAGTTTAATATTAAATAAGATAAAAGTTAAATATTCAAAGCACAATATATTTATTTTTTATAAAAATATGTGGATAAAAAAATCAAATAATTGGAATGCCAACTATTTGATTTTTAACTATGATATTTCTAGTAATGTGATAAAGTAAAATTTTATTTTTTAGTGAATTATCTAATATTAATAATTTAGCCCAATAGAACGCCATGCTGCTGGTTCGCCTAAATTACCCCATAATTCAGTTTCACCAGTATATACATTAAATGTAATCATAAGCGTATTATCTTTTGCTACTTGTGATTGAGGAATAAATGGACCATCACCAAGTATTTCTTTAATTGCTGCTGTAAATTCTATATTTGTATCTACTGGTTGTATACCAATATCATTATCATCAATCTTTGCGATACCTGAAGCAGTATCCCATATCATCATAATTTCATCATTTGTCAAACTAGTATATGAACTTGGATAATCAGGTGTTGGTCTAACTCTGTTTTCAGCAGTAACAATA
>CAYJNO010000070.1:0-2291 GCA_964371715.1 uncultured Erysipelotrichaceae bacterium | reverse complement strand
GTTTATTAGTGTAATACCCTGTTCCACAAGCTAAATCTAAAATATTGTCAGGATTATATTGTTTAACAAGCTCAATTAGCTTATTTCTAAGTGGTAAATAAAATGATGCATTAAGAAAATTATTACGCGCAATAACTAACTCATCACTATCACCTGTATTTTTTTTATTATTTAAATTTAAATTTATATATTTAAATTTTGATAAATCAAAACTATGTTTGTTTGAACAAACATATGAATTATCTTTAAGTTCTAATTTATCATTACATACAGGACATTTATACATGAATAGATTATATCATAATAAGAAAAACTTAGTTAAGCAAGATTTATAAATCGATTAAGCATAAATATCATAATTTTTGTCATTTCATCAATAGAGATTGAGAACTCTTCATTGTTCCACTTTCTAAGAATAGAAACTAGACCTCCTGTTACAAAAGAAATTTCGACATGACCAAAATTTGTTAAGTTGTCATGATAAAATTCTTTGACTAATCTATTATATAAAAGTTCACTAAAATCATTAGTTGTACAATTATCAAGAATATTGAATGTATCTTTATTAGTTGATAAGTAAAGTAATAGAGTTGATATTCTCGAAGATAAGTCAGCAATAGTATTCATTTTATATTCACTATTAAATACAGAGTCTAAATTAGATAATTCATTGTTAAATAACGTATGTTGTAAATCAAAAATATCATCATAGTGACTATAAAATGTTATTCTAGATATTCGTGCAATTTTTGCGATTTCACTAACTGTAATCTCATTAAAACTTTTTTTTCTAAGACATGAAACAAAAGCATCCTTTATCGCATCTAAGGTGCGTAATTTTCGATTATCCATTAAAGTTCTCCTTTATTACTTTTATTTTATAACATTAATTTAAAAACTTAAATCAAATATTTTATTTACAATTGTTAGATTATTGTAAGATATAATACATATTTTAGATAAGTGTAAATAAAGTTTTTTAAAAGTTAAATATAATAAGTTAAAGGAGATTTTATGAAAAAAATATTTAATAAAAATTTTAATATTCTTATATTTGGACAAATAATATCAATAATAGGGAATAGCACACTAAACTTTGTATTGGGTCTATACTTGCTAGAGACAAGTGGATCTGCAACGACATTTGGTATAAGTGCTGCATTAGCAGCATTACCTTGGGCAATTTTTGGGCCTTTTGGTGGTATATTAGCAGATAAATATAATAAAAGAAATATAATGGTAATCTTGGATATATTATGTTTTGCATTTGTTTTACTTATTATGTATATAGATATTGAAAACTCTAATCTAGATATATTTTTATTAACTACAATTATTAAATTTATATTAACATCAATACAAGCAATGTATTCTCCAAGTGTTACATCAGCAATCGTTGTTATAGTAGAAAAAGAACATTTACTTAAAGCTAATGCAATTAGTGAGCAAGTAGTTAGTTTATCAAGAATAGTTGCACCTTTATTAGCAGGATTGCTATATAGTTATTTTAGTTTGAAAACCATTTTACTTATAGCTTCACTATTATATTTATCTTGTGCAATTGTTGAATGCTTTATGAAAATTGAGAAAAATATTAACATGAAGAAAGGATTAAGTCATGACAACATATTTGATACGTTAAAAATGCTTATTAAAGAATATAAAGCTTTAACTTTATATCTTATATTTTCTTCGATATTAGCAGGTGTATTAAATGGGTTAATCACTGTAGGAATTCCTTTTTTAATAAATGTTTATCTAGGATTAAGTGCGAACCAGTATTCACTTTCAATAACATTTATAAGTTTTGGTACTTTTATTTCTAGTATTTTAATAATAGTTAAACCATTAATATTCAAATTACATAAATTATATATTTATTATTTTATTGGAATTTTATTTACTATTATCGTTGGATTATCACTGTTTATTGTTAATGTTAACTTTGTTTATATAATAGTTTTAATTTCAGGTTTTGTATATGCTTGTGCTATGGGAGTAATATATATTGTGCAAAGAACTTATATACAAAAAAATACCCCGCAACAATCTTTAGCTAAGACAATGTCATTAATTGTGATAATATTTGGTTTTTTTGATCCACTAGGTCAAATCGTTATTGGAGTAATATTGGACTCTAAAAATTGGAATTTAGGATTATTACTAATAATATTAGGGATATTAATGATACCTTTATTAATGATAAGTCAAAAATTCGTAGCAAAATGTCCTAAGAAGTAATCGTAGTGTTATTTATACTGTAAATTTATTGCAAGATGCTATATAATACA
>CAYJNO010000069.1:0-2311 GCA_964371715.1 uncultured Erysipelotrichaceae bacterium | reverse complement strand
TAAAAATAAAGGCAATGCTATCCTGTTGTAACATTACCTTTGTATATTATATAAAATTTATTCAACCACTCAAAAAATGCAACTTCGTAAGTGGTTTTGTTTTGCGTATAGCATTAACTAAATCAGTGCTATACAAGTGTTGCTCATTTTATTAGTGTAATTGAACTATTTTTCTCTTGAAAATGTAATAAGTAACTGTACTGTTAGGTGGACACTAGATTCAGAGGAAACACTTACAACTTCCCATCCTTCCAATGCCATTTTATTCATTAGACTTTCTTCTCGTAAAAAATCCTTAGTCATTTTAACTCTTACTAGTTTATATTCTTTCATTGCTGTTACCTCCTATTATATAAATTTTATTCATAATGCAATTATTAATTATTAATTTGTGATATGCTCATTTTGCTTAGTTGAAACTGTTTTCGTAAATATCCAAAAACTTTGAAATAAAATTAGCTTGTTCCTGTTCGTCTGCTGTTCCACTTGCTATTTGTCCACCGTATTTTTTATATTCGCTATAATTATCTTCGGTCAATGGGTATAAATCATATACGTCTTTAATCAAGTTAATTCCGTCAACATATTTTTCCACAAATATATCAAACGCTGTTTGCGGGTCTTTGAATACTGCATATCCATCTTCATTAGCACCGATTTCAAAAGCATCATCAATTTCGGTATACATTTCAATATCAACATTGCCTTTTATATTATTTTCTCCCACCACATACTCTTGTGTCCATGGGTTTTCAATATACAATCCTGGTGATCCTCCAAAACCGCCATTTTCTTTAGGGGTATCACTGCACCCTACAAGTGCAACTGCCATTATCAGGACAAGGCTTGAAATTAGTATTTTTTTCATATTAACTTCTCCAATCATTATACAAAATTTATTCTACCACTCAAAAATTCCAATTATATTAAAATTTATAACCTTCTTTTATAAAATAAATAAGAATAGTCCCCTATTCATCAAATGCTCATTTGGTGTAGTTATTTATAGCCTTAACATTATTTAAAATCACTGTTTTATCTTTGTATTTAGATAACTTAGAAGATATTTCTTGTAAGTTTATACGCTTGAATTTATCTGTCCACTTTAATAAGTTTAGAAGTGATTTTACTGTTTCTTTCTTTCCTTGTTCCATTCCAAACTTTCTCTTAATAAACCTTTTAGTAATTCTTGATTTGTAAATATAAGTTGGAATATCTAAGATAATAATTATATCTGCTTGCTCAAAGCTTTCATCAAGCCATGAATAATAAACGCCTTCTAAAATCCAATCTTGCTGTTCTAAAATATTATTAAGTAATTGCTCTCTTTTATCTATTGGGTTTTTTGTTCCATAATGTTCTGATGAATTATCCCAAAATATGTTGTCCAAATCATAATGTGAAATATTATATTTCTTAGATAGAATATTTGCTAAATATGTTTTACCAGTTCCACTACCACCTATAATATGAATTTTCATAAATAAAAATATCCTTTACCATTATATAAATAACACGAATAACAATGTTATGTAACATAAGTACAGTATATCATCTTCATTATTTTGTTACAACAAACCTATTTATCTTATCAATCACCTAAATTAGGTATTTCTATTTTTTTGTTCTTTAATATATATTCATAAATATTTACTCCATATTCGCTCGTTGGAATAAATGTACTGCATTCATTTTCTGATATGTTATATCCTGCAGGTGCTTTTGTTTCACAAATCATATACTCATGTCCGTATTTCAAATCATCAATATAAATTTTACCTTCACCTACTTTATATTCAATTATTTCTTCCTCTCCTTCTTTTTGCACATAGTAAATACCATCTTGTAAATACTCCAAGATTTCTCCATCACTATTGGTTTTAAATTCTTGATAAATTGACATATCTGATTCTAACGAAATTTTATATACTATCCCTTCATTCTTAATCTCAATAAAGTCGTTTAACTCCTCATCAAATATTAAATCTTTATCTTCTATTAGCAATGCTCCTGAGATATATTCTACTATATACTGTTTTGTTGTAATCACAGGTGTTGGAAATTCTTTATCTATTAAGTCACCAATATCTTTTCCTTCATCTGTTATATCCCATACTTCAAATGTTGCTCCATTAAGTAGTTTTGTATTATTATCTTCATCAACTTTTATAACTGTTACATCTAATCTTCGCAAAATATTCTCAAATTCATATGTTATTGTATCTTCACCTTCAGGTAATTCAGTATTAAATTCAATACATGATTGTTGCTCTTCTTTTTCTTGATCCGTTAAATAATCATAACCTTCAGG
>CAYJNO010000068.1:0-2839 GCA_964371715.1 uncultured Erysipelotrichaceae bacterium | reverse complement strand
TCCAGTCACAGAGTTTACATTCACTTATTTAGATGCTTCATAATATTTGAATATAAACAAATTAAGTATTTATAGTTATTAAAAAGCAAAGCAATAATTTTTAAAATTATTGCTTTGCTTTTATTCTTGTTTATTGTCTACATTAAACTTCATATAATCCTTTAAACCGTTGTCTAATTCAAGTTCTACAATCCATTCACCTTTTGTTAAAGTTGGTTGCTCACTTATATATGCATTATCACTCAAATTAGATAAGGTTTCATTCGTTACAGGTATAGATATACGACTATGATATTCATTTGCTTGATAGAAATTAATTTGTTCTATATAATCCCATTGACTATTTTTCCTTAACGAAATAATTATGCTAGGTGTATTACCTGAAGATAATTGAGCATCTACAGATTTTAAGTAGTGATTAAAATCTGTATTTTGATCATATGTAAATGGTACAATTACAGATGGATTTTTCAAGTTCCCTTTATTATACAATACTAAACTGTAATTATTACCAACAGTAAATATATGTGATTTAATCACTATTTCATTAAGCAAAAGATAATAATTTGTTATATATTCTTCATTTGTTGGCTTGATAACCAGAGTTTCATAAAACATGGTTTGTTCACTATTAATCAATACATTTGTATCATCAATTATTTCATAATATACAGGATTAATTGTACTTTTTAATGTGAAACCTATATAAGCATTTTCAATATTAAAGTTAATATTACTTAATTCATTAGGAAATTTTTTTGCATCTTGTATTAATAAGTGATTATCTTTGTTTGATTCAATTTTAGCTCCTTCTGTGGTGTAAAGCTTAGCTCCATAATATACATAGTTATATATGTCTTTTGTATTTATAATTTCATTACTAATTGTTAATACATTTGAATCATAAATCATCTCTGAGCTATTAATTACAATAGGGTCAGTAAATCCATAAATGGTTAATATGCTTGGAAGTATTAACACAACGTCATTTACATCCACATTGCTTATATCTGTAAACATTATTTCTATATCACCAACTTTATTTACATGCATTTCATAATTGTTAAATATTGTTGAGTCTATTTTTTCAAAATTATGTATCTTACTTGATCCATCTTTAAATTCCAGTAATACAGTATATTTGTCATCTGGAATATGAATTATATTTGTTAATAATTCTCCTTCTAATAGATTATTTGAATTATTTTCATCATATTGTAATTGTTGCTTATTATCTATCTCAGTTTCAGGATATATCCACATCTTTTCTATATAATTCCAGTTTTCATTATTTTCTAACTTAATCGATAAATGATCTCCTTCAAAAGGTATCAATTTATATTCAACATTAACATTTAATATATCAGCATAATCTCCTTCAGGAATTGGTGTACTCGTTGGTTTTGTTGTTGGCTCAATTGTTGGTGCTATAGTCGGTTTAATTGTAGGTTCAATAGTCGGTTCTATTGTTGGCACTACAGTCGGTACAATTGTTGGCATAGATGTTGGAACTATTATACTTGGGGTACTTGTTACTATATTTGTAGGTTTATATGTAGTCTCAGATAAATCATTAGTCATATTTTTAAATTGATCTATTAAAAAGTTGTCTACTATTTCTTTACGCTAAATAATTAGTTCAGCTGTTTTAATATCCTCTCTTAAAAATAATTCTTCTATATTGCCATTTCCATTTAAATATACAAAGGGTTCTATTTTTAATGATTTTATCTTAGAATTCAATTCTATTATAACTTCACTGTTTTTTGCATTTTCAAAAATATTTAATTCATTGACATCTCCAAATATGTTTAATGAAGTTTCATCATATAAGTTTATTAATTCTATTACTGAAGATTTACCGGTTGGAATATCACTTGCATAATTTGCTATTAACTCTTTTACTTGACCATCAATATCTATAATTGCTGGATTATTTACCTCAATTAATTGTACACTACTATTTATATCTAAATATAATCTTACTTTTTCTTCTTTTCTATCCACATTTATTTTATTTATAATGCTATTTATAAGTTCAACTGAAATTATACTACCACCATTTATTATCAAATCACCGTTTACTTCAACATTTCTTAAAACTACTTTCCCATCTCCTACTTTTGAAGTAATAGTAAGATCATTTTCAAAAGTTGCATTCTCTATTATCACACCATCTTTTGTGACTTCCATATCATCTTTATATGTTACATCTTGATCATATGTTTTTCCTTCATCAAAACTCATAACTTTTGTATTATTTATTTCCTCATCACTTATATAATCATTATTATTTTTAGAACTACATCCACTAAACATCATCATAAACAATAAAACACAAATACCTCTTTTCATGTTTCTCTCCCCTTATTATTTACAATATTATAATTATATAAATGTTTAATTTTATGAATCAATTAATATTATTTTTATGCAATCTATTTTAATATTTTATGTAATAAATAAAGTAAAAAAACAGTATCAAGCTATACATTATTTATTCTTGATACTGTTTTTATGATTAGTTTGTTACTTCTTCTTCTTTGTATTTCTTAATAAGCTTCATTACTAATAATTGTATAATGTATGCTATCGCAAATATAACGCTATAGATATCAAATATAATCATTTTAGCTGTTAAGTCTTGTGTTACTATAAATAAAATAATTGTAAAAATCGCAAATAAAGAAACAATAATTATTGATGATTTTTTCTTTTCATATTCATAATCATCATCATTTTTCTTTGTAAGTGTATATGCAATTGCAGTTAATAAGCTAATAATAGATACAATCAAATTAAATAAACTCCAAGTATTATTTCTAAAAGCAAATAATGG
>CAYJNO010000067.1:0-3005 GCA_964371715.1 uncultured Erysipelotrichaceae bacterium | reverse complement strand
TACATGATTGTTGCTCTTCTTTTTCTTGATCCGTTAAATAATCATAACCTTCAGGTAATCCAACCTCGCATAATCTGTATTCCCTTCCCCATTTTAAATTATCTATAGATAGCTTACCTGTTAGTTCATTTATTGGATAAATCATAAATTCATGCACTATTTCATTTTCTTGATTTGCTATAGTATAAAAATATGTTCCTACTGATAAATGATTGACATTAATCATTCCGAATTCATCTGCAATTAATGTTTCCACTTCATTCAATAATCCTGGGTCTCTATATATTTTTACTGTAGCATTTGCTATTGGATAGAAGTGATTTTCGTTGTCTACAACATGAATATAATTAGTACCAGTGGTACCTTTAAAAATATATTTACTTTCCCTTAAACTTGGTTGTATAGTTTCCACTTCTTTAACTACCGATTCATACTCTACCTCTAGGTCATTTGTAACTAATACTTCAATTTGCTCTATAAAATTACCTTTATCATCAAAAATTAAAATTGGAGTATATCCTTCTTTTAAAGTATTTAAAAAGCCTAATTCATCTAAAGTAGCTATATCTTTATTTAACACTTCATATACATAGTTTTCACTTTGTTTAGTATATATTTTATTAAACTCTACTTTAATATTAGGCTTTACGTGACTTTCTGTAATTGTTACTGAATTTGATACTTCATAATTGGTTATATCTTCCAAAGTATAAGTAGCACCATTTAGCAATTTCCAGTTATCTTCTGAATCTATTTTGGTTATATCCAAATTGATTCGTCTATAATCATTTTTGAATTCTACTTCAACTATTTCTTTATTTATTACTTCTATATATAATATTTCACTACTTAATTCATAAGGATTTGTTACTGCAACTTCTTCAATAATGTAAAATCCACCAGGTGCTTCGATTGTAACTAATCCATTTGCATCTGTTTTAAAGTTGCCTCCATCTGCTGCAAACAATTGAATGTCCTTTTCCCAAGTAGGATTTCCGTCTACATCTACAAGACTTCTCCATACTGCGAATTCTTGTCCTGCTACTGCATTGTTTCCAAATTCGTCATACTTTTGTAGTAATAATGTACCTGTTAACATTTTAAGGTTAATGTTGATCGCACGATTAGGGTCTCGTGTTTCTGCATAACCTACTGTCTGAGAACCAGGAGTTCCAAAAGCAATCAAAGAACTTGCACCACCTCCACCTGACTTACTTGTCACACTTATAGTTTTGTCATAATTTAGACTATTGTTAGTTAGGTTAATAGTATTTCCACTTACTGACATATCAAATCCATTAGGGTGACTGACATTAAACTCTCCTAATATATTATTGCTATCAGTAATTGAAAATGAATCTCCATATTCAAACTCCACTGTATTTGCATTAAAATTAGGTAATTTATATGCATTGTTTATAGCGTTATTTATATCATTTCTTGCTCCATCGATATTTGTATGAGAATTAATACCAAAACCTTTAACAGTTTCCCAAATCATAATTTGAGTAGCGATTCTATGATTTTCGCTTGTGTGTCCACCATACCCATATCCATATCTAATAATCTCCCAGATTCTTAATTGTTGATAAGGTGATAACATATGAGGTTGCATAGGATTATATGATCCCGCTAACCCCCAATCAATAAAGACCTCAGGTTCTAAACAATATACTACTTTACCATCTAAAGATAAACGTCTAACATTAACAAATCCATATTCATTTGGATAATCTGCTTTTGTCATTACTCCACCATCCTGTAGTGTTGCATATGTTTCAATTCCTAAGTATGATGGATCAACATAACCTTCTTCATGAAAATCTAAGATTTCTGTTTTTTCTACTTCCCCTTGATCTACAAACAAGTCATTCCATTCATATGTATTTTCCTCCATATCTAATTCTTCATTGCTACTATTGGCAGAAACTGGTATCAGTGTTATCAGCATCGCAAATAGAATAAATATTAATATATTTTTATTTTTATTTTTCATAACTTTCTCCTCTCTTTTTATTTCACCCATACATTATATTAACAATATTAATAAAATATACATTCAGTATCACGGTTGACCTACTATTAAATAATATCATGCAATGCGAAGTCTATAAGGGTACAATAAAAAAAGAGCCTTAGCTCTTTTTTTTATTGCATATGAACAAGCAAACCTGCTGTACCCCACATGCCATATCCATTATTCTTCACTTCTGTGCACATATATCTAATAACACTTGAGTTTTCAGCTGTTGCTTTATCAAGTTCTGCTTGTCCCCAAGCTTCACATTGACTCCAATCATCTCCAGGGAAAACTGCATCATATCCAGCTGAATATGGATCATTACCTGGACTTAATTCATGACATGGTGTATTTACATCATATCCACCTGGACAAGCAACTGGCACAGCTGTCGGAACAGCTGTTGGTTTAGCTGTTGGAACCGCTGTCGGCACTGCAGTTGTTACTGCAGTCGGTACTACTGTCGGAACAGCTGTCGGTTTTGCAGTTGGAACTGCTGTTGGTTTTGCAGTAGGTACTGCAGTCGGTTTAGCAGTTGGTTCAATAGTAGGTTCAACTGCTTCTAGTATATCTTCATATGATTTAATCTCATATTTTTGTGCTTCTGAATTATATAGAACTTCAACTTCTTGCTCTACTTTAAATTCTACATCACCTTTTAGCATTACTTCAATCATTTTAGATTCACCGTTTGAATCATTTATTTCAATTACAGCAATACCATCATCTAATATTTCTATAATTTTCCCGTCAACTTCTAAAGATTCTATTAATGGTTCTTCCGTTGGTTGTTGTGTTGGTTCAGGCGTTACTACTGGTGTTGCAGTTGTTTCTACTTCTGCTTCATTTGTACATCCTGTAATAAACATCAATGCACTAAATAATACTACTAAATATTTTTTCATTTTCATAATCTAATCATACAACTAAGTATGCCCTCTCTTTATCAAAGATAAGTATACATACTCATATTTGTAAATGCAAC
>CAYJNO010000066.1:0-3929 GCA_964371715.1 uncultured Erysipelotrichaceae bacterium | reverse complement strand
CTAATAATTGTGTCAATAATTTGCAATTTGTATGATAAAGAATTAGTTATAATTATTTTAATGAATAGAGGTAAGAGCATGAGTGTAAGAGCAATTTGTATAGATTTAGATGGAACATTATTAAATAAGGAAAAAACAGTTAGTGAATATAGTAAAGAAATATTAAGAAGCGCATTAGATAAGGGGATTAAAGTTATAATCGTTACAGGTAGACCCTATTGTTTTGCAAGATATATAGCCGACTTAATAGATTCAAGAGTTGAGACAATAAGTTTTAATGGTGGAACATATAAAATAAATAATCAGTATAAACACTATTATATAGATGATTCATTACAAGAAATCATTACGATATTAGAAGAGTCTAATTCAAATGCGTACTATAAAACTATGGAAGAAATATATTCAACTAATGACCCAGATCATCGAGTAATGTATGAGTATTTTAAAGATATACCAAACACCCCTAAAATTGATAGTTATTGTAATTTAGATGTTAATGAACTTAGAAATATAATGCAAAATGTAATCAAAGTTATTGTCATAAATGAAAATATAGATGAAATTAAAAGATTAGTTAAAGTATTTTCTAATATAAGTGAGATTAGTGTATCAACATATAATCCAATAAGCTTAGAAATATTTAAAAAGGATGTTAGTAAAGGTAATTCAATTGTAGAATATATGGAAAATAATAATATTGCTTTAGAAGATGTAATGGCCTTTGGTGATAGTGATAATGATATAAGTATGTTTGAAGAAGTAGGACATAAAGTAGCTATGGCAAATGCCAATGAATATTTAAAGAGTTTAGCAGATGATATTACGCAAAGTAATTTAGATGATGGAGTAGCAAAATACATAAAAAAGATATTATAATAAATAAAAAGTAAAATCAGTATTGTAAACGCTTAATAATTTTGTTAGAATATTAACGAAGTTAGCGTGTAACTGATTATGCAGGCATTAACTAACAAAAGAATATTATTCTTTTTGTTATGTTGGTGTCTTTTTTTATACCAACATACATAATTTTGTTTTAGGAGGAAAAGGATGAAAAACAAGATTTTTGGGGTATTACAAAGAGTAGGTAGATCATTTATGTTACCTATAGCAATTTTACCAATTGCAGGATTATTTTTAGGGATTGGTGGATCATTTACAAATCCAACAATGTTAGAAGCTTATGGATTAACAGAGTTGTTAGGAGAAGGAACAATTGCAAACTGGATTTTAGTTGTTATGTCAAAATGTGGAGATGTAATATTTGCTAATTTACCATTATTATTTGCAATTGGAGTAGCCATTGGTATGGCGAAAAAAGAAAAAGAAGTTGCTGCTTTATCATCAGTAATTGGCTTTTTAATTATGCATACTGCAATAAGTGCAATGATTACTATTAATGCAGATACATTAGATTTATTTGATGGTTCTATTACTTCAGTTATGGGAATTCAATCATTACAAATGGGTGTATTTGGAGGTATCATTGTAGGTCTTGGAGTAGCGATGCTTCATAATAAATATTATAAAATAGAATTACCACAAGTATTATCATTTTTTGGTGGTACAAGATTTGTTCCTATCGTAAGTGCAATTACTTTCTTATTTGTTGGAATCTTAATGTTTTATGTATGGCCTATTGTACAAGAAGGAATTTATGCAGTTGGTGAACTTGTAAATAATAGTGGATATGCTGGTACATTTATATATGGTTTTATGGAAAGAATATTAATTCCATTTGGTTTACATCATGTATTCTATTTACCATTTTGGCAAACAGCAGTTGGTGGAACTTTAGTTGTTGATGGAGTATTAATAGAAGGAGCACAAAACATCTTCTTTGCTCAATTAGCATCACCAAATACAACAGAATTTGCAGTTAGTGCAACACGTTTTATGTCAGGTAAATTCCCATTAATGATTTTTGGATTACCAGGTGCTGCTTTAGCAATGTATCAATGTGCTAAGCCTTCAAAAAAAGCAATTGCAAAAGGGTTATTATTCTCAGCTGCTTTAACGGCAATGTTAACTGGAATTACAGAACCAATTGAATTTACATTCTTATTTATTGCTCCAGTATTATATTTAATACATTGTATTGGTGCAGGTCTTGCTTATATGATAATGCATATTTTAAATGTTGGAGTAGGTATGACTTTCTCTGGTGGTATTATTGATTTATCTTTATATGGTATTTTACAAGGAAATGATAAAACAAATTGGTTAATGGTAGTATTAGTTGGTTTAGTTTACTTTGTGGTTTACTATTTATTATTTATGTTCGTAATTAAAAAGTTAAACTTAAAAACTCCTGGTAGAGAAGATGATGATGAAGAAACTAAATTATATACACGTGCTGATATGGAAAATAAATCAAAAGATAATCAATCAGCCTTAATCTTAAATGGTCTTGGTGGAAAAAGTAATATTGAAGATATTGATGCATGTGCAACTAGACTTCGTATTACAGTTAAAGATGCAAATAAAGTTAGTAAAAGTTTATTAACACAATCTGGTGCTGCTGGTGTTGTAATATCAGGTCATGGGGTTCAAGTAATTTATGGACCACAAGTAAGTGTTATAAAATCAAAATTTGAAGATTTTGTTTCTACAATAAATGATGATATAGTTGTATTAGAAGAAAAAGAAACTAAAGTAGATACTAATACATTTTATGCAATCGCAAATGGTAGATTAGCTCCATTATCAGAAACACCAGATGAAACTTTTGCTCAAGAAATGGTAGGAAAAGGATTAGTAATATTCCCTACGGATAATTATGTTGTTGCACCATGTGATGCAGAAATAACAATGATATTTAATACAAAACATGCTATTGGATTAGTAGATGCTAATGGATTAGAAATTTTAATACACATAGGTATTGATACAGTTAAATTAAATGGTGAAGGATTTAATGTTTTAGTAAAAGAAGGACAAAAAGTAAAACAAGGGGAAAAATTAGTAGAATTTGATTTAGAAGGAATAAATAGTAAAGCAAAGAGTATTGCAACACCAATGGTATTTACAAATTTACAAGAAAATCAAAGTTTAGAAATTTTAACATTAGGAGAGGTAAGTGTTGATACACCTATTTTAAAAGTTAAATAATAGAGGGTTAATATGATAGTTAAGAAGATTCTTAGTAACAATGCGTTAATTGCAAGTGATAGTGATATTGAGTGTGTTTATGTTGCTAATGGTGTAGGATTTAAAAATAAAGTAGGAGAAGAATATGTTAGTGTAGAGTACCAAAAAAAGTATGACTTATTAAAAGATACTAATAAACATATTCAAGCAAATGAATTAGATCCAATATATATTGATATAAGTGCAAATATTGTATCACTTGCTCAGGATAAATTTGATAAAATAGAGACTAATATTGTAATGGTATTAGCTGATCATATTGCTTTTGCAATTGAAAGAATAAATAAAAAAATGGATATCTCTAATCCATTTACTAAACAAATCAAACTATTATTTCCTGAGGAATTTAAAGTAGCATTAAAAGGCAAAGATTTAATATTAAATCGCTTGAATATTGAAATAAATGAGGATGAAGTATCATATATTGCATTACATATTCATAATGCTATTTCATCTCATGAAGTTACTATGTCCTTAACTATTGCTTCGACAACTTTAGATTTTATCAAAAAGTTAAATAAAGAATTAAATATTAGTATCGATGAAGATTCATTAGCTTATGCTAGGTTTAGTACGCATATCAGATTTATGATTGCTAGGTACTATAGAAATGAAAATTTAGATATTGATATGAATGCATATACTAAAAAAGAGTTTTTATTCTCATATAATCAAGCTGAGCTTTTTCTAAATGATATTGAAAACGCCTTAAATATTAAATTTAAAAGTGTTGAAACTGGTTATTTAGCTTTACATATAGAAAGAATAATCATGAC
>CAYJNO010000065.1:0-4593 GCA_964371715.1 uncultured Erysipelotrichaceae bacterium | reverse complement strand
CCTGTGACCTAACGGTTAACAGCCGTTTGCTCTACCGACTGAGCTATTTAGGCAATTGCTAGTTAAGAATATCATATCTTAACAATCATTGCAAGCTATTTTTGAAACTTTTTTTTGTTGTCTGACAACTGCTTGCTAGATAATTATTATATATTTAGAGAATAAAGTCAACAATATTTTTTAAAAAATCTTACTTTTTTTTGATAATATACAAATAAAGATTTATGTGAACTTGTATTGATACACATAAATCTTCTTGAATCTTAATTATCATATGGTAGAGCGTTTAAACCAAACTCTAACCATCTATTTGCATCAACAGTTGTAGATGGTGCAGCAGCTATTGCTGCTTGTCCTGTTGTAGTATTAAAATGTAAAGATAGATTCCCTTCATTTGCTAATTTAGATTGTGCATCTTGAAACTCAACTTGTAACCAATCTGGTCTTTCGTTAATATAAACATCATCACCGATGATTGCGAATACATTAGCTGCAAATTTTTCTAATTCTGAAATA
Organism: uncultured Erysipelotrichaceae bacterium; assembly: GCA_964371715.1. GTDB lineage: Bacteria > Bacillota_I > Bacilli_A > Erysipelotrichales > Erysipelotrichaceae > CAYJNO01. The sequence goes on along the minus strand of CAYJNO010000065.1, from coordinate 4,077 downwards.
TCACCTTCACCTGCTTTAACATCATTTATTCCATCATTATCAGAAAACTCAGAAACACGCCAACCATCTGTATATCTTATAATTAGTGAACCCTTAGTATACCCTGTAGATTCATCTCCTGTTACCCAAACCATTTCAATAAACTCTCCTGCTGAAATTTCACTTGTCGGATCAACAATAGCAATTTGTACTGCATCTATTATACTTTGTGCAACTTGAACATCATTTGATTCTCTACCTCTTTCTATATATTGAAGATACTGTGGAGCTAATACTACAGCTAATACTGCAATGATAGCAATTACAACAATTAATTCAATAAGTGTAAATCCACTATTCTTTTTCATTTATTCACCCCGTTTCAAAAATAAAATTCATTTATTCATTATATAATCATATTAATTATATCAAATAAATATACATTTGACAATTTTATTACCCTAAATCATATATAAGTGTAATTATTCATAAATTTATAAATATAAACAAAACTTCATATTGCTTTTGTGATATTTATGTGATAAATTTTTATTCGGAGGGTTTTTATGAAAAAATTAACAATTAGTATTTTAAGTTTATTATTAGCTGTAACAATGACAGCTTGCTCAAGCAGTACATCAGAAGAACAAACTGAGGGACCTGCTGTAACTGAAACACCATCAACTGAGGTAGTTTATGACTATAACTCTGTTGCCGTAAGTAAAGTAGAGTATGCAGCTCATGGAACAAAAGCAGTTGCAGTTGCATCTGCAGTTGTTGCAAATGATGTTATCTTAGCTGCTTATCTTGATGAATACCAATACCTAAATTCAACTGACTATGTTGGAGTTCCAAATTCTGATCAAGGTTTTGGTGAAACAATGTTAGCTAATGAATTAGTATTAGGTTCAAAAAGAGTAAACAATGACCTTTATAGCTCAATGATGGCTGAAAAAGGTGGTTCTACACAAACAATCGCTGTATCTTTTGATGCAATTGAAGAATTTGTTGTAGGAAAAACTGTAGCAGAACTTGAAGAATGGGTTGCTGCAAATACTGAAACTGAAGGAGCTGATGTTATTTCTGGTTCAACTTTAGTTGATAGCGTAGGATATGTACAAGCAATTATTGAATCTGCAAAATTAAGTAGTGAATTAACTACTACAACTTCTGATGTAACATTTGAAAATGTAACTTTAGGAAAAGCTGAATATGCTGCTCATGGTACAAAAGCTGTAGCTATTGCTACAGTAGCTTTAAGCGGTGATACAATTATTTCAGCTTACCTTGATGAATACCAATATGTAAATTCAACTGACTATGTTGGAGTTCCAAACTCTGATCAAGGTTTTGGTGAAAAAATGTTAGCCAATGAATTAGTATTAGGTTCAAAAAGAGTAAACAATGACCTTTATAGCTCAATGATGGCTGAAAAAGGTGGTTCTACACAAACAATCGCTGTATCTTTTGATGCAATTGAAGAATTTGTTGTAGGAAAAACTGTAGCAGAACTTGAAGAATGGGTTGCTGCAAATACTGAAGCTGAAGGAGCTGATGTTGTTTCTGGTTCAACTTTAACAGATACTGTTGGTTACGTTCAAACAATTATTGAAGCTGCTAAGACTGCTAACTAATAAATTAAAGATATCTCTTAAAATGTAAGAGATATCTTTTTTTATGTTATTATTGATTTGATAAAGGAAAATATTTTATGAAAAGAATTTATTTAAGAGGTATCATTCCCATGAATTGTTATATTTTAGAAGATAATAAAGAATGCTTTATTATTGACCCTGGATATAATAGCGATAAAATAATAGACTATGTTAAAGTAAATAATTATGCTGTAAAAGGAATTTTATTAACTCATTCGCATTTTGATCACATTGGTGCTATAAATGCTTTTAATGTACCTATCTATCTTCATAAATATGAAATGAATAATTTCTATGATACATTAAATAGAAGCTTTGATTTTTATAATTTACCAAAACCATACTCTTTAAAAGATATTAACTTAATACCAATTGATGATACTAAAACATTTAAATGTGGTAATGAAATAATCAGCGTTATTCATACACCAGGCCATACTAGTGGTAGTGTTTGTTTTAAGTTCAAAGATGAATTATATACAGGAGATACATTATTTGCCAACAGTGTTGGAAAATGGGAATTTAGTACAGGAAATAAAGGTGAACTAAAAACGTCAATATTAAAGCTTATAGAGACATTAAATGAAAACACTATAATATGTCCGGGACACGGATTAAGTTCAACAATTGCCAAAGAAAAGCTAAATAATCCATTTTATTTAAAGTGGAAGTAATCCTTACTTATCTTCATCATCTAAAAATAAATAATTTCTTTCATTAAAGAAATTATATGTTGCTTTAACTTGACTTAAATCCTCCCATTTCTTTATATGATTATATGTACAATCTAAATCATAAATTTTAGCGAATTTTATATTTTGTAAAAAAACAGAGTGTGTAGCTATAATAAATTGACAATTATAAAATCTAACAGATTCTTCAATAAATTGTTTTAATTTAATTTGATTTTCAATTGATAAACTATTCTCTGGTTCATCTAAAATATAAACACCATTTTCTGTTATTTCATTTTGCCATATTTCGATAGCAGATTCACCATTTGATTTTTCTACAATATTATTATTTGATAGTCTTGTTCTTGTATATTTAGATAAAGTCATTGATCTTGAGTCTACTATTTTTTTTAATTCATCATAATTATTATAATCCATACCATCACGATACTTATAAGAAATATATTCATCTTTTAAATCTGCTTTTCGTCTATTAACACCTGTATTCATAGCTCTTAAATCTAGCATATACTCAAATATATCATCACTACTCAAATATTTTATTTCATATGAATTATTTTGATTAAGTTCAATATTAAATGACTTTACATATATATCAAAAATAGAGCCAAAATCTCTATTTTCTTTATATTTAGCTTTGACTTTTTTCGCAAGCATATGTAACAATGTCGATTTACCACTACCATTTCCTCCGGCAAATATTGTAACATCGTTAAACTCAATATGATTTAAATTCTTATGTGGAAAAATACCAGTAGGATATTTTGTGTTAAATATATTTCTAACCTCACTATGAAATAGCATTGATTCCATATCAGAATTTAATAATTCTATTTTATTAATATATTTCATATTATAACCCCTTCATTATCCTAATTATTTTATTTTAATTTCAATATCAAAATATTGTTCTGTAAAATGAGTTGCTTCTCTTATATCATCGATTGTAAATATCATATCTTTTGGTGCTACTACCCACTTTTCTTCTACATCATTTTTTCTATTGATAATGGCTATTACAATACCCTTAAAAGATGAAATCGGAATATCAACACCAAGTATATACGCATCTTGTTCTTCATTATCTGCCGAAAAAATACCTTTAATATATCCATAATTAATAGGATAATACATCTCTTTAAATTTAGGATGATATGAGCCAAGTAATCTATCAACTGTAACTGTTACCTCTTTTCCTATCATTATATTACTCCTTTATATGAAAATTTATTGAATTACTTTATATTGATTTTATTTATGTAGTATTTTTACTCTAGATAAATAGATGAATGGTGTAATAATACTAACAATGAAAATAATACCTACATAAGATTGTACTAATATTTTGTATTCTATTAAGAGATTGCATATTAACCATATAATACCAATAATCAAATATAATATACCATATTTTATTGCAAAAGATTTTTCATTTGATATATCTTTATCCATTATAGGTATGATTATCCCAAAACTCTAATAATTCCTAAAATAATATAAATGATACTTAAAGTAAACAAAAACATACTCTCTCCTCTTATCTTAAATCTAATTAATGATTTATCATATCTCTAACAAACTTAACAATTTAATAAACTATTAAAATATTCCATATATAACTAATATGTTTATTATATCATTTAATGTTATTGATTTACAATTTCACAAAGTACAGTATAAAATATTTTTAAACATAAAAAAACTCCCATAAAATGGGAGTTTAAGTACTCTAGTAAGTAATAAAAATT
>CAYJNO010000064.1:0-4826 GCA_964371715.1 uncultured Erysipelotrichaceae bacterium | reverse complement strand
AAACGGATATCGATAGATATCCGTTTTATTCTATTTATAGTGTAATTAGTTTACATGTTTATCTAGAAATCTAAAGATAGTAGAATAGTAAAGTTCAGGATTTACATAATCACTTTCAGCATGGTTAGCATTTTCAATAATCAATAACTCTTTATTAGTTGTTGGTGTAGAATCATATAATTCATAAACCATATACTCAGGAACATAGTTATCAATATTTCCATGAATGAATAAAACTGGTAAATCAATGTTTTTTACTTGGCTTAAAACATCTGCATCTTTTAAGTCATATCCAATTCTTGTATTTGCTACAATATATGCTAAGTCTAATACAGGAAAAGAAGGAAGTGAAAAACGATAATCAAGTTGATTTTCAAACATCGCCCAAGCACTTGTATAGCCACAATCTTCAATTACAGCAACTACATTAGATGGTAATTCTTCACCTGCAACATTTAATACAGTAGCACCTCCCATAGATATTCCATAAAGTACTATCTCAGCATTAGGGTTTTCAGCAATAATCTTATCAATCCAATCTATTATATCTAAGCGATCCAACCATCCCATACCGATATATGTACCTTCACTATTACCGTGCGAGCGATTATTTGGCATTAAAACATTATAACCTTCTTTTCCATAATGATGAGCTCTATTAAGCATTTCATTATTACTTGAAGTATAGCCGTGTACCATAATTATCCACTTATCTGATGGTTCATTTAATGTGTATTGTATTGCGTTTAAAGTTAAACCGTCAAATGAATTAATTGATTCATCGCTAATAATTACATTACTAAGCCATTCTTCACTTAATTTTTTATCAAGTTCTCGATTTTGATTAACAATATTATTTTCACCATTGTTTGGTGCATTAGGATCATTAGATGACGCAACTTCACCACTCTCAGCTCTAACTAGCGCATAGCTTACAAAATAATCACCTATGAAATATCCAATACTAATTACTAATACTAAACTAATTGATAAAATAATAAATAATATTTTTCTTTTACTCATATATATTCCTCTCATAACATTTTTACATCTTAACACATTTAATTAGATTGTCAAAATAATTCTTAACTTCTTAGATGTTTACTTAAAAATAGATGTTAAATATGATATAATTCTTTAGAAAGTAAGAGAGGTAGATTTATGTATCATTTATATAGACCTGGATGGATTGAAGTTATTTCAGGATGTATGTTTGCAGGTAAAACAGAAGAATTAATCAGAAGAATTAAAGTTTTAGAATTTGCAAATCAAAAAATATTAGTTTTCAAACCAAAAATAGATAATAGATATAGTGAGTCAAAAGTTATGTCACATGCTGGAAGCTTTGTAAATAGTATTGTGATAAATGATGCATCAGAAATATTAAAACATGTAACAGAAGATGTACAAGTGGTTGCAATTGATGAAGTTCAATTCTTTGGACCACAAGTCGTTGAAATTTGTGAGATGTTAGCAAATAAGGGAATTAGAGTTATGGCTGCTGGATTGGATATGGATTTTAAAGCAGAACCTTTTGGTGTTATGCCATCTTTAATGATTGGTGCAGAATTTGTTACAAAACTTACAGCTGTTTGCAATAAATGTGGTTCTCCTGCTACAAGAACACAAAGAATTATTAATGGAAATCCAGCGAGTTATAATGATCCTATAATTTTAGTTGGTGCAAGTGAAAATTATGAAGCACGTTGTCGTCATTGTCATGAAATAAAAGATCGACCAACTAGCTTATAGAATGTGAGGAAATAAAATGGAAGCAATGTTAAATAGACTTGCAAAAATGCAAGAAAGATATGATGAGATAAATTCATTACTTATAAGTGATGAAATATTAAGCAAACCAAAAGAAATGACAAAATTAGCAAAAGAACAATCAAAGTTAAATAAACCTGTTGAATCATACCAAAGGTTATTAACAATTTTAAACGATTTAGAAGCAGCTAATGAAATGCTTAATGATAGTGATGCAGAAATGAAAGCAATGGCAGAGATGGAAATTGAAGAGCTTTCAACTGAAAAAGCAACGCTTGTCGAAAAATTAGAAGTTATGCTTATACCAAAAGATCCTGCTGATGATCATGATTGTATCGTTGAAATTAGAGGAGCTGCTGGTGGAGATGAAGGTAATATCTTTGCTGGTGATTTATATAGAATGTATAATTATTATGCTGAAGCTAAAGGATTTAAAGTGCAAGTATTAGAAAGTTCTGAAGCTGAATCTGGAGGATATACTCTTATTAGTTTTTTAATTAAAGGTGAAGAAGCATATCGTCACTTTAAGTTTGAATCAGGATCACATCGTGTACAACGTGTACCTAAAACAGAAAGCCAAGGTCGTGTTCATACTTCAACTGCGACAGTATTAGTTTTACCAGATGCTGAAGAAGATGATGTAGAAATCAACGATGCAGATTTAACAATCGAAACACATCGTGCAACAGGCGCTGGAGGACAGCATATTAACAAAACAGACTCGGCAGTTCGTATCGTCCATTTACCTACTGGTATTTCTGTTAACTGTCAAGAAGGACGTTCTCAAATACAAAATAGAGAAATTGCAATGAGAATTATTCGTGCAAGAGTATTTGAAGAATATGAAAGACAAAGAATGGAAGCTGAAGGTGCTATTCGTAAAGAAAAAATGGGCACAGGGGATAGAGCAGAAAAGATAAGAACATATAACTATCCACAAAATCGTGTAACAGACCACCGTATTTCATTGACTATTAACCAACTTGATCGCATAGTAGAGGGTAAATTAAATGATATAGTAGATGCATTACTTGCTAATGAACAAAAGGAAAAATTGGCAGGAGAAGATGATGCCAACCTATAATGAGCTACTATTTAAATATAAAGATGAGATAGCACTTAAAGATATCTCATCTCAAACTGTAAAGTTATTTTTATTCGAATTATGTAATGAAAATAATATAGATTTATATATGGAAATGAATAACGAAGCAATTGATAAAGTTGTGGAATTATTTGAACAAGGTATTAAAAGAATATTGAATGATGAACCATTAAACTATGTTTTAGGATTCTCATGGTTTTGTGGCAATAAATTTATTGTTAATGAAAATGTATTAGTACCAAGATATGAAACAGAAGAACTTGTGTATAATGTTCTTGGATATATTGATGAACGCTATGAAAATAAAAAAACTGTTACACTAGTGGATGTTGGAACAGGTAGTGGTGCTATTGCAATTTCATTAAAAAATGAAGAAGAAAAATTACAAGTGTGGGCGAGTGACATAAGTGAAAATGCATTAGTAGTGGCTAAAGAAAATGCCAAAGTAAACAACGCTGATGTAACATTCATGAGTGGTGACATGTTGAAACCATTTATTTCTAAAGGTATGAAGTTTGATGTTATCGTCTCAAATCCGCCTTATATTCCAGATAGTGAAATACTTGAAACCTCAGTAGTTGAATTCGAACCAAATGTTGCACTTTTTGGCGGAAGTGATGGATTAAAGTTTTATCAGATGATCATGCAAGATGCACATAAGCTTTTAAATGAAAATGGAATGCTTGCATTTGAAATTGGCTGGGATCAAAAAGACAGGTTAGAAAATATGGCTAGAAACTATTTCCCAGACGCTAAAGTTGAAACTTTAACTGATATAAATGGCAAGGATAGGATGTTATTTATAACTTTATGAAATTAGACAATATCAATTGGAAATCAATATTACTCATGATGTTAGGGATGTTAATAACTGCATTTGGGATCTATAATGTACATTCACAAAGTATGATAACTGAAGGTGGTGCACTAGGTTTATCATTGTTGATTTCTAAATATATACCATTATCAGTTGGTGTTATTAATATCATGATAGATATTGTAGCATTTACTTTAGCATTAAAAATACTTGGAAAAAATTTTATAATGAAAGCATTATTTTCAAGTTTATCATATGGATTATTTTATGTAATATTTGAAAAAGTTGGTTATATACTACCGAACTTTAGTGATACTCCATTAATTGCATCAGTACTTGGCGGTTTATTTGTGGGTATAGGTGTAGGAATAACACTACGTAGTGGAGGTGCTTGTGGTGGAGATGATGCAATAGTTTTAATCTTATATAAATTATTTAAAATTAGAGTTGCGAAAGGGTATATTATATTAGATTTTATTGTTTTAGTTGCATCTATTAGTTATATACAAATAAATATGATAATTTATTCAATTATTACTGTTATAATCTCATCTTTGATAATAGATAAAATATATCATAGTAAATTTAAATTAGCTGATACACAGCAATTACAAAATTAGCTCTTACAGATAATGAGCTAATTTTTTTTAATTTATCGACAGTATTAATAGGACTTTTGTAATAGTATGGAGTCATTGCGAAAAGATTAAAAATATCATCACTTGAAAGTGTCATATCAAAGCCAAAACAAATTTTTTCAATCAATTTTAAATTTTTATCCGTTATTATTTTCTCATCATTTAAAGTGACACTATCATAAATTGCTTGTTTTAGTTCATAGAGATGATTACCTGCCGGTGTAACTTCAATAAAATATCCATTATTTTTTAAACATCTTTTAATTTCATCAATAGGTGAAGGTGCAAAAATTAAAGTAATTAAGTCAAAATAGTTATCATAAAAAGGTAAATTAAAAATTGAAGAAACTAAATAATTTACATTATCATTTTTTGCTTTTGAGGCGATAGTGATAGCCTTCTTTGACAAATCGACACCATATATATTTGCATTTTCACTAAGTTTATTAGTGTAATACCCTGTTCCACAAGCTAAATCTAAAATATTGTCAGGATT
>CAYJNO010000063.1:0-5011 GCA_964371715.1 uncultured Erysipelotrichaceae bacterium | reverse complement strand
ACTCTGATTGTGGACGAATAACTAGTTCATGCATAAATGCTTCTTCAGGTAATTCAATCGTATTGATAATAGCTTGTGCTACTGTTAAAGGGTTTAAGTAAGTTTCATTTGGTATTTCTCTAAAGTTTGTATTAATACCACCTGGATAGACATTTAATACTTTAATAAAGTCTTCTCTAGCTTCTTTAGATAAAGATACAGCAAGTGCTTCAAAAGCATTTTTACTTGCAGTATATCCACCCATATTAAGATTAGTGAATTTACAGCAAGAAGATAATACATTAATAATATAACCTTTCTTTCTTGCTTTCATTTGAGGGTATAAACATTGGATTAACTTTAATGGGCTTGTACAGTTAATTAACATCATATCTTTGAAGTTTTGAATATCTTGTTCACTTACAGCTTCCTTTTTGATATTTGCACCTGCATTATTAATTAATATATCAATATCAAATTGAGAAATGTGATTTTCAAATTTTTCTTGAGCATGTTCATCTAAGACATCAAAACATTCATAATATAATACATTATCCATATTAATTTCTTCTATTAACTTCATCATCTTTTCTGGATTTCTTCCAGTTAATATTAAACGATAATCTTTTTGACTTAGTAATAAAGCTAGTGCTTTACCAAGTCCATCTGTTGCACCAGTAATAAGTATTGTTGGCATAATTTATCTCCTTTATATTTATTGTAGTTTTTATTATTTATCTTTACAACAAATACACTTATAAATATTATTATTAGTAAATACTTATCGAATTTACATACATATGGTACAAATAAATTACACAGTACTTTAAATCATAAAATTTATTTGTTATGATATTAATATACAAAATCAAATTAAACTATAGAAAGGAGTAAAAAAATAAGATTATTGAGGATAAATTCAAATGAAAGGTAATAGGTGAAACAATGAATGTATTTATACCGCAGTGTTGGAATGGTGAAGATTTTGAAACAATTGAAAATTTAATAAATAGAGATAATAAATATCTAGTAAATAAAATAGAAAATACGACAGAACAATTAGATGTACGTACTAATATTGATACTAAAACGAAAGAGCTTATTAAAAATGCTAGTGTTGTAGTTTGTTCAAACAGAAGTTCTTCAAATAATGGTTCTTCTCTAGATGAAATAAAATATGCAATTAACATTAATAAACCAGTAGTTGCGATAAAACTATGTGATAATTCAAGTACAATGCTAGATTCATTAGAAATTGATGTAATTGATGATAATAAAGATGCATTTGAAAATTGGATAACAAAGAATATTAAATAAAATAAGTGCCAGCATAATTACTGGCACTTATTTTATTTTTTACTTAATCTATTAATTGTCTTAAATAAGTCTTCCTTACAATCTTTAGTTAGGGTATCTGTAAATCTTTCATATGTAATGAAGTCATCATCAATTCCTGTAATATATGGTCCATAACCATTGCTGTAACATCCAATAGTAGCTTTTTCTAAATCAATTGCTTCAAGATAAGAACTAAATAATTCATTAGGTGAAAAGATAATCGAATAATCATTGAAGCTAAGTGCAGATAATAAAACATTATCTAATAAAGCATCTTTATTATTTAATAATTTTTCACGCATTATCTTTCCGTATTCAATCGTTTCAATTTCACGGTTTGTTAGTCTATCTGGTAAGGTAAGTTCTAATGGATTAGTATCATGTTCTAAGTCAAATAGAATCTGATGATACCTTACACTGTTAAGTGATTTTTTATTTGTATTTGTTTTTAAAATAGTATGAACTTGATTAAATAAAATGTCACCTAAAGTTTCAACAGCTTCATAACCTTGAGAAGCTCTTATAAATCTTGAACTAATATCACCAGCAGCTCCTTGAATAAATGAGAAAAAAGTATTTGGATAAACTTCTTCTAATTTTCTTAAGACATAACCTGGGTACTCACTTGTGAAGTACTCTGTACTTGAATGTAGAATAGTTGGATGACAGTTATGGATAATAAAACATGCAAGAAGATTGTTTCCCTGGTAAATAGAAAATGTATGAAGCATTACACTAGCATTATGATTACTTATACGTGATTTGCCAATTTTGTCGAATGGTAAATTAATTACACTAATACTTAAATCATCACTTTCAAATTCATTTAAATTATCAAAGCTAGATAATAGTTTTGTATGTAGATAGTCTAAATAATCATCATTATAAGGTGTCGGCGCATAATGGGTATGAGTACAACTTATAGTGCAAGACTTACAATTTTGAAATTTATTTTGTATGTTTTTAAATAAGTTTTCTTGAAAACTGATTGGTAAACCTATTAAATCACAACTAATGTGAAAATTAAGTTCATCATTATCGTTAAATCCAATGATTCTTGCATGCAAATCATCATGCTTATTATGCAATTTTTTTGTTTGTTGAATAAATCCAAAAGGAATAATCGGAAAAGGAGGATTTATTTTAATTTTTGCTGTTAATATCTTCATAAAAATTCCTTTCTTAAATTACTAATATATATATTCTAACATAAAAAAAATTCCCATATGGGAATTTTAATAATTTATTAATTCGTTAATTAAGCTATTTACTTGTTCGTCCATTAATTCATCATTGAATTGGCAAGTACCTACAGCTTTGTGACCACCGCCACCATATTTAAGCATTAGACTTCCAACATCAACATTTGATGTGCGATTTAATACTGAATAACCAACGGCACAACTACATCCTTTTCCTCCACGTCCGCTTACAATCCAACAAGAGATATTTTGTTCAGGGAATAGGCTATATATTAAGAAACGGTTACCTGAATAAATAGGATCTACTCCTCTTAAGTCAGATATAATAACATCTTTTTCTGTACGCGTATATTTTTTAACCATATCAATAAATTTAGTATTTTGATCAAAGTAAGTTTCAACTCTTTCTTTAACATCACTTAACTCTAAAATTTCTTCAATTGACATTGTGATACAACAGTCAATTAGTTTTTCCATTAATTGGTAGTTAGAAATTGTGAAATCTCTCCATCTTCCAAGTCCTGTACGTGGATCCATTAAAAAACCAAGTAAAATCCATCCAGTTGGATTTTGAACTTCATCAATTGTTAGGTCAGCAGCATCAACTTTGTCAACGCCCCACATCATTGGCTCAAGATTTGGAAATTTTTCAGCTCCTCCATAGTACTCGTAAATAATACGTGCACATGATGGTGCTAAACGGCTTTCACCTTTATATTTACCTTCTAATTCTAATCTTTCATGTTCACTTGAATGGTGGTCAAACCAAAGTCCACAACCTTCAACATAAGGTACATTTGCTAAGCAGTCATTTTCAGTTATTTCAATAAGTCCATCTTGTAAATCCTTTGGATGAACAAATGTCCAGTGGTCAATTATTCCTGCTTCTTTTAATAAAGCTGCACATGCTAATCCATCAAAATCTGATCTAGTTACTAATCTCATATTTTCCTCCAAAATTTCTGTGATTTTTCATTTATATTGTAACATATATATGTTTACAAATGTAAGATTACCTATTTGTATAAGACAATAAATATAAAAAAAGCATATTAATTAATGCTTTTTTTATTACTTATTAAGTGCTGTCGATAGCTTATTAGCATTATAGATGATTGCAAACTGGACAATTGAAATAATTAACAAAATTATGACTAAATCATTCATTGTGATATAAATCATCGAAAATGTATCTACCATTAGAAATAAGCATGATGTAAAAAATGCAATTACTAAACTTATTAGTGCATATACTCTATGTTCTCTACAATTAAAATTGATACTATGATTAAGCTCTTCATCACGATGATAGTATCTAGATAATAGATAAATTGGGGATGAAATAATAAAGACACACAAAATCATAGCGATAATTGAGAGTTCAGGTTTCTCTAAGAACATCGGCATTAACTCATCCTTAATTACTACTTCATTATCAACATTCTCTGCTACTAACAAGGTGTAATTAACGGATAATGTAAAAACTAAACCGAATAATATATGTGATAATTTCATTTGTTTCATAACTTATTCTCCGTATACATATTATATAGATTTCAAAAATAAAATAGTGCACAATGTTGTAACTTGTTAAATTATTGTTGTGAACAACACAAAAAAAATAAAAAAGTAATATAAATATAGTAAATTAGGGGTAAATATGGTTGTTTACAACATTTATTATACTTTTGGTGACATCAATAGACATTAAAAAAAAATATATAATACGATATAGACAATAGGAGGGGAACTATATGAAAAAAACAATTAATTATTTAAGAACATTGATACTAACAATTTGTGCACTTACATTCATCTTTTATTCAGTTACATTTATTTATGGTGATAATCTAATAACTTTAACAGGAGTAGTTTTATCAAGTGGTGATGATAATTGGGGACTATTAAATTTGATTTTAGTTTGTAATAGTATGTTAATTGCAATATATTTTCTTTATATAAATATAAGGGAAGAAAATAAAAAAAATGCAATGTACTATGAAAAAGATAAAGGTTTATTTAAATTCACTATTAATAAATTAAAGATACCATTGATCAATGTATTATTAGCAGTTATTGCAATATATATATTTATATTTGGAGAAGAAAATAGTAAATATATGGTTATTGTTAATTATTGGTCATTGCCATTAATAATTATTTTAATAGTTCAAGTATATAGTTTAATAATATTTACAAAATTTATTAAGAAATGAATAAATTTATACAAATTGATAAATTTATATTGTTGTTTACAACATAAATTGTGCAGTTTACTACATGTATCCCAAATTTAAAAATTTATTAGCTATAATTTATATATGTTTAAATTTAAGATTTAACAAAAGGGAGAAAATATATGAATAGAAAATTATTGAATAAAATAATTAAAAAAGTAAATTTAATTGGATTATCGTTATTATTAGCTTTAACGATAATGACTCCAAATTTTATTTATGCAGAGAATACAAATGAAGGGAACAAAACAGTAA
>CAYJNO010000062.1:0-5838 GCA_964371715.1 uncultured Erysipelotrichaceae bacterium | reverse complement strand
CATAAAAAAATCATACTTTTTTAAAGTATGATCATTTTTTCATTTAATATTGTCCACCATATTTAAAGGCATCTGGTAAGTTATTTTCTGGGTTATATTCATCTAGAATTTTACCATACCTTTCACGATAATCATTATCTGCCTCCATTTGTGGTATAACTAATGTTCCTTCTTCAAAGAAATGTTTTGAACCTCTTCCCATTTCCATACCTCTTTTTGTATGTTTATCTAACCCAACATCTAAAATTTCACAAAGTTCACCTTGTGCAGCACCTTTAATTACAATGTTTTTCAAAAAGTCACTTGAACGATCTTTAGTACTTGCACATAAAATTCTAATTGCATGAATAAAGAATATTGGTTGATCAACATCATCGTAAGGATAATTTTTTCTCATTTGATTTAAGTGATTAATTTGACCAGCTGCATCAAGATTACCAAAACCAATATCTTCAACAGAAATTGCCATTAATCTTCTCCATAATTTATCTAATAGGATAGGACTTGTTGTATATAATTCATAAGCAAGTTTTGATGCTTCTTCTGGCATATTTCTTCTTACTGTTTTTTGAAATGTTGAAATTACTTCATCTGCTGCAAAGCCATTTTTAGTTTTTAATTCTGACCATATGTTATACATATTTATTTCTCCCTTATTTCGTTAAATAATTCTATAAATTCTACTATTAATAATTTAATAGTTTCACAACTCATAAATTGATCTTCTGCATGTGCTAATAACAATGATATTTGAGCATCGCCTGTTGACATTTCTAGTGTTATAGCTTCATGGTGTGCTTTATGCGCTGTTGATAATGATTCATCAGCTTCTTTCATTAATTTATCGTATGTTTCTATATCTTTATTTTTATAAGCTCTTAACGCTTGAATATAATTAGATTTTGCAAGTCCTGCATATGTTATTACATTCATTGCGATATTACTTAAGTTTTCTATTTTTTCCATAACTAATTACTTAAGTAAATCCTTTGCAATATTAATAGTTGCTAATCCATCTGCCATCGCATAAACTCTTGGTTCAATAGAAGTTACTGGAATATTTAATTGCTTTTTAATTGAATCCACAGCATATATTAATTGTGGACCAACTAGACATACATCCCATTTTCCAACTTCATTACCGATTGATGAGCTTGATACTGCTTCTACTACTATTTCTTCATTTAAAGATGCTCCTGCTTCTTTAATTTTTTTCACTAATATAGAACTTGACATTCCTGCATTACAACATAATAATATTTTCATTTTGAAAACTCCTTTTTATTTTAATATTGGCCAATAATCCTTATTTGCCACGATTAGTTCATCTAATATTTGTTTTGCCACTCTAATACTTGGTACTGTACTAGATAATGTTATTGCTTGTAATAGTTTCATATAACTTTCTTCAATATATGCTTCTACTACTAATTTTTCTACAGCAACTTGTTGTTCCATCATTCCTTTTTGGAATGTCGGAATTTCTCCTACTGCTAATCTTTCATATCCATCCTTTGATACTAAACATGGTACTTCAACCATAGCATCATCACTAAAATTACTAATAGCCCCTTTATTCTCGACAATTAATAACATTCTCTCATATGTACTATTCGTTAAAGCAACAGCTAAATCAACAATAAATTCAGCATGTATTCCTATATGTAGGCTTGTACCAACTGCTGTATTCTCTTTAGCAATTCTTGCACACTCATCAAATACAGTTTTTTCACGATGGTCTATTACATATCTTCCACGAGTATAGTCAATATCATCATGCTCTACCATTTCATCAGATAGCAAATAATATTGTAAATAACTTGATGGGAATGTATTATCATTAACTGGCATTAAGTCTTTTACTCTACATCCTGTTTCATGCCAATAGTTATCACCATCGACTTTTTTACCATAAGTATCTTTAGTTGCTAAACCATAGTCTCTTGCATGTTCTATCAATTTTTCAATATATTCATTTCCATCTTTATCCTTAATTGACGTCCACCATCCAAAGTGATTTAATCCAAAATATCTAATAATCATTTCTTTACGATTATTAAACCCTAATATTTTCGCTATATTATGTTCTAAACCAATAGGCATATCACAGATATTTATTACTTTTGAATTCGGTCTTAATCTTCTTGTTGCTTCTGCGATAATACTTGCTGGATTTGAATAGTTCAACATCCAACAATTTGGAGAATATTTCTCCATATAATCTATATTCTCAAGCATCCCTGTTATGGATCTCATTGCATAAGCAATACCACCAGGTCCACATGTTTCTTGTCCAACCACTCCATATTTTAATGGAATTATCTCATCTTGAATTCGCATAGGTAATTGTCCAACTCTAATATGAGCTAAACAAAAATCAACATCAGCGTATGCAATACTTGGATCTGTAGTTGCCAAATATTCAATAGTCGAATCTTTCTCTTTAATTAAGATTTCACACGCTTTTGCAACCTTGTTTTGTCTTTCTTCATCATTATCATATAACTTAATACTTTTTAATGGGAAACGGTCTAAATTAGCTAATAACATAACTATTATTTCTGGAGTATATGTCGACCCTCCACCTGCAATTACAATTGAATACTTTTTCATCATTTTTCCTCTTTCTAAACAATAAATTGATACCGAGGTTTGATTTTATTGTTACAATCTTATTTTGTATTAAATTTACTAAAGTCAAAGATATTAAAATATAATTCATTAATATCTTTGGATTCAATAATTGAATCTAAATATACTTCTTCTTTCAGCATTACTTTAAGGTAGTTAAATAATAGATTTAAATTTACATTTAATTTATCTTTTAGTGCTAATAAAAACATAATTTTTACTTCTTTTTTATCACTTAATCCTTCTTTACATAAGATTACTTTTACTTTTGTTTTATTTGTAAAGGTAAATAATGGATGTGGTACTAACACTCTATTATCGACATTTGTGGGATAGACCTTCTCTCTTTCCACAATATCATTTACAAATTCACTTACTGACTCTATTACTTCTTCTTGTTTTAAATCTTCACTTACACTATGCATTATTTCACTAAATTTAGTACTTTCCACAATATATAAATCTTCTAGCTTTATAAAATTATGTAGTACATTTTTTATCTTCTTATGATAGTTTATTGATTTAATTATTTTATTTAGTTTTATTGAATCATTGATGTTTGGCATATCAGTAAAGATATGTATATCTTTATTTAAAACTACTAGCTTATCTGATTTTGATAGCACTAAATCAACATTGTCCATTTCATATTCATCAATTAAACTCTCTTCTATTACATCAATAACTTCGACATGGTTATGAAAGTATTTATCTACCCACATCAGTATCTTAGTATCAAGAATTGATTTTCTATTTGACACAAAAATTGCTTTAATTTTTTGATTGTAGATATTAATATAATTTTCGATATAAATGGCAATAAATGATACTTCATCATCTAATAAATATTTGTTTTTATATTTATATATTATCGGAACTAAAAGCATCGCAATTTCATACGAATAAGGATATCTTAATTTAACTTCTTTTTTTAATGGATTTCTATTTTCATAGTTAGATTCTACTCTTCTTAATAAGTACTCTAAATGTATTAATAATGATTCATTTACCTTTTCATTACTCGTAATATCGATACTATATTTCTCAAATACTGCTTCTATATATTCCGCTAATACTATTCTTGTAAAATCATCAATAGATGATGAATACTTATTTAAAAAGGTATCATATAAACAATCTAACTTTTCAATATCATTTTCATTTAAGTTATTTGCATTTAACAGTTCTAATAACTTAAAATGCTTTATTTTATGATGTTTTTTTTCTAATTGTTTATTAAACTTATTTCTTATTATTGAAAAATATGTGCAATAAGTAAACAGTATTAAATCTACTTGTAATAAACCTTCTGTATCACAAATATCTTCTATTTCCATAAATAAATTATCAATATTTTCAAGATTAATGTTGCCATTAGTTAATAGTTCAATATAATTATCAATATCATTTTCTACTTCTAAAAGATGTTTTATTATATTGAATATCAATGTTCTTATTGCATCTTCATTTTTATTGACTACAACTTTATTACTTACTATAGTAAACATCTCAGTAGTTGTATAATTACTAATATATTTTTTTAATAATGTAATCTCTTTCTTTGTTGTTTGTATTGATAGATCTAAAGCATCTGACAAACATTCTAATGTAGAATTATCATTAAAAATTATTGTTCCTAATAACTCGAATTTCCTAAACTGTAACTCATCTAAATCATTACTAGTTATTGCTATAGCTTTCTTTATATCATCTATTTTACTTTTTTCTATTGTATAACCAGTATTAGATTTAGATGTAATTACATTATCATTTTTATTTATTTCACTAATTTCTTTTCTAATGGTTCTAGAAGACACTCCTATATTAATTGCTAAGTCTTTTGAAAAAATGCCATTTGGATTATTAATCAAAATTTTTAATATATTTGCTTGTCTTCTAGTATACATATTTTCCCCTTTAGTTAATTTCCTTTTTTAATTCTTCTGCTTCATATGCTTTAAAGAATGGATAGTAGATTAAAGTCATTAACACTAATAAAACAAGAACTAATATTACTGCTTTATAATCTAATGTCATTAAGAAAGCACCAAGACCTGGAGGTAAGAAACCAGGAGCTTCAGCAATTGGTTTTCCAACTATTCCTAAATCCATACTTAAGAATGCTATTGTTGTACAAATTAATGGTCCAAAAACAAATGGTACAAAGAAGAATGGATTAAATAAGATTGGAGCTCCAAAAATTAAAGGTTCATTAATCCCAAAAATTGATGGGATAATTGCAACTTTACCTACAGAATTTATACTTTTAGCTTTTGATCTTGCCATTAAAATATTTAATCCTAATGTTAGACCTGAACCAGTTACTTGAAGAATAGCATAGTAGAATCCGAATGTAAATATGTGCATTACTTCTGTTCCAGCAGCAACCGCTTCAATGTTTGCTGCCCCATAGGCTATAGCAAATGGTGCCCATACTGCCGATGTAATTGAGGGACCATGTAGCCCAAAGAACCATAATAATTGTGTAAAGAATATTACTAATAATAATGCCGGTAATGTATCCATTGTAGATATTGCTGGTGCCAAGATATTCATTACTGCTTGTGGGAATACATGTCCTGTTACATTTAACGATATATTAGCAATTGCAACCCCAATAATTACATTTATAAATAATGGAACTAATGATGCAAAGCTATCTTGTACCATTGGTGGAACACTACTTGGTAATTTAATATAAATATTTTTACTAAAACATAGTCTATAAACTTCTACTACTAATATTGCTGAAATTATAGCTGTAAATAATCCAGATGCACCAAGATATGCAACACTTAATTGTCCATCAGCTAAAGTGCCACTTACAATTAAATGAAATACTAATGCAGTAATGGCAGGTTGGCTACCTTTTAACTCATATTTTTCACTCAAGTTTTTAGCAATAAAATATACTGCATAAAGAGATAATAAATCAGAAGTAAATCCTACAGCATATGTTAATATTCCTAAATTAGATAGAATAAATGCATGTATTGGTCCTTCCCCTAATAGATTCATTATACCTAATGGTAATAAACAAAATGATCCAACTACAATGATTGGAATGATTGAAATCATACCATTTTTAATTGCTTGTAGATGGTTTTGATTTTCAATTTTGTTAGCAATAGGCATTAATACTTTCATTAACTTTTCTTGAAATTTCATATGTCCCTCTTTTCTATATCTATATTTTACAAAAAAAAG
>CAYJNO010000061.1:0-5842 GCA_964371715.1 uncultured Erysipelotrichaceae bacterium | reverse complement strand
AAAAAATATGACTGTTTATAATTTCTAAACAGTCATATTGTCAACAATCTGAAATGCATATTCATAAGAATATGCATTTTATTTATAAATTTGTTAGTATCTTTTTCGCATTAGCTCTTAAATATAAATAAATACTTAATGCAATAATTAAGAATATAATTGAACCAATACTATATAGTATTAATCCATAAGTACTATTCATTCCACTTCTTATTAATGGAGTTGATATTGCGATAAATATAGCCATATTAGAAAATGCTAAAGCCATTACAGCTCCAGACCTTTTTACTACAACAGCTGGATTATCCCAATCAAAGTTTGGAAACTTAATATTTAATAATATTCCAACATATGATGAATATAGACACATTGCAATTGGAAAGACAATTACAATAATACTATAATATATATCTAAGTTTAGAAAATAGATTGCTGTTAGTCCAAAGATTAGAGCAAATGGAAGGTTAATAATAACATTAAACAAAGCAAATGAATTTAAAACTTTAATTGCTTTATATGGTAATGTTTTTAATAACCATAAATTACTACCTTCTAATGATAAACTAGCACACGAAGTTGTTGTAAAGCCTACTAAAAATGAAACACCTAATGGTATTAAGTTTTGAATAAATAATCTTTGTTCTTCTATTGCTAAGATGATGCTAATTTGATCTTGATTAATAAATAAATAGATAATTCCAATAACTCCAAGAATTGGAGTAAATACACTATTCATTGCATAAATCGGTATATCTATTAATTTATGTAATTCTTTGATGAATAAAGATTTAAATGCTGATGCATTTTTTATTTTTATATTTTTACTATATGTATTAACACCTGTAGTTACAAGTTTTGATCTTATTTTAATAAAGAAGTGATTACAAATATAGATAAATAAAATATAACTAATAACAGATATTCCAATAAATATTGCTAAACTAATATAGTTTAATTGTATTAATTCATAATAATATAATGCCGGTGGATAATAACTTGTAATTTGTGTACTAAGTACATCGGCTATACTATTTAAATTGTCTGTAATAAAGGCATTAGTATTTCCAATAAACATCGAAGCCACTATAATTCCACAAGCAAACAATATTGATATTAGGCTTGTTAATAATGCAGGTTTTTTAAACATGGCAGCAATCGCTGATACAATCATTCCTAAAATACTAGCTACCACCACTGGAATTAATCCAACAAAAGGATAAGCAATAATAACATTAATAATTGCTTGCATACTAGGCTCTGTAAGAACAATCCACACAATAATATTCGGAATCATAATAATTGATTGTAGAATTAAATTACTTAAGTAAAGAAATATTAACTTTGATGTAATAATAGTTCTAATAGAAATTGGTAAAGAAACTAATAAATCATAGTCTTTAAAAGAAAATAGAATACTACTGCTACGCGCAATTGTATAAACAATATTCATTGAACATGCACCAATAAAAGCTAATACTAAAGCTAAATCAGCTAAATCAAATTCATTAAGTTGTCTAATTATCGTATAAGAAAAATTTGTGCTAATAGCTATAATGTAAAAGATTGAAACAGCTACTGCGATACCTGTAATAATTTTAGTAGCAATACTAGTTTTTTTTGAGTTTCCTCCACTAAAAGTGGATTTAAATGATTTAAACTCTTTCTTTAATAGATTAAGTAGCATAAAACCTCCTAATTTAATTCTAAGAAGATTTCTTCTAATGTTTTATCTTGTGCTACATTCTCAGTTGTTCCACTAACTACTAATTTTCCATCTTTAATAATTGAAATATCATCACATAAAGTTTGTGCAACTTCTAAGACATGAGTTGAAAATAAGATACATCCTCCACCATCACAAATCTTACGCATAATTTGTTTAACACTATGTGCAGCTTTTGGATCTAACCCAACAAATGGTTCATCTAAAATCATAATTTTTGGATCATGAGCTAATGAAGCAAGAATAACTAATTTTTGTCGCATTCCATGTGAATATGAACTAATTGGATGATTTAAGACATCACTTATTTCCAATAGCTCTGCATACTCTAAAATACGCTTTTCTCTAATATCTTTTTCTACTTTAAAGGCATCACAAACAAAGTTAATATATTCTAAACCCTTCATATAAGGATAGATATCTGGATTATCAGGAATATATGCTAGCATTTGTTTTACACTTAGTGCATCTTTTCTTACATCTTTATCATAAACAGTAATTGAGCCTTCATCAAAATCATGAATGCCAACAATGGCCTTTAAGGTTGTTGTTTTCCCTGCTCCATTATGACCTATAAATCCATGAATTCTGCCAGGCATTATATTCATCGTTAAATTATCAACAGCTAATTTGTTTTTATATTTTTTTGTAAAGTTTCTAATTTGTATCATTGTCCCCTCCTAAATATACTTTATACATTCTATTGTATAACTCTTCTAGTCTTTTCGCAACTCCATCATTAATGTCAGTATCACAGATTTCATTAGCTACTGCTTTTAAATTAGCACTAGCATTCCCCATGGCAATAGCTTGAGTATTTAATATAAACATTGAAATATCATTATCTCCATCTCCAAAAACCATACATTCTTCCTCTTTTAGATTATATAGTTCACAATACTTTAATAACCCTGAGCCTTTATTGATATGTTTTGATCTTATTGCTAATTCAGCCATAACATATACTTCTAACTTATCAGGATTAATAGCAGCTAATGCTGCACTATGTTCAAGACAATCAAAAATATAGTAATCCATGATTTCATTTAGTTCTTTTACACTCTTTACTTTAAAGCCATTACTAAAATAACTATTTAAATCTAAACGATGATTTGCATTTAATTCTTTATTAAAGTAAAAAGAATGATTTTTATCACTATAGGCAGTAACAATATTATTATTATAAGCATATTCTTCAATATCTTTAACATCTTCATATTTTAAATAATCAGCATATACTACTTTATTATTGACCTCTATTAGTGCCCCTGTACTATAAATTAAGGCATCAAAGCAATTCACTAAGTCTTTATCAAATAATGAAAATTCATCTTTTGCTCTTGAAGTATTTAAAACAATTGAAACATTTTTTTCTTTTAACTTATTGATTATTTTACATAAGCGATCGCTTAACATCACTTTACCACTTGGTAAAATAGTATGATCTAAATCAAAAACACATGCTTTTATCATTTTTTCTCCTCTTAAAATCAATAAAATGTTGCCAAAGTGTCGGCAACATTTTATTATTAGAAATGTTTAATTCTATTTTTATAGTACTCAAATATAGCATCATTATCAAAACCATCAACGTTTTGAGATTGGAATACTTTAGGTCTAAACCCTTCATTTACACTTATTTTTATAGCTTCACTAACAATTGTATTTAATAATAAGATACTAGCTACAGTAGAACCAGGACCTGTTAAAATACCATCAATACTTAATAAAGCATCTCCACTAGGAACACAATTATCTAAGACTGCATCTGTAATTTCATATAATTTTTTTCCACTGCTATGGCGTGAAGTTGTTTCCATTGATTGGGTTAAATTAGTAACCGCAATCGTAAATACCCCTTCTTTTTTAGCACGCATTGCCATTTCAATCGGCATTGCATTGCGCCCTGAATTACTAATAATAACCATGATATCTCCACTTTCAATAACATAATTATCATAAACAATATCAGCTAAACCTGATAGTTTTTCCACTGCACTACTTCTTAATGCTCCAGTTGAGCTTATTGCATCAGCATCTAACATGGCATTAACATTTCCAAGTCCACCAGCTCTTCCAAATAGCTCAATCCCAATCATATGAGAATGACCTGTTCCAAAAGTATGAATGATTTTATCATTTTTAATATTATCTGCAAATTTTATTGCTAAAAACTTGATTACTTCTTCATTTTTTTCTACTAACGTTTTCATTAAATCATTAATTTGATTTAAATATTCAAAGTTATACATTTTATTATCCCTTTCATTTATCAGTTAACTTTATTATACAGCTGTCAATTTATAAATTCTATTATTTTGTTTGTATAAATGAATTAATCACTTAATACTTCAACTACTACTTCTACTTCATCTCCAATATTTTTATTTATTTTTTTTCGAATATCTTTTAATATCCCAATGATATAACATGTACTACCATCATCATTTTTTAATCCCATATTAACAATACTACCTTTATATGGTTCATCATCAAATGTAACATTTACTTTTAATCTGCCTTTGTTATATTCTTTTTTTATATCAATTGGCACCCTGATAATTGCACCACCTCTTGTTGCTTCTTCAATTATTCCTTTGAATTTAAATTTATTACTCATTATTTATCCTCCTTTTCACTTTGATATACATAGTTTTCCTTGGTAATAACTATTGAATTTTCTAAACGATATTGATTATCAAAATAATCATAATAACTACCAGGTGTAATTATACCATTAGGATTTGTTGCACTAATACCTATTGATCTAACTACTTGATCTGCTAGCTTTACACAATTTGTCGTTAAGACAAAGTAAGTCTTATAATTTGTATCGTTAAATTTATACATCTTAGCTTTAGTATTTTCATATAACATACTTGCATAATCATTATATTCCCCATTAATATCTTTTTCTTTTAAGGACTTCCATTCTCTTAAATGTTTAAATATACTATCAAGTTCATTTCTTACTCTTTGCATCTGTTCATCATTTAAAGCAAGTCCAAAAGCAAAGATTGAATCTTTTGTTGTTTTCGAACAAAATTCAATATATTGTTGTTTGTTGTTACAAGTAAATAGTACACCATCACCAACTGATGAAAATAGTTTATATGATTCAAAATCATAATTACCATAACAATAAATTTTACCATCAAAATATAAATCAAC
Organism: uncultured Erysipelotrichaceae bacterium; assembly: GCA_964371715.1. Classification (GTDB taxonomy): domain Bacteria; phylum Bacillota_I; class Bacilli_A; order Erysipelotrichales; family Erysipelotrichaceae; genus CAYJNO01. The sequence goes on along the minus strand of CAYJNO010000061.1, from coordinate 948 downwards.
ATGACCCATTGTTCCAGTTCCTTCATTAGTCACATGAACTAATATTTCAAAATTCACATCTTGACTAGTCGTTGTATTATCAATGATATTTGTATTATCCTTTTTTAATAAATCATTGATATAATCGATACTAAACTTTGGTAATAAGGCCGTAAATATCACCGGTACATTAATACGTACTCTACTTTTAATTTTATCTGCTCTTTGTAATTTTAAACTCTCAATAATTAAGTCATTTAATAATGTAATGCCATATAATATTAAAAATATACCAGTAATATTTATTGCTCTTAATAAATCGTTAGAAGGCGTTAAAACAAATGATAGACCAAAGATAAAAAAGAAGACACCTTTAATTAACACACGATATCTATTATTAGCTTTATTATGATATAAAATCAAAAAATCAATTAGATTTATTATAGCAATTAACAAAATATATAGACCTAAAATTAAAGCATATAAAGTTACAAACAATTGCATATTAAATAATAAAATAGTTGAAAACACACCTGGTATTAATGCTTTTACTATATCAATTCTTCTACCTTTACCAAAGCCTACTAATATTTCTGATAACATAAAAAAATAACCAATACCGACAATTAAAACACCTAAAATACCAATAACTGCCACAGGATATAACAATAAAGCAACACCTGAACATATATAGAAAATGAATTGAATTAATAATGTAGTACTAGTTAATATTTTACGATTTAGCTTAATTTTCTTCATATATATTCTCCTTTGACTAAATATAACAAAATATATTGCACTTGTACATTAATATAGATTTTATCCTTAATCAAATAATTATAACGATACAAATTTATATCTTTATATAAACTATTCAAAGATACAGTACTAAATAAAAAAACAAGTTTTAACTTGTTTCAGACCGTTGACAAAGTACATAAGTATTAGTCGATGGTCTTTTTTTATTAT
>CAYJNO010000060.1:0-5951 GCA_964371715.1 uncultured Erysipelotrichaceae bacterium | reverse complement strand
AAAAAAATAGATGACATAGCTATTTTGACTATTTTAGATAGATGACATAGGAATTAGTCGATTTGTTAAGTGTTTAATTAACGTGATAGATATCCTATCACGAAGCCCCTAATTTGAAACGAACCCCAAAAGTTGGACACCCAATTTATAGGGGCTTTTTAACGTTTAAGATAGGATAAGCAAGGTGAAATTATAATGTATTTCTATTGTTGTTCTCTAGTTAATTTGCAATATAAAAACGAACCTCGCATAAAGTGAGAATCCAACTTTCGGTGTTCATTTCATTTTTTATTTCCAGTTTAATTGATTTTAGATGCATAGCTGTTGGGTTTCATATAAACATTTTTTCTATTTTGTGTTAATTCTTATTATTCAGATATTAAAAAGCTACACATCAATTCTATAAATTCATTGTGCGAATCAGCTTGAATTAATTTTTTTACATTTGATGAATTGTTTAAAATTGTTGTAATGGAATCAAAAATTTTATTAAAGATGTACCTTTCATTTTTATTAAATGATAACATTAACACAAGATTTACGTAATGTTCATCCCATTTAATTGGGTTTTTGTTAATTAAAACGCTAATTCCTGTTTTATATGAATTCATTTTCATAGAATGTGGTATAGCAAAATTAGATATAACAGTTGAAGAAAGAGATTCTCTTTCATTAATTTCATTAAGAAATGATGAGTTAACATATCCTAATTTTTCTAAATTATTACACATTTCATTTATACAAAAAGTCTTATTTATGTATGAATTATAATTTAAAAATAATTCAGGAATTATCAATTTTTCTAAGTATTTTTTGAATTCATTTTGCTTTCTAGAAATATATATAGCGTGAATTGCATTGAAGATACCTTTCTTATCTTTGTCATTGAGAAACAAACTAATTTGTATAATTGGATTTGCTAAAATTGTTGAAATTGGAATTGTCGTTATTATTAAATCAGAATTAGACGTCCCCAGTAATTCATTTTCATTGGTAAGTATATTTGTGATTAATAAATCATCAGCAAATGCAGATGTTAATGATTCTATTAGTTTTAAATTTATATCATAATAATTTGGGCAATATAAAATTGCGTTAATTTTTTCAGTTAAATTTTTTTGGGATTCTAATGCACTTCCAAGATGGAATGCTATATATGCGATTTCGTCATCATTTATTTTAATCCCTGTCTTTTCCTTTATTGTGCCAGCCAAAGCAACAGAAGTGTCATAGATTAATGGACATGATTTTTTTATTCCTTCTGTCAGTGGGTTCTTACTGAAATAATTGTTTTTTGATCTAATTAATAAATTGCTAATATGTAATGCAAACCTTACTTTAAATTCTCTTTCATTCAGATTTATATAGTAGTATGCACTAATTTCAGAAATAAGATTTTCAACTAATTCCATACAATCTTCACCAATATAGTTTCTTAAATCTGTAACGTCAATTGTTTTATAATCGATCGTTGTAGTTCTTGATATAATTAATAAATTCATCTCATAAATTTCTGAATTACTAAATTTTATGTCAAATTTATTTTCTAATTCGATTACTAATTTTTTTGTGACATCTAATATATTAGTTTCATTTATATATTTTTTATCTAAATTAATATTGTCTAAATTAATGTTTTTAATACGATCAATTGCTATTGTTATGTGTAATATTAAGTTGAGAAGAGAGTAATCATTGATAAAATATTTTGATTCTTCAAATAGTGAAGTAACTTTACCTCTAATAAAATTTATATCAAGAGTATTGAATGCTTTCTGAATAGAATTTAAATTAATGAAGTTAACATTTGATTCATCATAAAGTATAGAGCTAAGTAACTTTCTTTTATTTTTTTCATATCCTTTTAATGTAATTAAATCACCTTTAGATTCAATAATTAAATCAAATTTAATAATTTTCCTTTTAATTTTAGATAATTCATTTTTCAAAGTAGATAAACTAATATATAAATCATCTGCTAAATCATTTGAATCAATATATTGGTTATTATCGAGATTAATAAGCGAGTTTAAAATGAATACGATTCTTTCTTCAGATGTTTGAGGTATATCAGAGAATTTACTATTAAGAAGATTTTGTGCGAGATTAATATCTATACTATATACTTTATTACAAAAAATAATGCAATCATCAAATTCGAAATTTATTTCTTTTATATAATTATTAATACTTCTTATCGAAACTCCAAGTTGTTCTGCTAAAAATGAAGAAGAACAAAATTGATTATTTGAAATAATTTTAATTAATTTTTTATGCTTTGGTTTCATTATCATACCTCTTACTCTAAATTATATAGTAGTAACATTAAATTTACTAATAATAAATTTCGTAATCATTGCGAAACTAATTATTTTCGCAAAGTCATGAAAATATTAAGTGGAATTAGAATCTAAAAATTATCATAATTAAGTTATGAAGATATTTTGATAAATATGAAAGGGAAATTATATGAAAAAAATTAGAGTTTTATTAGTTTGTGGTTCAGGTGCTAGTTCTGGTTTTATGGCAACTAACATGAGAATTGCAGCAACTGAAAAAAATCTTGAAGTTAGTATTATTGCAAGAGGAGAATCAGAAATAGAAAATTATATCGATGAAATTGATGTATTAATGGTTGGTCCACATTTAGCGTATATTTTGGATTCTATAGAAGATTATACGGATGATAGTGATGTAAAAGTGATTCTAATGAAAAGTGAATATTATGCTACGCTTAATGGAGAAAAAGCGATAGATCATTTATATGAAATTATGTGCAAGGAGGAACAGCAATGAAAAAAATATTAAACTGGCTTGAAACAAGCTTTTCACCTAAAATGAGTAAAATTAGTAATAATGTATGGGTTGTAACACTTAAAGATTCAATAATGCAAATCTTACCATTTATTTTACTTGGATCTGTATTTTGTATGCTAACAATTCCAGGTGACTTCTTTCAGATTGAAGGATGGCCTAATTTCTGGGCACCGTTTGGATGGACAATGGGTCTGATTTCTCTCTTTGTTTCATTTTTAATTCCGTTTAATTTGATGGAAAAAAAGAAAATTAGAAAACAACGTATAAATGCTGCTTTAAGTGGAGTAGTTACCTTCTTAATAATTATTACTCCTCAAGTAATCAAAGATGGGGTAATTGGTTTTGGACATTCTTCATTAGGTGCTGGAGGGATGTTTGTTGCAATTATTTCAGGTATATTTGTCGGTTTAATATTCATACTATTTAAGAAGTTTACATTTTTTAAAGAAGATTCAGTAATACCAGATTTTGTTAGGTTATGGTTTGATTCTATGTTACCAATAGCAATAATAGTTAGCACAACATGGATTCTAGTTGGTATATTAGGTTTTGATTTGTATAATCTTATTTTATCGATATTTATGCCACTAGCTAATATTGTAGAATCACCAATCGGTTTCTCTTTAATGATGTTCACATTCTGTTTCCTATATTCTATGGGAATTTCAAGTTGGGTATTAACTCCGGTTTTCACTCCGATTTTACTGGCTGCAATAACTGCAAATGCGACAGGTGGAGCACAAAATTTAGTTACATCTGAAACAATATATTCTGCATATTTATGGGTTGGGGGTATAGGTTGTACACTTCCATTAGTAGTTATGATGATGTTTTCAAAAAGTGCAAAAATAAAAGCGTTAGGGCGAGCATGTTTTGCTCCGGCAGTATTTAATATAAATGAGCCTGTGGTATTTGGAGCTATAGTTTGGAATCCAATTATGATGGTGCCACTATGGATTCAAGGTATTGTTCTACCTTTAATTATATGGATATTTACAAAAGTCATAGCATTTGCGCCTATTCCTAAACTTGTGTTTGGTATGTGGTATTGTCCATTTCCTATTTCAACATGGATTACGACAGGTGGTGCATTATCGGGTGTTTTATTAATGATATTAATCGTGGTAGTAAGTTCATTAATTTGGTATCCATTCTTTAAAGTATATGAAAAAGAAGAAATTCAAAAAGAATCAGTATAATAGTAATAATAAGGAGTAATTTATGAATGAAAAAATAGTAGAAGTATCTATGTCGATTATATTATTTGCAGGAGATGCAAGAATATTATGTAAAGAATCATTGGATTCGTTAGCAAATGAAGATGTTTATAATGCAAATATATTAATAGAAAAGGCACAAAAAAAAATAACAGAGGCACATAAAGTGCAAACTGATGCAATACAAGATGAAACAAGAGGAGAAAAAAAAGAATATTCTCTTTTGTTTGCTCATGCACAAGATACATTAATGACAATATATAGTGAAATTAATATTGCTAAACAGTTAATTAAAATATATGAAGCTATAGATAAAAGGTTTATTGCATTAGAAAATAAATAGGGAGAGGAAAAAAATGAGAAATAAATTTAATTACTTTCCAAAAGATTTTCTATGGGGAGGAGCGGTAGCAGCATGTCAAATAGAAGGTGCAGCTACAATTGATGGAAGAGGATTATCTACATCCGATATCCATCTTTACGATAAAAACATAGATAGAAAGAATATTGAAAAAGAAGGTGGTGGAACTTTAGAAGAAATTAGAAAAGCAATCGATGATAAATATGGATATTATCCTAAAAGACATGGAATTGATTTTTATCATACATATAAAGATGATTTAAAGTTGCTAAAAGGAATGGGCTTTAAGTGTTTTAGGACAAGTTTTTCCTGGTCTAGAATTTTTCCAAAAGGAGATGAACTTACACCTAATGAAAAAGGACTAGAATTTTATGACAGATTAATTGATGAGATTTTAGCAAATAATATGGAGCCTATAATAACTATATCGCATTATGATATTCCTATTCATATAGTTACAAAATATGGTGGGTTCGCAAATAGAAAAGTAATTGATTTTTTTGTAAGATATTCTGAAGTTTTATTAAAAAGATATAGAAGGAAAGTTAAGTATTGGATTGTCTGTAATCAAGTAAATTTAGTTCCAATAGTACAGTTTGGTAGTCTTGGGATTTATGAAGGTCAATCTGAAAATATGGAAGAATTAATGTATCAAGCAGTACATAATCAATTTGTAGCTGGAGCAAAAGTAGTAGAGATAGCAAAAAAAATATGTCCGGAGGCTAAAATGGGTACTATGTTAGCAGATTGTACATTTTATCCAGCAACTTGTAAGCCAGATGATATTGTACTTACAATGAAGAGAAATAGAATGCAGTATTACTTCAGTGATGTCCAACTGCGTGGTGAGTATCCACAATATGCGTTGAGATATTTCTATGAAAATAATATTGATATTAAGGTATATGAAGATGATTTAGCATTGCTAAAAAATAATTGCATGGATTTCTTAGCAATATCTTATTATTACAGTAGAATAATTGATTCAACAATACACACAATGAATCCAAACGATGCTGGTCAAAATCCTTATTTGGAACCAACAGAGTGGGAATGGAGGATGGATCCACTAGGATTTTATAACTGTATGTCTCAGTATTGGGATAGATATCAAGTGCCAATGATGATTGCAGAAAATGGATTAGGTGCAATTGACAAATTCGAAGATGATGGAAGCATTAAAGATATATATAGAATAGAGTTTTATCGTGAACATATAAAACAAATGAAAGAACTAATAAAAGATGGGGTAGATTTATTTGCTTATTGTGCATGGGGGCCTATAGATCTTGTGAGTTCATCTAGTGCAGAGATGAGTAAACGATATGGATTCATTCATGTTGATTTAGATGATTTGGGTAATGGTACAGGATTAAGAAGAAAAAAAGATTCATATTTTTGGTATAAAAAAGTGATTGAAAGTAATGGGGAAATTCTTTAAATAAATTCTTATCTAAAATTTAGCGTTAATGCGCCTCAAGTGTAATTAACGTAATAGATTTCCTATTGCTTAGCCCCTTATTATAGGGGTTTTTTAACGTTTTAGACAGGATAAG
>CAYJNO010000059.1:0-6287 GCA_964371715.1 uncultured Erysipelotrichaceae bacterium | reverse complement strand
TTATTTGATATAGTTTCGATATTGAAACTATTAAGGAGAATTAAATGAGAAATGCATACTTTAGATTTATGAGTGCAATCGATATAGATTGTTATAGAAGTATAAGTGAAAGTGATATATGTAGTGAGCTACCATATTCTGACATTTTACAATTATTTATCATCAATCATCAAGAAAAAATGACAATTAGTGAATTGGCCAGTAGGTTAAATTTATCAAGACCTGCTACAACACAAAAGGTAAATGAATTAGTTAAAAAAGGTTTAGTTATTAAATCAACATCAAGTAATGATAAGCGAATTACCTACTTGACATTAACAGATAAATTAAAAGATAGTAGTAAAGATACTAAAGCTTCAAATTTAATGACAGTAGTCGAAAATAAGTTTTCTAAAGATAAATTAGCTATTGTTAGTGAAGTATTAGAGTATATGAGTGATTATCTTGATGGTAAGGAATTGTAAAATGAGAAGTGATGTAATTATAATTCAAGGTGCTAAAGAAAATAACTTAAAAAATATTAATGTTGAAATACCTAAATATAAACTAGTTGCTTTAACAGGGGTATCAGGTAGCGGAAAAAGTAGTTTTGCAATTGATATCTTACAAAAGGAATGTCAAAGACAATACTTAGAGTCAATGGGTATGGTAACTGATGGCTTAAATAAAGCTAATGTAGATAAAATAATAGGATTATCTCCATCTATTTTAGTGGGACAAAGATTATTATCAAATAATATTAGATCAACTGTAGGTACATATACAGAGATTTCAACATATTTAAGAATACTATATGCTAAACTTGCGACAAGAATATGTTTTAATTGTCATAATGAAATAAAACCACAATATATTGATTTAGATGATGAAAGTAGTGTTAAATGTCCGCATTGTCAAACTGAATTAGAAAAATTAAAAATGGGACATTTTTCATTTAATAAAACAATGGGGGCATGTATAAAATGTCATGGTGTTGGTGAAATAAAAGACATCGATTTAAGTCAAATTGTTGATGAAAACTTAACTATAAGACAAGGAGCAGTAAAGCTTTGGGGAAATGAAGTGTTTAGCGAGCATTATGCAAATGTTTATGAAAAATGTGGAGAACATTATGGTTTCAAGTTTGATGTAAATAAACCTGTTAAGGAATTTGATGAATTAGAAAGACTAGTGTTTTTATATGGTATCGATGATGAAAGATTTAAAGCTAGATTTAAAGATATAAAAAAACCAAAAAGAGTAATGGATGGTAATGTTGAAGGTTTATATACTTTTTTAAATAAAAAAGTAATTGAATCAACAACTAAAAAAGTAAATAGCCCGATAATCTCAAATGCGATAATTAGCAAAGAATGCGATGAATGCCATGGTACAAGACTTGGATTTGATGGAAGACATGCAATATTAAATGGTAAAACTATCGTTCAAGTAAATGAATATACAATGGATAAATTGGTAGAATTTGTTAATGAAGTTAATGAGGGATTAGATGATAATGGAAAGATTATTGCCCAAACTATTATTAATGACATATTGAAAAAATGTAATGGATTAATAAAGATTGGTTTAGATTATCTTTCATTAAACAGACCAATAGGTACATTATCAGGTGGAGAAAATCAACGTATTAGATTAACAAGTGTTTTAGAAAGTGCCTTAACAGGTGTGTTATACATACTTGATGAACCAACAACAGGATTACACGCCAAAGATACAACTCTATTATTAAATGCAATTAGAAGACTTGTTGATTTAGGAAATACAGTATTAGTAATTGAACACGATATGGATTTTGTGAAACAATGTGATCATGTGATTGACTTTGGAATAGATGCAGGTGTCCATGGTGGAGAAATTGTTGCTTATGGAGACATAGAAACAGTTAGTAAAAATACAGATTCAAAAACAGCTAAGTATCTAAGAAAAGAAAAGTTAATAGTTAATGATAATGAACTTAAATTAGATAAATACTTGGAAGTTGTAAAAGCCAATATTCATAACCTAAAAGATGTTAGTGTAAAAATACCATTAAACAAACTTGTATCATTTGCTGGTGTCAGTGGAAGTGGTAAAAGTTCACTTGTTTTTGATTGTATTGAAGAAAATAAAAACATGGAAGCATTAATTGGTTTAGAAACAATTAATAAAATTATTAAGATAGATCAAACTCCAATAGGTCGTCAAAATAGAAGTAATATTGCGACTTATACAGAAGTCTTTACTTTAATTAGAGAATTATATGCTAATCAAAAACAAGCTAAACAATTAAAGTTAAAAACATCAGATTTTTCATTTAATGTAAAAGGTGGAAGATGTGATAAGTGTGAAGGTCTTGGAAAAATATTCTTAGATATGCAATTTTTAGATGATGTAGAAGTATTATGTCCGGTATGTAAAGGTAAAAGATTTAATAATAATATCTTAACAGTCAATTATCAAGAAAAAAATATTTCTGAAATTTTAAATATGACTGTGCTTGAAACTTTAAACTTCTTTAAAGATAATAAAGAAATACTTAAAATTTTAAAAACACTAGATGATGTTGGTTTAGGATATTTAACACTTGGACAAGCAACAAGTACATTATCTGGAGGAGAGTGTCAAAGATTAAAACTATCAAGAGAGCTTGCAAAAGGGAATGGTAATAATACACTATATCTATTAGATGAACCAACAACAGGCTTACATCCATCAGATAGTGAAAAACTACTAATTTTATTAAAAAAATTAGTAGCACAAAATAACAGTGTATTCGTAATTGAACATTCATTAGAAATCTTAAGTCAAAGTGATTATATTATTGAGCTTGGACCATATGGTGGTGATAAAGGTGGTGAAATAATAGCCGAAGGAACACCGAAAGAATTAAGTATAAATCCTAATAGTATTACTGGTAAATTTTTATAGAATTTACTTTACGATATTCTTTAGGTGTTAATTGATATACTTCTTTAAAGCTTTTAGTAAAGTAGCTCATTTCATTAAACCCACACTTTAAGCCGATTTCAATAATAGGTAAAATTGTAGTAATAAGTAAATAAGCTGCAGTATTTATTCGATATTGTTTTAAATATTTGATAGGTGAAGTTCTTAAGATGTTTTTAAAACATCTTAAGGCTTCACTTTCTTTTATATTGGCACTCAATGCAATATCTAAAAGTGTGATCTCTTCTTGATAATTATTGTGGATATAGCTCATCATTGCTTTAAGGCGCTTTAATTGCTTAAGTTGTTTTAAGTCAGTACAAGAATTATCAGTATTTAAGTTTGAAAATAAATCGAGAGTCAATTTTGTAAGTATGTCTCGGACAATAAATTCATAGCCATACTTTTGATCTTTAAAAGTATCAAAAGCATCTAATAACTTAGAAAAGGAATCATCACTAAAGAGTATAGTATTATTAGCGCTTGGATCCAAAAATTTATGGAAGTAATTTTCATATAAGATACTAGATAGTTCACCATATAAAAAACGTGGATTAAGGACAAATGATTTAATATGACATTCATTATGATCGATGGACTCACAAGAATGTAGTCTTGATGAGTTAATAAATACACCCTGACCTGTCTTGATTGTATAGGAAGTCGTTTCCACTATTAATTTCATAACACCTTTTACAACAACAATAATTTCAATCTCATCATGCCAATGATAGGGTACAGATTTCGTTTTAATATCTTCATAGTAAATTGCGACTGGAAGAAACTGATTACCTTGTGAATTTAATTCTTTGTTTGAAGCATCAACAGTGCTATTACATAGTGTTAATTCCATAAAATCTCCTTTTTGGCGAAATAATTATATTTTATGACTTAATTATAATAGAAAATAGTAAAATATGACTATATAATTTTATTAGTTTAATTGGAGGATATTTATGATTGGTTTACTTTTAGCACTTATTTATTTAGCATTTATTAGTTTAGGACTACCAGATGCCGTATTAGGGTCGGCATGGCCACTTATTAGTAATGAATTTGGTGTAGCAACATCAAGTATGGGGATAGTTACAATAATTATTTCAGCAGGGACAATTATTTCTAGTTTAAATAGTAATAAACTAATAAATAAACTTGGAGTTTATAAAGTTACTGTATTAAGCGTATTAATTACAGCAATATCATTATATGGATATTCAATTAGTCCAGACTTTATAGCTTTATGCTTATGGTCTATCCCGTATGGCTTAGGTGCAGGTAGTATAGATGCTGCATTAAACAATTATGTAGCGATAAATTTTGAGAGTAAGCATATGAGTTGGTTACATTGTATGTGGGGGCTTGGAGCTACAACAGGGCCATATATTATGGGCATGGTTTTAACAAATGGTCAAAGTTTTAGGTCTGGGTTTATAGTTTTATTTGCAATTCAAGCTGTATTAACAGTTATCTTATTTGCCAGTGCACCAGTATGGAAGTTAAAGTCAATGGGAGCTAGTGAAGAAGATAAAAATAAAAAAGTCTTAAATTTAAAAGAAGTATTTCAAATAAAAGGGGTTAAAGAAATTGCACTTGCATTTTTCTGTTTTTGTTCTATTGAACATACAACAGGTTTATGGGCTAGTAGTTATTTAGTATTTACTAAAGGAATAGCACCAGAGTTAGCAGCAAGTCTTGGAGCTTTATTTTATTTAGGTATCACAATAGGACGTGGAATATGTGGGTTTATCGCAATGAAATATAGTGATCGTCAAATGATAAGAGCTGGCATAATTATGATGGCAATAGGTGTTATTGTAGTAATATTACCAATAAATGATTTTACATCAATTTTAGGTATTGCCTTGATTGGATTTGGATCATCGCCAGTATATCCATGTATTATTCACTCAACTCCAGAAAATTTTGGAATAAAGAACTCGCAAGCAATTACTGGTGTTCAAATGGCATCTGCTTATACAGGAACACTTACAATGCCAGCAATATTTGGCATAATTGGTAGAGAGATAAGTTTTGAATTATATCCAATATTTATCGGAATCTTATTATTTTTACTTTATATAATGTATGAAAAAATGTTGAAAACAGTAAAGGGGAAATAGTATGAAAATAGAACACATCGCTGTTTATACAAATAAGCTAGAGGAATTAAAAGATTTTTATGTAAAATACTTTAAGGCTACAAGCAATGATATGTATCATAATCCAATAAAAGGTTTTAGTTCTTATTTCTTAACATTTGAAAGTGGAGCACGTTTAGAATTAATGTATGTAAATGCCTTGGCAGATAATATAAGCGATAAAAGATTAGGGTTTATCCATTTAGCATTTAGTGTCGGCAGTGCTGATAAAGTTGATGAACTAACAAATCAATTAAGAGAAGATGGCTTTGAAATTATAGGTAATCCTCGTACAACTGGTGATGGGTACTATGAAAGTTGTGTTAAAGATGTAGATGGTAATATAATAGAAATAACGATTTAAAGTAAATGTAAATAACGTTCAATTATAATATTGTTGTTGATGTCTAAAGCAATGGTATTATCACTTAGTATTCTAGTGATAAATTCCATTGCTTTTTTTGTGCTATTTTCTAAATTATTATCAATTAATAAGTTAGAGACTAAGACTCCACTAAATATATCTCCTGTTCCAAATAAAGCTTTTTGAATCAATTGATACTCTATCATAAAAATATTATTAGTTTTATGACAATAGCCTGCAACACAAAAATTATTGTTTTCTAAAGGTATACTTGTAACTACTATTGATTTACTTGTAATTATTTTTAGATTATTAAGTAAATCATATATTTCAGTTTTTGATAAATAGTCTTTAATTTCAACAACATCTGTTAATAAAGCAGCTTCAGTGTAGTTTGGTAGTATTAAATCACCATGATAACATAACTCTTTCATAAGTTTAATCGTGTTTTTATTCATTCCATTATAAAGTTTTTTATTATCACCCATTATCGGATCTATTACTTTAAAAGCATTAGATGTTAATAAGTAGTCTTTAATAAATGATTGTTGTTTTTCATCGACAATATAACCTACACAGATACACTCAAATTTAAAACCTAATTCTTTCCATACATTAAGCGTATCTTTCATAAAATCATGTAATGGCAAAATATTAAATTTATTATAATTAAAGGTATTAGAGATTAAAGCTGTAGGTAGTGTAAATACTTGATGATTATTATAAGATAATATTGGATTTAAAGCACTTGATGCAACTTTCATATAACATGGAATATCGTTAATTAGTAGTATATTTGACATAAATAATCTCACTTTCTTAATTACTATTTTAACATAAAAAAAAGTGAACAATAAAGT
>CAYJNO010000058.1:0-6711 GCA_964371715.1 uncultured Erysipelotrichaceae bacterium | reverse complement strand
ATACAAATTTTTACAAATGTTTGGAAAAAAATAATATTTAGAAAAATATTATGTTCTGTTGAAAAATTATAGTACCATTTTAAATATATAGGGGAGATATAAATGCAAATTATAGTTCTAGGAAATGGCTTTGATTTAGGGAATGATTTACCAACAAAATATACTGATTTTTTTGATGATTTAATGCATAGAGAAATGTTGTTTAATAAAGAGTATGAATTAATAAATAAAATTATGATAGCTCAAAAAAATAGTATTAATGATTATAGGAGTAAAGAGTACATATTAAGTTTATTTAATGAATTAAATAAACCAGAATATAACTTTTGGGTTATCTATTTTATATTACAAAAATTCAATAGCTCTTTAGATTTGAATTGGAGTGATGTTGAAGGAAAAGTAGCTGATGTAGTTTTGAATTTGTTTAATCATTTTGACTTTTCTAAAGAGAGTATAATTCAGTCAATTAATACACTAGGAGATAGTAAAAATAGATTATCTGAATATATTTGCTCTTATAAAATGCATGAAAAAAATAACAAATATTCATATTTGCATGATGAATTAATAAAGTTTGAATCAATATTTAAAAATTATATTATTAAAGTACTAAATGAAAATTTGATAAACACAAAAAACTTCAACACTTATAGAAATAATTTATATAAACTAATTGAAAAAAATACAAGTGATATTTATGTTTTAAACTTCAATTATACATCGCTAAGAATTTCTAGACAAAATGATAAAATTATAATTAATGATAAAATAGATTTCAGAAGAAATAATGAATATTATAGTGTTACAGAGGTTAATGTACATGGAGATTTCACCAAAGAAATTATATTTGGAATAGATCAAGTTGGTATAAATGCTGATGAGAATATAGACACGTTTGCTTTTACTAAAACTTATCGTAAATTATTTCAAAACTTTGATAAAAATAATTCCGGATTACCAAAGGAAAATGTTACTGAAATTATTTTCTATGGCCATTCTTTAGCTAAGGCAGATTATTCATATTTTCAAAGTTTGTTTGATTATTACGATATATATAATTCTAATCTAAAAATTATTTTTAAATATAGTATCTATGATGTTAATATAAAAAACAAAATAAAGTTTGATTATGTTAATAGTGTTACAAAACTAATGGAGACTTATGGTAAAACATTGAATAATATTAATCATGGTAAAAATTTAATGCATAAATTGTTATTAGAGAATAGATTATTATTTGAAGAAGTATCATTAACAAAAATGGAAAAGAAAGTATTATAGTTTTGTTGATTCTATTCGAAGAGGAAATGGTGTTTCACTAATTGTTTTTGGTATTAATTCAATCGCAATAATAACTTTGTAGGCACTAGTGTTTGCTTCATAAATATCTTTTGCAACCTCTAAATCTTTATCTTCATAAAAATCAATCATATAATCATTATTTTCAACTATTAAAATATTAGATTAAATAGTCGATGGTTTTTCAATCTCTATAAAAGTATATGTACAATCATAATATTTTATATTTACTTGATCTTGTAATCTAAGAAAATTATTAGTACTTATTTAATTAGATAATTTTGTAATTGCATTAGAATAGCTAATAGTATAATCTAAGCTAAATTCATTTTTTGAAATTAAATAATAACGCTTAGGTATATTGAGGATATAAGATGAAGTATAATTGATATCATTGTTGTTTTGAATTGAATTAAGTATTGAAGTAATATATTTTTACTATTTTTTAAATATTGGATTTTTTTATCAATTATGGTATCAGAAAATAGTAAAAACTCCTCATAATTATATTCACCATCTTCACTTTTATAATCATGTAGAATTTTTAATGGTATGTTACGTTCTATAATTAAAGTAATCACATCAATTATAATAAGTTGATTAACATTATAATAGCGATAATTTGTATTTGGATTAATATAGCTTAAAACTAATATATTAATTTTTTCATAGTACCTTAAGGATTGAATACTTACATTTTTTAGTTCTGATATTTCACTGATAGATAAATAATTTTGCATGAAATCTCCTTGACTCTATCATTATAGTATGTTTTAAACTTAGTTGAAAGAAGAGGGCATTAAAATGAAAAAATTAATTATTATATTGCTAACAATGTTTATGATTAGCGGATGTATATCAAATGATTTAACTACATTAAGTTCAAATAAAACAGCGGCAGTATATGATTATGTTTTTCCAATCTTAAAAGGAGATATAATTACAAATCAAACTGCAGATGTTGATGCTATTTCTTAAGCATCATTTACTTCGTTGGCTGTAAAAATGCTGTAAATGATGCATTAGTTCAAGCAGAGGCAGAAGATGTGAAAATTAGCTTAGAAAGTCCTGAGATTGTAAAAACAGATATTACAATAGAAGATGAAAATACAACTAGTAATTGTTGGAGCAGGACCTAGTGGAATTGTTGCTGCAATTGAAGCTAATGCACAAAGCACATAAAGTAACAAACACCAAAAACAAAAGATAGAAAGCCGACCATTATTCCGTTAAAAAGCTGATAAATCGTAAATATGAAACGAATTAAAACAATGAAAGAACAAACAATATTTGAAAAAATGGGTGGTAAATATATCAAGGTCGGCGATTATTATGTACACGACTTCAGACAGTTTGATGAAGACAACTAGTCAGTTGATGAAAGACCTTTAGGCAAATATGGAATTTTGTGTGAAACCTATCTTAAAGAACATAGAAGTCCATTGTATAATCAGCTACTACTTAGTGGCAAACTACATTCCCACTTGCGTGATGTAAATGAGGAAGCACAAAACTTGGTGGATAGGCTTATCCCACAGTACAAAGCAAGACATTGTGTGAGCGAAGAGCTGAAATCACAAGACAAAATGTTGTTAGTGGGTAAAATGAATAACATTAAGGCACAGATTGAAGAAGTTATCTATAATGATATAGTTTACGCTTAGAAATATCATTTTTATTTTGTTGATTCTTTTATACAAACCATATATGATAACTATATAGTAAATTTTCTTATATAGTATTTACGAAAGGATAATAATATGGATAATAAAATAAAAATCAACTCTGAAATTGAAATAACACTTGATATGATAGGAGGTAAATGCAAGCCTTTAATTTTATACATCTTAATTAAAGATGGCAAAAAGCGTTTTAATGAACTGCTTAGATACATCACAACAATTTCCCAAAAAACATTGACCAATCAACTTAGAGAACTTGAGAGTGATGGATTAATCCTTAGAAAATCTTATGATACCATTCCACCAAAAGTTGAATACTCTATTACAGAGAAAGGAGCTTCTCTTGTAAAAATATTAGATTTAATGTGTATTTGGGGACATGAGCATAACAATGAAAAATACGAAGTTTTAAGCGACATCAGCGAACTTTGTGCGAATAATTGTGAATGTAAATAATGCAATTTAAGGTTTATGTGGTTATAACAACTGCATAAACCTTTTTTAGTTACCTAAATTTCACTTAGTGAAAAAAAAGTGCGTACTTGTTTTTCTCCTTTTATTCGGTTAAACTTTAACAGTAAAGATTACTGTATAGTAAAAATTGTATTTAACTAGGAGATTTAATGTTATGGATTTTCTTTACGATTTGTTTATCACTTGGGGGGGTTCAGAGAGTGCTTCAAGAGTAGTGTCATTTTTTTATATGAGATTGTGTATTTAAGTACAATACTTATGATAGGACTTACGGTGTTTACCTTTATTCGTGTTAGGTTTTTAGGTGATGACTTTGTAGAAAAATTGCAAAAAAAGCCGAAATGGTTTGTATATTTAGAAATGGCATTGTTGGGAATTGTATCTCCATTATGTTCTTGTAGCACAATCCCAGTGTTTGTATCATTTGGAGCTCTTGGTGTTGCAACCGGTGCGTTGTTTGTCTTTTTAATCACCTCGCCCATGGTACAAGAAGCATCGCTAACTTTGCTTTTAACAGAGTTTGGAATTCCAGTTGCGATTGTTTATGTTATATTAGGAGTTCTTGCAGGTGTGATTGTAGGAATAATTATATCAAGGGCAAAAGATAGTGACTTGTTTAATGAAAGCGTACTTGCGCAAAGAGAACATCGACAAAGTAAAACACAACCAGCAACTTCATCTTGCTGTGATACTTCCAAGCCAGCTACATCAAGCTGTTGTGTCTATACCGTCATTTATTATACTTGGTGCCGCGCTTAAAAAGAAAACTCTTGTAAAACTTGCTGGATTTTTGAGCATACTAATTATAATTATTGGATATATATTTAAGTTTATATCAGAATTTATTATTTAAGAAAGGAAAAAAACATGAAATATAATTTTACAAATAATGTAAGCAGAGAAAATACAGGGGCATTCAAAACAAGTAAAGAAATGGTTGAAGGCTTTTTAGGTCTTAACTATTACGAGGACACCATATCTATGTGGGTTGCTGATATGGATTTTGCTTGCTCCCCACATATTGTGGATAGAATAAAAGTAAGAGCAGATAAGCTGATATTCGGTTATACAGGTCTTACTGATGGATATTATCAAAGCATAATAAGTTGGTACAAAAGAAGATACGACACAAAAATTCAAAAAGAATGGGTTGTATATAATAATGGAACAGTGCTTGCAATAAAAAATGCTATTCACACATATACTAACATTAATGATGAAATCATTATCCAATCGCCTGTTTACTTTCCGTTTTCTGGTGAAATTCTTGAAGCCAAAAGAAAAATATCAGACAACTTTTTGCTGAAAGATGAATTTAACAATTACAGCATCGACTTTGCAGATTTTGAAAAGAAATGCAAAACAGCAAAAATGTTTATACTATGCAACCCACACAATCCAACAGGAAACATTTGGTCAAAAGAAGATGTACAAAAGCTTATCAATATTGCAAATAAGCACGATGTTATTGTTTTTTCTGATGAAGTACATTCAGATTTAATTAGAACAAACAAAACATTTACATCTGCTATAAGCCTTGAAAACAACGAAAATGTTATTGTTGCAACTGCAATTAATAAAACATTCAATCTTGCAGGACTTCAAGGTACAAACCTCATTATCAAAAATGAGAGTTTACGCGAAAAAATGAACGAATATACAGGAATGGTTATGATATCACCATTTACCCTTGAAGCAACTATAGCAGCCTATAATCACTCCGAACAATGGTTAGAGGAACTTAAAACAGTGCTTGATGAGAATTTTGCGTACTTAGATAAGTTTCTGAAAGACCACTTACCGAATGTCAAATTCAATGTACCTGATGGCACTTATCTTGCGTGGCTTGATTTTAGTGCATATCAAATCAGCGAAGATGAATTGCTTAAAAAATTTGCAGATGAAGCACATATTGTGCTTGAAGGTGGCAGTATGTTTGGGGATTGTGGTAAAGGGTATATTCGTATGAATTTGGCTTGTCCGAAAACTATTATAATGGAAACTTTAAACCGAATTGCAAAAATAGAATTTTAATTATTGGAGGTATTTATGAAAATTATATTTGATGGTAAAGAAATAACAGGAAACGAAAACGCAAAAAATCTTGTTGAGTTTTTAGATGAACAAGGCATAGAGATAACAGCACCTTGCTATCGTAGTGGTAGAGTTGGTGGTTGCTGTTCTGCTTGTGGATTAGAGATTGATGGCAAAAAGGCATTTGCTTGTGCTACAAAACCTAAAGATGGCATAAGCGTTGTTTATAACCGAGAAGATTTAGTAACTGAGCGAGAAGAAAAACTTCTTGCATTTGAAAAAACACTAAAAGATGGTAAGACAAATTCATGTTGTAATAGTTGTGATTGCAATTAAAAGCATATATCTAAGGTTGCCGCACGACGGCAAAAGAAAAAACGTCGTGTAGCAATTCTATATGTACGTGCATAGACAAGCTAAACTTAAACACGACGATAACGCTCTTAGAGTGGGAGGTATCGCCGTGTTTTCTTTTGTCCATTTATTGATTAAGTCATTAAAAAAGCCTGTTTTTCTAACAGGGTAAATATTGCAATCGACACGAAATTAAAAGGTATATAGCACGAAGTGTAATTTCACATAGGAGCAATTATGGTAAATTCTGATGGACAAAGATTCGATGATGAAAGCACATATTTTTGAGTAGATTTTGGAGATGCTGTATTAGCGCAAGATGGAGCATATTTTATCTATGATCAAGAGGTGTTAGATGTGAAATTAACAGGGTTTGGTGCATTTAATAAATCTGACTCATTAGAAGAATTAGCAGATAAGTTAGGAGTTAACTATGATAATTTAGTAGCATCTATTACTGATTATAATAAAATGGCAGCACAAGAAATGGAAAACCCATATTCTGATACTACACCAGAAAGAGTAATTTCTTTAGATTCTTCAGCTTATTATGGAGTTAAATTTACACCAGCTTTACATATGACATATGGTGGTGTCGTAGTTAACGAAATGAACCAAATAATTAATAATAGTGGAGAAGTTGTAGAAGGTTTATATGCCTCAGGAGAAGTAACTGCAACATTTAATAAATATTTAGAGTCTATCTCTTATGATATTAGAGCTGCACAAGAAATTGCTAACTCTCTAAAATAAAAGAATAAAAATCAGCAAATATGCTGATTTTTTTAATATTTGTTGACATAGAAAATAAACAAGTATATTATTGTATTAAGCACTTAATACAGTGGTACAAATGAGAGGAGAAAAG
>CAYJNO010000057.1:0-6781 GCA_964371715.1 uncultured Erysipelotrichaceae bacterium | reverse complement strand
GTTTATTAGTGTAATACCCTGTTCCACAAGCTAAATCTAAAATATTGTCAGGATTGTATTGTTTAACTAATTCGATGAGTTTATTTCTAAGTGGTAAATAAAATGATGAATTAAGAAAATTATTACGTGCAATTACTAATTCATCATTATCACCAGTGTTTTTTTTATTATTTAAATTTAAGTTGATATATTTAAATTTTGATAAGTCGAAACTATGCTTATTTGAGCAAGCATATGAATTATTTTTAAGTTCTAACTTTTCATTACATACAGGACATTTATACATAAATAGATTATACCATAATAATAAATAGTTAGTCAGCTAAGATTTATAAATCGATTAAGCATGTAAATCATAATATTCGTCATTTCATTTGGTGAAATAGAAAATTCATTATTATTCCATTTTCTTAGAATAGAAACAAGACCACCCGTTACAAAAGAAATTTCAACATGACCAAAGTTTGTTAAGGTATCACTATAAAATTCTTTGACTAATCTATTATATAAAAGTTCATTAAAATCATTAGTTGCATAACTATCAAGAATTACAAATGTCTCTTTATTGGTTGATAAATAAGATAAGAGTGTTGATATTCTTAAAGATAAATCATCGATAGTTTTCATTTTATAATCACTATTAAATACAGAGTCTAAGTTAGATAATTCATTATTAAATAATGTGTGTTGTAAGTCAAAGATATCATCATAATGACTATAAAATGTTATTCTAGAGATACGTGCAATTTTTGCGATTTCACTTACTGTAATATCATTAAATTTTTTTTCTCTAAGACATTGAACAAAAGCACTCTTTATTGCATCTAAGGTTCGTAGTTTTCGATTATCCATTTAAAAGTCTCCTTTATTACTAATATTTTATAACATAAGTTATAAAACATAAATAAAATTTATTGGTTAACAATATTTGCAAAAATGTAAGATAAATTACATATATGAAATAAGTGTAAAGTAATATAAATCTATATTAAATATAATTATCGTGTTAAGAAGGAGATTTTATGAAAAATATACTAAACAAAAATTTTTTTATTCTAATATTTGGTCAAGTAATATCAATAATTGGAAATAGTACATTAAACTTTGTATTAGGTCTATATTTATTAGAGACAAGTGGTTCTGCTACAACATTTGGAATAAGTGCAGCACTAGCGGCACTGCCTTGGGCAATATTTGGGCCAATTGGAGGGATGCTAGCAGATAAGTATAACAAAAAAAATATTATGGTAATCTTGGATTTAATATGTTTTGTATTTATCCTATTTATAATATATATTGATATTGAAAATTCGAATATAGATATATTTTTATTAATAACAGTCATTAAATTCATATTAATCTCAATACAGTCAATGTATTCCCCAAGTGTTACATCAGCAATCGTATTCATTGTTGAAAAAGAATATTTGCTTAAAGCAAATGCGATAAGTGAACAAGTTGTAAGCTTATCAAGAATCGTTGCTCCATTGTTTGCAGGAGTACTGTATAGTTACTTTGAATTAAGTAATATATTATTTATAGCTTCTTTATTATTTCTTTCATGTGCAATTGTAGAGTGTTTTATGAAAGTTGAAACAAATGCACATATTAAAAAAACTGTAAATAATGATAATATATTAGATACTCTTAAAATGCTACTAAAAGAATATAGAACACTAACTTTATATCTCATTTTATCATCTATATTAGCAGGTATAATAAATGGATTGATAACAGTTGGTATTCCGTTTTTAATTAATATATACCTAGGATTAAGTACAAATCAATATTCGATATCCATTACCTTAATAAGTGTTGGAACATTTATTTCAAGTGTATTTATAATTATTAAACCACTATTATTTAAACTACATAAATTATATGTATATTACTTTATTGGAATTTTATTTACCATCTTTGTTGGAATGTCATTACTAACCACTAACATAGATATAACATATATAATGGTATTAATATCAGGGTTTGTTTACGCTTGTATTATGGGAATAATTTATATAGTTCAAAGAACATATATACAAAAAAATACTCCACAAAAAACATTAGCTAAAACTATGTCACTAATTGTAATAATATTTGGATTTTTTGATCCATTAGGTCAAATTACAATTGGAATAATTTTAGATTCAAAAACATTGAATTTAGGAATGATGTTAATTTTTTTAGGGTTACTAATGATTCCTTTATTGATAGTATGTCAAAAATTAGCTTCAAAATGCCCTAAGTAGTAATCGTAGTGTTATTTATACTGTAAATTTATTGCAAGATGCTATATAATACATAGTATTAAGTTAGTAAGGTAGGAATAATAGATGTTAATAGATACAATTGCACAAATCGCAACTGCTAGTGGAAATGGGGCTATTTCTATAATTAAGGTAAGTGGTAAAGAAGCTATTGAAATAGTTAATAAAGTTTTTAGCAAAGATTTAAGTAAAAAAGAATCACATACAATAACTTATGGACATATAATTGATAAGGGTGAAATTGTTGATGAAGTCCTAATTAGTATTTTTCATTCGCCAAAAACTTTTACAGGGGAAGATGTTGTAGAAATAAATTGTCATGGTGGAATATATGTAACTAGAAAAATACTAGGAATTATCCTTTCAATGGGTGCAAGGTTAGCACTAAATGGAGAATTTAGTAAAAGAGCATTTTTAAATGGGAGAATTGATTTAACTCAGGCTGAAGCGATAAATGATTTAATAAACGCGAAGGATGAAGTAAATGTAAAAATTGCCATGAATGCATTAAAGGGGTCAGTAGCTAAAAATATATATCCATTAATAGAAGAGTTACTAAATATTATTGCGCATATTGAGGTTAATATAGATTATCCGGAATATGATGATGTTGAGCAATTACATAATAATACTCTAAAACCACTAATTATTGATTTGCACAAAAAAGTGGAAAAACTTTTAAAAGAGGCTAGTAATACTAGAGTGATAAAAAAAGGGATAAAAACAGCAATTATTGGAAAACCAAATGTAGGAAAAAGTAGCTTGTTAAACTCATTATTAGAGGAGAATAAGGCAATTGTTACAGATGTTGCAGGAACAACAAGAGATTTAGTAGAAGGAATAGTGCAAATCGATAATATATCTCTTCATCTAATTGATACAGCGGGAATAAGAGAAACAGTTGATGTTGTTGAAAAAATAGGTATAGAAAGAAGCGTAAATGCTATTAATGAAGCGGAACTTTGTATAATGGTACTAAGTAATAGTTCCGATATAGATGAAGAAGATGATAAATTACTAGGATTAATTAAAAATAAACAGCATATTATTGTTTATAATAAAAGTGATTTTGGAAAAAAAGAAGGCGCAATAAACATAAGTGCCTTAAATAACGATATTGATGAATTAAAATTAGAAATTAAAGAGATGTATAAAGACTACACAGAAAACTTAGATGCATCATCACTGAATAATGAAAGACAAATTAGCTGTCTATTAGTTGCGAAAAATGAATTAGAAGAAGCTTTAAATAGTCTTGAATTAAACATGGAGACAGACTTAATTGCAATCAACTTACAAGAAGCCTTCGGTAATCTTAGTGATATCTTAGGTCAAAGAAATAGAGAAGATTTAATAGATAGTTTATTCAGTAAGTTTTGTTTAGGGAAGTAGGAAATATGAAATATATAGATTCACATGCACACGTATTTTACGATGGTAAAGTTGACGGTTATGAAATTGTTGATAGAATAATGAAAAAAGGATTATCAAAAGTATTGATTGTTTGTTGCACTATAGAAGAAGCATACCATGCAATAGAGCTTGCAAAAATCAACTCTATATTTGATGTTGCTGTAGGAATACATCCATCAGATATAAATGATTATGATTTCGAAATTCTAGAGGAAATAGAGACGCTATGTTCTAATGATGCGGTTGTTGCAATCGGAGAGATTGGCTTAGATTATTACTGGCACAAAGATAATATAGAACTACAAAAAGAGTGGTTTATTAAGCAAATTGAAATAGCAAACCGTTTAAATAAACCGATAATTGTGCACTCAAGAGATTCGATTGAAGAAACTTATAAAATATTAGAAGAAAATAAAGTTATCAAAAAAGGTATAATGCATTGTTATAGCTCTAGTTATGAAATGGCACTGAAATTCACAAAAATAGGATATTATATTTCTTTAGCTGGTCCTGTAACGTTTAAAAATGGGGTGCAACCTAAAAAAGTTGCTAAAAACCTAGATATGAAATATTTACTATTGGAAACGGATAGTCCATTTTTAACCCCTGAACCATATAGAGGTAAAAAGAATGAACCAAACTACGTCGAATTTAATTATTTAGAAGTAGCTAAAATAAAAGAAATTGATGTTAAGGTGTTAATTGATCAAGTTTTAGAAAATTATATGAGCTTATTTCATGAAAAAAATTAAGGAACTAATAGTTGTTGAAGGCAAAAATGATTATAATAAACTTAAAAATATCATTGATGCTGAGATAATAGTTACAAACGGAACACATTTAGGATATAAAGTGCTAAATTATATAGAAGAAGCTGTAGAAAAAAAAGGAGTAATTATTTTTACTGATCCAGATGCACCTGGAGAAATGATAAGGTCAAAAATAAATGAAAAGGTAAAGAATTGTAAAAATGCCTTTTTACCACAAAAAAAAGCAATAGGAAAAAAGAAAATAGGGATTGAGCATGCAGAAGATTCAGATATACTACTTTCTTTAGAAAAATTAGTAACATACACAGACAGAATAGAAACAATAAGAATTGTCGATTTAATTGAATTAGGATTAAATGGGAGTGTTAATAGTAAAGAGTTAAGAAAAAAAGTTGGAGAACATTTTGGCATAGGTGATACAAATGCGAAAATGTTACTTAAGAGATTGAATTTTTTAGGAATCAGTAAAGAAGATATAGAGGAACTATTATGAAACCAATAGCAAGTATTTCAAGGGTTAATGAGATATTACAAAAGTTTGAGTTAAAAGCAAAAAAACAATATGGACAAAATTTTTTAATTGAACCAAAAGTGGTAGAAAATATAGCGAGTAAAGCTATTTCAGAATATGATTCATTAACTATAGAGATTGGACCAGGACTTGGGAGCTTAACTGAGCAATTAGCTAAAAGAAGTGAAAAGATCTTAGCATTTGAAATAGATCCAAATATGGTTGAGGTATTAAAATACTCATTAGAGAATTATAATAATGTCGATGTAATACACGAGGACTTTTTAAGTGTGGATTTAGACGATTTTTTAGACAAATATAATCCCGAAGGAAAAAAAGTGTTTGTAGCTGCAAATCTTCCATATTATATTACAACTCCAATTTTATTTAAGTTATTTGAATCTCAAGATCGAATTGACATAATTAGTGTAATGATGCAAAAAGAAGTTGCCGATAGACTGGTTGCAAAAAAGAACACAAAAGACTACAATGCATTAAGTATAATTGTTCAATATCTATATGACGTTAAAGTGATTGTTAAGGTTTCGAAAAATGTGTTTATCCCGAAACCAGCGGTAGAAAGTTCAGTCGTACAATTCAGTAAAAAAAATGTTAACTATGACGTAGATAATCAAGATAAACTTTTTGAAGTTGTAAAAGCATGTTTTAAACAAAGAAGAAAAACGCTATATAATAATCTAAGAGAGTATCTGGAGGATAAAGAAAAAGCAGAAAATACTATAACTAAATTGGGTTATACGTTAAATACTAGAGCTCAAGAATTAAATATTGATGATTTTATTAATTTATATAAGGAGTTGAACAGATGAAAGATAAGGCATATGCAAAAGTTAATTTTTGTTTAGATGTAATAAAAAAAAGAGATGATGGTTATCATGAACTTGAGATGATAATGTTGCCAATTAGTTTATATGATTTAATTGAAATAGAAATAAGTGAAAAAATGAGTTTTGAATCAAACATTCTCTTTTTAGAAATGGACGAAAAAAATACAATTATTAAAGCTGTAAATCTTATTAAAGAAATCTATCAAAGACAAGAAAACTTTAGAATTAAAGTAACAAAGCATATACCTACTCAGGCTGGAATGGCAGGAGGATCAAGTAATGCGGCTTCGACTATAAGAATACTTAATAGACTTTTAAATTTAAATATGAGTAAAGATAAAATGATAGAAATAGGGAAAATGATTGGAGCAGATGTTCCCTTCTGCTTATTTAACAAGCCAGCAATAGTAAGGGGTATAGGAGAAAAATTAAATTTCTTTAAATCAAACCTTAGTATTGAAATAATATTAGTTAAACCTAGAAAGGGTGTTTCAACAAAAGAATGTTTTAATAAATTAGATTTTACAAACCTAGAACACTATGATTGTGAAGAAATGCAAAAATCTCTAGAAGAAAATGACTATACAAAGTTTTTGCAAATGCTTGGAAATAATTTAGAGGGTCCAGCCTTTGAATTGGTCCCTGAAATAAAACAAATAAAAAAAGAATTACTAGAATTTGGATTTGATGCAGCATTAATGTCAGGTAGTGGATCTACAGTAATGGGTTTCACTACAGATAAAAAACTGATAGAAGAAGCTAAAATATACTTTAAAAGAAAAAAATATTACACTAGAGATACCAATATATTAAAGTAAATTGGCAAAAAAAGTAAATAATAAATAAGAATAAAAAAAAGATAAAAAAAGAAAAAAAAGTACTTGCAAAGGAAAAGTAAATAGCATATACTAAATAAGCGTCACGGGAAACAACAACAAGTGAAAGCAGAATATTGAAAGATATTCAAAAGATCTT
>CAYJNO010000056.1:0-6904 GCA_964371715.1 uncultured Erysipelotrichaceae bacterium | reverse complement strand
CCACATATGAAAAATAAACAATAAACTACATAACATATTAACTCACTAAGACTTGCTATAAAAGAATTGGTGAGTTTTTTTTGTTTTAATATTATTGTGATGTATTATGATGAATTACAATTCGTTTGGTTTGAAACTCTGAATAGAATTGTATATTTGCTTATGCACACTTTCAACATGTTCTTTTAAATGAAAAGATGGTGTTTCCTACAGCAAACAAAACATTTACTGAGGGGTTGATAAGTTTAACTAATAAAGAAATTGAAAAAAGAGAGAAATCCATGATTAATTCAAAGATAAGAACTGGAGGATTCCCACATACTGAAACAATAGATGATTTTGATTTCGCTTTTCAACCTGATTTAAATGTATCGCAAATTAGAGAGTTTTTGAATCACAAATTCATAAAAGATAAATCAAATATTATATTCTTAGGGACATCTGGTGTTGGAAAAACACATTTAGTAACTTCAATAGTAATTTCAGTAGCTAAAAAGAGAATGCAAACATACTATATAAAGTGACATGACCTGATTCAAAAATGGAAAAGAGCCAATCTAGAAAACAAATTGGAGGATAGATTAAAACATTTTAGTAAGTACAAATTACTAATTATCGATGAATTAGGTTATTTACCTATTACCAAGGAAGATTCTAAATTATTTTTCCAATTAGTCGATAAAAGGTATGAAAAGAAAAGTACAATAATAACGACTAATATAAACTTTAATAAATGGGATGAAATATTCCTAGATCCAGTAATAGCAAATGCTATTGCAAATAGATTATTACATCATTCTAGTGTAATTGCAGTTACTGGTAATTCATATAGAGTAAAAAAATACCTTGAATAGGTATTGTACATAATTATATTGTCCATTTTTATCTTGATATTTATAGTTTAATCATATTTAACTTTAATTAATCAGAATAACTATCAAAAGTACAATTAGACTCAATTACATTAGTCATAATGATTTTATAATAAAATATTTACAAGTCTAAAGAAATGTCCATACTCCGAATTTGGTATACTTATCGTATCATTTATATTTAATAGCATATAATTGTTTTAACTTAAGCATGTAATATATCTATCATAAATTTATTTAATATTATTTAAGTAAGTAAGGGCTACTTTTTGTGCAGCATAGTGGTAAATAAAGTTTTCATCTTTAAAGTATTCTCTTAACTCAATATATAGTTTAATAATCATTTCTAAAGCATTAATACAACTTTTACGATCATAACTTGCAACAGTTTGTTTTAATTGTTCTAAATATTCTGGTGCGTCAAATTCGATCTTTCTTACACCTCTTGGAAGATGTCCAGATTTAAGTAGCACTAATGAGCCAATTACATTTTGTCTTAAAAAAGAAATAAATTCGATTGTTTCAAATAATTCACCACGACCTATTTTAAGAGCAGCATAATGTACCCAAACCCAAAAGCGATCTTCAATCCATTGTAAGTTTGGCATGGGATAATTCGCTTCACTTTTTTTCATTTCTTCATCAATTAAATTTTCTTTTTGCCATAAAATAACAGGGTCTTCAATACGATGATGAACATCAGCTAATTTTACGAATTTAAAATCAACATGAAGAGTATTTTCTTCATATAAAGATATTAATAGTCTTGGTTCGCCTACATGTTCTCCCGTAAAAACGGCTAATACGTGTCCTAGCTTATTAATGATATCAAAACGCTCTATCATTATTGCCTCATAACTTTCATTGGTTACAACTATTACAAAGTCAATATCTGAATATTCATCCATTTCATTTGTAATAAAAGATCCTCCAGCTAAAATACCAACAATTCTATCATCTTTTGTAAGTTTAGCTATTGTTTTTTGTGTGAACTGTTCATGACTTTGCAACATCATAATTACCTACTTTCTTTCATATAAAAAATATAGTTTATTTTAATGAATTGTAACAAAAAAACTATTAAATAGTTAATAGTTTTTCATCATTTTCTAAAATTGTAGTTAATGGAATACCCATACCATATACTTCAATCTCTTGTTCCATTAAATCTTTACTAACACCATATGAGTCAGCACAAGCTATACATGCTTTTACAACGATACCAACTTCTTTACATAATTTAATTTTATCTTGTATCATTTTATTTTCTGCAACAAGCTTTGCTGTAGGACCCCAAATAATTATAGTAATATCTTTTACCCATCCATTCTTTTTAGCATTAATTGCATACATAAACAACATTCTTTCTGCTACATCTACATTATCATTCAACCACAATACATTTAATTTTTCTAACATTATCGCTCTCTCTTTCTTTATCTATAAGGTCCAAGTATTTTATTTGCTTGATCATTATTTTGGTTTTGTAAAATCCATGGCATCCATCTACCATAAATATTATCATCTTTATATATGCTCCACATATCAAGTGCAGGATCATGTAGTAATATATCCATATTTTCATTAATAGTTCGATGTTTAAAATGCCAATTTATTTTTATAAAGTATTCTTTCATTAGGTCTTTATCAATTTCACTAATATCGAAATCATTAGTATTTAATTCAGCATTATGTTCTATAGTCTTATTATATTCATTTAGTGAATATTCATCATAGTTTAACAAATTAGAATCTTCAAGATTATTTATATTAGCATAATTATTAATATCTAAATATTCTAAGCTATAATCTATAGTGTAATTTAAATTAAACTCTAATCTTGTATAACGATTTAAATAACTAGTAGGAATATCTGTGACTATTTCATTAAAGGTAAAATCATCAACTGACTCAATAAATGAATTATGTCGATGCCCACTTAGATAAATTGGAATCCCATATCTGGTAAATAGTTCTAGTAATTTTTTATTATTTTCAATACTATAATGACGATGTAAGTCACCAACTGCATGATTTAATAAATTATAATGACCAAAGGGTATTATCATTTTATTATTGTTTAGGGCATAGATAATTGATTCTTCAATATAAGCTAAAGTATCATTACTTAGATAGCTAGCATATAAATCAGAGTCTGAAGATTTTTTTGTGGTATCAATTGATAAAATTAAAATATCATCATTAAGTGGTGCAAGATATGACATAGAATCATCATCAACACTGATCGCTTCACTATAACCAAAGTCATGATAGAGATTCATTAAATCATCATTAGAGACTTTACCTACATCATGATTACCCATAGTTACATAGATGTTAGTTCCACTATCTTTTGCAATATTTAACTTATCAATCAAAGCTTGATGCTCTTTAAAGTTACCACTATTTGTTAGATCTCCTGCTAAAAGTAAAACTTTACCTGAAGTTTCATATAATAAGGTATCTATTATTTCATCAAGGTAAAGATGTTTACCAACACTATCATTTACTTGATAATGCAAATCAGTAGATATGTAGATTGTTGATTTATTATTTGGCCAACTTAAATATTCAACAGTCTTTACATTTTTACTACAAGCACTCAATGTAAAGATACATAAAACAATAATAATTTTTTTCATATCATCACCTATAGAAACAATATAACATATCTCAATAAATTAAACATTAGATGAGCAAGAAAAAAAAAGACTAAATTTTATAATAGCTAAAAATTAGTCTTTTAAATATATTAATAATTAATATGCACCTTTAGAATAAGTAACTTCATAACTATGTGTATATACTTCAAATACAATACCAAAAGGGTCTTCAACATAACACATTTTATATGGTTTTTCATTTGGATAGTATTCTTTAATTGGCATACGTTGTTTACCACCATTTTGTACAATTTTTTCAATTAATCCTTCTATATCAGGGTCTTGAACACAAAAGTGAAATAGACCAGTATTTTTAAATTTAAATTCTTGTTTATTTTGATCATTATCATTAAATTCAAATAATTCAATACCAATTGCATTAGAAGTAACCATATGTGCGATTTTGAAATCACCATGACCTTTACCAAATACTTCCTCACACATAATACCTATTGCAGATGTATTTTCTTCTTTGATGACAGATGGTTCCATTACTACATACCATCCCATTACTTCGCTATAAAACTTTAATGCCTGTTCTAGATTTGGTACAGACAAACCAATATGAGAAAATGCTCTAGGATAACTCATTTTCATACCTCCTTATACTTTATGAATTGATTATATTTCTAAAGCATAAAGAAAACAATTACGTACTTTTTTGTACCTATACATCTTTAAGATTAATATTGTTTTTAGAGGCATATTCTTTTGAAAAGTCACAAAATCCTTGAACTAAAGGTAAAAGGGCATTGTAGTTAGATGATAGAGAATAAACAACATTTAAGGGTTTTTCACTGATAACTTCCCTATCAATAATTTGACTATTTTCTAACTCTTTTAATTGTGTAATTAACATTTTATGGGTAATATCAGGAATACCTTTTTGTAATAATGAGAAACGATTATCACCATTTAAAATATGCCATAATATTCTCATCTTCCATTTTCCACCAAGTAAATCCATAGATAATAATAAAGCACATGTATATTCATTTTTAATTTTCATTATATTAACCTCCTTATATTTTGATATTAACACAATATATTATATAATTTAATCAAATTTTAATTTTGAAATGATAAAATAACATAAAAGAAAGGAGATAACATGCGAATTTTAGTAATAGAAGATGAGATAGATATGAATAACATAATTACAAAAAAACTAACTCGTGAAGGTTTTAGTGTAGATAGTTGCTTCGATGGTGAAGAAAGTTATAATTACATTATTAATACAGAATACGATGTAATTTTATTAGATGTAATGATTCCAAAGATTGATGGGTTTTCATTAATGGAAAAAATAAGGGCAGAAAATATTGATACACCAGTTATTTTTTTGACTGCAAAAGATGATGTTGAAAGTCGAGTTAAAGGCTTAGATTTAGGAGCAAATGATTATCTAATTAAACCATTTTCTTTTGCTGAGTTAATGGCACGTATAAGAGTTATGACTAGATTGAAAAGTGGAGTAACAACAAATGTTTTAACACTTTCAGATTTAACATTAGATATAAGCAGCCATGTTGTAAAAAGAGATAATAGAATAATAAGCTTATCAGCTAAAGAATTTAAAATTTTAAAATATATGATGATGAATGCAGGTATAGTGCTAACAAGAGATAAAATTGAAAATCATATTTGGAATTATGACTTCGAAGGTGGTACAAATGTTGTTGATGTATATATCAGATATTTAAGAAAAAAAATAGATGATGGATTTGATGTCAAGTTAATACATACAATAAGAGGTAGTGGTTATGTTATGAAGGAAGGTATATGAGGGTATCTACTAAATTAAAATTAACAATATGGACATCTACCTTATTAGTTGTTATGGCTACGATATTAATCGCGCTGATTTTATCTCTAAGTGATAATATTATTGAAGCGAATGCAAAGGATAAATTGATAAGAATTGTTGAATCAAATGCTAATGAATTAGAATATGACGATGGTAAATTGGATGAAGATGATATTAAATTTTATGATAATGGAGTATATACAATTTTGTATACAGAAGATGGAAGTTATCTTAAAGGTGATTTTTATGTAGATGATGTAAATATGATTGAATTAAATAATCTTCAAACTACTACTATTACTATAGATGAAAGTTCGTATTATATATTTGATATGTTATCTTCAGTAGAAGATTATAATGGAAAAATTTGGGTGAGAGGAATAGTATCACTTGATAATGCATCAGAAACAACAAATACCATATTCAAAATAGCATTTATATCCATGCCATTATTGATTATCTTAGGTGCATTAGGTTGCTATATTATTGCTAAAAAAACTTTAAAACCAATCAATGAAATAATAAAAATCACTGATAAAATAAGTGAGAGTGAAGATTTATCATTAAGAATTGATATAAAAGATGAAAGTAGCGAAATACAAGAACTTATAAATAAATATAATAAAATGTTTGCTAAATTAGAAAATTCATTTGAAAAAGAGAAACAATTCACAGCTGATGTATCTCATGAACTGAGAACTCCAACTGCAGTAATACTAGCACAATGTGAATATGCTTTAGGTCAAGATGTAGATAAAGAAGAAAAAGAAGAAGCTTTAGAAGCGATTCAAAGACAAGGTTTAAAAATGTCAAAGATAATTAAAGAACTATTAGATTTAGTGCGTTTAGATATAGAGTCACAAAAAATAGAACTCAAAGAAATTAACTTAAGTGAATTGATCTTAGGGATAGCAGAAGAACAAAAAATGTTAATAAGTGAAGATATTAAATTTACATATGACATCGAAGATAATATAAATGGAATGTTTAATGAAACATTAATCATTAGAATGGTTACAAATTTACTAAACAATTCATATAAGTATAAATCAACAAATGTGGAAGTTTACCTAAAATTAAGTGAAAAAGATGGTATAATAACATTAAGTATTAAAGATAATGGCATTGGAATAGATAAAGAACATCAAGATAAAATATGGAATAGATTTTATCAAGTAGATACCGTTAGAAATAATGGTATAAAAGGGAATCTAGGTCTTGGTCTTGCAATGGTAAAACAAATAGTTAAAATACATCATGGTAAAATTGAATTAGAAAGTGAATTAAATAAAGGAAGTTTATTTATTATAACTTTGTATAAAAACAATAAACTTTAATGTTATTTTAATCTTTAAACTTTAAAATTAAAGAATAAAGGTAGGTAGATTATGAAAATATTTAATAAATTTAAAGTAATTATTATAGGTGGTGTAGTATTAATATTAGTAGGTATAGTAGCTTACAATCTTGGTGCAAGTAAAAATGAATCAACAATTAATGAAAACAGAGCAAAAGAAATTGCGTTAGCACATGCAAATGTAAATGAATCTAATGTAAGCTAT
>CAYJNO010000055.1:0-7106 GCA_964371715.1 uncultured Erysipelotrichaceae bacterium | reverse complement strand
AATGTAATTGATAATAAAGAAATAAAAGTTAAATAAGTTTTGAAAGGATTGTTTTCAATACAATCCTTTTTATTATATGGTTTTATTATACATATTTATTGAAGAAAAGTTTTATTAATGAAATAATTAAGCAAAGGAGAACAGGTATGAAGGTTAAACTTGATATACAATATTACATCATTATTTTACTTACATTAATATTATCTACATTAATTTTAGCTTTTATTTGTATTAATATATTTCCAAGAATTGAGATTAACTTTACATTAAATAGTGGATTAAATTATTTAATACTCTACGACTTAATTATTATCTTTATAATTATAGTGTTCGCTATAAATCAAGAAAAAAATAATATCTTGATTATAAAGAAAGATACAATAATACAGTTCATAAATATTCTTGTTTGCATAATGTTAAGCATTATCATTATTGCAATAATACTCAATAGTTTGACACTAGAATTGATAATAGCATTAATGTTTATGAATGTAATTTATATATTATTAATATTATTTATAACTTACTTACATATAAATATTAAAGAAAGAATAAAATAGAGGATAAGTATGATGATTACTACAAAAAGATTAATATTAACTTCACTAACAGAAGATTATATTATAGATATAAATAAATATTTTACTATTGATGTTACAAAGTATATGTACCCAACCATAGCAAAAGATATATATGAAACAACTAATATAGTTAAATCAATGATTAGTAATATTGAAAAAAAGACAGATCTCATATATGTAATTATAAAAAAAGAGAACAGTGAATTTATAGGTCTTGCAGGTTTGCATAATTTAAAAAGTGATAAACCAGAGATTGGTATATGGACGAAAATTAATTCACATGGAAATGGCTATGGAAGAGAAGCAATAGGTGGATTAATTAAGTATGCAAAAGAATTAGAGTATAAATCATTGATTTATCCTGTTGATAAAAATAACATCGCTAGTAAAAAAATACCACTTGCATATAATGGATATCTAGTTGATATAGAGAAAGAG
This sequence comes from uncultured Erysipelotrichaceae bacterium, assembly GCA_964371715.1. Classification (GTDB taxonomy): domain Bacteria; phylum Bacillota_I; class Bacilli_A; order Erysipelotrichales; family Erysipelotrichaceae; genus CAYJNO01. The sequence continues at coordinate 6,087 of CAYJNO010000055.1, read as the reverse complement.
AAAAAAACAAAAGATGGTCGAATATTGAATATAGAAACTTATGAAATAAAGTTATAGTTATACAATAAATGTCATTATTGATATTAAAATAATATATAAATTTTAAATTTATGGGTATTCAAATATTATTTTATGATAAAATTATTTCTATATAAATAATTTATAGGAGTATAAGATGATAAGAATTGGTTTAGACGTAGGTTCAACAACTTTAAAATGTGTTGTAGTTAATGAGAATCATGAAATTATTTTTACTAGTTATGAAAGACATTATTCTCAAATACCACAAAAAACTTTTGAATTATTAAGTAAAATTCAAAGTAAACTAAATGTAAGTGAAGAAGTAATTATTAAGATTTCAGGATCTGCCGGGATGGGAATTGCTGAGAAAATACAAATTCCATTTGTTCAAGAAGTTTTTGCTACAAGACTTGCTGTTAAAGAATTGTTACCAGAGACAGATGTAGTAATTGAACTTGGCGGAGAAGATGCTAAAGTACTATTTTTAACTGGAGACATGGAAGTTAGGATGAATGGATCATGTGCTGGAGGCACAGGTGCATTTATTGATCAAATGTCGACACTATTAAATTTATCACCAACAGAGTTAAATGATTATGCAAAAAATCATCATAAAATATATAGTATTGCATCAAGATGTGGAGTTTTTGCTAAAACGGATATACAGCCATTATTAAATCAAGGGGCTTCAAAAGAAGATATAGCTGCTAGTATTTTTTATGCTGTTGTCAATCAAACCATTGCAGGACTTGCTCAAGGTAGAGAAATCAAAGGAAATATCGTTTACTTAGGAGGCCCACTAAGCTTTTTTTCAATGTTAAAAGAAGCATTTGATGATATGCTAAATACTAAAGGTACAACACCAGCTAATTCACTATATTATGTAGCTTTAGGTACAACATATTCATTTGAAGAAGAAATAATGGTTAATCTTGATGATATAAAAGATAAATTATTAATAGAACAAGATAATGACAATTATTTGAGTTGTGAACCATTATTTAAAGATGAAGTAGATTATAATGAATTCGTAATAAGGCATCATATTGGAGAAGAGATAAAGCTTAGTAAACTTAAAGGAAAATCATATATTGGTATTGATGCTGGTTCTACTACCTTAAAAGCAGTACTTCTAAATGAAGATGAAGAAATAGTAGAATTTAAATATTTAAAAAATGGTGGAACACCAATTCCATTGGTTTTTGATTTTTTGAAATTTGTTTATGAGAAATACCCCAATATTGACATAGCTGGATTTGCATCAACAGGCTATGGTGAAGAGATAATAAAAAATGCTTTTCATGGTGATTTAGGGATAGTAGAAACCATAGCGCATTATACAGCAGCAAAGAAATTTAACCCTGATGTTGATTTTATTATTGATATAGGTGGACAAGATATAAAATGTTTTAAAATTAGGAATGGTGTAATTGACAATATCTTTTTAAATGAGGCATGTTCTTCAGGATGTGGATCTTTTTTACAAACATTTGCTGAGGCATTAGGAGAAGATATTGAAAATTTTTCAATGAAAGGTATTTATGCAGATAAACCTGTAGATTTAGGGTCAAGATGTACAGTGTTTATGAATTCGTCTGTTAAGCAAGCACAAAAAGATGGAGCAAAGATAGAAAATATATCAGCTGGTTTATCTATAAGTGTTGTAAAAAATGCGTTATATAAAGTAATAAGAACAAATAACGGTAAAAATTTAGGCAATAATATTGTAGTTCAAGGTGGGACATTTTTAAATAATGCTGTATTAAGATCATTTGAAAAGGAAATTAATAAAAATGTTACAAGGCCAATTGTTTCTGGGTTAATGGGTGCATTTGGTGCTGCATTATATTGTAAAGAAAAAAATATTGATAATAGTAGAGTTTTAAAATATGATGAATTGCTAGAGTTTGAACATACTGTAAAAAGCACAAATTGTAATTTATGTACCAATAAATGTAGATTAACCATAAACACATTTAAAAATAATGAAAGATATATCAGTGGTAATAGATGTGAAAAACCATTGGGTCTCAAAAATAATAAAGTTGAATACAATATGTTTGATTATAAAAAATCATTATTGGCAAAATATCCAAACTTTAAGGGCGAAAAAGGTCAAGTTGGTATACCTATGGGGTTAAATATGTATGAACTATTACCGTTTTGGCATACATTCTTTAAAGAAATTGGTTATGGTATCATAAAATCAAATGAATCTACAAGAGATACTTATATTAAAGGTCAACATACAATTCCATCAGATACAATTTGTTATCCAGCAAAAATATTACATGGACATATTGAAGAAATAATAGCAGAAAATGTCGATTTAATTTTTTATCCATGTATGAGCTATAGTATTGATGAAAAAAATGGAGATAATCATTATAATTGTCCAGTAGTAGCATATTATCCAGAGGTAATAAAAGCTAATCTAACAAATTTAGAGGAAATAATATTTATAAAGGATTATATTGGTTTACATAGAGCAAAAGATTTACCAAAAAAATTACAAGAAATGCTTTTAAAATATAATATTAATATATCACTTGAAAATATTAAATTAGGAGTAAAAAAAGCATATAAAGAATTAGCTGATTTTAAAGAAAAAATTAGAGTCAAAGGTGAAGAGTTTTTAGAAATTGCAAAACAAGAAAATATTCCTGTTATTGTATTAGCAGGTAGACCATATCATTTGGATAGTGAAATAAACCATGGAATTGACAAGTTGATTTGTAATCAAAATGCAATGGTTGTGAGTGAAGATGCAATATGTCATTTAATAGGGAGAGTAAAGACAACTGTTCTTAATCAATGGACATTTCATGCAAGAATATATGCTGCAGCAAAATTTGTTGCAGAAAATAAAGATTTAAATATTAATTTAGTCCAATTAGTATCGTTTGGATGTGGTGTTGATGCAATTACTACTGATGAAACAAGAGAAATAATTGAAAAAAATAATAAAATATATACGCAAATTAAGATTGATGAAATAACAAATTTAGGGGCAGTTAAAATAAGAATTAATTCATTATTTGCTGCGACAAAGGGGTAGTATATGGAAAGAATAGAATTTACTAAAGAAATGAAGAAAACACATAAACTTTTATTTCCAAATATGTGTGATATCCACTTTCAAATTTTACAAAAAGTATTTGAAAGTTATGGATATGATATTGAATTACTAAATAATACTGATCAAAACCTAATAGATGAAGGCTTGAAATATGTCCATAATGATACATGTTATCCAGCTCTTTTGACGATTGGTCAAATGATTAGTGCTCTAAAGAGTGGTAAATATGATTTAGAAAAAACAGCACTTATGATGAGTCAAACAGGTGGTGGTTGTAGGGCAAGTAACTATATTCATCTATTAAGAAAAGGACTTTATAATGCTGGTTTAGAACAAGTTCCAGTAGTATCTGTCAATTTATCAGGTATGGAAAAAAATAGTGGTTTTAAAATAAGTATCTCATTATTAAGAAGGGCATTAGCTGCAATTATATATGGTGATATGTTAATGTTATTATCAAATCAAGTAAGACCTTATGAAGTAAAGTGTGGAGAGACTGATAACTTAGTAAAAGAGTGGGTTTTAAAGATTAGTGAATTATTTATTTCTAATAATGGCTTTACAAAAAAAGATATGAATATAGAGTTTGAAAATATTGTAAATGATTTTACGAATATAGAACAAAATAATATTGAAAAAGTAAAAGTTGGTATTGTTGGAGAAATATATGTAAAATATTCAGCGTTGGCAAATAATGAATTAGAAAAGTTTTTACACACTCAAGATTGTGAAGTAATGGTACCAGGTTTATTAGCTTTTTTGTTATTTAAAATTGATAATAGAATTGAAGATATTAATCTATATGGAGGTAATGTTATTAAGCAAAGCTTTGTAAAGTTATTATATAATCTAGGAAAAGAATTTGAAGATATTTTTATAGATGCTTTAAAAGATAGTAAATTTGTTATACCATCAACTTATGAGCAACTAAAACACCTTGTGACACCGTATATAGGACATGGTTGTAAAATGGGAGAGGGATGGTTGTTAACTGCTGAAATGCTTGAATTAATCGAGCATGGTTATGAAAATATTGTATGTGCTCAACCTTTTGGTTGTTTACCGAATCATATTGTTGGTAAAGGTATGATAAGAAGTATAAAAAAAGATCATCCAAATGCAAATATAGTTACAATTGATTATGATCCTGGGGCAACAAAAGTTAATCAAGAAAACAGAATTAAACTAATGTTAGCTGTAGCTAAGGAACAACAGAATAATGATAAAAATAATACCAAACATTAAAAATGCATATTGGTGTAAAAATTAGTTATGTGATATAATTTTTATCATAGAAACATAGTGAGAGGGATAAAAATGTCAAAAAATGATGGTTTTACACTAATTGAGTTGATTGTTGTTATTGCGATTATTGCAGTTTTAGCGGTTGTATTAGCACCACAATATATACAATATATTGAAAAAGGAAGAGAATCTAATGATGTACAAGTAGCAATGACTATTTTAGATGCAACGGCATTAGCTGCTTCAGATCCTAATAATGATGTCCCCTCAGGTATTATTTTAGAAGTAATTTGGTATACTAATGCAACTAGTGGAGATCCTGGCTATATTTTAGTTAGAGAGGCATATGGTTATGGAAGTTCTAGATATTCAACAATTGTAACGAGTACATCAGGTTATAAGCGTCAAAATGCTGATTTGGAACAACTTCAAAAAGGTATCGTAGACATATTAGGAGGAGAAACAGAATTATATCATCCATCATATGGTGGAGACTCATGGTGGTGGGGTTATATTGATGATGCCGAATCAAACAGTGCAAGTAAGGGTAATTTTGCATTTCATTATAATGTAACTACAGGTGAAGTAGCATTAGCACACCATTCAAATCCTGATGTAGATGGTCTAAAAAATGTATGGGTTAATGAGCTTGGAGTAAATATACAACCAGCTCCATAATAGGAAAGGTAAACTGTGAAAACAACAGGATTGATTGGAGGTATGAGTTATGAAAGTACTATCATATATTATAAAATTATTAATGATCAAATAAATGAACAATTGGTGGGCTACACTCAGCAAAAATAATATTGTACAGTGTTGATTTTGAAGAAATAGCAAAATATCAAACAAATAATGAATTGGATAAGAGTGTGAAAATATTTAGTGAAGTTGCTGTTAAACTAGAGAATGCTGGTACTGATTTTATTGTTATTTGTACAAATACAATGCATAAGATAGAGCTGCAAATCTCTGCTTGTGTATCAATACCAATAATTCATATAGTAGAATGCACTGCGAATAAAATAAAGGAAAAATTGGCAGGAGAAGATGAAGACATTTTATTAATAAATAATATAATATATGATAAACTTTGTTTAGAAACACAAGTATTGAATCAAAAGTATAATTTTTAAGGATTATTGATAAATTAATTTTAAAAGGAGCACATGGTATAATATTAGGTTGTACGGAAATAGGATAACTAATAACGAAAGAAGATATAAATATTCCTATATTTGATACAACAATTATTCATGCTTTATCTAGTGCTAAATATGCAATATAATAAAAATAGAGATGCTTATCACAGTAAAAAATAGTTTTTTGTAGTCATAATTGCTTAAAAATGTATTAAAAAAGACTAGTAAAAAAAATATTAAATAAAATTAAAAAAACTTACCAAAAATGCTTGCATATGCATTTTTGGTATGCTAATATAATAAAGCAAGTTGCCTAAATAGCTCAGTCGGTAGAGCAAACGGCTGTTAACCGTTAGGTCACAGGTTCGAGTCCTGTTTTAGGCGCCATTTATGGCCCGTTGGTGAAGCGGCTTAACACAGCGCCCTTTCACGGCGTCATTCACGGGTTCGAATCCCGTACGGGTCACCATTTGCAATTATCCGAACTAATGTTCGGTTTTCTTTTGATAAGACTATTAAAGAAATAAAAAAAATAGATAGTCACATTATGGCCCGTTGGTGAAGCGGCTTAACACAGCGCCCTTTCACGGCGTCATTCAC
>CAYJNO010000054.1:0-7247 GCA_964371715.1 uncultured Erysipelotrichaceae bacterium | reverse complement strand
AATTTAAAGAAATTTAAGTTAAGTCATATTATTTTAGCTTTAACATTGTCATCGTATATCATCTATATATTATTTTTATTAGGTAATTATTATATATTATCTTTGGATTATAGTGACTTAATTAATGAGTTACCATATATCGTAACAATACCAATAATAATTACTTTTTTTATCATGTTATCTATATTATCTGCAAAAATATTATATAAGATTAAATATATCCATTATATGGTAGCTGGCATTATTATAAATGTTGTATTACATTTTTCAATGTATAGTATGCAGGTATCAAATTATAATGTAATTTCTTCTTCAATTACATTAATGACATATATTGCACTTATTATTTCAATATATTATCTTAGATTTAGTGTAAATACTCAGAAAGGTTATTTAAGATTCGCACCTACTGTTCCCCTACTAGTAGTGGCAATTCCATCAGCTCTTTTGTTAACTACTAGTCTATTATCAAATTACATGATAATGACTTTATTATTGTTTTCAATATCAATTATAGTTAGCTTTATTTTTTCGAAAAAAATAGGATTAATAGAACAAGATAAATCCAATAATATTTTTATGCTTATTGTATGTTTAAATAATATATATAGAACGATAAATGACGAGTATCAACTCATTCCTTTTGTAATAATGAATAGTATATTCTTGATCATATTTACTATATTTTCATACCAATTATTTTATTTTGGTAAAGAAGCCTTAATAATTAATGATAAGAATGTATTTAGCAATAATGAGTTATTACATCTTATAAACAATATAGATAGAAAAGAAGTATATCTAAAATTTATTAAATTATTACTATCAATTAGTGTATTGTCTTTTATGTTGGGAGCATCTTTTGCTGCAAGTAAATTAAATCATTTAGGGATTGATATCTTAGATGTAGATGGTCGATACTATGCGATAATATATCAAAATAATGATAATTATATATGTGTTGAAGTAAGTGAAATAGAATCTAATAATATAATTAATATCAATGTTAATAATAATAAATATCTTATAAGTAAGAATGATACATATGATGTATATAAGAAAGAAAATTATGAAGTCAATATAGATTACTTTAAGTAATTTTTTTCTTTTGTACTTAACATTCACTTAGTATTTGTATATAATTATTTTTATAGGCGAGGATAAATTATGAAAAATTATAAGTATATAGTTATCGGTGTGATAGTTGTTATTATAAGTGTTATTACATTATTTAATACAATATATATTATTTCACCAACAGAAAAAGCTGTAGTTTCAACATTTGGAAAATTAGACTTACAAGAACAATCAGGGATTAACTTTAAGATACCATTTATTCAAAACACAACAATGGTAGATACAACAGTACAAGCATTAGCTATTGGTTACAATATTAATAATAGTGAAACAATATTAGATGAAGCAAATATGATTACATCAGATCATAATTTTGTTAATGTAGATTTTTATTTAGAATATCAAATTTCAGAACCAATTAATTATTTAATGGCCTCTGAAAATCCAGAACAAATATTAAAAAATGTAGCGCAATCAATGATAAGAACAGTCATTAGTTCTTATACTGTAGATGATGTCTTAACTGATGGTAAAGCAGAGATTCAAGCAAAAATAAAAGATGATATTATTAATGCTTTAACTGAATTAAATATTGGTATTACACTAGTAGATATTACGATTCAAGATGCTGAACCACCAACTGCTGAAATTGAAGCAGCATTTATGGAAGTAGAAAATGCTAAACAGGTAAAAGAAACATTAATCAATGAAGCAATTAAGTATCAAAATGAATTAATTCCACAAGCTGAAGCAGAAGCTGATAGAATTATCAAAGAAGCTGAAGCATATCGTACACAAAGAATCAATGAAGCAACAGGTGAAGCTAATAGGTTTACATCAATGTATGCAGAATTTGCGAAAAATCCAACTGTAGTAAAAGAGAGAATGTTCTATGAAACAATTCAAGATGTATTACCAGAATTAACAGTAATTGTTGATAATGGTAATGGTACTCAAACATTAATCCCATTTACTGGGTTTAATACTATACCTGCTACAACAACTACGGAGGGACAATAATTATGAAGAAATATAAAGGTTCAATTATCTTAGCAGTAGTTATATTATTAGCTATTGTGTTATTTCCAATGTGTACTATTACTACACCAGAAAATAGATATAATGTAATCTATAGTTTTGGAGAAATTGTTAATGTAATAGATGAACCAGGATTATCATTTAAAGCTCCCTGGCATAATGCTAAAAGCTTACCAAGTAATATTTCAATCTATGACTTAGCACCATCTAATGTTATTACTAGTGATAAAAAGACTATGGAAGTAGATTCATATGTATTATGGACAATTGAAGATCCTGTATTATTTACTGAATCATTAAATAGTTCAATTATGAATGCTGAATCACGTATTAATACTACAATCTATAATGCTACTAAAAATGTTATCGGTACAATGTCACAAGAAGAATTAATTGCAGCAAGAGGATCAGTATTAGAAGAGAGAATAGTTGAGGAAACAAATAATACATTAAGTAGTCAATATGGTATTGCTTTAGAAACAGTAAATATTAAAAGATTAGATTTTCCTGAAGGTAATAAAGAAGCAGTATATGATCGTATGATTTCTGAAAGAAACAATATCAGTGCAACATTTTTAGCTGAAGGACAATCTGAAGCTCAAATTATTAAAAATACAGCAGATGCAGAAAAGGCTGTAATTATTTCAGAAGCTGAAAAACAAGCAGCTGAAATTAGAGGAGATGCTGATGCTCAATATATCAATATTACAAATAGTGTATATGATACTCCACTAGAAGCAGAGTTCTATACTTTTGTCTTAGGACTTGAAGCTTTAGAAGCATCATTAGTGGGAGATAATAAAACAATTATTTTAGATAAAGATTCACCATTAGTAGATATTTTAAACGGACAATAGCATATATTTAAGATATATTGCATAGATTTTTATATATCGTTAGAAGTTTTGTAAAATTTAATATAAATACTTGTAAGAATTTTTATATGTTGTATAATGAAGTAGAAGATGAAACAGAGTAATTACCAGTTCAACCGTTACTCCTTTCTATAGGCAGCCCGTGTATATACGGGTTTTTGTCTTTTTTTGGACACATAAGTTAATTTGAGTAAATAATATGCTATAATATAAAAAATTGATTTATGGGGGATTATATGAAAAGAAAAATTCAAATTTTATTAAATTCGATTTCATCATCTATAGAAATTGTTATTGGTATATTTGTGCTTATTGCTTGTGCAGTAGGTGGGATTGGAGTTATCTATAATACCGATATACCATCATTATTTTCAAGTCCTGAGTACTTTATTGAGTGGATAAATATCCTATGTTACTTTGTTATTGGTGTTGAATTTGTTAAGATGATTACAAGTCATAGTGTAGATTCAGTTGTTGATGTATTATTAGTGGCTTTAGCTAGACAAATGGTAGTGGAACATGTTCCACCATTTGATGCATTATTAATTATTATAGCTGTTACTCTATTATTCTTTGTTAGAAAATATTTATATATTTCAAGGATTGATAAATTAGCTACAAAAGATGAAAATTGTTAAGTTTATATCTCAAATATAAACTTTTTATTTTCTTTCAACTTTCTTAAGATTTATTTAATAAAATAAAATTATAGCTTATGATAAAATAACAAAGGAGGAAATTTATGAAGAAAAAAATAATAATAGGAATAATAATAGTATGTGTAATTGGAGGTATTGTTTTTGCATTAACTATGTCATCTGATAATAATACAACAAACTATAAATATGAGACTGTAACAGAAAAGAATTTTATTAGTGATATAACTTCTACTGGGTTTGTCGAATCCTCAGAAAAGAATGTAATTTCATCATCTTTACCAAGTGGTATTGTAGCTAATGTTTATGTAAAAGCTGGACAATATGTAGAAGAAGGAACTGTAATATTAGATTTTGAAATGGATGATACATTAGAAAAGCAAGCTGATATTTACAAGCAAATAGATGATTATAAAGAAACATTACAAAATGCATATGATACAGCATTAGCTAATAAAGATGCAGCATGGGGAGCAGTATATGCACCAGGTGGAAGTCATGATATTTATTTAAATGCTGAACAAGCATTTAATAGTGCAGCAAGTTCTATTCAATATCAAATAAATAATTATAATAATGCTTATAATATTGATCAAAATGCAGCAATAGAAATGAATAATAACTTTGCAACATACAATAATTTATTAGCAACATTACCATCGGATACGACAGATCCAAACTATGCAGCTATTAAATTACAGGTCGATACAGCTAAAGTTAATTATGATACAAGTGTAGCTAATTATAACTTAAAACATGCTGAGTTAGATTTAGCAACGGAAGCATTAAAACTAGCAAAAACTCAAGTAAATTATGATGCTTTAGAAGCTAATTTAGCAGCAGCTAAATTAACTTTTGATACACAAAATACTACATACACTAATGCAGAAGCTTTACTAGCAACAGCATTAGAAAACCTAAATAAAAAAGATGATCCAAGTTTAGAGTTATTATATGAACAATTAGAGACATTATCAGAAGAAATTAAAAATAATCAAGTTTTAGCAACTAGTAGCGGAACAATTACAACATTAAATGCTGAAGTTGGAGCATTTATGTCACAAGGTACAACAATAGGTACAATTGAAAATACAAAATCATTGATTGTAAATATTACAGTAAGTGAAGCAAATTATCCATTAATTCGTTTAAACCAAAAAGCAATTATTAATAGTGAAGAAGAAAATGAAACAACAGCATATATTTCTAATATTGCACCTATTGCAACAACATCATCATCAAACCAAGGACAAGTATTTGAAGTAGAATTAACAATCGATAAAGTAACAGATAATTTAATTATTGGAATGAATGTTGATGCTTCAATTATCTTAGAAGAAACATTAAATGCTTTAGTAGTTCCATATCATTCAATAGTAAATGAAGGAGAACAAGCATATGTTTATAAAGTAATAAATGATGATTTTGTTAAGACACCAGTAGAACTTGGATTAAATGATGGTTATTACTATGTAATTGAATCAAGTGATATCCAAGTTAATGATATAATTATGGGTTATGCTGATACAATGGCAGCTGGTTTAGAAAATGAATAAGGTTATAGAATTAAAAAATATTACTAAGCGCTACTTTATAGGACAAGAGAATGAGCTTGAAGTATTACATGATATTTCATTAGATATCTATGAAGGTGAATTTGTCGCTATTGTTGGAGAATCAGGATCTGGTAAAAGTACTTTGATGAACATTATTGGAGTATTGGATGATCCAACTATTGGTGAGTATAGCTTAGATAATACAAAAGTAAATAATTTATCAGAAAAAGAAAAAGCAATTATTAGAAATGAAAAAATAGGTTTTATCTTTCAAAACTTTAATTTAGTTGCTAGATCAAATGTCTTAAAAAATGTAGAACTACCATTAATATATGCTCGTATTAGTAAGAGTGAGAGAAGAAAAAGAAGTCTAAAGTTATTAGAAGATGTTGGTATGTTAGATCGTAAAGATCATTTGCCTAATGAATTATCTGGTGGACAAAAACAACGTGTTGCCATAGCTAGATCATTAGCTAACAATCCAAGTTTAATCTTAGCTGATGAACCAACAGGAGCTTTAGACTCTAATACTTCAAGACAAGTTATGGATATCTTTAAAGACTTACATCAAGATCCTAAAAATACTATAGTATTAATCACTCATAATCCTAGTTTAGCTCAAGAATGTGATCGTATAATTACGATTAAAGATGGTAGCATCATAAGTGATGAGAGGATAAAATAACATGATGGAAAATGTACTTTTAGCCATTTCAGCTTTAAAAGCAAATAAGATGCGCTCTTTATTAACAATGCTTGGAATTATTATTGGGATATCATCAGTAATTATGATTTTTACTGTTGGACATTCATTATCAAAACTTGTTGAAGAAACAATTGCTGGAATTGGTGGAAATAGATTATATATAGAACAAAGAGTAATGGATGATGTAGAAGATCTTACTTATGAAGATCGATATACTGATGCAGTAATTAATGATGATTTATTACAAGATTTAAAAAATGTCTTTAGTGAATATATTATTGATTATTCAATTGAATTATCTTCATATGGGTGGCAAGTATATAAGGGTGATGAAGTATTACCTGTCAATGTAGTTGGAATCAATGAAGGTTTTCAAATTGATCAACAATTAGTGCCAAATGATGGTCAATTATTTACATCTAAAGAGATGGATAATGCTAGTAATTTTGTAATGATATCAAGTCGTATTGTTGAAGATTACTTTGGACAAGAAAATCCAATTGGACAAACATTAGAATTTGTAAATTACTATAATGAAAAACAAACATTCTATATTACAGGAGTATATAGTAGTGATTCTAATCCTTTATTTGGAGGAACAGTAGCTAGTGCTTATATTCCAATTACTAAAGCTGAAGAAACACAAGAAGATTCTTTTATTAATAGTGCAACTTTAATTGTTGAAGAATCAATAGACGTTGATACTTTTATTAACCTAGCTAATGAATACTTAAGAGGATATACTAAAAACAATAGAGCATATTCTCTAGAAGTTATTAGCTTAGGAGATCAAATGGCAGAATTTAATCAAATGATGCTTACAATGCAATTAGCAATATCAGCAGTTGCAGGTATTTCTTTAGTTGTTGGTGGTATTGGTGTAATGAATATTATGTTAGTATCAATTAGTGAAAGGACTAAAGAAATCGGAACAAGAAAAGCTTTAGGAGCACAAAGAAGTGATATCTTAACACAATTTATAGTTGAAGCTATTATTATTTGTTTATTTGGAGGTTTTATTGGTATTGCACTTGGAGTTGGTGGTGGTATGCTAATATCTATCGTATTAGGATTCCCAGCAGTAGCTGATTTAAATTCAATATTAATAGCCGTAATATTCTCGATGATGTTTGGTGTCTTCTTCGGTTATTATCCTGCAAATAAAGCAGCAAAAATGAATCCAATTGATGCCTTAAGACATGAATAAAACCTTTGCGAAATGAAACGAACCCCAAAAATTGGACACCCAATTTATAGGAGGTTCGTTTTTTTTATGAAATATATAATTTAATTAAAATAGAAGTACTATTGCATAAGTTGGAAGATTGATAATTAGAGC
>CAYJNO010000053.1:0-7546 GCA_964371715.1 uncultured Erysipelotrichaceae bacterium | reverse complement strand
ATGCTTTATTATTTAACCATGAAGCAAGTAATGTTGTTTCTAAAGTAATGTAATCATACACATACTTTTTTCCCTCAATTTATAAACAAAACGAAAAACAGAAGCCACTCCCTCAGGCTTCTTTTTTCATGGATATAAATATTGATTGAATTAATATTATTTGAAGTTATAATAAGGTATAAGGAGTGTTATTAATGAAAAATTATTTTATAAAAACAGAACATCTAGGTTTTAGCACATGGCATAAGGATGATATAAATTATGCAACTGAGCTTTGGACTAATAAGGATGTAATTAAATATATTGCTGCCAATAAGACTTATTCTCAAACACAAATTGCAGCAAAACTTGAGTTTGAAGTTAGAAATCTTCAATTAAAAAAAGTTCAATTTTGGCCAATATTTGAATTAGAGTCATTAAATTTTATTGGTGTTTGTGGCATTAGACCAATTAAAGGAAATTATGAAGTTGGCATTCAATTACTTCCAAGTTATTGGAATAAGGGGTATGCTACTGAAGCATTAAATGCCATAAGTGATTATGCATTTAATGAATTAGTTATTAAGAAGTTGGTCGCTACAGTTCATCCAGAGCATGAAGTAGCAAAAAAAATATTTGAATCATTAGGCTATACAAAGACTAAAAAAGTTTTATCACCACCCACTGGGTTAATGTATGAGTGGTATGAATTAAAAAGATGTTAATTTTTAAAATTAACATCTTTTTCTATAAACTTTTCAAAGTTAGTACTAATTATTTCATTTAACTTTTCTATTGTTATTCCTTTTATATTCGCTATCATTTCTAATGTTTGTTTTAATGAATCATATTCATTAATATTATCATACGCTAAATCATTTTCACTATAAGCCCATTTAATTGCATCAATACCATCAGTTTCAAGCAACAATCTTTCAACATTTACTTTTCTTGCAACATTGATTACACTCTCATCCCAAATAATACTTGGTCCTATTGTGAAGTAGCAATCCATTGCAATATATTTTTCTAAATGGTTTAAGCATGAATACCAGTGTACTAAATATTTATTTGGGTAATCCTTAATTATTTCCACAATTTCATTTTCCATCCCTTTTGTATGTAAGATTACTGGTTTTTTATAATTAAAAGCATGTTTTAGTTGATAGATAAAAACAGCTTTTTGAATATCTAAATCAATATCACACCAAACATTATCTAATCCTATTTCTCCAATTAATGCAGTCTTGGCTAAAAAATAATCTAACTCTTTATAATCGACATTATCGCTGTCTTTTGGATGAATACCAAAGCTATGATGGATTTTTGAATCAACAATTAGAATATTTTCTTTATATTCTTCAATGTTGCAACTATTAATAATTGATATAATATCTTGTTTTAAGATATTACTTAAATGCTCTTTCTTAATATGTGTATGTGCATCATATAATTTCATTTATTAATTACCCCATCAATTTATTAATTTTATCTCTTAATTCAAATTGCTTATATACCCATTTCTTAGTTCTATTATTTTCTATTACATTTATTTCCTCAACAATATTTTTGTTTGTTTTATTCATTACTATTATTCTATCTGATAAATATATTGCTTCATCAATATCGTGTGTAACTAAGATAATTGTTCTTTTGTATTCTTGCTTTAACACATTTAACCAATTGTGCATACTATCTTTTGTAATGACATCTAATGCTCTAAATGGTTCATCTAATAATATTACATCAGCATTAGATCTAATTGTTCTTAAAAATGCTGCTCTTTGTCTCATTCCACCTGATAAAGAAGTTGGATAACGATTTTCATAACCATCAATACCAAACTTTTTAAAATCATTTAATACTTCAGACTTATTCGTGTTTATTTTATGAATTTTGTCATATAAACAAATATTTTCATAAATTGTAAACCAAGGCAGTAACAAATCATCTTGTGGCATATATGCAAAATTAAATATTTTGTTATCTATTTTTTTTTCGTTTAAATAGATTTCACCCGTTTGTATTTTTAATACATTAGCTAATAACTTTAAGATTGTTGATTTACCACAACCAGATGGTCCAACAATTGATATGAATTCATTAGTTTTAATATTTAAATTTAGTTTATCTAATATTACTTTATCATCATATTTGAATGACAAATCTTTAACTGTTAACTTCATATTATTGAGGTAAGAATTCATTAGTAAAACAATCTTCAGCATCAATAGTTGATGAAATGATTCCATATTCTAATAAGAAATCAGTATAGTTATTCCATACTTCTGCTTTCATTGTTCCCCACTTTTCTGAATCTTCCATATATTTATCTTGTAAATACTCTAAAGATAGAGTAAGCATTTCTATAGAATATGCACTAGCATATTTATGTAATATATTTGCAGCTTCACTTGGATTTTCAATTGTATATAAATAGCCTTTTTCTGTTGCGCTTAAAAAACTTTTAATCATTTCTGGTGACTGTTCAATTATAGCATCAGATGTAATAATGATTGGTGTGTAGTAATCCAATCTTTCATCTAATGCTGAAAGTTCCATATAGTTAATATCAAAATTAGCCATACTTGCTTTTACATTATCCCAACCTTCAAAAAACCACATGATATCTACAGTATCTTTTAATGCTTCAAAACCTGAACCATCAGATATTACCATTTCTAATTCATTAAAGTCTGCACCATGTTTTGTCATTACAGCTTCTAAAACTGCAGCTTCTGCCGGTGATCCCCATCCGGCATACGTTAAGCCTTCAAAATCCTTTGGACTTGTAATATTGTTTTCACCATAAGTTGCAAATCCTGAAGTATTATGTTGAATAATTGTAGCAATTGCTTTAAGTGGTAATGGGTCTTCACTAGTCTTTGCGACAGTTACATTTTCCTGATAACTAATTCCAAAATCCGCTTGTCCTAAAGCGACCAATGTCTCAGACGCTCCTTGCGTTGGCTCAATAATTGTCACATTAAGTCCAACTTCTTCAAAGTATCCGTTTTCTAATGCTACATATAGTCCAGTATGATTAGTATTAGGAATATAATCTAATACTACTGTAACTGGTGTTAATTCATTTGTTGTTTCTTGAGTTGTTTGTTCACTACTACATCCAACAATTGTTGTTAATAATATTGTTACTAATGCATAAGGTAATAATCTTTTCATTTTCATTTATCCTCTTTCTTTAAGTTTAATTGTGGACATAATTTATATCCAATAAATTTTATTATAATATTCAAAAGTAGACTTAGAATAATAATAATTAATACTGCGGCATATACCTTATCAAGCATAAAGCCATTTTTAGCTCTAATAATATAGTAGCCAAGTCCACTGTTACTTCCAATCCATTCAGCAACAACTGCTCCACTTATACTATATGTTGCACTAATACTTAATCCTGAAAATAATGATGGCAATGCACTTGGTATCTTAACATAGCGATAAACATCAAACTTTTTACCACCAAAGCTTTTAATCAAATGGACATAATCTTTGTTAGTTTCGTATAATCCATTACTAAAGCTAATGACTATCGGAAAAAAGCACATTAAGACAATTGTTACAATTTTAGGCAAGATTCCAAAACCCATATAAATTATAAACAATGGAGCTAATACAATCATTGGTACTGTTTGACTAATTATAAGAAGTGGATAGACTCCTTCTTTAATTGGTTGATATAAATCCATTAATATTGCTAAAAAAAAGCCTAAAATCAATGATATCAACAACCCAATTAATGCCTCATTTAGTGTTATATAAATATGTGGTAAAAAAACATTTAACTCACTAATTAATGTATCAATAATTTTAGTTGGTGATGGCATTACATATAATGGAATATTTAAAGTTATAACGATAAATTCCCAAAATAGCACTAAAGTGCTAACTACTAATATTGGTGTAAAGTATTTTGATTTGTTATTCATTTATTTTCCTATCTTTTTCACTATTTTATTATACTTATATTTTTTAGGATTTAAATTAAAAATTTCATATCTACTCATATATTTAGTATTTATCTTATGCTATAATTACATTTGTATTTACACATTATTATTGGAGAGGTATATGAGCAGTATATTTGTTAGTATAGTTACAGTTTTTATTACGGGAATATTTTTAAACTTTATATTGAAATTAAAAAAAGAAGAAGTACAAAAACAAACAAATAATGGACGATTGTATTACACAAAATCTTACAACAATATTTTAATAACCTTAGCATTTATTTCATTCTTTTTTATTATGGCACTTCATTTTATTATTGAAGATAGTAGCCTTATTTTTTGTATTTTACTATTATGTCTCTTTGAATTACCAATTTTTGCACTATATCTATACTCTTACACTTCTTATATTGATTATGATGAGTTTGGAATACTTAAAGTTAGCTATGGTTTTAAAAGAAAAATAAAATATCAAGATATTTGTGGTGTTAACTACAATGGCCATACCTTGATTTTAAAGTTAATAAATAATAAACATTTAAAGATTTCTAAAGCTTTTATTTCTCTTAATAAACTATATGAACAAATTCAAAAACATAATATACCAAAGATTAATGGTGATTATAGTTTTATGAGTTTTAATGAGGTTGAAAAATTAAGTAAAAGTGGAGAATTGATAGATATTTTAATTATGTCAGATAAGACCATAGAAGATAATCAAAGCATCATCAAAAACTATAAAATTTTAGAGATCTTTTCAACAGCAATAGCCTTTATTCCTTTTTTACTACTTTATTTTTTTAGTGAATATATTAATATGAATAGCTTTAGTACCTTTGGTGTTTTTATCATTATCATTGTATTAGTCTTAAATTACATTACTATTTATACATTTTATTTATATTTTAAATTCCCAAATATCTTTACCCTTAAATATGTAAATCAAATTGCATTATCTAAAGATGTGCAAAATAAACATAAAATCACAATCTCACTGCTATTTGTTTCATCTAGCTTTATTTATAACACTCTTTTAATATTGTATTTTATGTCTGCAACCGATACTCTTAATAAACAAATTACTGCTATTCCATATATTAGTATTGCAGCAATGTTTACCATTTTATACGTTTCAAAACTATTATTTCAAAAATTGGCTTATGAATATAAGCAATATCGTATTGGACTATATACATTTATCTTTTATGCTTTCATCTATATATTCCCATTATTAATGCTTGTTTCATCATTTGAACTTTTTAACTAGTAATATAAACCAAGTAGATTACTTTATTTCTACTTGGTTTTTTTATATAAATAATAAAACTTGCAAACAAAATAATCAAAGTGTATACTGTGTATATAGAATAAGCACACTAGAAAGGGGGGTTAAATGGAAATTATTATTTCAAATGCTAATGATGCACCAATATATGAACAGATATATACTCAAATCAAGAACGCAATAATCAAAAAAGAGCTATTAGAAAATGAACTTTTACCCTCTGTAAGAAACTTATCTAAAGATCTTAAGGTTAGTTTGATTACAGTTAGAAGAGCTTATGAGTTACTTGAAAGAGATGGTTATACATATTCTAGTGTTGGTCTTGGAACATATGTTGCGAAATTAAATATTAATCAAGTTAAAGAGAATGTATTTAAAGAGATAGAATCTCACTTTATAGAAGCAATAAAACTAAGTGACAATATTTCTTTAGAAAAAGATGAGTTAATTTCAATGCTTAGTAATTTAATCGAGGAGGAATAAAAATGAATGCGGTAGAGATTAAAAGTTTAACTAAAGTATATGATGAATTCAAATTAGATAATATTAGCTTTAATATCCCAACGGGGTCTGTTGTTGGTTTAGTAGGTGAAAATGGAGCTGGTAAAAGTACAACCATTAAACTAATTATGAATAGTTTAAATAAAAATAATGGTGAAATAAAAGTGTTTGGTATTGATAATGAAACTACAGAATTTAATGCTATTAAAGATAAAATAGGAATTGTTTTAGATGATTGTCATTTTAGCGATATTTTTACAGCTAAAGATATTGATCAAATTATGCAGTTAACTTATAAGAATTGGAGTAGTGAAACTTATTATAAATACTTAGATGAATTAAATATAAGCTTAACAAAGTGTATTAAAGAGTATTCAAGAGGTATGAGAATGAAATTATCTATTATTATTGCACTATCTCATTCGGCAAAACTTTTAATACTAGATGAAGCAACATCAGGTTTAGATCCAATGATTAGAAATGAGATATTAGAAATCTTTAATGAATTTACCCGCAATGAAGAAAATTCTATTTTGTTATCATCTCACATTGTTAGTGATTTAGAGAAAATATGTGATTATATTGTGTTTATTCATAAAGGAAAACTAATTATTAACTCTGAAAAAGACTCTATATTAGATACCTATGGAATTTTAAAAATATCAAAAGATAACCTTTTAGGTATTCCTGAAGATGCAATCATCTATAAAAGAAAAGATATCTATGGCTATACTTTATTAGTTCATAAAGCTGAAGTTTCATCACACTTTATTTTTGAAAAAGCTACATTAGAAGATATTATTATCTTATTATCAAAGGAGGAAAATTAAATGAATGGTTTAATATATAAAGATTTATTAATTATAAAAAAACAATTATTAAAATTATTATTAATTATTGGGATATTTTCTTTTATTGGCGGAAACTTTGTTGTAATATCTTTATTTATAAGTGTTAATATTCCTTTTATTACTTTTTCTTATGATGATTTATCAAAGTGGAATAAATTCGCATTAATGTTACCTTTTACTAAAAAAGAAATATATTATAGTAAGTACTATTTAGGCTTTATCTCAATTACTTCAGTTTTTGTAGTCACAGTTTTATTACAATATATTATGTCTAATATTTCTGATACTATTATCTTTTCTATGGACAGCTATATCTTTACAATAAGTTTTGTAATTTTATTCCAAGCTATTTGTTTCCCAATAATATTTAAGTATGGAATTGAAAAATCACGTATCCTTTATATTGGAACATTTGCTTTATTAGGTATCTTACCAACATTTTTTGGACATTTAGATATCATTAGTTTTATTAATAATTTATCTCCTTATTTATGTTTACTTTTAAGCTTATTAGCTACTGGTATTTCAATGCTAGTATCTACCAAAATAGAACTTAGATAATTAATAGTTAAAAACTTTCTAGTGAAACGAACCCCAAAAGTTGGACACCCAATTTATAGGAGGTTCGTTTTTTTATGGCAAAATTAACAAGAGAACAAAAAATAGAAATATATAATTTAAGGAAAAGTGGAATAACATTTCCTGAATTGTCACTAAGATATGGTGTTCATGTACAAATCATTATATATTTAGTGCGTTTAATTGAATACCATGGCGTGGATATCTTAAAGAAAGACAAGAACGTTTATTACTCACCAGGATTAAAGCAACAGATTATTGATGAAGTATTAGTATTAAATAACTCCATTAAGTCAACATCAATAAAATATGGATTACATTCAAGTGGAATGCTATTTAATTGGATTAAGGCATATAAAGTCAATGGATATGTTATAGTA
>CAYJNO010000052.1:0-8653 GCA_964371715.1 uncultured Erysipelotrichaceae bacterium | reverse complement strand
AAAGTTAGTCTTTTTTTGTGGACTTATATAAGAATCGAAAGTATCTTCTGTTTGAAGGGAGGTGGTTAAAATGATAAAGAACATAAGTCTAAATGAACTAAAAGAAATTACATCTGAAGCTTTAGTGCTACAAGGATGTGGTGGAGAAGTTAATGAATGGGTTGATAGTATAAACAATATGTTTAAAAAAGTAGAAATATTATTAAATAATAGTAAGTTTGAAAATGTATACGTATTTAAAAATGATAATTTAAGTTGTATTGCATTTGATATGAGTGATGTAGAGCTTAATATTGGAAAACTTGCGATGTGGAGAATCGCAACTCATGAACAATTTGGTGGTACATGGTTAAGTGACTATTTAGCTAATAATTTTGAAGTAGAAATGAATAAAGAAATGGAAATGGAGTAGAAAATGGACAAAGATCAAATAGAATATTTAAAAAAAATATATAAAACAGGAAATAGAGTAGAGCTAGAAAAAATGATGGGAGAACGATTACCGTCAGGTTTAAAAGGAACAGTAATAGATGTAGATGATATAGGTCAAATACATGTAAAATGGGATAATGGAAGTATGTTAGCCTTAAATTATGAAGAAGATATATTTTTTAGAGTTAAGCAGGATGAAATAAATGTTGTATATATTAAACCGAATGAACATCCGGAAAGTATAAAGGTCAAAAATGAGTTAGAACAATTTCAAAAACTTGTTGGGGGATATATTGAAACAATGTATCTAGATGTAGATACTTGCTTAATATGTAATGAAGAAGCAAAGTTAATTGGACTAGAAGGAAATAGAAGAGTTGGTAATGATATTATTGCTGGCTCTTTTTTAGTAGTTGGTGTAAATGATGGAGATAGTTTTGTATCACTTACAGAAGAACAACAAAACAATATTACTGAAAAATTCTATGAAATAGAATCATACACATCACAAGAAGTACAGGATGCAATCTGTATTAGAATAATAGATTTTTAGAGGTTAAAATATGGCTAAGATTAAATTAACATTTGAAGTAGATAAAGATATGATTGATGCATTACAAGTAGTAGATACAGAGTACAAAATAGAATTAGATAGATTGGTTGATAAACTTGTAGAAACTCAATATAAAAAGAAGGTGGATTCTAAAGTTAGAGATTTTTTATTAAAACAAAAAGAACTGAGTAAATAAAGTAATTGAATTTTCATAAAAATATATTACTCTAGTCTATATGATACTTACTAATTTTTAATTAATAAAAAAGGGCGAAATATTTAAATTGTCGCAATTGTTCAAAGTTTTGGGGTAAAGGGTGCAAAAAAATCAGTTCAGCCAAATTTGAGGGGTTTCTCGCACTTGTTTGGACGAAATAAAGAGTACAAAAGTTTTAAAATGAATAATATGCAATAAAAAAGTCGAATCCATTTGGTGTCCGATTTTTAAGCAGGTTAAAGGAGGTGGTAGTACCACCTCCAATTTACGCCGACGGGCAGTGCCCTTCGGCTCTTTTTGTGTCATAGTACATAAAAAAATAGTGATAGTACAATAGGAGGTAATAATGAAACTGTTACATAAGCAAGAAATTATGGAGTGTAGCGAATTTGAGGAAGGAATTCATCAGACAGAAGTTGATAAAATACTAGAATATTTAGGGAGTTTAGAAAACTACAAAACTCTTGTAAATATTAAAAGATTAGATTTTATTGCTCAGGATAAAACACCAATAAAAGATGAAATTAGGTTACATGACATTGATGAAATAATTCAAAGATTTGATATTAAAAATGGAGTTGACTACTACATAAATAATAATAGATTGATAATAAATTCTTATGGTCAACATTATGAAGTTGATAATGGTAAAGAAGTGTTTCATGATCTAGTAAGAAATCAATTTGAAATGATTGTACTAAAAGATAATCAAGAAATAAATATTGTGAAATCATTAGAAGAAATAATTGAATTACAATTAAGAATGCAAAAAAGTTATGAAATATAAAAGCAATAGAATAAGAGTTGGAACAATGATGCATCCTGATGTTGTTAAAATTTGTGATGAAAATATAGTCAACACTTCTAGTGAATCGAGAAATGATTTTATAGAAGAAGCAATACTATTCTATGTAGGTTACCTTAATTCAAAACAAGATGTAAATTATTTATCTAAAAGCATTGAAACAGTAATTAAATCAAGTATCCATTTAACAGAAGATAGAATTTGTAAAATATTGTTCAAATTTTGTATAGAATTATCAATGCTGATGAATATAATTGCTGCTAGTAATAACATTGATGATAATACATTAAATATGCTTAGAAAAAAATGCTTAGATGAAGTTAAATCTAGTACAGGAAAACTTAATATAGAAGATATATTTAGGTATCAAAGAAATGGCTAAGATTATTGTTAAATGTGGATATATGAAAAAAGATGGTAAAAACAGAAGTGGTTTTATGCAGTATATAGCTAAAAGAGATGGAGTTATAAAAGATATAGAATTCATTGGAAACAAATATGTCACATTAAAACAAAAGAGTTATATAGATAGTATTTTGAATGACAATATAAAAAGATTAGAAGAATACAAAATATATAATGAAAATAAAACAATATCAAATGCATCTGAATTAATAAGTAAGATAGAAGAAAGTAATATTCATAATTCAAACAATGCAAATTTGTATATGAAGTATATTGCTGAAAGACCAAGAG
This sequence comes from uncultured Erysipelotrichaceae bacterium, assembly GCA_964371715.1. GTDB lineage: Bacteria > Bacillota_I > Bacilli_A > Erysipelotrichales > Erysipelotrichaceae > CAYJNO01. Next base: position 5,950 of record CAYJNO010000052.1, on the reverse strand, counting down.
TAGCTAAAGAAAGTTCTCACGGTCTTTTTTCAGATGATGATGTCAATAATCTAAGTAAAGTATTAAAAGAGGTTGAAAATCATAATGGAATAGTATGGACAGCTATTGTTTCTTTAAAAAGAGAAGATGCTACGAAAGTGTCGTTTGATCAGTTAAGTAGTTGGAAAAACTTGATAAGGTCAAATAGAAATGAACTAGCTAGAGCTTTAGATATTAAAGAAGATAATTTTATGTGGTATGGTGCTTTTCATGATGAAAAACATCATCCTCATATCCATTTAGTTATGTATTCTAAGGATATAAATGAAGGATATTTAAAAGAAAAATCTATTAATAAAATAAGAAGTTTATTTGGTAATGAAATATTTAAGGATGAGCTGTTACATCTCTATAAAGAACAAACACAAACTAGAGATCTAATTAAAAGAGAAAGCATAACTAAAATTGAAAACAATGAAATTATAGAACATAAAATGATTAAGTTAGCTTTAAGGTTAAAAAATACTTCAGGTAAAAAACAATACGGTTATTTATCCAAAGGTTTAAAATTAATGGTTGATGATATAGTAACTGATGTTTCTGAAGATAGAGCAATTAAAGAATTAATTGATAAGTGGTACAGATATAAACAACAAGTTAATAATGTTTATTCTAATAATGTGATAGAAATTAAGAATCTAAATGATCTAAAAGAATTTAGATCTATAAAAAATCACATAATAAAATTAGCTTTAGAAATTGATGTAAATAATCAAGTAGAGCTAAAAGAAGATATAAAGGTTGATGTGAAACAACAATATCAAGAAAATGATTATAATCTACCGATTACATATGTCAAAAAAGAAAGAGAGTTAAATTTAGGAATCAGTTTTAAGTTGTTGTGTCATGTGTCAAACATGATTGAGTCATCAATTAATAATCATCATAACCAAGAATATACTGATAATAAATTATTGAAGGAACAAAACAAAAAGAAAATAAATCTAGGAATAAAATTAGGAGATAGATAATGAAGAGCAAATGGAATGCTAATAAAGTATATATTGTAGATATTTTATTAAAGTTAAATGAAGAATTACATGTTAATAAAAGCGGTAAATATGAATGGGGTAAACACTCATCAGTAAAATTTAATCAAAATAAGTGGTATAGATTTTCGGAAAAAAAAGGTGGACTATCAGTAGATTTTTTGACATATTTTTATAACTATACAGAAAAAGAAGCAATAGATTTCTTATATGATAATTTTGATGTGGATGCAATAGATGATAAGCTCTATATACCAAAAAAGAATAATGATAATAAAATAGTAAGAAAATATCTGATTTATGATAGATTTATTGATGAAGAAATACTAGATTATTTTATAAATGAAGGAACATTATATGAAAGTTATAAATATCATTCGTGCATATTTGTTGGTAAAGAAAATGATGAAACTAAGCATGTCATTATAAGGTCATCAAATGATGGAGGAAATGTTACAAAGAAAAATTTAGGAGATTTTGAATATACGTTTAGGCATATAGGAACATCAAATAAATTATTTGTATTTGAAGGTCCAATTGATTTGTTATCATATATTACGTTAAATAAAGAAGATTGGAAATCAAATTCATACGTATCATTATGTGGTTTATCATTTAAAGCGATTAATAAAATAGTAGACAACTATGATGAAATAATTTGTTGTTTAGATAATGACTATTATGGTCAAAAGGCGGTTGCAGAGCTTATTGAGTTATATAAAGAAAAAGTAACTGTAATAATACCTAAATATAAAGATTTTAATGAAGACATAAAATATAAAAATAATTTATCAGTAATAAGAGGAATAAAAGAAGATTTTAAAGTAATGTATGAAGATGGTTTAAGAATAATAAATAAACAATCACTTACTGAAAAGGATAAGCATTATAAAGAATTATTCGAAGTAGTTTCTTACTTCTTATACAACATTGATTCTAAAAATAAAACTTCAAAAGCAAAAGCTATAGCATCGCTTCTAGAAGTGTCAAAAATATGTTTCTTTTTAGTGATGCAACAATATCGAAATTTAGGAGAAAAATATACTGTAAAAGAAATAAGTGAAATGTTATGTGTAGACGATAAATTTGCAGGTATTGCAGATGATAAAAAGTATTTTAAAATTGCATCACACATTAAAAAAATAAAAGAAACAGTATATTATAAAAAAATATATAATGAAGAAGATAAAAGGAAGTTAATAAAAGATTACATGAGTTTAGCAAATGTTTGCTTACATACTCATGTTTTTTTAATTATAAGAGGTGAAATATGAAAAAGGTAAATGCACCATTAATAGGTGCAAATGGAAATATATTTAATTTAGTATCAATTGCTAGTAAATCATTAAAAGATAATGAACAACATGAAAGTGCTACAGAGATGACTAGTAGAGTATTTAACTCAAACAGTTATGAAGAAGCATTAAGTATAATCGATGAATATGTAGAGATTGTAAGTGAAGAAGTAGAGTATGGTGATTTATGTGAATAGCTTTATTTTGATTATACTTTTAGGGTCAATGCTTTTAATAGTTATTTTATTAAGTAATAAAAGTGTTAGTTTAAATTCAATTAAAAGTAAAACAGTAGGAGATGGCCAACATGGTACAGCAAGATTTGCTACTGATAAAGAAGTGAAAAAAGCATATTCCTTTGTTAAGTACGATGTAAACTCCTGGCGAGAAAATAATTCAAGACCAAAGATACAAGGAATTATTTTAGGTTATTTAAAAAAAGGTAACAATCATTATGCGTTAGTGGATGATACAGATACTCATACACTTATGATTGCATCTGCAGGATCTGGTAAAACAGCATATTTCTTATATCCAAATTTAGAATATGCATGTGCTAGTGGAATGTCATTTTTTTGTACTGATACGAAAGGTGATTTGTATAGGAATTATGCTTCTATAGCAAAAGATTATTATGGTTATAATATTTCAGTTATTGATCTTAGAAACCCGCTAGAAAGTGACCACTTTAATATGCTTCATTTAGTTAATAAATATATGGATATTCATTTAAAAGATAGTAGTTTAGATTCAAAATCTAAAGCTGAAAAATATGCGAAGATAATTTCAAAAACGATAATATCATCTGAAGATAAAAGCTATGGACAAAATCAATTCTTTTATGATTCTGCTGAAAGTTTATTGACTGCAGTAATCTTAATTCTAGCTGAGTTTGGTGAAAAAGATGAAAGACATATAGTCTCTGTCTTTAAACTAATTCAAGATTTAAGTGAACATATCCCAAATACAAAAACAATGAAGATAAAAGAGCTAATAAAAAAACTACCAGATAACCATAAAGCAAAATGGTTTGCAGGTAGTGCTCTTAATACTAGTGATGCATCAATCTATTCTATATTATCAACAGCACTATCAAGATTGAATTCATTTATAGATTCTGAACTTGAACAAACACTATGCTTTGATACAGCTATTGATGCTGAGAAGTTTTATTATGAAAAAAGTGCAATATTTGTTGTTTTACCAGAAGAAGATAATACAAAATATTTTATTGCAAGTTTAATCATTCAACAATTATATCGTGAAATTTTGAGTGTATATGATGAAGGTGATAAGCAAAGTAAAAGAAGAATGATGTTCTATTTAGATGAAATTGGTACAATCCCTCCAATAGATTCAATTGAAATGATGTTTAGTGCTGCAAGATCTAGAGGAATATCAATTGTAGCAATTATTCAATCATTGGCACAATTAGAAAAAAATTATGGAAAAGAGGGAACTGATATTATTGTAGAAAACTGTAAAAATACAATTGCAGGTGGATTTGCACCCATATCAAATACGGCAGATTTAATATCAAAAAGTTTAGGTAATAAAACTGTTCTTAGTGGAAGTATTAGTAAAGGTAAGAATCAAGAATCGCAAAGTATGCAAATGATAGAAAGACCTTTAATGACAACTGATGAATTAAGGTCGATGAATAAAGGTGATTTTATAGTTATAAAAGAAGGAACTAAACCGATAAAAACAAACCTACCTTTATTTCTAAATTGGGGTGTAAGGTTTAATAATAAATATATTGTAGAAAGCAAATTATCTAAAAATGTTAAATATGTTGATACAATAAAATTACTTGGAAAGTTTGGTATTAGTGATAAAGAAGAAAGGGTTCAGATAAAAATATGAGTAGCTTTTATGAAAATAATCCAATCTATAAAAGTGGGTTACCTGCTAGTGCAATACTTGTTTACTTCTACTTAGAAAAGAATGGAGCAAAATATAATAGGTGTTTTCATTCAATAAAAACTATATCAAGAAATCTGCATATTAATATGACAACTGTAAGTAGAAGTTTAAATAAACTTGAAAACAATAATTATATTGTTAGAACAAGACAATATAGAAAAGATGGAGGAAAAACGTCAAACTTGTATCAAATTATTAAATAAAAATATCATTGGTTCAAAAAGAGGTAAGTGTGCAAAGTGCGTGCCTAATGGTATTGTGCAAATAGTAGGTATCATTAAGTATATAAACTAAAAGAAAAGTAAATAAAATAATATGTTTAACTACTGTTATATATTTATTATGATTTAATGTCAACGCAAAATAAATTTATATGTTTAAACATATTGTTTGACTAACACCAAAGGGGTTAGTTTATAATTTTGATGAGGTGATAAATATGAAAATAAATGAAGTAAGTAAAATAACGAAATTAACTAAAAAAGCAATTGAATATTATACTTTGCAAGGATTGGTTGTTCCTAGTGTTTTAGAAAATGGATATCGAAATTATACTAATCAAGATATAGATATATTAAATAAAATCAGTGTACTAAGAAGGCTCAATATTTCAATAGAAGATATTAGGCTAATTCTGAATGATAAATCAAATTCAACACTGCGTAACATATCTATAAAAAGAGAACTGGATATCAAAAATGATGCAGTAAAAATGAAAATTTTAGATAAACTAAGTCAAGGATCTACGTATGATGATATCTCTGTTGAGTTATATTCACTTGATCAAAATAGAACTATTTCAGAGAAGTTGTTAACTGTATTTCCGGGTTGTTATGGAAGATTTATTTGTCTTCATTTTGCAAGGTTTTTGGATGAGCCAATTATAAGCGATGAGCAACAATTGGCATATGAAACTATTATATCATTTTTAGATAATTTACCTGATTTAGATATTCCAAGTGAATTAGAAGAATATTTAAATGAATTTACAAATAATATAGGAACACAGCAAATATCTTCGATAATCGAATCAACAAAACAATTAACTGATAATCCTAAAGAATATTTATCTAAAAATAAAGAAATGCTACATCAATATCAAGAATATAAAAAGACAGAGGAATATAAAAATTCACCAGGATTTAAATTGATGGAATTAATGAAAGTTTTTAATGAGTCGAATGGATATAACGAAATTTTTATTTCTTCGATGAAAAAATTAAGTCCTTCTTATGAAGCTTATTCGAATCAATTAGAAATTGCTAATAAGCTTTTTTTGGATGAATTTTCTAATATTGATTAGGGTTAATAATAATTAGAGGTGAATAATATGGCAAAAAAAATGAATAATAACTCAAGAAGAAGTGGATTAGGACTCATATCAAGTGTCACATTAATTTTAATTGTGCTGAAACTGTTCAAGTTGATTTCAATAAGCTGGTTCATGGTCTTTTCACCATTATGGATATCATTATTGATTGTAGTCATAGCATTTTTTGTTATTTTGACAATTGGAAGAATGAAAAAAGGTAAGTGGTGATGAAAAAGTAATTATAATTATATAAAAGGATAAAATTAATATTAAACATAATTTGATAAACATAAAAGTTTTCGTAAAGATATTTATTAATATAATCATTGGTGGAAAGATAAAATTATAAATTATGAAAAACTATGGTTTTTCATAATCCTAACTAGAGG
>CAYJNO010000051.1:0-8692 GCA_964371715.1 uncultured Erysipelotrichaceae bacterium | reverse complement strand
GCCATAAAAAAACTACACCCTTTCTAATTGTCTCCAATTTTTGGGGTGCAGTTCAGTGAACTATTCTTTTTTTATGTTATAATCGTTTAGAGGTATTTTATGAAAATTATTATATCACCAGCAAAAACAATGATTGATGCTACAGATGATTTTATTGGAGAACTAACTCCACAATTTTTAAAAGAAGCAAAATATATTTTTAATGTATTAAAAAATAAAAATTTAGAAGATCTTAAAACAATATTAAAGACTAATAATGAATTAACTAGATTAAATTATGATCGATTACAAAATAATGATTTAGAAGTTACAAATCATATGGCAATAATGTCTTATAAAGGATTACAATTTCAAAATTTAAATGCCCATTTAATGAGTAAAGAAGAGATAACATATTTAAATGATAATTTAATAATTCTAAGTGGACTTTATGGTGCAATAAGACCAAATGATAAAATAATACATTATCGCTTAGAAATGGCAAGTAGAATAAATGTTCTAGATTATAAAAATTTATATAAGTATTGGGAGAAACCATTAAATGAATTTTTTAAAGACGAATTAATTATAAATTTGGCATCAAAAGAATATAGTGATGTTTTAATTAATCAAAATATGATTAATATTCACTTTAAAGTTAAAAGTAAAAATAAAATTGTAAGTAAAGCAACTCTTGCTAAAATGGCTCGTGGTACAATGGTAAGATATCTTGCAAGTAATCAAATTTATAATTATGAAGAGATCAAAAAATTTAATGAACTTAATTTTAAATTTGATGAAGAATTATCAACAGTTGATAATTATGTATTTATAAAAGAGGAGTAAACAAAATGCAAATTCAAGAGTTATTTCAATTAGGAACATCTCTATTTACGTATGGCTTATTAGTTTTTATGATTAGTGCATTATTATTGATGGTTATATCATCAATAATGAAAAAATATTTAATAAAATATGTAAATTCTGTAAGAGATAAAAAAATTAAACAAGGTGGAAGAGAAGCTTTGTCAGCTAATACTACATTTAGTTTTATTACAAGTGTTATAAAAGTATCGATTAGTGTATTAGTAGTGTTATTAATTATCATGCAAATTAAACCATTAGCTTCAATTGGAACTGCAGCACTTGGAGCAACAGGTATTGTAGCTGTTATGGTTGGTCTAGCTGCACAAGAGAGTGCATCGACTTTAATTGGTGGTGTATTCTTATCATTTTATAAGCCTTTTATTCAAGGTGACTTAATTTATATTCCAGAAAAAAATATTACAGGTAGAGTAATAGAGATTAGTTTAAGACATACAACAATTCAAACATTTAATAATTCAACAGTAATTATTCCAAATAATATTATGAATTCAGCAATTATTGAAAATAAAGAAGAAGATGGAAAATATTATAATTTCATAACATTTGGTGTTGCTTATGGATCAAACTATGATTTAGCTAAAGAGATTGTTCTTAAAAGTGCAAAAGAGCACCCATCAGCAATGGAAGAGAATTTACAAGTAGTAATTAGTGAGTTAAATAATTCATCAGTTGATGTTAGACTTGGTGTTTATACAAAAGATGTTCCAACGGGAGTAGCTTTAAAGTTTGACTTAAATGAAGTTGTTTTAAAGGAATTTGAGAAAAATAATATTACAATTCCATTTAATACTCAAACAATTCATGTAGTGCATGAGAAATAGGAGAAAAACATGAAACTTGAACAATCAGCAATTGACAGTTACTTAGATAAGCTAAATGATGAAAAAATAAAAATCAGTATAAAAAATAATGCGGTATATCAAGTGTTTTATAATGATTTATTAATTTTAGATAATGTAAAAAACTTAGATTCTTCATTAACTATTTGCATTAGAAAAGCAAAAGACTTTCTAAAAGCATATAATGAAAAATCTAAATTAAATGTAAAAAGTTCAATCAACAGTGTGTTCGCTTATGAAAATAAAAATTATTATGAAGTAATTATCACACCTATAGATAATCATGAATTAGAGTATGAATGTATATTCTATGCTCAGTATCCAAATGCAGAAATAATTGAAATACTAGAGATGCTTGTTGATGAAGTTGATTATGAAGAGGTGTATGAAGTATTTAATTAAAGATTAATTAATTTTAGATATGTATTTACACCAATATCTAAGATTTCTTCGTCAATATCAAACTTACTATTATGTAAAGGGATGTCCTTTCCTGTTCCGATGAACAGAAAGCATCCTTTTATTATATTTGTGTAGTACGAAAAATCTTCTGATATCATAAATGGCTTCTCAAATGTTTTAATATCGATGATATTTTTTAAAGTATCATAAACTTTTGCATCATTAATTAATGCTGGATAACCATCATCATAATCCAAATCAATAGTACAACCATATTCGTTGTTTAGTTCATTAATGATTTCATAAGTTCTTTTAATCATAAAATCAAATACTTCTTGACTAAAACAGCGATAAGTTCCCTCAAGGTATGCTTTGTCTGGTAATATGTTTTTAACACTACCTCCATAAATCATTCCAAACTTTAAGATTCTTAAATCATCTTTTGAAATTTCATTTCTTTCCATATCATACAGTTTTAATAATAACTTTGCGACGATTTCATTTGGATCTATTCCATTTTCTGGCTCTGCAGCATGAGAACTTCTACCATTAACAGTAAACTTAACAGTTGATACCTTTGCCATAAACTCATTTGGTCTAGTACCGATCTCTCCTTTTTTAAGACATGGATGAACATGGAAACCAAAAATTAATTTAGTGTTTAAATTTTGAAGTATTTTTAAGTCACAAATTCTTTTTGCACCACCAAAACTTTCTTCAGCTGGTTGAAAAACTAAAAGAATATTATTGTTAATATTAGTTTGCTCAAGTTCATTAATTCGTTCTGCAAAACCTAATAACATTGCCATATGAGCATCATGTCCACAAGCATGCATATAGCCATGATGTTTAGATGCAAACTTATGGTTTGTTTCTTCTGTTGTCTTTAAAGCATCAATATCTGCTCTAAAGGCAATTGTCTGTTTTTTATTAAAATTAAAATAAGCAATTACTCCAGTATCTAAAACTTCAATTATTTCACATTTTAAAGGTTTTAATATTTCTAAAATATAGGCCTTAGTTTTAAATTCGTTATTTGCTACTTCTGGTATTTGATGTAAATATTGACGATGATTTATAGTGTTATTCATGTTGTCTCTCCTTTAAATTATCATATATAAATGCATGTAATATGTCAATTTGTAAATAATTAAAACTTCACAATCACCATTTATGTACATTACTGTATCTTTAATTTATTAATGTTAAAATATAGGTAGAGATGAGGTCAATATGAAAAGAAAAGTGCTAGGAAGTTTATTGGGCTATGTACTAGGGGATACATTTGGAACGATACTCTCAAACAATGATAAATTAAATATATATAATTTATATAATATGAATGATTTAACATATGTTTCTAATGAAAATATGAAATTGTTCTTAAATCTTTTAGAATGCTATAGTAATAATTTAGATTATGACAACTTAATGAATGAATTAACTCTAAATTTTAAAGATGAACATCTTAAAGATGAAAATTTAGTTTATGCATTAGAAAGTTATAAAAGAGGAATAAGACCTTTACTTTGTGGTTATTCTGAAGATAATAAAAATAATGTTTATGCGTTGAGATGGAGTGTACCATTAGCCTTTGTAAGTATGGGGAAAGATATACATCAAAGATTTGATTTTATACATAATAATATAAACTTAACAGATGCAAATATTAAATCAATGATTGCAGTAGCAATCTATGATTCACTAATGTTTGAATTACTAATTGTTGATAAAAAGGAAATTGCATTTAAAAGGGCAATCAATGTATGTAACTCAATATATGATGATTATGATTTAAATGAATTTATGAACATAATATCTAAAACAGTTGAGCTGTTAGATGAAGATGAATTAGATAATAAATCAAGTGATATAGTGAAAACACTAGAAATAGTGCTGAATTGTTTTTTAAATAGTACAAGTTTTAAATCAGCACTAAATAATGCTGCAAAATTCGACAATAATAAAGATTTAATTATGTCCTTAGTAGGTGGACTGGCTGGCGCATATTATGGAAATGAAGTATTTGAATTAGCTCTTGTGCAAAATTTAAAAAATGATGTTAAATTTAAAGGTATAATTAATGATTATATTGGAGTAGTAAGTCCATTTAAAGTATTATGTAATTATATTAGATATTTCGAAGCAAAACGCTTTGATAGTGAAGAAAGTCTAAGAATAGCTAATGATTTTATAGCACAAATATTTAAATTGAGCTATGTTGATTATAATTATTCCAAAACAATAAAAAGATATAATTGTAGTATGGATGATCATTTAGATGAAGTTTTATTAGATGCAGATGCAACTTTAACCATAGCTTTTTTAACAGGATATGTACAAATGATAAATCGTGACTTTAATATCTGGAAAAAATGTTTAGAAAACAATGTTTTTTTATCTATATTGAAAAAATTTAATGAATTCGATAATGAGGAACAGTATTGGTCTTAAAGAATATATCGATTATATTTTTGTAATGTTAAAAAGTTAACTTTATCTTAATAAAACTTCACAAGTAAATTAAATTATGATATATTATTAACGGGTGAAAAATATGGAAAAATACAAAATATCAAAAGCAACAATGCAACGTTACCCTATATACTTAAAAGCTTTAAGAATGCTTAAAGCTATGGGTAATGATTGTGTAATGTCAAATGAATTAGCAACATTAACACACATCAAGTCAACAACAATCAGAAGAGATTTTTCAATGATTGGAAAACTTGGTAAACAAGGGTATGGGTATGATGTAGATGATTTAATAAAAATTTTCTCAGAAGAATTAAAAGTTCATTGTGATGAGAAAATTATTTTAGTAGGTGTCGGAAATATGGGACGTGCCTTATTGAAGTACAACAATTGGGATTATGTTGTCGGAGAAATAGTAGCTTGTTTCGATAAAAATCCAAATCAAGATATAGGTGTAGATATACCATTATATGATATTAAAGATATCGTAGAAAAAAAACCAAAAGATTGTCGTATAGCGATAGTGGCAATTAGTGGTGATGTACAAGCAACAGTTGATCTTTTAAGTGAAGCTGGAATTGTTGGGATTATCGATATGACTCGTGATCACTATATTAAACCAAAAGATATGTTTGTTAGACAAATTGACATCGTATCTAAGATTCAAGAACTTGTTTTTGAAGCAGATTATAAAATGAAGGGGTAAAGAATGTTGACATTTATGACAATAAGAGAGTTGTATGAACTTACAACTACAAATAACGAAATTGAATTAGACCAAATTGAATATGTTCAATTAGAAGGTTGGATTAGAACAAATAGAAATAATGGATCAATAGGTTTTATTGAACTTAATGATGGAACTTATTTCAAAAATACACAGGTAGTTTATGACAATACTTTAACAAACTATGAAGAAGTAGGAAAATACTTAACTGGTACTGCTATAAATGTTATTGGTAAATTTGTATTAACACCAGATGGTAAACAACCATTTGAGCTTGTGGCGACAGAAATTACATTAGAAGGTGAATGTTCAAATGAATATCCTTTACAAAAGAAAAGACATTCATTTGAATACCTAAGAGAAATAGCACATTTAAGACCGAGAACTAATACATTCAATGCAGTGTTTAGAGTTCGTTCAGTTCTATCTATGGCAATCCATGAATTTTTCCAAAATCAAGGATTTGTTTATGTACACTCTCCAATTATCACAGTTAATGATGCTGAAGGTGCTGGAGAATCATTCAATGTAACAACAAGAGAAGATGCTAATTACGAAGAAGATTTCTTTGGTAAAAAAGCAAGTCTTAGTGTTACAGGACAATTACAGGCTGAAGCATTTGCTTTAGCATTTAGAGATGTGTATACTTTTGGTCCTACATTTAGAGCAGAAAATTCAAATACTACAACTCATGCAAGTGAGTTTTGGATGATTGAACCTGAAATAGCATTTGCAGACTTAGATGATAATATGAATCTTATTGAAGATATGGTTAAGTATTGTATCAACTATGTTTTAGAAAATGCACCAGAAGAAATGAAGTTCTTTGATTCTCTAATCGAAAAAGGATTATTAGAACGTTTAAATAAATTAATTAAATCAGACTTTGCGAAAATGTCATATACAGAAGCTATTGATCATTTATTAAAAGCAGATGTTAAGTTTGAAAATAAAGTCAGCTGGGGAATGGATTTAAATACTGAACATGAAAAATATATTTGTGAGAAAGTAATTCAAGGTCCAGTGTTCTTAACAGATTATCCAAAAGATATTAAAGCATTCTATATGCGTTTAAATGATGATGGTAAAACAGTAGCAGCTTGTGATTTATTAGTTCCTTCAGTTGGAGAACTTGTTGGTGGGTCACAAAGAGAAGAACGCTTATCATATTTAGAAGCTAGAATGGAAGAAATGAACATACCAAAAGAAGATTTAGAGTGGTATTTAGATTTAAGACGTTTTGGTGGATGTAAACATGCAGGATTTGGTCTAGGATTTGAAAGATTTATCATGTATATCACAGGAGTAAGTAATATTAGAGATGTTGTTCCTTTTGCAAGAACACCAAGAAATTTAAAATTCTAATATCTAAACATCAGGCGAATGAATAAATCATTCGCCTGATTTATTTAATTATTAATGGAGGACGATGATGTTATATCAAATACATAATGGAACAAAACACTATGGTGTTAACGATGTTTTTGAAAATATTAATTTTGAAATAAATGAAAATGAAAAAATTGCTTTAATCGGACGTAATGGTACAGGTAAAAGTACATTAATGAAAATAATGATTGAAGAAGAAGAGTTAACAAGTGGTAATGTTCATAAAAATGGAAAATTGAGAATTGGATATTTAGCCCAATCATCTTTTAATGATGATGATATGCTACTTGAAGATGCAATGGATGAAGCTTTAGGTTATATTTTAAATATTAAAGTAAAAATAGATGAACTATCAGAGCGTTTAAAAGAAGATCATAGCGAAAAGGCATTAGCAGAATATTCTAGACTAAGTGCTGAGTTTGATGCAATAGGAGGCTATAGCTATCAAAATGAATTAGAAACTTTATTAACAAAGTTTGGCTTTCAAACAACAGATTTAAAACGTAAAATAAGTAGTTTTTCAGGTGGGCAAAAAACAAGACTTGCATTTGTTGCATTATTAGTTTCAAAGCCTGATATTTTATTGTTAGATGAACCGACTAATCATTTAGATTTAAAAACAATAGAATGGTTAGAGGGATATTTGAAAAAATATCCTAAAGCAATATTATTGATCTCGCATGATAGAGTGTTTATGGATAATGTTGTAAACGCAGTTTATGAATTAGAGCATCACTCATTAAAAAGATACAGTGGGAACTATACATCCTTTGAAATACAAAAGAAAAATGACCAAACAAAAAATCATTCAGCTTTTTTAAGACAACAAAAAGAAATAGAACGCTTAGAAAATTTGATTGAAAAATTTAGATATAAGGCTTCAAAAGCTAAGTTTGCACAATCTAAAATTAAAGTTTTAGATAAAATGGAGAAAATTGAAGATACAAAGGCTGAGAGTAAAGGGTTTAAAGTAAGTTTTACATCAAAGATCAAAGGTGGAAAAGAGATTTTAAATATTGATAATTTAAAAATAGGATATGATGAAGTTTTATGTAATGTAAATCTAGACATCTTTCAAAAAGATCGTATTTGTATTATTGGTGATAATGGGTGTGGTAAATCAACATTGCTAAAGACAATTGTCGGTGAAATCAAAGCATTAGGTGGATATTACATGTTTGGGCATCAAATAGAAGTAGGTTACTTTGATCAAAATCTAATTGAATTCAATAGAAATAAAACGGTAATTGAAGAAGTTTGGGATGAATATCCAGAACTTGATCAAACTACACTTAGAACATTACTTGGAAACTTTTTATTTAGTGCAGATGATGTGTTTAAAAATACAAGTGTCTTATCAGGAGGAGAAAAAGTTAGACTTGCACTAGTTAAATTAGTTTTAAAAAGACCGAATTTCCTTATATTAGATGAACCAACCAATCATTTAGATATAAAAGGGAAGCAAGCACTAGAAGAAGCATTAAATAACTATGATGGAACTATACTGATGGTTTCTCATGATAGATATTTTATTAAACAAGTTGCAAAGTCATGTTTGTTAATGAAAGATAAAGAATGTAAACTTTTTCCTTTTGGATATAATGAATATATAGATAAAGAAGAAAATGTATCGAAAAATATTGTAGTCAATAAAAATAATAAACCAAAATCAAATACAAGTAAGATTAGAAATTTAGAAAAGAAAATAAATGAAATAGAAGAAAAAATTCAAGTAAAAAAAGAATTAATGTTTGAAGAAGAGTACTATAACGATACTAATAAATTAAAAAAACTAGAAAATGAAATTTTGACACTAGAAGAAGAATTAGACAATATGATGCTTGAGTGGGAAGTATTAGTGGGGTAATGTGTAAAGAAAATGGGTTAAAATAATCTATTTTCTTTTTTTTAAAAAAAAATAAAAAAAGTTTAAAAAAAGTGTTGACCAATATAAAAGTTATATGATATATTAAATAGGCGCTGGCGATAAAGA
>CAYJNO010000050.1:0-8768 GCA_964371715.1 uncultured Erysipelotrichaceae bacterium | reverse complement strand
TCTAATATTTCTAAAGTATCAATCAGTTGTTCTTTACTGATCAATTTAGATTTTTTATTTTCTTTAATACATTCTATAAAGTGTTTTAATTCATTATAGTACCATCCTGTTGGTGGTATATTAATTCCTGTTGGAATTAATACATCATCTGTAATATTATATTCTAATGGTTCTTGTTCAAAAGGATATGCGATTAATGATTTACCATCGTAAATTAAAGAAGCATTTTCAAAGTAAATTCTAAAAGTGGCAGTAAATGGAATTGTACTATGTAGCCATCCAGCTTCTGCTGTAACATTTAAATTATCATATTTATAATTTATTCTATAATGTTCTGTAAATGTTGAATTAGTTCTTTTATTTTTTATTGAATCAAATGAATGTGGCTTACCAAACAAACTAATGATTATATCTAAATCATGAATATGTAAATCAAATGGTACTAAACCACTTTTATCCTTATCAAATAACCATCCATCTTTTGCCCAACCTGGCACTGCAGATATACGTGTAAAGTATGCATCAAGCACCTTACCATAAGTTTCATTCTTTACCAATTCATGTAGCTTTTGATATTCTTTTGTAAATTGAAGTACAAAGCCGACATAAATATTTACATTATTTGATTCTACATTTTCAAATATCTCCAAAGCATCATCTTTATTAAGCGCTATAGGTTTTTCTACTATTACATGTTTTTTTAAATTTGCAGCTTCTATGATACCTTCTTTATGAAGATATGTAGGAGTACAAATATCAACTACATCAAATTCTTCATTATCATAAGCTTCATTTAATGATTTATATATTTTTACACCTTTTTCTTCTGCTCTTTTTTCATCTGCTTCACTATATCCTACAATACATGTTACCTTTACATCTTCGATATGTTGATAATTATTGTAATGGACTGTACCCATTCCACCAAACCCAACAATACATATCTTAATCATTGTCTATTACCTCAAGACTATTTAAGTATTTTATTGAAGTTCTAATTGCATTAGAAACTTCATCAAAGTCTTTTGGTCCTTTTTCAGTGAATTCAATTTCTATACTTACGGGAATATCTTTATTATATTTTTCTAATAATTCGAATATTCTTTTAAAGTCAACATCACCATCACCAATTGCAGGAAAGTTCCATTCTTTTCTATCTCCTGCTTTGTCTTTTAAATGAATATATGCAATCTCTTCAATACATTCTTCAATATCTGTATATAAATCTACATCACTATAAAATAATGCATTTGCAGTATCATAATTAATTTTTACATAGTTGGAGTTTATCTTTTTAACTATATTATAAATTGCTTTTCCGGTTCCATGTTCTTTACCATGAACTTCTAATACTAATTTAATACCATACTTTTCAAGATAAGGAATGAATTTTATTATCTTTTTTACTGTATCATCTTCATCTAAGGTTGCCATATCTTCTAAATGGGCTTCACCTATTGATGATACTATGTATTTACAATCAAAAAAATCAGCTAATTTAATATTATCGATAAAATCTTCTGCACGGTTTTCATCCATTAAATTTGTATGTCCACTAAGTGCTACTGCTTCTATATTATTTTGACTTAACAAATCTTTTATACCACTTAAATATTTAAGCGTATTTGTTGGCATAACATGTTCAGTCCATCCCTTTGTTGCCGTAAGTTCAATAAATTTAACTCCATTTTTATTTAAGTCAATAATTGTTTCTTCTATCGAATATCCATGATAACAATTTGAATTAATTACTAATTGATGTCTCATTTTGCCTCCTTAAATAACAAATTGTTCAATATATTTCTTTGATAATTTTAGTGAATCTATTATTTTTTCATCATTTGCTTCAAATGCTTTATCTTCTATCTCAATACATGAATATCCATCAAAACCAATATCAGTTAAAGCTGATACATATTTTGACCAATTAACATCTCCAAGTCCTGGTAATTTAGGTGACATATAATCTAAAGGATATGCCATTATTCCATAATCATTTAACTTATCTTCATATATTTTAATGTCTTTGTAGTGAACATGAAATATTTTATCTTTAAATTCATATAATGGTTTAATATAATCAATTTGCTGCCAGATAAAATGTGATGGATCATAGTTTATACCAAAATACTCTGAGTCTATAATTGCAAATAATTTTCTCCAAATTGCCGGAGTTGTCATTAAGTTTTGCCCTCCTGGCCATTGATCTTGTCCAAAAAGCATTGGACAATTTTCAATTGCTACTTTTACATTATTATTTTTGGCATATTCAATTATTTCAGGCCATACTTCTTTAAATATCTCAATGTTATCTTCTATTGTTTTATATTGATCTCTTCCAATAAAAGTAGTAACAAGATTTATATCTAGTAAATTTGACATTTTAATGACATTTTTTAAATGATTGATATTTTTGTTTCTTTTCTCAATATTAGAATCTAATGTATTTGGATAAAATGCTAAAGATGAAATCTCCACATTCTTTTTTGTACAATATTCTTTTATATATTTAATATACTCTTCACTTTGATTATTTACATCAATATGACATACACCAGCATATCTTCTTTCAGCTGCTTCATTAGGCCAACAGGCAACTTCAACACATCTATAACCTAAAAATGATGCTGTATCAATCATCTCTTCAAAATTATATTTATCTAAGATTGCACTTACAAATCCGATTTTCATACTTCCTCCTTATATCTTAATTGCTTTATTAGTATTAGATGATTCCACACTAGCAAATACTGCTTCCATTGAATTTATAATGTATTCTGCTGCAATAGATGAATAGCTTGATGTTTCTATGTAATTAATAAATTCATCAACAATACCTGAACTTGTCTGATTATCATTTGTTTGAATTGTTTCAACTTCAAATAATGTTCTTTTCTTTTCATTATCTTCGATTATGATTGAATAATTTGGGTCATCATATATTTTCATAATACCTTTTGTCCCATATAATATTGTTGAATTATCTTCATAACCATTGAACGTCCAACTAGCATACATTGTTCCAACAACATTATTTTCTAATGTAAATATACAAAATGCATTATCATCAACCTCGATATAATTTCCTTTATCATCTTTTTTACTAAGCGTTGTTATCCTTGCGATAACTTCTTTAAATTTTAAACCAGTAAGATATGAAATTAAATCAGTTTTATGAATCCCTAAGTCTCCCATTGCACCAAAGTTTGCTAATTCTTTATTAAAGAACCAAAGATTATTTTTCCCGGCATCTATACTCCATGTTTCAGGACCAGAATGTCCAAATGTAGTTCTAAATGAAACTAAATCTCCAATAGCACCACACCCTAATAACTCTTTAGCTCTTATATGTGCTTTTGTTAGTCTTTGATTTTGTGCAATACATAATTTTACTTTTTTTTCTTTCGCTACATTTATCATTTCATAGCATTCTTCTAAAGTTATACCCATAGGTTTTTCACATAGTACATGTTTATTATTTTTCATCGCTTCAATAGATATGCTTGCATGAAATTGATTAGCAGTACAAATTATTACTGCATCAATTTCTTTATCATCCAACATTTCTTTATATGATACATATGCTTTTCCGTTGTATGTTTTTGCTAATTCATTTGCTCTATTTTGATTAATATCATAAAAGCCTTTAAGACATGCTTTTGGATTTAATAAAAGCTCTGGAATATGTCTTATTTGGGCAATTTTTCCACATCCAATAATTCCAATGTTAATCATTCATCATACCTTTTCTTTCTTTTGTAGTAATACTGCAACAATTACAATTAAACCTTTAAAAGCTTCTCTTAAAAATGGTGGTACTCCTAATAAATTTAATAAATTATTCATTACTGCTATTATTAACATACCAACAAACGCTCCCGATACTGAACCTTTACCACCACTCATTGATACTCCACCTACTATTACCGCAGCAATAGCATCCATTTCATAACCTGAACCTGCATTTGCAATATCCATTGAACCAATTCTAGATAATTGAATTACTGCAGTTATGGATACTAATACACCCATTAATGCATATACACTTCTTTTAACTTTATTGACATTAATCCCTGATAATTTTGCCGTTCTTTCATTTGATCCTACTGCGTATACATGTCGTCCAAATGCTGTATTTTTTGAAATATAATTCAAAACAACTGCAATAATTATCCAATAAATAATAGGCATAATCAGTGAATCAAATATTCTAAAGTTTGCAATTTCTAAAAATTCTGTAGGTACTTTTGGAGATCTTGTTTGCATTAATTGTTGTGTAACACTTCTTAATATTTTCATAGTTCCAAGTGTTGCGATAAATGGTGGTAACTTTCCTTTTGTGATTAAAAAACCATTTAGCCAACCAAGTCCAAACCCTATAATTATGGTAACTGTTATCCCTAGTATTATTAATGGTATACCTGATAACCCAGTTTGAGCTAATAGTGCCATTGGACTATTATCAATAATTAACATTAATACTGCACCAACAGCAACCATTGTCGATCCAACTGATAAATCTATTCCACCTGATATTATTACAAAAGCCATCCCAAGTGCTATAATCCCAATACCTGCATTGTTTCTTAATATGTTTATCCAGTTTGTACTCCATGCACTAAACCAGTCCCCAATACTTGGATAATCAAATCCAAGTACTATTGTTTGAACTATTACAAGAACAAAAAAGGCAATTATTGTACTAAATAATGCGTTTGTATTCCATCTTTTTTTAAATTCTATTAATATGTTTTTCATTACATAACTCCTTAATTACTAATATTTTCATAGGTACCATCAGTTCCACCCGTAGCATAATGCATTATTTTGTGTTCACTCATTTCGCTTGAATCCAATGTTGTTTTAATTTCTCCATGATACATAACAATTGTTCTATCACATAGTCTAATTATTTCTTGTGCCTCACTAGATAATACAATAATTCCAACTCCACTATTAGCTAGTCCAAATATAATGTCATAAATTTCTTCTTTTGCACCAACATCAACACCTTGTGTTGGATTATCTAAAATTAATACTTTAGGATTTGCACTTAACCATTTTGCTAAAACGACCTTTTGTTGATTTCCTCCGGATAAACTAGTTATCAAATTATTATTGTCTTCCATTTTAATTGACAAATTTTTTCTTTGTTTATTAAATAATTCATTTATCTTTTTATGATCGATAAATATACTTTTTTTATGTTTATCTAAAATAGTTAAAGAGCCATTTTCAACTATAGTCATATCTTTTACTATTCCATTTTCTTTTCTATTTCGTGGTAGATATGCAATTTGATGTTTCATTGCATCAATAGTAGATTTAATCTTTACTGTTTTCCCTTCTAATTTAATTTCTCCTTTATAGTTAGTATTATCACCAAATACACTTTGGAATAGTTCACTTCTTCCATCACCTAATAACCCCGTGACCCCAAGTATTTCTCCCCTATTTAACACTAAATTTATATCTTTAAAATGTTTTTCATTTGTTAATGCAATTAATTCTAAAACTTTATCTTTACTATTAATTTCTCTTGTCTTTTTTTCATTGATTATTTCATGACCAACCATATATTTTGTTATTTTTGGTATTGTTGCCCCTTCAATGTCTTCATTAACTATTAAGGCTCCATCTCGTAATACTGTATACTTTGTACATATCTGTAATACTTCATTTAATTTGTGAGAAATGAATATCATTGATACCCCTTTTTCTTTTAATTTATTCATCATATTAAAAACACTTTTGATTTCAGGTTCTGTAAGTGATGTAGTTGGCTCATCCATAATGATTAATGAGGCATTCATCATTAAAGCTTTCGCAATTTCCACAAATTGCTTATATGATGCATCTAAATCTCTTACCATCATTGTTGGTTCTAAATGTAATTCCATTTGACCAAATATTTCTTTTGTCTTTTCAATCATTTCTTTTTTATTTAAAATGTGATACTTATTTTTTATTTCTCTTCCTATAAACATATTTTCATATATTGTTAAATCATTTATTAAGTTTAATTCTTGATGAATAAATGCAATTCCTGATTTTAGTGATTCAAAAGGAGTATTGAAGTTTTTTACTTCTCCATTAATCTTTATTTCTCCACTATCTTGTTTTAATACTCCACCTAATATATTCATCAAAGTTGATTTACCAGCTCCATTTTCTCCTAATAAACCTAATATATCACCATCATCAACCTTAATACTAACGCCTTTTAAAACATGATTTATTCCAAATGATTTATGAATATTATTCATTTCAATTTTCATTTTTTTCTCCTTTGAAAAGACTATGAATTGCTAATCCATAGTCTTATTATTAGTTATTAATATGGTGTATTTGCATCTAAATAATCAGACACATTATCTCTGTCTACTATTGTAGTTGGAATAATTATTACAGGCTCAACTTCTTCTCCATTTAGAATATCTACAGCCATATCTACAGCATCTTTAACCATTGCAGGACTATATAAAGCCGATTGAATATAAATATCTTCATTTTCAGGCATCATGTTGAAATACTCTTGCATTCCTCCACCACCTGTTACTACTTTAATATCTGTTCTATTTGCTTCATTTATTGCTTGAAGTACACCAATTGACGTTTCATCATCCATTGAATATACTGCATCAATTTTTTCATTAGATACAAGAATATCACTCATGTCATTTAATCCATCTTCTCTTGTAAATGCCGTAGCATATGTAATTACTTCCATATTTGGAGCAATTTCAGATAATGTATCAATGAATCCTGATTCTCTTAAATCAGATACAGATCCTGCTGTTGGTACATTTAATACAACTACAGTTCCTTCATCACCAATTTTATCTACGATATAATGTGCACCTTGAACACCCATATCATAATTATCACCTGATACTCTATATACACCATCAGCTGCTATTTCAATATCAAAGTTTACTACTGTAATGCCTTCATTAATAGCATTTTGAATTGGAACTTCCATTCCTTCCCATTGAGGGAATGCTACAACTGCTTCAGCTCCCCATGTTTTTAAATCGTCTAATTGTGTTGTCATTTCTTCAGCATTAGTAGAAGTATAAATAACACATTCTACTTGCTCACTTAGTTCTTCACATCTTTGTTCAGCATTGTAAGCAACAGCTGCGACCCAACCATGAGTTACTGCCGGGGCAAGAATTCCCACTTTTAATCTTGTTGTTGTTTCACTTCCATTATCTTCAGAAGTTGATGTTGTTGGTTCTTCATTTGATGAACACCCAACGATAAGAAATACAGATAATAATAAAATAACTAAATTTTTAATCCCTTTCATGTATCCTCCTTATTTATGAAATTTTCTGTAATTTACATTTATATGTTACTCCAGTTTAACAGCTATGTCAACACATATTTGCAATCGCTTTCATTTGTATTTTATTATTTTTGTATGTAAATTACATTTTTTATGTTATATTAACTAATATAAAGGAGTTATTATGTATTTTAAATCAACTATAAATGATGTTGCTGCTAAAGCTAATGTTTCTACCGCTACTGTATCACGTGTAATTAATAACCCACAAAGTGTTGCGAAGGATACTAGAGACAATGTATTAAAAGCAATTGAAGAATTAAATTTTATTTCTAAACAATCTGTTAAGGCAACTAAATCAAATAATACAATTTTAGTGTGTTGTCCAGATTTTGAAAATCCATTTAATGGACCTGTTATTGAAGGAATGCAGAAAGTAGCCAAAGCTGAAGGTTATAACATTTTTTTTATTCAGGATTTAAGCCATCGTGATGGTGCACCGGATTATAAGGAAATTGTAAAGAACAATGGTATTAGTGGTATTATAATTTTTAGTTGTATTCCAAATGCCGCTTATATTGAAGACTTAAGTTTATTTTGCCCTGTTGTTACTTGCTCTGAATTTGCTGGTAATACTAATGTTTCCGCTGTATCCATTGATGATACATTAGCAGCTGAAAAAGCTGTTAATTATTTAATTGCAACAGGATGTAAAAAGATTGGGTTTTTTAACTATAATTCACAATTTAAGTTTGCCCAACATCGTGAAAAAGGATATTTACAAGCTCTTGAAAAGCATAATCTTAAATACAATCCTAAATTTTCAGTATCTATAAGCTCTATTAATTACAGCGAAGCTTATTCAACTGCAATTGATGTATTATCGAAAGAGGATAGACCAGATGCAATATTTGCATGTTCTGATACGTATGCAATAGCAATTATTAATGCAGCAAAAAAATTAAATATAATTGTTCCAAATGAATTATCTGTAATTGGTTTTGATAATATTTATCTTTCAACTATAAGTGATCCACCAATTACAACTATTGAACAACCTATGAGTGAACTTGGTAGAAAAGCTTTTGAACTACTTTTAGAAAGGATCAGAAACCCAAAATCTGTCACAAGACACATTATTTTAGATACAGAGTTAATTGTTAGAAAATCTACAAAATTTTAATTATTAAACTTTATATATTATATAAATATTTATTAGTAAATTATTCTATATCTATATCATTTATATAACAATTTATTTGCATTAGTGTAAAAATATAGTGAAGTATTATTATATTTAAAAAGAGATTTTTATAATGTTTAATCAAGATAATAAAGGATTCACATTGATTGAATTAATTGTTGTTATTGCAATCATTGCAGTATTAGCTGTAGTGCTTGCACCACAATACATTCAATATGTTGAAAGAGGAAGAGAATCAAATGATATACAATTTGTGCAAAATTTAGTTGATGC
>CAYJNO010000049.1:0-8898 GCA_964371715.1 uncultured Erysipelotrichaceae bacterium | reverse complement strand
GTAGTAATGCTACGTCGTGTTGATTAGCTCGAAAACCCTTTGTTTATAGGGGTTTTGAAGTGAAGACATTTTAATGGACCCTGATTAGGAGGAATAGAGATGTATTCAGATAAAATAATAGAAGCAATTATAGATTTAGTCATTAATCAAAAAGTATCTATCACCATATTTTTATCGTTTAGTACTATTTAAAATTATAAATTTTATAGCTAAAAATATAACACAAAATACCAATTAATATATATAATTAAAATATACAATATACTGAATTAAAGGTGGTAAGTTATGAAAAATTCTAGATTTAACTTTTTCTATGACTTAGATAATGAAAATAAACTTGCATATAATAGTTTAAGTAATTCTTTAGCTACTATATCCAAAAGTGATTATGAAAAATATTCTAATTTTATAAATGATAATATAAAAATCACAGATGATAATTTAATAGAAGAATTAAAAAAAGGTAATTTTATTATCGACGATGATTTTGATGAAATAAAACTTTTAAGATACAGACTGTATAAAAGTAGATTTAATGAGAATCACTTAGGATTAACAATCGCACCTACAGCTAATTGTAATTTTAGATGTGTATATTGTTATGAAAAAAACTCAATAAATACCACAAGTATGTCTCAAGAGGTAGAAAATGAAATTATAAAACTTGTCGAAAATAAAATATTATCTAATGTAAAATCGATTAGTGTAGCATGGTATGGTGGAGAACCGTTATTAAGATTTGATATAGTTGAAAGAATTTCAAATAAAATTATAGAACTATGTAACAAAAATGATGTTATATATACTGCTTTTTTGGTTACTAATGGATATTTACTTACAAATAGCATAGCAGAAAAAATGTTAAACTTAAAAATATTAAGTGTACAAGTTACAATCGACGGAAATCAAGAAATTCATGACAGTAGAAGATTTTTAGTAAATGGAGAAAAAACTTTTGAAAAAATAATACAAAATCTATCAAATCTAAGTGAAAATACTCCAAATATAAGTCTTAGAATAAATGTTGATAAAAAAAATGTATCAAATATATCAGAAATTAACGATATATTAATAAAGTATAACCTTAAAAATAAGGTCGTTCCTTATTTAGGTCATGTAAGGGATAGTAATGGATGTTATGATAATAAAAAATGTATTTCACTAGATGAATTTTCAAAAGTTAACTTCGATTTTAAAAATTTTATGAAAAATGAAGTGAAAACATTTTATCCAACATTGAAAGGTAGAGTTTGTGGCGCTGACTCAGAAAATTCATTTGTTATAAGTGCAGATGGTGAAATATTCAAGTGCTGGGATGATATCGGTATTAAAGAAAAAAGTATTGGTAATATATTAGATAAAAAGATTAATATATCCAATAATATAAAATATATTGGAATAGATCCTACAAACGATGAAACTTGTTCATCATGTAAAGTGTTACCCATCTGTATGGGTGGGTGTCCTGTAAAATTTGATAATAAAGAGAGTTGTACATATTTAAAAAATAATTTAGAGCTATATCTAAAAAAAGTAGCATACGAAATTAAGTATTAAGTAAATATTAAATAAAATATTTACAAATTTAGAATAAAAGAAAGGAGGATTTTACTGTATATAAAGTAAAAAGATAGTGAAAAATGAAATATTTAGTTAACCCACAAAACACAAATGATTTCAATATATGTTTTGTAATGTCTAGTTGTGAATGTGATGGTGGTAGTTGCTTTAGTTACACATGTACACATGGATGTATAGTTGATTATGAAACAACATGTCC
This sequence comes from uncultured Erysipelotrichaceae bacterium, assembly GCA_964371715.1. Classification (GTDB taxonomy): domain Bacteria; phylum Bacillota_I; class Bacilli_A; order Erysipelotrichales; family Erysipelotrichaceae; genus CAYJNO01. Next base: position 7,118 of record CAYJNO010000049.1, on the reverse strand, counting down.
TGAATATTGTGTAGCACTTATTTGTGCACCGGCTAAAGTAGATCCATTTAGTTTATAAGGCTTGTGAATAATTAGATTATTATGTAGATGATGAATCGGAAAGGAGAATATCAATACAAATTAGATTGATTTATTGATTAAGCATGCTATGAAATTTAAATTTATTACGTTTATCATTTTGATAATAAGTGGATATTTTATTTTTTTTACAGACTTTACATATAAATTATCACTGTCAAATATTCAAAAAGAAATCTATGAAGACTATAAGTTTTATTGGGAATTTGCTAAAGAAAATTTCGCTACATATTATGTGATGGAAAATGATAAAGAATTACAAGAAAGTATTTACAATAAATATAAGAATCTAATAGTTGATTGTCATTCATTTAATGACTTTTCATCATTAATTTTAAATCCTATGGTTGAAGAAATGTTCATTACTATAAATGACCATACTACTATTGTGGGTAATACACTTTATAATACACTGAATAATGTATATAGCGATGCAATTCAATCATTTCCTGATACAGGTGCTATAACAAGTGTTGAATATTTATTATCCATTATTAATCAATCAGAAAATTTTTATGAAGAAAAAAAACTAGATAATCAAACCATTGAAAAGGAAAATAATAATGTTAATAATAAGATTGAATTTAATGAAATAGATTATGATATTGCATATATTAAATTACCTTCAATGAATTATAGTGAAGAATTAGTAAATACGTTAATTGCTTATATCAAAGAAGCAGCTAAATATGAAAATATTATCATTGATATTAGAGGTAATTTTGGTGGTAGCACAATGATGGTTTACCCATTTTTTGAATATCTATCTCAACAAGACTTAACCTACAGCAATATTAAATTAATAAATAATTCTAGATATAATTCGAATTATATTAAAACTCAGTATCAGGGATATTATGAAGAAATTAAAAGTATTAAACAACTAGATGATATTGATGATAAATTTTTAAGTTCTGTAGATTCTTTTTTCAGATATAATTCAACAATTTATTTTAATGAAGATAAATATACAGGTTTTGATGGAACTATATTTATCATCGTAGATGAAAATGTATTTTCAGCAAGCGAGACATTTACAGCGATAAGTAAAAGAAGTGGATTTGCAACAATAGTAGGTAAAAGTGCAACTAGAGGTGATGGAATGAATACAGATCCAAATCTTTTCATGCTACCAAATTCTCATATATTAGTTCGATACAATGAATCATTTGCTTTAAATGCTGATGGCAGCGCAAATATAGAAATGGGAACATCAGTTGATCTAACAGTGCCAAAAGATAATGACGAATTAGAATTTTTGATAGAATATTTAAACAATAGACAATAATGGAGAAATGTTTATATGATAAAATTTGGTATTAATGTATTTAAAGGATTGTATAAGTTACATATATTATATAGCTTTATATGCATTATATCTAGCTTACTAGGCTTAGTAATTCCATTATCAAATGGATTATTTATTAACTATTTAATATTACAGCCTGAGCTGAACGGGGTAATTTTATATGCGATTATACTATTTTCAATAAATGCAATAATAACTATATTGAACTATTGTTCATCTAGATTGGCGATAAAATTGCAAGTAAAGGCTTCATTTGATTTAAATAAAAGTTTGATAGAAAGTATTCATCGTAAAGATTATTTGTATTTCAAAAATCTAGATTTAACATATATGAACCAAAGAATAAATACTGATTCAAATGTAATTGTACTATTTTTCTTAAATATTTATAAAGATTTATTTGTTAATATTTTGATTCTATTTTTTACTTTATCATTATTATTCTATGTTAGTTCCTATACCGTTTTACTATTTCTTTTTTTAACAATATCTTATTTGTTTCTTTATCTAAAGTTTAATAAAAAGCTTTTAGATGTAAAAAGAAAAGTCTTGGAGATTAATGGATTTTATTTTTCAGAACTATATAGTTATCTAGCAAATACAAAAATTATAAAATTTTATAATAAAAAGTTAAATTTAACAAAAAAGTTATTAAAAAAAATAAATGAAGTTGAATTTATAAATTTATATAGTAATAAAATACAGTTTTATATTAGTTCAATTGAAAAAGTTATAACTCTAATTAACCAAATAATAATACTTATATATGGTGCGATATTAGTAATCGATAATAAATTAAGTATAGGATTATTTACTACACTGACAACTTACTATGGATATACAATTAATTCTTTGAAATACTTCTCAAATCTTTATCAACAATTAGTTGCTGTTAAAACATCATACAATAGAATATGTGAAATAGATGTAAATAAGATAGAAAATAATAAAGATATTATAGTAAATGATATTGAATCAATTGAGTTTAAAAATGTCAATTTTAATTTTAAAAAAGGCCATACTATAATTGATAAATTTTCTAGCAAATTTGAAAAGGGATATATATATCACATCGATGGCTTAAATGGTAGTGGTAAAAGTACATTGGTAAATTTGATGACAGGATTATATAAAAACTTTGAAGGTGAAATCTTAATTAATAAAATGGATATAAGAAACTTAGACACTGATCATCTCCGTGAAAATAGTTTTGGTTTGGTTGATCAATCACCATTACTATTTGATGGGACAATAAAAGAAAATATTTTAATAGATCAGTATTCGCTTGAGAAGTTATTAGAAACTCTAAAATTATTTAAGCTTTTAAGTAATGAAGATTTTTTAAATAAGAATATAAATGAATATACAAATAACGTTTCTGGTGGAGAGGGGCAAAAAATAAATATAGTAAGAGAACTAATAAGAGAAAAAAGAGTATTAATCTTTGATGAGCCATCATCAAATCTTGATATAGAAAGCAAGAACAACTTATTACTTCTTTTGAATAATATTAAAAAGAATCATATTGTTATATTGATAAGTCATGATAAAGAATTTAGTGAATTATCTGATATAACTATAAGTCTAAAACCAATTAATAAGTAGTTTTAAAAGAATAGTTATCTGTATTACCCTATTACAACAAATAAATAGAAAGGAGGTATGCATAAATGAAATACTTAATTAAACCACAAGCTTTAGAAAATAATAAATTTTGTTTTATTATGAGTGAATGTGAATGTAATGCAGGTGCATGTTATACCCATAGTTGTAATCATATTTGTGGATTAGACTATGATATAATATGTCCTGAGCATTGTGTTGCACTAATTTGTGCACCAGCTAAGATAGATCCATTTAGTTTATAGTCACAGTTTTAACTGTGACATTTTTTATATTAGAATATAAGTGCTTTGTTAGAAAGGGGAATATCAATATTGGTTATATTGATAGAGTATGTGGTATATGAAATTTAAAATTATTACATCAATTATTTTATTGATACTTGGTTATTTTATGTTTTTTACAGACTTTACATATAAATTATCACTATCAAATATTCAAAAAGAAATCTATGAAGACTATAAGTTTTATTGGGAGTTTGCTGAAGAAAATTTTGCTACATATTATGTGATGGAAAATGATAAAGAATTACAAGAAAGTATTTACAATAAATACAAGAATCTAATAGTAGATTGTCAAAGTTATAATGACTTTTCAACTTTCATTTTAAGTCCTATGATTGATGAAATGTTTTCAAAGCTTAATCATCATACATCAGTATTAAATAATTCTTTTTATAATTCTCTTTATAGATCTTACAATGCGAATTTAGAAAATCCAACTAATATAAATAGTTTAAATAAAAGTGAATACTTACTATCAATTTTAAGTCAATCAAAAAGCTATTATAAATTAGAGGAAAACGATAAAAATGCACAAAACACAAATTATTATGTGAATAAGAATATGCAATTTAAAGAGGTTGATAAAGATGTTGCATATATTAAATTATCAACAATGTTATATAATGATGAGCTTTATAACATATTAATTGACTACATTATAGAAGCTTCAAAATATGAAAATATCATAATTGATATTAGAGGTAATAGTGGAGGAAGTACTATGATGGTTTATCCTTTTTTTGATTATCTATCAAGTGATGATATAAGATATGAAGCTACTAGTTTATTAAACTATTCGAGTTACAATAAGCCATTTATTGATATGTCATTTTATGGACTACAAAATGAATTTGTAGATATTAGTTTGCATGAAGAAATAGATGATAAAGTTTTAAGTTCAATAGACTCATTTTTCACATATGAATCAATTTATTTTTTTAATGAAAATAAATATACAGGATTTGATGGTGATATATATATTATAGTTGATGAAAATGTTTTTTCAGCAAGTGAAAGCTTCACAGCTATTAGTAAAAGAAGTGGATTTGCAACAATAGTAGGTAAAAATGCTACTAGAGGAGATGGGTTAGGTGTTGGTGGACCTAATTTATTTATGTTGCCAAATTCAGAAATTATCGTTAGATATAATTGTTCATTTGCTTTAAATGATGATGACAGTTTAAATATTGAAGTTGGGACAACTCCTGATATTATTATCCCTCAAAATAGGGATGAAATTGGGTTTGTTGTCGAATATATTAATGATTTGAAAAAAAGTCAAAGCATTAATTGATTTTTATAAGTTGATTTCTTTTACGCAACTATACATTACTATTTACAATGATAATGGCAATTTGTTCATAAATAAACTATGATTACAGTATCGATAACTAATAGATTGTATCTCAATATAATATCTTTTAATTAATAAATAAAGAAAAATTTATTTTTTTTTATGATTACACAAGAATTTCACAAAAATGTAATATTATATCTTGACTTTGACAGTTCAAATAGTGCAAAAAGAGCTCAGCCTCTTTATTAATGGGGTTTTGAGCTCTTTTTTAGTTTGTATTTTTGTAGTGTAATTTTTTTGTAATCAACTTTTATATAATTTTTTTATTTCAGATAATGTTTTAAATTGAGAATTTAATTCAACACCAAATATATTAGATATTTCTGAAACACAATCGTCAAAGTAATCAAACATGTAATATTCTCCCTTAATGTTACTGCAAGAATAATTTTTTAAAGAGTTTATTATTTGCTGACAACTAAATTTATTTTGTAACTGCATTTCTAGTAACCTAATTATCACTAAAGAAACGAAACAAGTTAGAAAGTGAGCCTCAATATGTTTTTTTGTCCATACATAAACAGGTCGTGTTTCTAATGTGGATTTTGTGATTTTAAATGTTTCCTCTATCTTCCATAATCGCTTATATATGTTCCTTATTTCAATATCGTTAAGGTCAGTTTCAGAAGTGACAATACTATAGTACCCATCATATAGTGCTTCTTCATTTATAAGCTGTTGGTTAATAGTTAAGTCTGAAGTATCAGCTATTTCTCCAGTATCTTTCAAAAATTGTACATTATTTATATATTTACAACTTCCATAGCTAGTAGCTTTAGTATATTTGCCAGGATTATTAATTAAATCTTTTGATTTCTCAACAGCAATTGCTCTTTCTTTTGCTTGCTTTAAAGCATATTTTTTAGAATAATAAATCATTTGTTTTTGGTACATGTTTGTTTTGTTTTTACGTTTACCATCTCTTACAAGTGTTATATCTTTAGAAAATAATCTTGATTTATGTTTGAAATGTTTAGTTTCATTATTTTCTTCTATTTCATCTATTACATAATCATCTTGTTTTAATACCCAATCTTTAAATTCTTGATTGGCACCACGAATGCTTTGCCCATATACATAACCATCAAGATTGGTATTGTGATCATTTTTACCTGCAATAAAACATGTATTATCAGATGTATTTAATCCTCTATCTGCAACAATAATAGTTCTATCAATATTAAATTTATTTTTAGTGTTTTTTATTATTGGTCTTAGAGTTTGTTTTTCTGATTCATTACCTGAGAATAAATCATATGTCATTGGTATACCTGTTTTATCCATTAATAATCCCATTTGAATAATAGGAGATTTTCTATGTTCTTTTGAAGGACCTTTCTTCCTATATCCTTTTTCAAGTATATTACCAAATTCATCAATTAAATCTTCATCGTTATATGAAATTTCAAAATAATAATTTGTACAATCATAATAAGTAGATGAAGCATCTCTTTTATATTTATCCATTGTATTTTCCCATATAGTGCTTAGTAGTTCATCTTTCATTAAGGGTAGATGATCTAGTGCTCTATACATATCTTTTAAAGAGAAATCAAAACTTTCAATGAAATTATCTTTATTATTGAAAGCATTAAGTTTACTTGAAGGAGACAGTATTCTAGAGAAAACAAGTAGTTTCATGACAGAGTCTAAGGAGTAATCAAATTTATAATTAGATTCATATTTAGCGAATACAGAAGAGATATTAAATGAATTGTATAGCCTATTCAAAGGGAAAGAGCCAATCATCTTTCTGTTTTGTCTTTGGTTTATTTTATGAGTTGATAAGTGCTTTATTAATAATTCATCATTAAGATAATGACCGGATTTAATTAATTCATTAAAGTGATTTATTGGATCATCATATTGAAATAATAAATCATCAAGGAAACCAAGTTTACTTATTGTTCGATGTTTAGGTTTTCCGTTTTCATCACGATAAGATTGAATAACTGATAAAAAAGTTCTACCATCTGAATATTTAGATTTTTTTAAAAACATAAAACACCTCCTATATATATAATTATAACATATAAAACTACATTACACTACAATTATTATATAAAAATTTGACAAAAAAAGAGCGATTATAACTAGCTCAGATGTATGTTTATTAAAATTGAAGTGTCAAACTCGGGATTAGCATCGGAAGCAAATGTAATTCTTGCAGACGAGCCAACAGGAAATTTAGACGAAGATACCGCAGAAGGTATTATTGAAATCCTTAAATAAAGTGCTTATAAATATGGAAAATGCGTTGTTATCGTTACCCACTCAAACGAACTTGCAAAACAAGCCTACGTAACTTTCCGTTTGAAAAAAGGCAAATTGCTATAAAAGCGTAAAATCAATTTTTACAGAATTTATTTATTTGATAAAATGTTCGTGTAAAAATGAACATTTTTTTGTATAAAAGGGGTTACATTTTTCTTCATAAGCAATATAATGGTGATAATTACTACGAATG
>CAYJNO010000048.1:0-9098 GCA_964371715.1 uncultured Erysipelotrichaceae bacterium | reverse complement strand
TTAATTGAATTAATCGTAGTTATCGCGATTATCGCAGTATTAGCAGTAGTTTTAGCTCCTCAATACATTCAATATGTTGAAAGAGGTAGAGAGTCAAATGACATTCAAACAGCACAAAATTTAATGGATGCAGCTTCAGTAGCAGCAGCAGATCCATCATTAAAAACACCTGCACCAACTTACTCAGTAGTATTAGATGCATCTGGGACACTAACACTAAAAGCAGGAGCAACAGAAATAGTTGCAGGAGATGATTTCTTCGATGCTTTCGCAGCAATCGTAGGAAATGAAACTAAAGAAGTTCAATCAGTAAAAGGTAAAGCTGGTATTTTAACAATAACAGTTGATACAAAAACTGGTTCAGTATCTTATACAGATAGCGATGCAGCTGATGACAATGGATGGAGTGCTTTATTAGACTAATCATTTAGCTATTAAAATATATAACTCTACATTATAAATATGAAAAAAAAGTATAGAATCTAAAAATTAGATTGCTATACTTTTTTTTGAATTTAATGCACAAAAAAGGTGAATTTATGTAAGTATACAATGATAGCGATTACAAATACACATAAATACAACAAATATACTCAAAATAAACAATTAATCATCTTTTCATGCATTGACTTATAGTGTGTAATTACATATGATTACATTAAATTGACAGAAAGGAGTAATATGTATTAATTATGATACACAAGTGTAAAAGCAATTTATAAAGGGGGATAAAATGAAAATACACGTAGAAAAGTTAATAAAAAGAATTAGTTTAGTGATGCTAAGCTTAATGATGCTAGTACCAACAATTATTGAAGTATTACCAGTTATTAAGGCAAGCACAGAGGAATATGAAATATATCCAATTCCTCAATCGATAGAATATTATAATAATAATTATATTTTAAGTAAGAACATAAATGTTGTATATGAAGAAGGTATAGACACTTATACAATTGATAGATTAAAAGAAACATTTGCATTAAAAAATATTACTATTACTTTTAGTAATAAAATTGATGATTCAAAGACAAATGTATTAATAGGTATTGCTGGAAACACAGAAACATTTGTAGATGAATATGTTAGTGAAAATGGAAAACTTGAAGATAGTGAATTGTTTACTAAAGGTGATAGTTATTATCTAGAAAGTAAAGATAATGTAATAACAGTACTTGGTAAAAATACCGATGCTGCTTTTTATGGGTTAACAACGCTTTATCATATACTTGCCCAAATTGATAGCTTTACAATTGAAGAGTTTAAAATTGAAGACTATAGTGATGTTGCAAGCCGTGGTTTTATTGAAGGGTACTATGGTAATCCTTGGTCTACAGAAGATCGTGCTAATTTAATGACATGGAGCGGTTATTATAAATTAAATACTTATTTTTATGCACCAAAGGATGATCCAAAGCATAATGCAAATTGGCGCGAATTATATACAGAGCAAGAACTGATTGAAGATATTATGCCTTTAGCCGAAGCAGGGAATGCATCTAAATGTCGATTTGTGTATGCTCTGCATCCATATATGTATAATGCAATAGATCATAGTACTGAGGAATCATATCAAAGAGATTTAGCGATAATGCAAGCAAAGTTTGATCAAGTAATTGCAGCTGGTGTACGCCAAATTGCTATTTTAGCTGATGATGCTGCTAATGTTGGAGGGTCAAACTATATTCGTCTTTTAAAAGATATGGAAGCTTGGTTAGAAGAAAAGCAAGAAACATATCCTGATTTAATCACTACATTACCATTTTGTACTCAAGAGTACATGTATAGTGGTGAGACATACTATAGTGAATTCCCAAGTACAGTACAAATTGTAATGACTGGTGGTAAGATTTGGGGAGAAGTATCAAAAGAATTTACAGATACATTCTATGATAAAGTAGGCCGTGGTTCCTATTTATGGATAAACTGGCCATGTACTGACAATTCAAAAAATCATTTAATTATGGGAGGATATTCTGACTTCTTACATAGTGATGTTGATCCTGAAAAAATTGAAGGTATAGTTTTAAATCCAATGCAACAATCTGAACCAAGCAAAGTTGCAATTTTTGGTAATGCTGTATATTCATGGAATATTTGGGATGATGAAGCAACAGCTGATCAAGCATGGTACGATTCATTTAAATATGTAGATCATAATAGTGCGATAGAAACAAGTGGTTCTAGTGCTCTTCGTGAGCTATCAAAGCATATGATCAATCAAAATATGGACAGTCGAGTTGTAGCTTTGGAAGAATCGATAGAACTTAGCCCGTTATTAGACGCTTTTAAAGAAAGAATGGCTAATTCAACATTAACAAACAATGACATTGAAGCGATGGTTGAAGAATTTGAAATCTTAGAAAATGCTGTAGAAGACTATCGTAATACAACAGGAAATAAAGATGTATTAAATCAAATAGAAGAATTTATAGATTGTTATGAAGATACAGTTGATGCTGCATTATTATATTTAGAAGCATATAAATCATATCTAAATAACGATAACTCAAATATGATTAGTTTATATAATCAGGCTAAACAATCTTTAGATGCATCTAAAAAACATGGGTTTGCATACTTACACTTGACTCAATATGCTGAAGTTGGAGTACAACATATTTTACCTTTCATTAATGAATTAGATAAGATATTAGTGGCAGAGGTAAATACAATTGTTAACCCAAACACTATAATAAAAACATATATTTCTAACAGATTTGCTAATCCAACATCAGGTGAGGTTGAGAGTGTATATGATAATGATGATTCAACTTATATTCAATTTACGAATCCAAACTATATTTTAGAAGGTGATTATGTTGGTTTGTCATTCAATAATCCAATCAATGTTGATAACTTAAAAATTGTTCAAGAGGGTGGTAAAAATCATTTCTATAATATTAATGTTGAATATACTTTAAATGGTGAAGATTGGATAGTTTATAATACGGAAGTTATAAGTCGTCCTAAAGGATCAACAGAACCAATAATTATTGAAAATATGAACTTAAAAGATGTTGTTGGAATTAGAATGGTCACAACACAAGATAATGGTGATGATTCATGGTTCCAATTATATACATTCGATGTTAATACTATTAAGAATGAAACTGAATCAAATGAAATAGAAATAATTAATGTAGAATTTGATACTAATATGAAAAATGTTGGTGGAAATCCAAGTGATACAATTGATAAGAATGATACTACTGAATTTTGGGTAACTGGAACTGAGGTTCAAGATAATATGCCTAAAGACGGATCAATTGTATTTGACTTAGGAGAAGAAAATAATATCGGTTCAATTCGTATTGTACAAGGTAAATCAAAAGAAGGTGATATTTTAAATGAAGCAATTGTTGAATATTACGATGCTGCAAAAGGTGAATGGATTGAATTTGGACCATATACTAAAGCAGTAGAACAAGTAATTAAAGGTGATGCAGTTACATCTAAAATAAGAATCAGAAACTTAGAACAACAACTTGTATGGTGGCGTCTTGGTGAGGTTAGTGTATATGGGCCTGAAATAGTAGATGAAAACAGTAATTTAAATTTAATTACTAATATAGAAAATAGTGCGTTAAAAACAACAAGAAATGAGAATATTGTAACACTAACTGGTCAAAATATTGAATTAAATAGTGGTGATTATGTTGGTCTAGATTTAGATAAAATTGAATCTATTGAATCAATTATTTCAAATATTGATACAACATTATTAAGTCTACAAATTTCAAAAAATAATGACTTATGGACAGATTGTACAATCGAAGAAGCTTTAGCTTCACAATCTAGATATATAAGATTGATAAACAATACTGATACAAAAGTTACAATGAATATTTCTGAATTTAAAGTAACAATTAAACATATTGAAGTCTTTGGAACACTTGTTGAAAACACGGTTGTTGAAGTAGGTGGATGGGGTGATTCACGTAATAATGGTGCAGCCTTTGATGGAGATATGACAACACAGACAAAATATGGTGGAAATCCAAGTGATGGTACCTATGCCATCTATACTTTCGGAGATAGTATAAATATTAATTCATTAAGAATATATTCTACAGATTCAACAAGTGATTATTTACGTGATGCGATAATTCAACTATCAAGTGATGGTGTAGAATGGACAAATGCATTTAATGTTGGAGATGGAGTTACAGATGTAAATCGTGATGATAATATGGCTAATACAGGAGTTGGAAACATCGATTCACTATATCCAAATGTTAGATATTATGGAAATGATGAACTTGATATAGATGCGAAATACATGCGTATTTACTTTAATACAACATATCCAAATAGAGCAGTAATTATTAATGAGATAGTAATCAATAATGGTGAATATATTTCTGTTGAAACTTCAAATAACTTTGAAGGTACAAAAGAGTTAGCAGGACATTTACCAAGCTATATGATTGATGAAGACTTCAATACTAGCTATAAAGGATCTGAAGCAAATGGATATATTACCTATACCCTTGATTCACAAATTACTGCAAATACAATCAGATTTGTTCAAACAGGTCTTGAATCTAATGCAGAGGTAAGTATAAATGTAGTAAAAGATAACAAGATAGAGAATGTGAAATTAGGTACATTATCACAAATGGTAAATGACTTTGTATTACCATCAAATAAAATAGTAAGTGTTACTATTGCATGGGGTGAAAATATTCCTGAGATAAATGAAATTTTATTTATTACCCAAGAAATTGTTGATGTAGATAAAACTGAACTAGAAGAAAGAGTAAATACTACTCCAGATAATTATGATAATTGGATAGAAAATTCTAAAGTAGAATATCAAAAGGCAGTTGCTAATGCGAAAGCATTATTGACAAATTTATATGTTAGCCAATCAACTGTAGATAGTATGTTAACAATATTAAATCGTCATATTGATGAAGCTAAAATTAAGGGAGATATATCTTCATTACAGGCTCAAATAGATAATATGATTATAAATAATAATACATACACTAGCGTTACTTATGATTCATATTACAATTCTGTAATGAAAGCTAAAACAGCTTTAGAAAACTCTGAAAATCTATGGCAAAGTGAAATTGATAAATTAAATTCAAATATTGAATCTAATAAAAATGCATTAGTTTATTCATCACTTAATCGTGAAATTGCTGAACAAACAATTAAATCATTTGAAACAATCTCAGAAGAGAATAAAGCAAAAGAAGAATATATTGAATTAAAAGCAATTTATGATGAACTTAATACATTAATTGCGAATGATAAAGGGGTAACAGATCAAGCTAGTAGAGTAAACCCAGTATTATTCAATGAAAAAACACTGAAGTATAATGAGTTATACGAAAAAGTAATTGAAATTATAGTAGCAGATTATTCAGCAGTTGATACAGCGTTAGTAAATGTACCTGGAAACTTATTTATTTTCACAAATGATAGTGTTACTAATTTACAAACTAGAATTAATGAAATTGTACGTGGATTAACAAGTGAAAATCAAGCTCAAGTAGATGCAATGGCTCAAAATATTAATGATGCGATTGCTAGTCTTCAAGAAAAAGCTATTAGCACGAATATTAGTCATGATACAGTCCTTAAACAACCGATTACAAGTGATTTTGTGATCGCTATAGGAAATGAAGGATCTAGTAGTGTACAAGTTTATATTAACGGAAGTATTTTAACAAATGATCAATACACCTCAACTTATGATGAAAGTACAAAAGCATTAGTTATAACTGTGCTAAAAAATACAATTGAAAACTTAACGATAGGGAATGTTGATATTAAAATTATAGGTGAATTGAATCAGTATTCTAGTATGCTTGAAATAAAAACTGAAGATATCCCAGTTGAACCAGAGCCTACACCGACAGTATCGCCTGAAACAACAAAACCTACAACACCTGAAGAAACGAGTAAACCATCAACTGTACCAACAGCAAACCCTACAGTTCAACCAACAGCACAGCCAACAACAAAACCGGCGCCAACTGTAAGGCCTGAAATAACTACTACGCCTACTGTTACATCAGAACCTGAGGTAACAACAACGCCTGAACCTACAGTAAGTGAGGATACAACTATTGTGTCTCCAACACCTGAGGTAGAAGATTTAGTTGACGAAGAAACACCAGAAGTAGCAAGCAGTGGATTTCCCACATCATTAATATTTATATTTATAGGTTTAATTATTGTTGGTGGAGTTACGTTTGTAGTTATTAGAAGAAGAAGTACAAATTAAAAAAGGCCATAGGCCTTTTTTATAATGCATTTGTATAGATGTTAATAATATCTTGTTTATTTAATTTTTTAACAGCTCCTACTGTTGTAGTGTTATTGTTAGTTGCTTTAGATGCCATTTCATCAATAACTTCTAGAGTTGGACAAATATCTAAACCTGTAATTGTAACAGGCATATTTATTGATTTGAAGAACTCTTCAGTTTTTTCGATACCTTTTAAACCTACTTCCATCATATCATCACCTTCAATGTTCATAACATTTTTTGCGTATTTATAAAATCTATGAGGTATAACTTCAATAACATATCGTGCCCAACTACCCCAAACAGCCGATAGTCCTGCTCCATGTGCTACATTATATATACCACTTAATTCATGTTCAATATTATGTGTTGACCAATCACCACCTAGGGTACCACAACCTGTTAAACCATTATGTGATAAACTTCCAAGCCACATAATGTTCCAGCGAGCATCGATATCTTTTGGATTATCTTTTAAAATCAAAGCTTGTTTCATTGTTTCTTTAATTATACTCTCAGCTATGATATCTGTCGTATCAAGGTTAGTTGTAGGGTTAAAATATCTTTCCATTGTATGCATAATGATATCTACACTACCACATGCAGTTTGATAATCAGGTAATGTTAACATTAAACTTGGATTCATCAATGCAAATTTACAAATAGCCTCTGGGTGTCCACATGATCTTTTGAATAAACCTTCATCTTTTGTGATAACTGTACCTGAACTCATTTCACTACCTGCAGCAGCGATAGTTAAGATACAGCCAATAGGTGTAGAACCTACAGGGGTAGCTACTCCACTAAATAAATCCCAAACATCACCATCGTATTTAAGTCCCATACCAATAGCTTTAGCAGTATCAATTACACTTCCACCACCTACGGCTAAAATAAAATCGATGTTTTCTTTTTTTGAAAGTTCTAAACCTTCATATACTTTTGAAAGTAAAGGATTAGGTACTACTCCATCAAGGCAGACATATTCAATATTGTTATCTTCTAACGATTTTTTTGTAGCATCTAATAACCCTGATTTGACTACACTTCCTGAACCATAAACAATTAAAACTTTTTTTGCACCAAGTGCAGTTACTTCTTTTCCAACTAATAATTCAGCCTTTTCATCAAAAATTACTTTTGTAGGCGTATAATAAGTAAATCCGTTCATTATTCCTCCTTAAATTTTATATATTTATATCATAACATACAAAAAATGAATAATGGGAGAACATGAATAATAAATAGATCAAAATTAATAAAATAACATACTAAAATTAGTGCATAACAACATAAAATTATGTATAATAGTATAGTTAAAAGCCAATTATGTAAGGAGGCAACAATGGAAAATAGAACAGAACAAGAAATAGTAAGAATTCAAAAAATGCAAGAATTAAAAGAAAAAGGAATTGATCCTTTTGGTAATGCATTTGATAGAACACATAAATCTTTAGAATTAAAGAATCTTTTTGAAGAAAAAACTAAAGAAGAACTACTAGAAATAAATCAAGAAGTTAAAATCGCTGGTCGTATAATGACAAAAAGGGATATGGGTAAATTAGGATTTTTTCATCTTCAAGATCGTGATGGACAAATTCAAATAGTTATTAATAAAAGAGTAGTTGGAGAAGAACTATATGATATTTTTAAAGCTAGTGACTTAGGTGATATTGTTGGTATTGAAGGAGTAGTTACAAAAACAGATAAAGGTGAATTATCAGTTAAAGCTTTAAACTTCATTCACTTAACAAAAGCTTTAAGACCATTACCAGAAAAATTTCATGGATTAAGTGATGTTGAAGAAAGATACCGTCGTCGTTATGTTGATTTAATAATGAATGAAAAAGCAAGACTTGTAGCAATGACAAGACCTCGTATTATTAGAGCAATCCAGCATTATTTTGATAACTTAGGATTAATAGAAGTAGAAACACCAGTATTACAACCTATTTTAGGTGGTGCTGCTGCAAGACCTTTTACTACTCATCATAATACATTAGATATGCCATTTTATTTACGTATTGCAACAGAACTACCATTAAAGCGTTTAATTGTTGGTGGTATGGAAGGTGTATATGAGATTGGTAGATTATTTAGAAATGAAGGAATGAGCCCAAGACATAACCCAGAATTTACAACAGTTGAAGCTTATGTTGCTTATAGCGATATGGCTGGAATGATGGAATTAAATGAAGGACTATTAGAATATGTTGCAACTGAAGTATTAGGTACTACAGATGTGAAATGGGGAGAAAAAATAATCTCTTTAAAAGGGCCATTTAAAAGATTACACATGGTGGATGCTGTTAAAGAAGCATGTGGAGTTGATTTTTGGAATATTACAGATTTAGATGAAGCATTAAAAATTGCTGAAGAAAAAGAAGTAAGAGTTGAAAAACACCAAAGAAGTATTGGCCATATTATTAACTTATTCTTTGAAGAATTTGCGGAAGAATTAATTGAACAACCAACATTTATTTATGGTCACCCATTAGAAATTTCTCCATTAGCTAAAAAGAATGCAGAAGATGGAAGATTTACAGATCGTTTTGAATTATTTATTGATGGAAGAGAATACTGTAATGCGTTCTCTGAGTTAAATGATCCAATTGACCAAAGAGAAAGATTCTTAGAACAAGTAAAAGAAAAAGATTTAGGTAATGATGAAGCAAATGAAATGGATGTTGACTTTGTAGAAGCATTAGAATATGGTATGCCTCCAACAGGTGGTATGGGTCTAGGTATTGATAGATTAGTAATGTTATTAACAGATTCTGATACTATTAGAGAAGTTATCTTATTCCCACATATGAAAAATAAACAATAA
>CAYJNO010000047.1:0-10010 GCA_964371715.1 uncultured Erysipelotrichaceae bacterium | reverse complement strand
ATTAACCTATTGACATTTGTTGATAAATGTAGTATTTTATATAGGCAACAATATACCACAGACAGTAACGGCGTATAGCTTAATAATGTTACCGAGGTAAAACGTTAATAATTAACTTTTTACTCGTGTTTGTGAAAATACGAGTTTTTTTATAGAGTATATTGATGCATAGAATGGAGGTTTGGAATGAAACAAGCAACATTAGATGCTAAAGTTGGTTTAGTACAAGAAATTCAAGAGAAACTTACTAACGCTAGTTCTTCAGTAGTAGTTGAATACCGTGGGCTTACAGTAGCTCAAGTTAGTGAATTACGTAGAGAATTACGTAGCGAAGGAGTTGAGTTTAAAGTTTATAAAAACTCAATGGTTACTCGTGCTGCAGAAGCTGCAGGATTTGGAGAATTAAACGAACAATTAACAGGACCAAACGCTATCGCATTTGGTACAGATGCTGTTGCTCCAAGTAGAATCTTAGCTAAATTCGCTAAAAAGCATGAAGCTTTAGTTTTAAAAGGTGCAATCGTTGAAGGTAAAGTAGTAGGGGTTGATACAATCAATGAACTATCTAACTTACCAAACAGAGAAGGTATGCTTTCAATGTTATTAAGCTGCTTACAAGCTCCAATTAGAGATTTCGCATGCGTAGTTAAAGCTGTCGCAGACGAAAGAGCTGATGGAACTGAAGTAGTAGCTGAAACAACTGAAGAAGTTACAGTAGAAACACCAGCTGTAGAAACAGCTGAAGTAGCAGCAGAAGCTGCAGAATAATAGGAGGAAAGAAAAATGTCAAAAGTTAAACATGAAGATATCTTAGCTTACTTAGAAGAAGCTACTATCTTAGAATTAAATGAATTAGTAAAAGCAATCGAAGAAAAATTCGGTGTTACAGCAGCGGCTCCAGTAGCAGTTGCAGCGGTAGCTGAAGCAGCTCCAACAGGACCAACTGAAGTATCTGTATTCTTACAAGATGCTGGAGCAAGCAAAGTTGGAGTTATCAAAGTTGTTAGAGAAATCACTGGATTAGGTTTAGTTGAAGCTAAAGGTTTAGTTGATAAAGCACCAAGCGCAATCAAAGAAAACATCAAACCAGAAGATGCTGAAGAAATCAAGAAAAAATTAATGGATGCTGGAGCTACAGTAGAAATTAAATAGTTTTTTGTAAAAATTATAAATTAAAAGCCGAATAAATTGTTCGGCTTTTAGTCTATATAAAGAAAGGGTAGTATATGTCACATTATTTCAAAAATGATAAAAATTTAAAATCAGATATACAATTTATTAATTATTGTTTTGATCATGAAGACTTTAAGTTTAAGAGTGATAGCGGAGTATTTTCTAAAAGTGAAATAGATTATGGAAGCATTGCATTATTAAAGGTTGTGGCAAAACAAAAGTTAACAAATAAGGTATTAGATTTAGGTTGTGGATATGGAACAATAGGTATCATCATAAAGAGGTTACATCCAATGATAGATGTGGATATGGTTGATATCAATGATAAAGCAATTGCATTATCGAAAGAAAATTGTTCAACAAATAAATGTGATAATAATGTATTTGTGTCAAATGGTTTTGAGAATATAAAAGAAATGTATGATTTTATAATTACTAATCCACCAATTAGAACTGGAAAAGAAGTGATTTATAAAATGTTTGAAGATAGCAAACAACATTTAAATGTTGGAGGCTATTTGTATTTAGTGATCAGAAAATCACATGGAGCTAATAGTGCGGTTAATAAATTAATTGAAATTTATGGCAATTGTGAAGTGGTTGCAAAGGACAAAGGTTTCTACATTTTGAGGTCAAAACAAGCATAAAATATATTGACAAATAAGGGCGCTTGTAGTAATATAGTATATTGCAATAATATCTATATTTTTAAGAAGAGTTAGAGCTCTTTTTGTGCGTATAAAATAGATAGCAGAAAGGACGATCAGCATGAGTGTAAAAGAAAATTATCGTATTCTGAACTTAGGTAACAAGGCTAATAGACGTGACTATTCAAAGGGTACAAGTCAGTTAGAATTACCTGATTTAACAGAAATCCAAACTGATTCATTTGAATGGTTTGTTAAAGAAGGGATGAAAGAGGTATTCCAAGAAATTTATCCTATTTCAAACTACAGTGGGAATATTAAATTAAATTTTGGAGAATATACTTTTGGAGAACCAAAGTATACAGTTAGTGAAAGTAAATATCGTGAGACTAACTATGCTGCACCATTACGTGCAAGATTAGATTTAGAGATATTTGATGAAACTAGTGGAGAAATCATCAATAAATCAGATGATGTATTCTTAGGGGATTTTCCATTAATGACAGAAAATGGTACATTTATTATAAATGGTGCTGAGCGTGTTATTGTTTCACAAATAGTAAGATCACCAGGAGCTTATTATGATATTGAACAAGAAGACAAAACAGGTAAAGATATATTCCAAGCAGATTTAATTCCAAGTAGAGGTACGTGGTTAGAGATGGCAACAGACTCTAAAAAAGCGGCTTTAGGAAGAATAGCTAATGTATCAATTGATAAAAAACGTAAGATTTTAAATACAGTGCTATTAAAAGCATGCGGGGTTTCATTAAATAAACTTGATGATGAAGATGGTTTAAAAACTAATGAAATGGAAACATTCTTAGAAGCATTGAATTTTAATGTACATAAAGATAACTTAACTGAAGATGAAGGTAAAGAATTCTTAAATCATTATTTATTATTATATACTTCATTATTCGGTAATTATGAAGAAGTAGTAAACACTTTACATGCTGACTTTAAAACAAAAACAACAAATAGTGCATTAATTACAATTTATGAAAACCAAAGAGCTGATGAAGTTCCAACACTTGATGGTTCTATAAGTTTAATGAATGCGAAATTCTTTGATCCAAAACGTTATGACTTAACAAAAGCTGGACGTTATAAATTAAATAAAAAATTAAGCCTTGTAAATCGTATGGAAAAAAATATCTTAAAACAAGATGTTTTAGATTGCAATGGTAATGTATTATATGCTGAAGGAACTTTAATAACTAAAGTTGAAAGAGAAGTATTAAAGAAAGAATTAAGCAAAGGTTTACATATGAAAGCTTATCCTTTCTCACCTTTATTCTCTCATCCTGATGTAGTAACAGTGGAAACGGCTACAAATAAAGCATTAGTTGGTCGTATTCTTGCAACAGATGTTGAATTAAGCAGTACAACATTACATGCTGGAAATGTATTAACAAGTGAAGAAGTAGAATTATTGGTAAAAGAAGCAACTCATGTAAATATTTACAGTGGTGTTATTGCTAATGAAGTTATTTTAACTGCTAAAAATGTTCGTAGTGTATTAAACTATGGAGAAAGATTATATGTTTTAGGTCGTTTATTAGATGAAAATGGAAACGATATTGAAACAGAAGAAGATGGTGTTTTAATTGATGGTTATTTCCCAACTGATGCACCATACACATTAGATGTAGAACAAAAACAACATATTGTTGATTTAATAAATAAAAATAAAACTGTTAAAGCTTATTTAGTAGGGGCTGCTGTACAAACATTCAATGTTGCAGGTGTTGAAGATCAAGACCATGTAATTAACATTGTAGGTACAGATCCATTAAATAAAAAACATGCTTTAATTACTTCAGATTTCTATGCTTATTATAGCTATTCATATACTATTATGGATAACATTGGAGAAGTTGATGAAATTGACCAATTAGGTAATAGACGTGTTAGAACAGTTGGAGAATTAATCCAAAATCAATTTAGAATTGGTTTAGCTCGTATGGAAAGAGTAGTAAAAGAGAGAATGTCAATTACTGATGTAGCGACATTAACACCAAAATCTTTAACTAATATTCGTCCATTAACGGCAGCTTTAAAAGAATTCTTCTCATCATCACAATTATCACAGTTCATGGACCAACAAAATCCATTAGCTGAATTAACAAATAAACGTCGTATAAGTGCTCTAGGACCAGGTGGTCTTACTAGGGAGCGTGCAAGTTTTGAAGTTCGTGACGTACATAACTCATCTTATGGTCGTATTTGTCCAATCGAAACACCTGAGGGACCAAATATCGGACTTATCTCAAACTTAACAACTTATGCAAAAGTAAATGAATACGGATTTATTCAAACGCCATACCGTAAAGTATTAGAAGATGGATTATTAAGTGATGATTATGTTTACTTATCAGCTGATGAAGAATTCGACTATGTAATTGCACAGGCGAATGAAGAAAAAGACGGTAGACTTGTAAATGATATGGTAGTATCAAGGGTTGCTGAAGAAACAGTACTTGTTCCAAGAGAAGAAGTAGAGTTAATTGACGTTAGTCCAAAACAAATCGTATCTGTAGCTACGGCTTGTATTCCATTCTTAGAAAATGACGATGCTTCTCGTGCCTTAATGGGTGCAAACATGCAACGTCAAGCAGTACCATTATTAAAACCTGAAAGTCCATTTGTTGGAACAGGGATTGAACACCGTATCGCAAAAGACTCAGGTTCAGCTGTTGTATCAACTGTTGATGGAGTTGTAAGTTATGTAGATTCTCATGAAATTAAAGTTGAACATGCTGCTGGTGTGGCAACTTATGGTTTAGCTAAATTCTTAAGAAGTAATGCTGGTACAGTTATTAACCAAAATCCAATTGTAAGTGTTGGAGATAAAATCGCTAGAGGAGATATCTTAGCTGATGGACAATCAATGCAAAATGGTGAATTAGCATTAGGACAAAACGTTACTATCGGATTTATGACATGGCATGGTTATAACTATGAAGATGCGATCATTATGTCTGAAAGAATGGTTAAAGAAGATGTTTATACATCAATTCATATTGAAGTATATGAAATTGAATGTCGCGATACAAAACTTGGTAATGAAGAAATTACAAGAGATGTACCAAATGTAAGTGAATCTTTATTAAGACACTTAGATGGTCGTGGTATTGTAATGGTCGGAGCGGAAGTAAAAGAAGGTGATATCTTAGTAGGTAAAGTAACACCAAAAGGACAAAGCGAAAACTCGCCTGAAGAAAAATTATTATTAGCAATCTTTGGTGAAAAATCACGTGAAGTACGTGATAATTCATTAAAAGTACCTAATGGTTCAGCAGGTATAGTACAAGCTGTTAGAATTTTCAAACGTAGTGAAGGACATGATTTACCACCTGGAGTAAATCAAGTTGTTAAAGTATATATCGTTCAAAAACGTAAAATCTCTGAAGGGGATAAAATGGCAGGACGTCATGGTAATAAAGGGGTTATCTCTAAAATCTTACCAGTTGAGGATATGCCATACATGGAAGATGGAACACCAATCGATATCATGTTAAATCCATTCGGGGTACCATCTCGTATGAACATTGGACAAGTATTAGAGATCCATTTAGGAATGGCAGCTAAACAATTAGGTGTTAAATTCCAAACGCCAGTATTTGATGGAATTTCAAATGATGAATTGAAATCAATTATGGAAGAAGCAAATGTACCAGTAAATGGTAAAATGAAATTATTTGATGGTCGTACAGGTGAAGCTTATGATGAAAAAATTGCCGTTGGGGTAATGTACATGGTTAAACTTGCTCACATGGTTGATGATAAACTTCATGCTCGTGCTACAGGACCATATTCATTAGTTACACAGCAACCATTAGGTGGTAAAGCACAAAATGGTGGACAAAGATTTGGGGAGATGGAAGTTTGGGCTCTTCAAGCTTATGGTGCATCAAGTACACTAGCAGAAATCTTAACTGTTAAATCAGATGATATTAACGGTAGAACAAAAACATATGAAGCAATTATTAAAGGTAAAGATATTCCAGAACCTGGAATTCCAGAATCATTTAGAGTATTAAAACACGAGCTGAAATCATTAGCTATTGACGTTAAGATGCTTGATGAAAATGGTGAAGAAATCGTTGCGACAAAAGATGAAGTAAAAACAGAAGAACAAGTAATTGGTCAAATTGCGACAGTGGATGAAGAAGAAACTGAATTCACTTATGGCTTTGATAATGATGATTTAGCCGATGTAGCTATTGTTGGCATCGACGAAGAAGAATAAGGAGGCAAAACATGGAACAAAATAAATTTAGTGCCTTAAAACTTGGTTTAGCATCACCAGAAAGAATCCTTGATTGGTCTTATGGAGAAGTTAAAAAAGCAGAAACTATTAACTACCGTTCTCAAAAACCAGAACGTGATGGTTTATTCTGTGAGAAAATATTTGGACCTAGCAAAGACTGGGAATGTCATTGTGGTAAATATAAAAAAGTACGTTATAAAGGTGTAGTATGTGATAGATGTGGAGTTGAAATCACAAAATCTAATGTACGTCGTGAAAGAATGGGTCACATTACTTTAGCCGCACCTGTAGCTCATATTTGGTATTTAAGAGGTATCCCATCAAGAATGGGATTACTTCTTAACATTACACCAAAAGCTTTAGAAGAAATCGTATACTTCGTATCTTGGATTGTTATTGATCCATTAAATACAAAACTTGTTGCGAAACAAATTTTATCTGAAAGAGAATATCGTGAATCAGAAGCTATTTATGGTAAAGGTTCATTTATTGCTCAAACAGGGGCTGAAGCTGTTCAAACTTTATTAGAAAGAGTTGATCCTGTTAAAGAGAAAAAAATCGTTGAAGAAGAGTTAGAAAATGCAAATAATGAAAAACGTAAAAAATTATTAAAACGTTTAGAAACTATAAATGCATTTGTAACTTCTGAAAATAAACCAGAGTGGATGGTATTAAATATTTTACCAATCATCCCACCTGATTTAAGACCAATGTTACAACTTGATGGTGGACGTTTTGCTACTTCAGATTTAAATGATTTATATCGTCGTGTTATTACTCGTAATAATCGTCTAAAAAAATTATTAGAACTTGGAACACCTGCAATCATCGTTCAAAATGAAAAACGTATGTTACAAGAAGCAGTTGATGCTTTAATCGATAATGGACGTCGTTCAAAAGCGGTAACTGGAGCTGGTGGAAGACCATTAAAATCTTTATCACATAGCTTAAAAGGTAAACAAGGTCGTTTCCGTCAAAACTTACTTGGAAAACGTGTTGACTTTAGTGGTCGTTCAGTAATTTCAGTAGGACCAGATTTAAAAATGTACCAATGTGGATTACCAAGAGAAATGGCAATCCAATTATATAAACCTTTCGTAATTAATGAACTTGTAATTACAGGATTAGCTAATAACCCTAAAACTGCAGAAAAATTAATCGAAAGAGGAGAACCAAGAGTATGGGATATTTTAGAAGAAGTTATTTCTAACCACCCAGTATTCTTAAACCGTGCCCCTACATTACATAGACTTGGAATCCAAGCATTTATTCCAAAACTAGTTGAAGGAAGAGCAATCAGACTTCACCCATTAGTATGTACAGCCTTCAATGCTGACTTCGATGGTGACCAAATGGCGGTTCACGTTCCATTAAGTGAAAAATCAAGAGCGGAAGCTGAAATCTTAATGTTAGGTTCTAACAATATCTTAGGTTTAAAAGATGGTAAACCTATCGTTACACCATCTCAGGACATGGTCTTAGGTAACTTCTACTTAAACATGGAAGAAACAGCAGAAGAATTCTTAGAAACTGCAGCAAAATTAGAGTCTGAAGGAGATCTTGAAGGTGCTGAAGAATACCGTCGTTATGCAGATAATGAAGGTCATTTATTCACAGGACCTAATGAAGTATTAATGGCTTACCAAAGCAAAATTGTACACTTACATTCAAGAATTGCTATTAGAGCTGCTTCACTTAAAAAAGATTGTTTCACAAAAACACAAAACAAATCATATTTAATTACAACAGTTGGTAAAGTTATCTTTAATGAAATCTTCCCATCTGACTTCCCTTACTTAAATACAGTTACATTTGAAAGCTTAAAGAATACTCCAGATGAATTCTTTGTACCAATGGGAACTGATGTAAAAGAAGTAATTAAATCAATGCCTTTAAATCCAGAATTTAAAAAGAAAAACTTAGGAAATGTTATTGCGGAAGTATTTAATAGATACCAAACTCATGGAACAAGTGACATCTTAGATAAAATTAAAGATTTAGGATTTAAGTATTCTACTGTTGCTGGTATGACAGTATCATTATCTGATATTAATGTTGCACCAAACAAAGAAAAATACGTTGCTGAAGCAAAAGAAAAATCACAATTATTACATGATTTACTAGAGCGTGGTGAATTAACACCCGCTGAATGGGAAAGACATTTCGGTAAATTATGGGATGATACAAAAAATGATATCGGGGATGAAGTTATGGCTGCCTTCCCAAGAAAATCACCAGTTAATATGATGGCGGTATCAGGAGCGCGTGGATCTAAATCTCACTTTACTCAGCTTGCTGGGATGCGTGGAGTTATGGCGAAACCAACTCAATCTAAATCTCGTAAAGAGTATACTCCATCAATCATGGAAGTACCTATCTATTCATCATTCCGTGAAGGATTAAACGTATCTGAGTTCTTTACTTCAACTCATGGGGTTCGTAAAGGTCTAACAGATACTGCCTTAAAAACAGCTGAATCAGGTTACTTAACAAGAAGACTTGTTGACGTAGCACAAGACGTTGTTATTAATGAAGATGATTGTGGTACTGATAGAGGATATTTAGTAACTGAAATTATTGATCGTAAAGACAATACAGTTATTGAATCATTATTCGATCGTTTAGTTGGTAGATATGTAAAAGAAGATATCATTTCACCAAAAACTAAAAAAGTAATCGTTGAAGCTGAAACTTATGTAGACGAAGATTTAGCTAATATGATTGTTGATGAAGGTGTAAAAGAAGTTATGATTAGAAACGTGTTTACATGTGATAGTGATAATGGAATTTGTACTAAATGTTATGGACGTAACATGGCTACTGGTAAACTTGTTGAAAATGGAGAAGCTGTTGGTATTATGGCTGCTCAATCAATCGGGGAACCTGGTACACAGCTAACAATGCGTACCTTCCATACTGGAGGGGTTGCCTCTGGTAATGATGGGGATATCACTCAAGGTTTACCTCGTGTTGAAGAACTATTCGAAGCTAGATGTCCAAAAAATGCCTCTGTATTATCAAAAATTACAGGTGAAATCACTGATGTAAGATCTGCTGATAATGGTATTGGAACAATCATTGTTGTTACAAGTAAAACAGAATCAATTGAACACAAATGTTCAATTAACCAAAATATTAGATCTTGGTTAAAAGTTGGTAGCTCAGTAGAAGCTGGTGACAAATTAACTGAAGGTCAAGTTAACCCTAAAGAATTATTAGAAATCGCTGGTATTCAAGCAGTTGAAAACTATATCTTAAAAGAGGTTAAGAAAGTATATGCTGCTCAAGGTATTGATATTTCTGACAAACACGTTGAGATCGTTATCCGTCAAATGATGAAAAAAGTAGTTGTTTTAGAAGGTAATGATACTGCATTAAGTGCTGGTCAAACATTATCATTAAGCCGTATGCGTGCTAAAAATGCTGAAGTATTAATGAGTGGTAAAACACCTGCTATCTTTGGTCCAACATTACTTGGTATTACTAAAGCATCAGTTGAGACAGATTCATTCTTATCAGCTGCATCATTCCAAGAAACTACTAAAGTTTTAACAGATGCTGCTGTTAATGGAAGAATTGATAACTTAACTGGATTAAAAGAAAATGTTATTATCGGTAAACGTATTCCTGCAGGTACAGGTTCAAACTTCGATCGTGAAACAACTCGTATGATTAACGAACGTGCTGAACAATTACGTATCGAAAGAGAATTCAGAAACCTTGTTGAAGAGGGAGATGAATTACCTGAAGCAGTTACTACTGTAAGACATATGAAAAACAAAAAAGATTCTTTTGAAGCAGTAGAAGATTTAGAAGATGAAGTATCTGAAGAAATCGAAGAAACAACAGAAGAAATCTTAGAGGATGCTGAAGAAGCAACTGAAGAATAAGTTTAAAAAGCTATAGTGCAAACT
>CAYJNO010000046.1:0-10079 GCA_964371715.1 uncultured Erysipelotrichaceae bacterium | reverse complement strand
GAAACAACAAGTACACCAGAAACAACAAGTACAACTGTACCAGCAAGTACACCAGATGTAACGGAAAAACCAGCTGAACCAAGTTTACCTGAATCAACTGTAATTCCAGTTATTACGAGTACAACAGTTCCAACTGTAAATCCATTAGTAGACGCATACAATAGTGAAAAAACAACATCTTCAAAAACTGAAAAACCAGAAGTAGAAGATGAAATCTATTTAATCACTGATGAAAAAGACTCTAATGAATATACACCAGAAACAATAATCTCGCGTGAAGACACTTTAAGTATTATTAATCTAATTTGTTTATTAGTTTCAATTATACTAAGTGTAGTAATGTTGTTTAGTAAAAAAACAAATTTACTAAAAATTATAAAAGTAATAGAATCGATAATTATGATATATATAATATTATTGACACAAAATTTAGTTGGCAAATTAGTGCTATTTGATGATCATACATATTATATAATACTAATAACTATGCTCGGTATGTTCTTATTTTCAATAAAACTAAAAAAAGATTAATGATAAATTAATCTTTTTTTTTATAAGACACAAATTAATTACAAAATAAAGAGCACACTGTATAGATAAATAAGAATTTATAATAAATGTAAGAATTAATATTACTCTAAAAAGTGCACTAATACACAATAGTTGTACTATTTTTATCCAAAAAAGAGGTTGACATATACAAAAAAATTCTCTATAGTATTGAAGCTAAAAAAAAGCAATTTTTTACACAAGCGAATAAGAGAGGGATAGAGTATGCTTAAATTTAAATTATTATTGACTGTAGCTTTAGTAGCTATTTTTGGTCAAGCAACATTAACTAATGTAGCAGCAGAAGAAAATGAAGCAAACTACACAGTGGAATACTGGGTACAAAGTGCTGAAGAAGGAACAACTGCTGATGGGAATTCTTGGGATAACAAATATTCAAAAAAGAGTACTGTTACATTAAGTGGTACAGTTGGAGAAACGATCACAAAAGAAACTGAAGGTGTCTTATTAGAAGATATGGAAGGTTTTGAATTAAGTACTTTAACAAATACAAAAAGAGTTGTTAAGGAAAATGGAAAAACTGTATTTAAAGTTTATTATAACAGAATAGAATATGATGTAACTTATAACGAAGCTGGTGGAAGCCAAGTATCTAACATTAATGATGTTAAATATGGTTCGACAATCACTTTAGCAAGTGCTCCATCAAAAGCATATGCAACATTTATGCATTGGATAGATAATGATGGAAATATATATGAAGCTAATCAAATAATTACAATGCCAGTTAATGGTTTAAAATTAACTGCAGTTTACGATCAAACTTATGCTGGATATCAAGTAGTATATATGATTCAAGCTGCTCAAGAAGGTATAGCAGAAGATGGTAATGATTGGGATCAAAAATGGTACTATGAAACTGTAGATCGTACAGCACCTATTGGTACAATAATCACTAGAGAAACTGAAGGAGTATTATTAGAAAATCCAGAAGGTTTATATTTAAGTGAAATGACTTACAAACAAAGAAAAGTATCTGCAAATGGTAAAATGGATTTCTATGTTTACTATTACAGACATGAATATGATATTACATTCAATGAAAATGGTGGAAGTGATGTAACTGATATCATCGCAATCAAATATGAATCACCAATCACTTTAGCAGATGCACCTGTAAAAGAAAATGCGACATTTACACATTGGGTAGATGCAAATGGTAATACATATGAAGCTAATCAAAAAATGAATATGCCTGTTGATGGCTTAGAATTAACAGCAGTTTATGAAGAACATACACCAACAACAAATACTACATTTACTGTAGAATACTGGATTCAATCTGAAATTGAAGGTTCTTATGATGGCACAACTTCATGGGATAATAAATATACTCATACAAACTCTGTAACATTAGGAGCTAATGCTGGTGATGTTGTAACTAGAGAAACAGAAGGTGTTTTATTAGAAAACATGGATGGTTTTGAATTAAGTTCATCAACAAATACAAAAAGAACTGTAAAAGAAAATGGTAAAACAGTATTTAAAGTTTACTATAACAGAGCTGAATACAATGTAACTTATGATGAAAATGGTGGAAGTGAAGTAACGGATATCATTGAAATTAAATATGAATCTCAAATTACTTTAGCTGAAGCACCTGTAAAAGCAAATGCAACATTCTTATATTGGGAAGATGCAAAAGGTAATACATATACAGCTAATCAAAAAATTGCTATGCCATTAAATGGGTTAACATTAACAGCTGTATATGAAGAGAGCGAAGTAGCTAGTGCAACTTATGTAGTTAACCACTACTTTAAAAACTCAAGAGGTGGCTATGATTTAAAAGAAACTGAAACATTAACAGGAGAAGTAGGTACAACTTTAGAATTAGAAGCTTTAGCTAAATGTACAGAATGTTCATACTTAGTAACAACTGAAGCAAATACTACTGTTGTTGAAGACAATAGCTTAGTAATTGATTTATACTATGACAACAACGACTATATGATTACATTTGATGAAGAATCAACAGGAATAGTAAGAGATGAATATTTTGTAGCTTCTGGAATGGAACATACATTAACAGTATTTGAAAAAGAAGGGTTTGTATTCGAGTACTGGTTCTATATCAACTCTAAAGGTGAAGAAGTAATATTAGAAACACCAGGTAATGACATAGATAAAATGTATACTTTCATAGTTCCATGTGAAGCTGTACATTTACAAATTAAATGGTCACTTAAATAATAAAAAAGATATTAATAAAATTTGAACTGCACCCCGATAATTGGAGACAATTAGAAAGGGTGTGGTTTTTTTTTAGGAAATATCTTTAATTATATGCTGTTGTGAATTTTTGATATATATTTTATTTTACAATGTTATATAGATACGCCTTAATATTCAATTCATTTAAGATTAGTAACTTGATTTGTTAATTTAAATATCTTAATTTAATAAACTTATAAATTTCAATTATTATTATCAATATAAGAAGTATATGAAAAATATTATATAGTATATGAAAAAAATAATATTTATTTAGTTCAAATAAATACATAATAACGACACCTACTGAAATAATTATTTTAAAAACTGTATATATCTTCATCATTCTTTCTCTTTCCTCAATTATAAATGAAATATTAATTACACCAATTATAATAAATAACAAATAATAAATAAATAAATATTATTATTTTGTTGTAAAGGATAATAAAGTGTAATTTATTAATGCAGCAATCAATTGATAAAATATACTTGTATTAAGAAAAATGGTTAATAGTAAAATAGATAGGGATAATCTTCTCTTTTCTTATTGCTTAGATAGAATAATAGATTTATAATTATAAAGTAATGTAAAATTTTCATCAAAATGAAAGAAGGTACAAAATTTATGAAAAATTTAAGTATTGAAACATTTTTAGATTATAAATTTATTAGTAATTTAATGATATCTAAAGATGGCTTACATACGGCTTTTGTTGTAAGCAAACCATGTATTGAAACAAATAGTTATTTAAGTAAGTTGTGGTTAATGAATAATGAAACAAAAGAAATTAAACAACTAACAACAATAAAAGATGTAACACAAGTAAGTTGGTATGATAATGAAACAATTATCTTTAAAAGTAATCGAGATGATAAAGTAAATGAAAAGATAAAAAATCATGAACAAATAAGTGTCTATTATGAGATAAATATTTATCATGGTGAGGCTCAAGAAAAGTTTAGATATGATATAAGTGTATCAAATTATAAAGATATAAATGATAACACAAAAGTATTAATGGCAAATTATGATAATAATTTACCAAACTTAGATGACTTAGATAATAGCCAAAGAAAAGAAGTTTTAAAGAATTATTATAATAGTGGATATACAGTGTTTGAAGAAGTACCATTTTGGTTTAATGGTCAAGGTGTTATAAATCGTAAAAGAAATAGATTATATCTTGAAGAAAATAATATATTAACTGCATTAACAAAACCGCTTTTTAATACAGTTGAATTTATAGCAAATGATAAATATATTGTATATAGTGGTTATGAATATGATGATATTAGACCAAAAAGTCCAGGGATATACTTATATGATTTAGGTACAAAAGAAACTAAATGTTTAATTGATATTAATAATTATGGTATTCAAATACTAGATTTTTATAATGTTGATAAAGTTTTATTATTAATAAATGATAAAAAAGAATTTGGTATGAATCAAAATACAGTCTTGTATATCTATGATTTAACTACTAATAGTTTAGAATTAATCTATAAACCAATAAATGAAGAAATTGGTAAAAATACAACAAATAGTGATGTAAGATATGGTGGTGGTTATACTTATAAAGTTGTAGAAGATAAACTATATTATGTAAGTACCAATGTTAATAATGCGTATTTAAAATGTTTAGATTTAAAAGATTATACGGTAACAATGATTAGTGAGTTAAACAGTGTTGATTGTTTTGATGTATATGAAAATAACATTTATATGGTAGGACAAAAGCAAAATTCACTACAAGAAATCTATAGTTTAAATCAAGTATTAACATGCTTTAATAAAGCTGTTCAAGAAGAATATAAGTTAGGAAAGATTGAAGAGCATCATATAATTAATAAAGATAATATTCAAATTGATGGTTATGTTATTAAGCCAACAGATTATAAAGATAGTAATAAATATCCAGCTATCTTACATATTCATGGAGGACCAAAAACAGTCTTTTCTGATATCTTTCATCATGAAATGCAAGTGTGGGCAAATAAAGGTTATTTTGTAATCTATTGTAATCCACGCGGTAGTGATGGTAAAGGCAATGAGTTTGCAGATATAAGAGGAAAATATGGAACAATTGATTATGATGATTTGATGCATTTTTTAGATAGTGCTATAGAGAAGTATTCGTCAATTGATATTAGTAGACTAGGCGTAACTGGTGGTTCTTATGGTGGCTTTATGACAAATTGGATAATAGGACATACAAATCGCTTTAAATGTGCTGTATCACAAAGAAGTATTGCTAATTGGTCAACTTTTGAAGGGACAAGTGATATTGGAATAAACTTTGCTTTAGATCAAGTTGCGGCAAGCCATACAACAGACTTTAATAAACAATGGGAACAATCACCATTGAAGTATGCTGATAAAGCAACAACTCCAACATTATTTATACATGCTGAGCAAGATTATCGTTGTTGGATGGTGGAAGCTCTTCAAATGTTTACAGCTTTAAAGATGCATGGTGTAGAATCACGTCTATGTTTAATTAAAAACGAGAATCATGACTTGTCTAGAAATGGTAAACCTAGAAATAGAATCAAAAGGATGGAAGAGATAATAGCATGGTTAGAAAGCTATTTGAGGTAAATTAGATGAAGAAATTAGAAATTAAAGACTTATATAGTTATAAATTTATAGCTGATTTAAATATTTCACCAAATAAAGAAAAAATAATCTTTAATCAAACAACAGTAAATGAAGAATATAATGAATATCAAACTAGATTATATTTATTAGATACTAAAGCTGATAAGTATTATCCTTTAACAGCTAAAGGTTATGAAAAAACAGCAGTGTGGTTAGATGATGAAAATATTATCTTTACAAGCTTAAAAGATAATGTAGATAATAAAACAACTTACTTTAAATTAAATCTTAATGGTGGAGAAGCGAGTGAATTTTTTAAGGTGCCTGCTAAAGTAAAAATGCTAGCTAAAATTGATGATGATAACTATGTTATTACATATAGTAGAAAACTAAATCAAGAAGATACTAAAGAGAATAGAGCAGTTGAAGGAAGTGATTATTTAATCTTTGATGAAATACCATTTTGGTCAAATGGAGCAGGTATTACAAATAAAGTTAGAAATACTCTAGCTATTTATAATGTTAAGACAAATGAGATTATAAATGTTTCAAAAGAATATACTGATGTTAGTGGTTTTAAATTAAACGAAACAAAAGACAAAATCCTATTTTGGGGTCCAACATATACAGATAAGATGCCAGTGCATAGTGAAGTATATGAATATAATTTAGGCAGTAAATATTTAGATATGCTAATGGACAATGGACACTATGGTGTTTTAAAGGCATTCTATTATCAAGACTATATCATTATGGAAGCGTCTGATAAAAAATCAAATTCTTCGCAAAACCCAACTTTATATAAACTTAAAAATAAAGAAATAACTGAATATAAATATTATGATGGAACTTTAGGAAACCTTGTTGGAAGTGATGTATCATATGGTGGTGGAGAAACACTGACAGTTATAGGTAATTTAATTTATACGTTATTTACAAGTTATAGTAGTTCTAATTTAGTTGTGATAGATAAAGATAAAAAGATGGAAAGCATCAGTTCAAAAGATGGAGCAATTACTTCGTTTGTTGTAAATGATAACGATATTTATGCAGTTGCATATCGAGATTATGAAATGCCTGAAATTTATAAAATTAGTCTAGAAACAAAAGAGGAAACTAAAATAACATCATTTAATGATGTTAGTAAATATCAAATAAGTAAACCTGACTATTTTAGGTTTACAGCAAAAGATGGGCATGAGTTAGAAGGGTTTGTAATTAAACCAATAAATTATGATGAAAATAAAAAATATCCAGGTATCTTAACGATGCATGGAGGACCAAAAGTTGCATATGGTATGCTATATAATCATGAAATGCAATGTATGGCAAATGAAGACTTTTTTGTATTCTATACCAACCCTAGAGGATCTGCAGGAAGAGGAGATGAATTTTCAACTTTAGTTAGCAAACTTGGAGATATTGATTATCAAGATTTCATGGAATTTTGTGATGAAGTTGTGGAAAGATATACTGCATTAGATGAAAATAGATTAGGTATTTGTGGTGGAAGTTATGGAGGCTTTATGTGTAACTGGATGATTGGTAATACTACTCGTTTTAAAGCTGCAGCTTCACAAAGGTCAATATCAAATTATCTATCAAAATGTCTAACAACAGATATTGGATACTATCATAATTTAAGTCAAGTTGGTGCAAGTCCTTGGGATAATTATGAAAAGATGTGGTCACATTCACCATTGAAATATGTAGATAATGCAATTACCCCAACTTTATTTATTCAATCTGATGAAGATTATCGCTGTTGGATGTCAGATCCAATAATGATGTTTACAAACCTAAGAAAAAGAGGCATTCCATCAAAAGTTGCTTTATTTCATAAAGAAAATCATGAACTATCAAGATCTGGAAAACCTCATAATCGTATAAATCGTTTAAATGAAATTATCGGATGGTTTAAACAATATCTTTAAAGATATATTTATGAATAATTAAATAAGAAATATATCCCATTAATGAACCAATAACATTTAAGATAATATCATCAACATCAAAGCGTCCTAGCAACGTTAATAATTGGATAGCTTCAATAGTAAAGATTAAAAAGCTACTAACTAAGAGAAAAGCAAATAAGTTATGTAAAAACTTAAAGTAAAATGTAATGAAATAACCTAAAGGTATAAATAAAATTACATTACCAACTAAGTTTATAGTAGCATGATTAATTAAATCATATGGATTTTGTAGGTATACTTTGATAAACATCTTAATTGTATCAAAAGGTACAAGGCTAACATTGTTTCTCAATAAAGCAATATACTCACTATAAGTGGAATAATTAAATCTGAAACCATATAGTAAATAAAGCATCATTAAGAAATAAATAAGAGCCATAATAGTAATAAAAAATTTATAGTTTCTTTTCATAAATACTCCTTTTATAGATTATAACATTTATAAAATTGTTTAGTGGAAAACTATAAATTTTTTTTATTAATAATAATTAAAAATAGTGTTATAATTGTATGGAAATTTATTAAAGTGTAAAATTTTAATTAAAAGAAGAGGTAATATATGACAAATAAATTAGTAAAAGCATTAGCTTTAAATGATAATGTAAGAATCTATGCAGCAAATACAACAAAACTTTGTAATGATGCTAGAATGATGCATGATTTATATCCAACATCACTTGCAACACTTGGCCGTGTTGCATCAATAACTGGCTTAATGGCAATGATGCAAAAAGGTGAAAATGATAAAATTGTAACACAAATAAATGGTGGTGGACCAATTGGTACTATTATGGTTGAAGCAAAAAGTAATGGTAACATTAGAGGTTTTGTAGGTGATCCACATATTTATTTAAAATATAATGAGTCAAATAAATTAGCTGTAGGGCTTGGAGTTGGTGTTGATGGTTATTTAAAAGTAACTAAAGATATTGGTTTAAAAGAAACATTTAGTGGACAAGTTGATTTACAGACAGGTGAAATTGGTGAGGATTTTGCTTATTATTTTATGGTAAGTGAGCAAACACCATCAGTTGTATCTTTAGGAGTACTGGTAGACACAGATTACTCTTGTAAAGCTGCAGGTGCATTATTAATTCAATTAATGCCAAATGCAACAGAAGAAGATATTGTTGCTGTTGAAAACTTAGTTAAAACATTAAAACCAATTTCAAATATGATTGAAAATGAAAGTGATATTAATAAAATTGTTGAATCATTATTTGATGATGTAAGAATTATAGAAGAAACAGAATTAAAATGGATTTGTTCTTGTGATAAAGATCGATTTAAAGCAGGGCTTACAACAATAGCGATGGAAGACTTAGAAGATATTTTAAGAGAAGATAAGCAAGCTGAAGTAAAATGTGAATATTGTAATACAAAATATATCTTTGATGAGCAGGATTTAAATACTATTATTGAGTTTAAAAAAGCATGTGGAAGATAGGGGATATCGAAATAAAAAATAATGTAGTAATCGCACCAATGGCAGGGATTAGTAATGCCGCCTTTAGAAGTCTTTGTTTCAAATTTGATGCAGGACTTGTATATACTGAAATGGTAAGTGATAAAGCATTATTTTATGGTGATAAAAAAACAAAAGAGATGCTTGTGACTTATGAAATCGAGCATCCTTTAAGTATGCAAGTATTTGGAAGTGATGTAGACACAATGGTAAAAGCAGCTATTATGCTTGATACAGAAACAGATTGTGATATCATCGATATAAATATGGGTTGCCCTGCCAATAAAATTGTGAAAAGTGGTGGTGGTTCAAATTTAATGCGTGAGCCAAAACTGGCAATTAAAATAGTAGAAGAAGTTGTGAAAGCAGTAAAAAAGCCAGTAACAGTAAAAATGCGTATTGGCTATGATCATCATAATATTAATTGTTTAGAGTTAGCTAAAAAGTTTGAAGAGCTAGGTGTTAAAGCAATTGCTTTGCACGGACGTACTAAAACTGATCTATATGAAGGTAAAGCCAACTGGGAATATGTTAAACAAATGAAAGAGCTATTAACAATTCCTGTTATTGGTAATGGTGATGTAACTACACTTGAAGATTATATTAAATGGAAAGAATATACAAAATGTGATGCTATTATGATTGGTAGAGGTGTAATTGGTAATCCATTCTTAATTCATGAAATTTTAGCCTATGAAAATAAGGAAGTATATATTAAACCAACAAGTGAAGAAAGATTAAAAATGTGTTTAAATCATGCACAAAGTTTAATCGAACTAAAAGATGAAAGAATAGCAATGAAACAAATGCGTGGAATAGCACCTTGGTATTTATCTGGTTTACCATTTAGTTCAAGAGTAAAAAATAGTTGCAGTTCTATTAAAACATATGAAGAATTAGAAAACCTAATTAATGAATATCATTGTAATTTAAAAGAGTATGAACTTGGAAGAGTACAGGTTTAATACTACAAAATCTAATATTAATATAACTATTAATTACACATATTATTACAAATTTTTCATATATTCTGATTTTGGTATAAAAAACTACAATAAAGTGTAAGAAAAGGGTTGATTATTATACAACTATGAACTATAATGAACTCAGTCTTAGTTACACAGATGTATTTTAATTAAAAGACATTGTGTAAATGAGATTTATAATGAAGAAAGAGGAATAAAAAATGAAAAACAACAAAGGTTTTACTTTAATCGAACTAATCGTAGTAATCGCGATAATTGCAGTA
>CAYJNO010000045.1:0-11563 GCA_964371715.1 uncultured Erysipelotrichaceae bacterium | reverse complement strand
TTAATTCTCTAAGTAAGTCTTTAGTAATTCAACAGTATTTATAACTGCTTCAATATGCGTTCTTTCCATTCCATGTGAAGCACTAACTCCAGGACCAATTAAAGCTCCTCTAATATTATGTCCGCCACGTAAAGCAGCACCTACATCACTTCCATAATACGGATAAACATCAATTGCATAATTTAACTTAT
This sequence comes from uncultured Erysipelotrichaceae bacterium, assembly GCA_964371715.1. GTDB lineage: Bacteria > Bacillota_I > Bacilli_A > Erysipelotrichales > Erysipelotrichaceae > CAYJNO01. Next base: position 11,372 of record CAYJNO010000045.1, on the reverse strand, counting down.
TATTTTTTGCAATATCAACTAATTTACTAACCATATCATAATCATAAGGTCCTGCTGAATCTTTAGCACAGATACTGACATCCATTTCAGTACATGCTAAATCATCACCAATACAACCCATATCTACAGCAATTAATTCGGAAATATCACTTGGAATATGACTTGCACCATGACCCACCTCTTCATATGTCGAGACAATTACAGTTACATTATGAGGTAATTCAACTTTGTTTAAACTCCACTCTTTAAGCATACCAAAGATACAAGCTACACTTAATTTATCATCTAAAAATCTTGATTTGATAAATCCACTTTCAGTAATAGTTGTTTTAGTTTCTATACAAATATAATCACCATTATTGATTCCTAATTTTAAAACATCTTCTTTATTCTTAACTACTTCATCAATTCTTATATGCATCTTTTCAGCTGTTCTTGCTGCATCATTAGCATCACTAAAAACGTGAGCAGCTGGTGAATTACTTAATATTGTTCCTGTATATATCTTTTTATCTCTTGTAATAATTCGGCAATATTCACCATCAAGTGTTGGTAATATAGGTCCTCCAATTTTAGTAAATGCTAATGTACCATCTGCCTTAATACTTTTAACCATTAAACCTAAAGTATCTACATGTCCAGATACACCTATTGTTTTATCTGATTTACCATTAACATGAACAAACAAGTTTCCTTTTTCATTTTTTGTTGTTTTAAATCCTAAACTAGTAGCTTCTTTTTCTAAAAAATTAATTACATCAGTACAATAACCACTTGGACTATCAATACTCATAATCTTTTTTGTAATATCAATAATATATTCTCTCATTAATTTTTCTCCTTGTTAGTATTATTTTACTATATTATTCAAATTAATTTTATTTAAAAAGCAAATTATCGTAAATGATAATTTGCTTTTACTTTATTTAGCCTTAACTAATTTCTCTCTAACAAATAAGATTATAAATAAACTTACAAGTCCAGCAATAAATGTTAAGAATACATTTTGTGTTAATCCAGCTACTGCATAGCCAATTACACATGAAATAGCTACTAACATTGCATATGGAGTTTGTGTTGCTACATGGTTAATGTGATTACATTGTGCACCAGCACTAGCCATGATTGTTGTATCAGATATTGGTGAAATATGGTCTCCACATACAGCACCTGCCAAGATACTTGAAATACAAATTACTAATAATTCTGTACTTTCTGGGAAGATAGCTGTTGCAATAGGAATTAATACTCCAAATGTTCCCCAGCTAGTTCCAGTTGAGAATGCAAGCCCTGTTGCTACAATAAAGAACACTACTGGTAAGATAGCTGTTGATAAATTCATTGTTGTTAATGCATTTTCAACGAACACTCCTGCTTGTAAGCTTTCAGATACAATATTACCTAAAGTCCATGCTAAAGTAAGAATTACAATTGCTGAAACCATTGTTTTAAATCCTTCTGGAATGCTGTCGGCAAAATCTCTATAACTTACTAATTTTCTTGGTACATATAAGATAAAGATAAAGATTAATGTAAAGAATGAACCAAATACTAAACTTGTTACTGCATCAGCACTAGAGAAAGCTGTAATTATATCAACTCCTGTAAAGAACCCACCAGTATAAAGCATTGCAATAACACATGATAAGATTAAGAAGATTACTGGTAATACTAAATCTAAAATTGTTCCATTTTCATTAGCTTTGATTTCTTCAGCACTACTATAGTCAGTTAAGCCAAAATGAACATCACCATCTTTTGCTGCTATTTCATTATCTTTCATTAATCCAAAATCTACATCTTTTTGAATAACATAGATAACCATTATTATTGTTAAGATTGCATATAAGTTATATGGAATTGTTTGTAAAAACAATTGGAACCCATCACCTTCTGTATAACCTGTTACTGCTGCTGCCCAACTTGAAATTGGTGCGATAATACAAATTGGAGCTGCCGTTGAATCAATGATATATGCTAGTTTTGCACGTGATATTTTAAAGTTATCAGTAACACTTCTCATAACACTACCCACTGTTAGACAGTTAAAGTAATCATCAACAAAGATTAAACATCCAAGTCCAAAAGTTGCATATTGTGCCCCTTTTCTACCTTTGATTTTAGTTTTCATAAAGTCTCCATAAGCTTTACTTCCACCTGCTTTACCAATTAAGATTACAATAATTCCTAAAAATACTAAGAATATAATAATACCGATATTACCTGATAGTTCTGCACCCATCGTATCAAATATCAAATGTGTTGTTTCTAATAAATTAAAATTAGTAAATAATAAAGCACCTGCTACTATTCCTAAGAATAATGATAAATAAACCTCTTTAGTTTTTAAAGCTAACCCAATAGCTACAATCGCTGGTAATAGCGACCAAATCGTTCCTACAAAATCCATTCTTTTTTCCTCCAAGATATAAAAAAACTTGAATGGTTTACCATCCAAGTTATAAGTTAACTTAACGATAGCACACCACTTTTTCAAGTGACAGTGAATTACATCTTATGCAATTCCCCAAAAATAAATTATTTGGTGATAATCTATTTTTTCGGCAAATCAACCTTTCACTATTATCTGACACCAATCATTAATAATAGTTACTAATTATCTTTGCACCTCTATACGAGTGTTATATTAACACTTTATTACACACAAGTCAACTATATTCAATTTAAATTATATCCTTGATTATCTTTACAATATCTACTATCTTTTTTGTTGGAGCATATCTAGCAATTACATTTCCATTTTTATCAATAAGAAATTTTGTAAAATTCCATTTTATATCCTTTGTTAATAGACCTTTTTGTTCTTTTTTTAGATAAGTATATAATGGGCTCTCATTTGTTCCATTAACTTCTATTTTGGCAAACTGTTTAAATTTAATACCAAATCTACCTGTGCAAAAATTTGCAATTTCTTCATCATTTCCTGGTGCTTGATTCCCAAATTGGTTACAGGGAAAATCTAATATTTCTAACCCTTGTTCTTTATATCTTTCATATAAGTCTTGTAGATCTTTGTATTGTGGAGTAAACCCACAACCTGTCGCAGTGTTTACTATTAATAATACCTTATTCTTATACTCACTAAGACTAACAATATTTCCTCGGTTATCTTTTACATCTATTTCATATATATTCATTCTTTGCTCCTTTAAAGAGATATTATAATATGTTTATTCTACTAATTCATCTTTTTCTATGACAAATATTGTAGCATCTTGATCATCAATAAATGTTGTTGGAACATTCCATTCATTTTCTGTTAATACAATATTATCAACACCAAGTTCTTTTAATGCTTCTAAAGTATATGTATACCCAATATGTCCTTGAGCTTTTTCATTAAACCTTTCATCTTGTCCAATTGTTGTAATCTCTTTGTTCACACCAATTTTTTCATAAAAAGCATCTTCATTAGCAATAGTAAGAGCTAAGTATTCTTCTATTGCTGCTTCTTCTTCTTCACCCAGTTCTCCATATAAACTTAAATCTTGAGATGCACCACCATGAAATCCAATCAGTGAGTCGGGATTTAAATATAAATTTTTAGCTGCCAATGATACATAATTTGCCGCTGATGAAAATGCATAATCCTTTATTTCTACATCTAAATTATTGTCATAAATAAAATTAGCGAAGTCAATTCCTAAATTAATTTCACCACCAACAGAGGTTAATATAATTCGATTAATACCATCAGTATATAAATCTTTTACCATCTGCACTGATTCCTCTGATAATTCACCATTATATATTATCGCATCATCTTCAACATAAACTTCTGCAGGTTCTATAATATATTCTTCAAGTTCTCCTGTGTTAGTTTCTTCTTCAATAACCGGTGTTGCTGTTGCTTCCATTGTTTTATTATCTGTTGTTTGACAGGCACTAAGTATTGTTAGTGTTCCTAATAAAACATAAATTAACTTTACTTGCTTTTTTTTCATAAGTACTCCTTTAATATTTTTCAATAACTAGGATAAAATAAATTTTTAAAAAAGTATAATTTTATGCTCATAATATAATAAAAAGACATTGATGATTATATATATAACCATCAATGTCTTGATATATAAAACTTAACTATTTTTCATAAGTTTTTCGATTAATATTTTAACTTCTTCAATTTTAGCTTCACTATCACCATTCTCAATTGCATTTTTTACGCAACTTTCTAAGTGATTATTGATAATTTTACTATTAGCTTTTTTTACAATAGATGTTGTTGCTAATAACTGGTTTGAGATATCTAAACAATATCTTTCATCTTCTATCATTTTTATTATTCCATCTAATTGTCCTTTTGCGGTATTTAATAATCTTATAATATCTTTTCTATCTTTATTCATTATTTTACTTCTATTACTTTATATCCTGCATTATCAATTGTACTAATTAATACTTCATCACTTATTTCATTTGTAATTGTTAATGTTGCTGTTTTATTTGCTAAATCAACTACTACACTAGTTACATCTTCTAAGTTACCTAATACTTTCTCTACATTCCCTTTACAGTGATTGCACATCATTCCTTCAATTGTTAAAATCTTTGTCATTTCCTTTTCTCCTTTTTCTATTTTATATTCTATTTTGGGTTTGAATGTTTTTAGTCTTAATGCATTGCTTACAACACTTACTGAACTTAAACTCATTGCTAATGCACCAAACATTGGATCTAATTTCCAACCAAAAGTTGAAATAAAGACACCAGCTGCTAATGGAATACCAACACTATTATAAAATAATGCCCAAAATAAATTTTGTTTTATATTTTTTATAGTTGCATGACTTAATTTAATTGCCGTTAATACATCAATTAAATCATCTTTAATTAAGACGAAATCTGCTGCTTCAATTGCAATATCTGCTCCTGCACCTATTGCTACACCAACATCAGCTTTTACTAATGCAATTGCGTCATTTATGCCATCACCAACCATCATTACCTTATGATTTTTACTTTGATATTCTTCAACTATTTTACTTTTATCTTGTGGTAATACTCTACTATAATATTCATCAAGACCTACTTTTTTAGCAATATTAGCTGCTACAATTTCATTATCACCTGTAATCATTGCTACCTTTAAGCCTTGTTTTTTCATCAATTTAATAGCTTCTATGCTTGATTCTTTAATACCGTCAGCTACTGCTATTATACCTAATAATTTCTCTTCTAAAGCAAAGAATAAGACTGTATTACCTTTTTTTGATAAGTTTACGTATTCATCTTTTATTGAAGTAATATCAACATTATTATTTTGCATTAAATTTATATTACCAGCAAGTAGAGTGAAACTATTATATTTGGCCTTTAATCCATGCCCATCTATATTTTCTAAGTTTTCAATTACAGCTTTTTCAATATTCATTTCTTTTGCATAATTATTTATTGCTAAAGCTAATGGATGATCACTCATACTCTCAATTCCAAAAGCTAAACTTAATAAATTATCATCATAACTTATAATCTTATTTACTTGTGGTTTCCCTTTTGTTATTGTTCCTGTTTTATCTAATAGTACTACATCAACATGATGTGCTGTTTCTAATGCTTGAGCAGATTTAACCAGGATTTTTAAACTTGCAGCTTTTCCCGTAGCAACCATAATAGCAGTTGGTGTTGCTAAACCTAAAGCACATGGACATGATATTACAAGTACAGCTATAGCTATACTCATTGCAAATTCTAATGTTGCTCCAACCATCATCCAAACAATAAAACTAACTAGTGATATTACAATTACTAATGGTACAAAAAAACCTGAAACTTGGTCAGCTAACTTTGAAATATTAGCTTTTGAATTTCCAGCTTCTTCAACTAACTTTACAATTTTATGCAGCGTTGTATCTTCTCCTACACTTGTTGCCATAACTCTAAAATTACCTGATTTATTAATTGTTGAGGCAATTACTTTGTCATCAATTTTTTTATCAACTGGAATACTTTCACCTGTAATCATTGATTCATCAACACTTCCAAAACCATTTACAACCACACCATCAACAGGTATTTTGGCACCAGGCTTTACAACACAAATATCATTTACTTTTACTTCTTCAATATTTACCGTTACTTCATTTTCATTAATTAGAATAATTGCTGTTTTAGCTGATAAGTCTAATAGCTTTTTAATTGCATCTGATGTTTTTAATTTTGCTCTTGTTTCTAATGTTTTCCCAAGTGTTATTAACGCTAAAATCATCCCTGCAGTTTCAAAGTATAATTCCATCATAAATGTATGTGTTAATTCCATATCTTGAATCGCCAAACCATATCCTATTTGATAAATGGCATATATTCCATAAATAATTGCAGCCGTTGACCCTATCGCAACTAAGCTATCCATATTAGGTCTTTTTTTAATTAATGATTTAAATCCATGAATAAAATAATTTTGATTAATAAATGCTATTGCAATTGTTAATAAAAATTGAGTAAATGCAAAGTTAATTGCATTATTAGCACCAAGAAATATCTCAGGTAATGGCCATCCCATCATATGTCCCATAGAAAGATAAAATAATGGTATTCCAAAAACAAAAGATGTAACACACTTATTCTTCATTTTTTGATATTCCTTTAAGCTATTATCTTCTTTATTAATTGTTCTTTTACTATCATTAGTTGATGCTTTATATCCTATTTCATCAATTGCATTAATTATTGTTGATAACTTTATTTTATCTTCATCATATTCAAATACTGCTTTATTAGCTAATAATTGTACTTCAACATTATTAACACCATCTAGCTTATTTAATTCTTTACTAACAGCACTACTACATGCACTACATGTCATACCATTGATATTGATCTCTTGCTTTTTCATCATTCCTCCATACCCCCTATGGGTGTATAGATAAAGTTTAAATTACTTTGTTTTTTTAGTCAATAGCAATGCTCTACTAATTAGTGTTTAATGCCACTATTAGAAAAATCTAATCTTATTAGTTGAGCAGGTGTGTACCCACAATTACCCCACAACCTCGTATTATTGTTTAATCCTTGTAATTCCATATTTAAAAATTCTAAAAAATCCTCTATTTTTAATACTTGTCTAATCATTTTTACTAACATATCTTTGATATAATAGTAGTCCTCTTTTTTATATTTATACAACTTCAATAATTTCTTTAGCAAATTTTCACACATATAATAACCATTAGCTTCATACTTTAAAATTTGCTCTTTGCTTAGAATATTAATTCTAGTTTACCTATTTAGGTGGACGTCTTTTTCATATTTTAAAATATGTGTATAAAATTCATTAACAATATAATTTTCTATAAGACCATACATTACCCCTTAACTTCTATCTAAATAATTAAGGATAAGTTTTCTTGTTTCTTCTTTAGTATGTATTATATTATTCTGTTTTTTTATTATTTTTATAAATGTGTCAATCTTTAAATAACCATACACATTACAGCAATAATATCAGCATCAACTTTATAAAACTCAATTAATCCTGCATTGTGATAAACCAATAGATCTGTAGCCTCAATAATATTTAATTCATGTTGCTTTTTCTTCATAACTTCAATAAAACAAGTAAATGATTCTATATTTGTATTATTTACTATTAATTTAAATTGTTCTATATCAAAAATTAATTCACTTAAAATTTTTATCAATTCCTTTTTTCATCTTTGAATATTCTTTTACCGCATAATTATTCACAATTCTTTTTAAATCTTTTAAATTTTTATCTTGAAGCACTTCTTTTAAATCAAACTTTGGTTCATGTCTCATACAAATATCATCAATTAAGGTATTAATATCGTTAATAAAATCATCAATAAAATTTTCCATATTTCACACCTCTTCTTTCCCCTATTATATTATGTTTTCAGTATTTAAAAGACTAGAAATATATAATTTCTAGTCTTTTCTTAATATACTATTTTAATTTTAAATATTTTTTTAAAACCATATCTATTTGACTAAATATTCCATAAACATATTTATCAACAATACTATTTGCTAGGATAAAGGCATATATTGCATGACCAATAACAGCTGTAAAAGTTGGGATTACAATTAGATATATATTTTCATTTAATGTTATGTTAATACCACTGATGATCATTAGTGATACCATTATAATATTTTGGACAATACCAATTACTATAACTATCTTCATTGTTGTAAATTCTTTAAATTTTATTTTTATTATTCTAAAGTCATAAACAATATATAAAGTGTTTATAATCATTAACACTATTGTAACAAGTTGCCAAATTCCAGATAACGTAAATTGCTCATTATTCATACCAACTAACGGGAAAGCACCAAATATTGTTGTTGTAATGACAGTAAATATGTTTAGTGAAGATAGTAGTGCAAAGATTGAAGCATCTGATGATTCAACTATTAAGTAGATTACAATTATTATTGTGAATACAAATCCTAAAACAAATGTAAATCTTAATTTATTTAAAGCATAGCTGATCAATTCATTATATTTTTTATTAAAATTAATATCTCCAACACTATAAGTTATAAATAATATATTTGTGATATTAATAAATAACATTAACTTAATAAAACCAAATATATCAAAATTAAAGTTAACAATAATATTAAACACAAATATTATTGTTGCTAATATACCACTATTGATGAATAAATTATTGAAAAGTTCTGTTGGTGTAAGTGTTTTTTTATATCTATTAATATAAATGATATTTGGAATTATATAGATAATAAGACCTATTATAAATACAAATAGATTTAAATTTAGATTAATCGTTTGAATAATTATATTGAAATTTAAACTATACTCATTAAATGTTAGCAATGAAAATGCAGCTTTTACTAGAAACTCCTCTGCGCCATCTGCTACAAAACTAAAGACACCTAGCATATCAGCAGCATAATGTGAGAACATTGACATCATTATTAATAATACTACGATTAATAAAATAACATTTGTAACTAATGTTATTTGTATTGATCTTTGTTTAATTGTATTTATCAAAAAATTTATATTTAAGACATCTTTGACATGCATTCTTTCATCAACAATCGCCTCTTTTATTTCTATATCATTTTGATTGTTTGCTTCGATATTATTTTCTATCTCACTCGCAGCTTTTTTACTTGCTTCAGCAATTTTTGCTTTATTTTTAAATACGATAAAGCCAATTAATAAAACAACAAGTATTCCTAAACCCCAAGAAGCAATCATCATGATCATTTCCATCATCCTATTGTCTTCAATCATATCAAATGATGCTTGGATGGCATATGTCCCATCTTCTTCTAAAATGATATTATTGAAACTTATTTCTTTATCATTAACTAAGTTTATATCATCTTTAATTTCTTCTGTACTTATATCATTATATACTGAAATATACTGCTTATTATCTAATATATAGCTATAGTCAATTGCACTAATCTTAAACTCACCTACATTAGTAACTCTATCTACCGTGATGTTTGAACCAATTATCTCTTGTGTTTTTTCAGCATATATTGGTGATACATATACATATTCTCCAAGTTCAAATGCACTATTTGATGAGGCTACAAGGTCTCCTAAATCAATGCTTATATCTCTTGTTATTAGTATATGAAATTTTGTTTTTAAAGTATATATTCCCTCATTTTCTAAAACTTCCATAGAATCAATTACTATTCCATCTCTTTCTAATGCTAGAGTAAAGTCATTAATTAAAGTCCCATTATTAATTGATTCACCTAAAGTATCTGTAGTATTAAATACAAGTTCTACATCTCTTTCTATTCGATCTTCTTTTAATGTTGTTTCTAATGATATCTTTGAAGCTGATTCTACATTGTTTATTTCTAAAGGAAAATATGAATCAAGTTCATAGTTTACTCCCTTATACTCTAATGTTGAACTTTCCAAGTAGGCTGAACCTGATAAATCATTAGTAAATATACCAGCTTCATCAATAATATCTCTTGCCCATTTTGTAAAATCACTTCCTGAATCGACAAATCCATCTAAACTTAATGTTGAACTAATAACTCTACCCTCTTCACTTACAGTTATTTCGACATCTTCATTAGTTATTTTGCTTAATTTATTTTGATAATCTTCTAATGAACTAAAATTAAATGTATAACTATACCATAGTTTATCTTCATCTGCCCAAGCATCAAAATAAAATTCAAAGTCTTGAGGTTGATTGTTAATTAATTCTTTTACCTGACTTTGAACACTATGTGGGTCGTCTGCTTCTGCAAGTTCACTTTGATCTACCGTTACAACAATAGTATGTTCTCCACTAAAATCATCATTTAATTTAATAGTTGATGTCACTGTTTCAGTATGAGAACATCCAGTTACAATAAACAAAAAAATACACATTAAAAATAATATAATTTTTTTCATTTTTCCCCCTCTTGATTTTTATACAAAACTATTTTAACATATCATTATATACAAATGAATCAATATTATCCCAAAAAAAATCCACCTTTTAGTTATTTAGGTGGATTTTATATTTCATTGAAATATTCTGTATGTATATTCTGCATCATGACAATTATTCATTCTATTGTCATTGTAACTTGTATAATTGTTGTATCCTCTATTATTCATCATATGTCTTGATTTGTTAAACATATTATTTCTTCCCATTACTAAAGCACTTATATTCAATACTAGTAATCCTCCTAATAAAAACGATACTACTCCTATAATTATATTTTTATTCATTTTGACCTCTTAAAATTCTATTCCTTTTCTACTGTTTATGCCTTGGTCAAATGGATGTTTTATTGCCTTTACTTCTGAAACATAATCAGCCTTTTCTATAAGCTGTATACTTGGATTTCTGCCTGTTAAAACAAATTCAAAATTCTTGTCTTCATTTAACTTTAAAATTATTTCTTCTTCAATAAACCCCACTTCAACACAAGATAGTATTTCATCAAACACTACTAAATCATATGTATTCACCTTAATCTTTTCTATTAAAGCATTTATAAATTTTTTATATTCTTCTTTAGTCCTTAAACGTTCTTGTTCATCCATGTTCCATACAAATCCATGATTAATATCATGTGGTATTAAACATAAATGATCAAGATTTTTTAGTACTTTAAGTTCACTACTTGTTGGATTTTTCATAAATTGTACAAACAACGCTTTCATACCACTTCCTAAAGCTCTAATTGTTAATCCAATTGCAGCTGTTGTTTTACCTTTTCCATCTCCACAGTAAATATGTAATAAATTCATTTTGTCCTCCTTTGATATCATTCTAACAAAATATTCTTTTTTTTTAATTGTTATGCTCTCATTTTTACACTATTTTAATGATATACTATAAAAGAGGTATGTAAAATGAAAAATGTCTTAGTTTTTGGTG
>CAYJNO010000044.1:0-11816 GCA_964371715.1 uncultured Erysipelotrichaceae bacterium | reverse complement strand
ATAAAAGTTTATATAATTGAGTATTTTGTGATAATAATATATTTACTTTGAATATAAAAGTGTTATAATTGTTGTGCGGAGGAATTTATGGACGAAATACAATATAACTTAAACGAATTATTAGTTAAATTATTTAACTTTATACTATATATTGAAGAAAAAAACTTAAAAACGAATGGAATAAAACTAAGTATGAATGAAGTGCATATTTTAGAGGCAGTTCAAAAATCTAAAGATACTTCAATGTCTTATTTAGCAAATAGATTAATGATTACACAAGGAACTTTTACGACAAATGCAAATAGATTAATAAAAAAGGGATATATTATTAGGAAGCAAGATAATAGAGATAAAAGAATCAATCGTCTAGAATTAACTGAAATTGCATATCCTATATTAAAAATACACGAAGAATTTCATAAAATTATGATTGATAAAGCTATTAAAGATTTAAAATTAGATGAAAGTGAAGTTTTGAATAAATTTTTTGATCAAATACTCACATATTTTAAAGATGAATACCAACATCTAACAATGAAGTAGACTAGGAGAAATAAATGAGTATGTTAACTTATAACTTGGCAGCCGAATATTTATCATTAGTATTGATTTCAATTATGCTGTTTAGTTTATTATGGGATAATGAATCAAATACAACAAGATATAGTGTTTTTAAGCTATTATTTTTTGGTGCATTTTTTCAAATTTTAATTACAATTAGTACTACTTTGTTGTCTGAACAATTTATGGATTATCCTTTGTTATTAAATACTTTAGTAAAGACAATATATTTTTTAATATTACCGGTAGTACCAGTAATATCATATTTTTATGTTGTATCAATGTCTTTTACAAGATCTGTAACACAAAATTTTGCAAAAAAAATATATTTAGGACTTGTTCCTTATTTTGTTTATGCAGTAATAATAATTGCTAATTTATTTAACCAAAGTGTTTTTTATTTTAGTCCTGAAGTTGGTTATGTAAGAGGAGATTTATATCAAATTTCTTTTGTCGTAGTTTTAATATACATGGTTTATATTATTGCCATATGTTTAATTAATTTTAAAAATTTAAAAAGGGAAGTCGATATAATATTAATTATTAATACATTAGTTGCTTCACTTTTAATGTCAGGTCAATTATTCTTTTCAGATATTATTTTTTCAGGCGCATCGGCGACAAGTCAAGTACTACTGATTTATTTATATGTACAAAACACAAGTAAATCAACAGATATTTTAACTGGTTTATTTAATCGTCAATCACTTACACATAGAATGCGTAGATTAGCATCAATGAATATCGATTTTGCATTTTATTTATGTAGTATTCGTAATTTTAAAACAATTAATGAAACTTATAGTTTAGAATATGGTGATAGTATATTAGAACTAATGTCAATTAGATTAAAATCAGTTACTAATCGTAAAAATGTTTTTAGATATAGTGGTGATGAATTTGTAGTATTATCATATGGTAAATATAATGATGAATCAATAATTGAAAAAATTAGATATGAACTTGAAAAGCCATACGAAATAGGTAAAGAATTGATTAATATTGATATTTTATATACTAGAGTTAATTTTCCAGAATATAGTAATGATATCAAAACATTAGTTACGACAGCAGACTATTCTATAGCTCAAATAAAAGAAGGTCATATTAATTCAAATTATTTGTACAATATTAAAGTTCGTAATGAAATGCAAAGATTTAACTTTGTAATAGATTCATTAAAGGATGCAATTGAAAATGATGGTTTCGTTTTAAGTTATCAGCCAATTTATGAGACGAAGACAAGAGAGTTTACACAATTAGAGGCTTTATTACGTTTAAAAAATGGACCACAATTTTCCTTGTATCCGAATGAATTTATACCAGTGGCAGAAAAAGCAGGGCAAATTATTGCTATTACATATATTGTTGTAGAAAAAGTATGCCAAGATTTAAATACATTAAAAAAATTAGTTAAAAATAATCCTGTTAAATCAGTTTCAATTAATTTTCCATATACAATGTTTTTAGATGAGTTAATGCCCAATAAACTATTAACTATTTTAAAGAAGTATAATATAGATCCAAAAGAAATTAAAATTGAAATAACTGAAAGGGCGCTTGTAAGTGATATAAAATCAGTAAACGAAATTATTGCAATTATGCAAAAGCAGGGTTTTGAATTTGAACTAGATGATTTTGGGATTGAATATTCAAATATGTCTGTATTTTTAACGTTACCAATTGATATTATAAAAATTGACAGAAGTTTAGTACAAGCAATGAATAATTCATCAAGAAATGAAGCTTTTATTAGTAAAATGATTGAAGCAATTATTAATTCTGGTAGAAGTGTAGTCATTGAAGGTGTTGAAGAATTAGATGAAGCACTTAACTTTATAGGTAGAGAATATCATTATTTACAAGGTTATCACTTTTCTAGACCATTACCACTTGAAGATTTAGTTAAGTTTTTAGATAAACAAACAACTTATTCAGAAATATAACTTGCAATTTTTAAATAAATATATTATTATATTATAGCTAACTATGTTAGTATCGTTATTCCGCTTTTCAAATAAGAATAAGAATAATAGATAAAATTAAAGATAAAGGAGAAATGTAATGAATTTAGGATTAGTAAGAGAAATTTCTAAAGATCAATTACGCACAGACTTACCAGATTTCAAATCAGGTTGTACTGTAAGAGTTGATGTAAGAATCAAAGAGGGTGACAAATCAAGAATCCAGGCTTTTGAAGGAGTAGTAATTAAAGTTCAAGGTGGTGGAATTGGTCAAACATTCACAGTAAGAAAAATTAGTAATGGTGTAGGGGTTGAAAGAACATTCCCAATGCATTCACCAATTATTGATTCAATTACAGTTGTTAGAAGAGGTAAAGTAAGAAGAAATAAATTATACTACTTACGTGGATTATCTGGTAAAGCAGCTCGTATCAAAGAAATTCGTTAATTTAAAGCTGGTTATCCAGCTTTTTATTTTAATATAGGAGGTACTATGGAGAATATAAAAAAAGAAATAATTGCTTTTGTAAGAGATTTAGCAATAGGTGCTGCAATATGTTTTATTTTAGTTAGTTTTATATTTCAACCTGCACAAATTAAAGGTACTTCTATGATGCCTAATCTTAAAGATGGTAGTTATACAGTTCTTGGTAAAATTAATCTAATATTTGGTATTGAAAGATTTGATATTGTTTCAATTGAAAATGAAAATTTAGTTGATCCTATAATCAAAAGAGTTATTGGTTTGCCTAATGAAACTGTTGAGTATATGGATAATAAACTATACATAAATGGTATTTTGGTTAATGAAGATTTTGAAAGAATTGGTGATACTGAAGATTTTTATATAGAATTAGGTAATGATGAATACTTTGTTTTAGGTGATAATAGAATCAATTCTAAGGATTCAAGAGTATATGGTGCATTTAGTTTAGATGATTTTAAAACTAGAGGTGTATGGATAGCTATAGGTGGAAAAAATTAAAAGTATAGTATTTGATATTATTGATTAATATCAAATACTATTTTTTTTAAAAAATACAACATTAGTAGTATAATAATAATAGAGGTTATAATATGAATAATTATACAATTGAAATTAGAAATGAATTAATTAGTTTAAGTGAAGAGAATTTTCAAGTTTTTTCAGCATCATTAATTCCAAAGTGTAATAATATTATAGGAGTCAGAATTCCAATAATCAGAAAGTTAGCAAAACGTATTATTAAAGAAGAACCAATTAAATATTTAGATGAAGATGATGAAATTTATTTTGAAGAAACAATGCTAAAGGGGTTAATTATAGGAAATATTGAAATAAATATTGATGAATTAATAAATCAAATTACATTGTTTATTCCTAAAATAACAAACTGGTCTTTATGTGATAGTTTTTGTAATGAATTAAAAGTAGTTAAGCAACATAAAGAATTATTCTATAATTATATTAAAAAATACTATAAATCTAATGAACCTTATGAAATTAGATTTGCAGTTGTAATTCTATTGTTTTATTACATAGAAAAAGATTATTTAAAAGATATATTTAAAATCATGAACTCAATTAAAAATGATGATTATTACGTACAAATGGCAATAGCATGGTGTATTTCGATGTGTTATGTAAAATATCCAATAGAAACAATGGAATATTTAAAAGATAATAAATTAGATAAATTTACATATAATAAATCACTACAAAAGATCATTGAATCATTGAAAGTATCAAAAGAGGATAAAGAACGAATTAAATTGATGAAAATATAATTTACAAGAAAGGGACAATAATATGAATAACTATGCAATATACAAAACTCCATTTGGTTTTTTTATGATAAAATTACAAAACAATAAAGTAATATTACTAAAAAAAATTGATGAAGAAAATGTTGATGATTATGGTAATAAAAATGAATTAACTGATTTAGTTTATGCTCAAGTATTAGAATATTTTGAAGGTAAAAGAAAGTTTTTTGATTTTCCATATGAATTTATTGGAACACCTTTTCAAGTAAAAGTTTGGCAAGCATTATGTGATATACCATATGGTGAAACTAGATCTTATAAAGATATTGCAATAGCAATAGGTAATGAAAAAGCATCAAGAGCAATAGGGATGGCTAATAATAGGAATCCAATCTCAATAGCAGTTCCATGCCATCGTGTTATAGGGACAAGTGGTAAACTTGTAGGATATGCTGGTGGTCTAAATATGAAAGAAAAATTATTAAAAATGGAGTATGAAAATAAATGAATAGTCATATAAGTAAAATAAAAGAAGAGTTTACAAAACAATCTGTAGGATTCAATGAATATCAAAAGGCATTTTCTAAAAATGATATTACAAACTTTGCAATTGAAAAGATGGAACTTGAAGGTAATGAGATTGTCTTAGAAGTAGCTTGTGGGACTTGTGGTTTTGGAAGAAGTGTAGCACAACATGTGAAATTAATTAATGAACTTGATATTACTACTGCTATGCTTGAGGTAGGATATAAAGAAGCAATTAAGCAAAATATTACAAATCAAATATTTACAATAGGTGAAGCTGAAAATCTACCTTTTTTAAGTTCAACATTTGATATTGTAATGTCAAGATTAGCATTCCATCATTTTATTAATCCAGAAGTTGTATTTAAAGAAATGAAAAGAGTATTAAAAGATAATGGGAAATTGGTTATAGTCGATATGGAAGCAAGAGCTGAAAATCTAAGGGAAGTAGCTGACTATTATGAAACATTACGTGATAAATCACATACAAAATGTTTATCAAGACTAGATTTTCAAAGAATTGCAGATTCTAATGGTATGGAGATGACTTTTAGCGAAACAATACTTGTACCAGTAAAGCTAAGCGATTGGATGGATTTAACAAAAGTAAATGGCGATGAACGTATTATTATAGAAGAAGCTATGAAAAAAGATATTTTAAATGAAATAAAAATAGGATTTGATCCATACTATATTGATGATGAAATATATTTTAATCATAAATGGATGATTTCTATTTTTGAAAAGGAGATATGTAATGAGTAAATTTATCGTTTTATTTGAAGTAAAACCAAAAAAAGAGGGTTATGAAAAATATTTAGAACATGCAGAGTTATTAAAACCTTTATTAGCAGGATTTGAGGGATTTATTAGTGCAGAAAGATTTGTTAGTTTAAGTGAAGAAGGTAAATTATTATCAATGAATATTTGGGCAGATGAAGAAGCTATGCTTAAATGGAAAAATATTACTGAACATCGTTTAAGTCAAAAAGAAGGTAGAGAAAGTTTATTTGAATCTTATAAAATAACAATATGCAAAACGATAAGAGAATATACTATGGAAACAAGTAAAGCTAACTATGAGGATTTAACTTAATTAATGATAATTAGTGTGTCTAAAAGAACAGATATACCTTCTTTTTATGGAGAATGGTTTATTAATAGGCTAAAAGAGGGATACGTAATAGTTAATAATCCATATGATAACAATAGATACTATGAAGTTGACTTAACCATCGATGCAGTTGATATAATAGTGTTTTGGACTAAAAATCCAATTCCTTTTTTGAAGCATTTAGTAACAATTGATGAAATGGGTTATAAATACTACTTTCAATATACAATAACACCATATGGAAAAGAGATGGAAACTGCATTACCATCAAAAGAAAAACTTATTTCAGCTTTTATTGAAATTAGTAAAAAAATAGGTAAAGATAGAATGGTTTGGAGGTATGATCCAATAATTATAAATGATATTTATACAATTGATTATCATACTGAAAAATTTGATAAGATGGCAAAAGAATTAGCAAGATTCGCTTCTAAATGTATTATTAGTTTTGTAGACTCATACAAAAATGTAATGAATAAAAATGGTAATGATATAGGATATCAAACTAATAATGATAATATTTATAAATTAGCGGAATCGTTTCGTAAAATATCACAAAAATATCAACTGACAATAGTTACTTGTGCCGAAGAAATAGATCTATGTAATTTCGATATCATACATGGAGCATGTATCGATAAGAAGATGATAGAAGGCATTTTAAATGCTAATATTGAAAGTACTATGGATAAATACTCTAGAAATTCGTGTAATTGTATTGAATCAATTGATATTGGAACATATAATTCATGTGCAAATGGATGTAAATATTGTTATGCAATAAAAGATAGTAATAAAGCCTTAGAGAATTTAAAAAATCATAATAAATATGATCCGGTTTTATTTGGCGAAATTGCTAAAGATGCGATAATTACAAAACGTAAAAATAACAGTATTGTAGATACTATGATAAAGTTATTTTAAAATAAAATTAAAAATATTGTATAATATATAAGAAAAAGGAGACTTAAAATGAAAAAATTAGTAGTTATTACAGGTGCAAGTTCAGGTTTTGGAAAAGCACTTGCTTTAGAGTTTAATAAAGCTGGATATCCATTATTATTATTAGCTAGAAGACTTGAAAAATTAGAAGAGTTAAATTTAGAAAATACAATGTGTGAAAAAGTTGATGTTACAGATAAAGCATCATTAGAAGCTGCAATTAGAAAAGCAGAAGCAGTATATGGTAAAACAGATTTAATTATTAACAATGCTGGTGTAATGTTATTAGGAAATCTTGAAAACCAAGATCCAAAAGAGTGGCAAAATATGTTAGATGTTAATGTTATGGGTGTTATGAATGGTATGCAAGTAGTTATGAATGATATGAAAGAAAGAAATTGTGGAACAATTATCAATATCTCATCGATTGCTGGTGTAAAACCATTTGGAAATCATGCAGCTTATTGTGCATCAAAATATGGTGTAGTTGGATTATCTGAAGTTGCACGTGGTGAATTATCACCTTACAATGTTAGAGTAATGAGAATCTGTCCAGGGGCAGTAGCTACAGAATTATTAAGCCACACAACAAGTGATTCAATCAAAGCAGGGTATAATGAGTGGAAAGATTCAACAGGAGTTGGTGCTATCACAGTTGAAGATGTAGCAAAAACAATTAAATTTGCATATGAATTACCTCAAGGAGTTAATTTAAGAGAAATTCAAATCGCTGATACAAAGCAAGATGCATAAATAAATACAAGGATATATTGAAACGAACCCCAATAGTTGGAACTCAACTTATAGGAGGTTCGTTTTTATATAGTAAAATTAACATGAAAAAAAATATATATAATTTAAGGATAATAGTATTAAGTGTGATTGAGTTATCAGTAAGACATGATGTTAGTTTACATACTATTCATGTGCATATCTTTGTTTATTAATAGCCATTAAAGTCTCAAAATCATTTATGTAAGTACTTGCAATATTAATGCTTTTGGTTTACATTATGGTTTACCATAGTCTATATATTATCAACTAATATTAATTAAATTAAAGTAAAACCACTATCTTTGTTAACCATAAATAAGTCTTTGTTTTCTATATTGATTTTATAATAATTGTGCTAAAACGAAACTGTACTTTACATTAATATATATTATATTTGATGAATACTGTGAAATAAAAATTTGAAATTACTACATAAAACTAAAAATTATATACGAGTACTAATAGTAATATATTAGCTTGAAAAAATTATTCTTTATTGTTATAATTTATACATTGGGATATTTATTTCATCATACATAAAATTGTGTGTATAATATACTAGGAAACTTGAGGGATTAATGAGAAAATTTACAAATTGATTAAATAATGCGACAATTAAGAATAAATTTATACCACTTAGAATATTCATTATTTTGAATGTAATTATAATAAGTGTATTTTCATTTATTTCAATTACAATAATTAATAATTCTACACAAGACATAATAAATAAAAATGTAAGACACAAAGAAGAGCTAAGTGCAATAATTAGAAATATGTACGAAGTAAGAGTTTTAGGACGCGATATTTTACTTGCAACAGATGATGTAGTAGTCGATGCATATTATATTGTTTATATTAATAAATTTGAACAATTAGATCGTAAAATGGAGGAATATAAAACATATTTATCTGGCGATAAACTTGATGAGTTTACTAAAATAATTGAACAAAAAGATATTTATAAAGAAGCAATGATATTATCTGCGGATATATGGATAGAAGAAAATGATTTTGATGCTGCTTTAAGTGCATTACAAAGTGTTACTCCTATAGCAAATTCATTTTTTGGGAGCATTGATATTTACTCAACTGATGAAGAAATATATATGAATGAAGCTATATCTAGAAATAATGAACTAGTTAACTTTATTGTTGTGATAGGTTTGCTAATAAATATATTTATTATTGTATTACTTTATGTATTTACGACATTCTTTGAAAAAAGTATGAGTGCAAGCCTAATTAAACTTGAAAAATCTATGTCAGAAATTGCAGAAACAGGTAATATGAAAATTCAATTTCCAAGTGAATTATATACTAACGATGAAGTAGGTAGAATTACAACTGTTGCGAACAAAATGAAAACTATGTTACTTGAATATTCATTTAATGATGTACTAACAGGCGGTTACAATGCTAAAGCATATCATGAAGAATTAAATTCATTATTTATTGACAATAATATTAAAAAAGAATTATTTTGTGTTATCGCAGATATGAATAACCTAAAATTGATTAATGATTATTTAGGTCACTTAGAAGGAGATAATGCTCTTAAGAAAGCTTATAATTTATTAAATGAGAATTTAAAAGATTATGGAAAAACATTTAGAGTTGGTGGGGATGAATTTGTTTCTATTTTGCCAAATTGTTGTGAAATTGAACTAAGTAGAACTATTGAACATATTCTAAAAGAAATTGATGATATAAATAAAAATGCAGATTATAAATTTTCATTAGCTATTGGAACTGATAAATTTATAGGATATACATTGGAAGAATATAATGAATTCTTTAAAAGTGTTGATAAAAAAATGTATGATAATAAACTGCAACTTAAACAATCAAGAATTAATGCTAGATTATTAGAAGATATAGAATTACAAAAACAACAATAAAGAACTATAGATTAATTTAAAAGTCGATTATTTTAGCATATGTTTAAATTAAATAAGTAAGGTATAAGTGATTTATGAATAAGGAATTTAAAATAGAAGAAGTATTTAAGTTAAATCAAAATGAATATATGCTTATTGATATCAGAGAAAAGCATGATTTTGATATTGAACCATTCATAGGAGCAATTAATATCCCTAAAAGTAAAATAATTAGAATGAATCTTGATTGCTTTAATAATAGGAAAGTTATAATTTCATGCTACATTGGAATTTCTAGTAAAATTATTGTAAAATACTTACAAGATAATAATATTGATGCATATAATTTAATCGGTGGATATGAGGCATATAAAAGTATCATAAATAATAAGTAAAAACAAAATTAATGAACCGATATCTATCAAGTAGACATGATAAATAAATAAAATATTATGTAAGACCAAGTAGAATGATAAGTGCTTGGTTTTTTTATATACAAATATTTGATTATTATTTATTATTACTTGATTATTCATCCTTTAGTTAAATGTATATTAGTTTACTATTTATATTATTTTTTATACAATTAAATTAATAAATATAATATCGATTAATATAAAAGGGGGCTTGAGTATGAATTTTATCAATAGAGCATTTAGAAATGTTACAAGAAAGTTATCAAAAAGTTTATTAATACTTCTTACTTTTTTTGTAATTGGTAACTTTGTAATTATTGGACTTGGAATAAGTGAGGCAAGTGAACATGCAAAAGTAATTACAAGACAAAGTATGAATGCGATTATAACATATGAAACAGATTATGAAGCATATTTTGAAGCAGTAGATGCAATTGAAGATGAAGACGAAAGAAATGAATTTTTTGAAAATAATAAACTTCAATTTTCGTTAAGTGATGTAAAGCATATATTAGAGGATCCTCGAGTTAAAGTTGCTAATGTTTTAAGTAGTAATATAGTTCACTCAGTTAATTTTGATCATGTATTAGTAGGTAATGAAGAAAATAAAAACTCTGGAGGAAGCTATGTTACATATGACAATTCTGGAAATCAAATTGAAATGGAGTATCATGAACCAAACATCCTACTACAAGGTAATTTTCTTCCAAGTATGATAGAAATTGAGGATGATACATTTAATATAGTTGAAGGTAGATTTTATACACAAGAAGAAATTGATAATAATGTGTTTGTTGCATTAATAACGGATAAAATGGCGGAACAAAATAATCTAACTATTGGGGATACTATAGAACTTAGTATATTAAGTCCAAGTGAACTAGAAAGTGCACTTGCAGGAACTCATCCATTTTATAGCGTAGGATATGCAGAAAATGCTTTAATGGAGTATGAGATAATTGGTATTTATGATAATACTAATGAAGTAGATCCAAGTGCTGAGAATTTTGATTGGATGGGGGCGTATGAGTCACCAGAAAATATAGTTTTAGTTCCAAGTAGTACAATTAACTATATGAATTATTTATCTAGTTTGAATTATTATGAAAGTTTTTTAGAAAGTAATCCAGAACAAGCTGAAGAAATAGGTTTTGAAATGCCTGTGTTAGAGGATTATTCAATAGCGACAAAAATGATAATTTTATTAAATGATCCATTAGATGTTGAAGATTTTTATGAAGAGTATCAATCAGAAAACACAAATGAGTTTCTTTTCTTTGATGCAAATAATGATGAGTTTAAGCGTTTATCTAGACCTCTAGATACAATTAGTTTATATGCAACATTTATTGTATATTTAGTGTTATTTAACGCAGTAATTATAATTACATTAATCACGGCAATTACACTTAAAACAAGAGAATATGAAATTGGTGTATTACTTTCACTTGGAGCAACTAAAATTAAAATAATTGCCCAATTTTTTGTAGAACTAACACTGATTGCTTTATTAGGGTTTACATTATCAGTTGTTAGTGGTTCATTAATTGCCAATAATATTGGTGCATCATTATTAGAATATACAGTATCTACAAGTGATAACTTAGGAGAACAAGAAGAAGAATATAATTTTTATTATTATGGAAATGTAAATTATTTTACAGAAATTACAATTGATGATATGTTAGCAGGATATGATGTATCAATTAGTTTAACTATTATTGGACAAATTTATATTGCTGGATTAATTGTTATATTTATTTCTATTATTATACCATCACTTATGATAATGAGATTTAATCCAAAACGTATATTAACAAATACAGAGTAAAGGAGAGGTTATGTCAACATTATTAAAATTAGAAAATATTGATTATAGCTACATAGATGGAGC
>CAYJNO010000043.1:0-12044 GCA_964371715.1 uncultured Erysipelotrichaceae bacterium | reverse complement strand
CTACTGTTTCAACATGATCTGTGTGTGGGAACATATCAAAAACCTTTAGCTTATCAAGTTTAAAATTATATTCATCAAAAATTTTTATATCTCTAGCCATTGTTGCTGGATTACAAGAAACATATACTATTGTTTTAGGATTGATATTAACTATAGTTTCAATTCCATCTTTTGTTAGTCCTTTACGAGGTGGATCAACAATAACACTTGTAATATTACTATAATTTTCGTGTATGTTTTTTACAGCTATTGATGCGTCCTCATTTATAAATTCTATATTACTTATATTATTGTTAATTGCATTTTCTTTTGCATCTTCTACTGCTTCTTTAACAATCTCTACTGCAATAACTCTATTAACATATTTTGCTATCCATGTCGATATTGTACCAACACCTGAATATAAATCAACAACTACATCATTTTTATTTAATTCAGCAATGTTTATTATTTCATTGTATAGATTTACTGTTTGATATGGGTTTATTTGATAAAATGATTTAGCTGAAATATTAAATTTATAATCACCTAATATATCTTGAATTTTATCTTTTCCATAAATAAGATAATCTTGTCTACCAAGTATAACATTATTATTTAAAGAATTCACATTTAAAATTATAGAATCAATTTTAAAGTCATTTATTATTCTATTTATAAAATCTGCTATGTTTTTTCTTACATCTGTTTTACTAACAAATACAATCATTAATTCATCACTATTTATTGCATGTTTTATAAGAACATGTTTAAATGTATTTTCTAAACCAAAATCTGCTATTTCTTTCTTTAAGTAATGATAAAGTTTATTTGAAATTGTAGTTTGTACAATACAATTCTCAAAAGAAACTATATCATTTGAATTTAATCTATAAAATCCCATTTCAAAATTTCTATTTTGCTTACATGGAATTTGAACTTTATTTCTATATTGTGTATTTTGTGGCGATTCAATTGTCTTTTCTACATCTAATTCTATATTTGCAATTTGCTTTAGTAAATCTTTTACTTTTCTTGATTTTAATTTTAATTGTTCATCATACTTCAAATGTTGCAAATTACATCCACCACATTTACCATATACTGAACATATTTCTTCATTTCTTGCGGGACTTTTAACAATAATATTCTTTATCTTCCCAAAAACAATATTATTTTTTATTTTAAGAATAATTATTTCTGCTATTTCATTAACTAATAATCCTTTTACAAATATTATATAATCATCAATATTACATTTGCCATAACCATCTGCAGTTAAATGATTACATTTAACTCTAATTATTTCATTCTTCTTCATAATTTAAAAAACTTTGGTATAAACCAAAGTTATTCTACTCCTTCTTCAGCAATTGGTGTTTCTTCAACATCAGGTCCACCAACATTTAAGTTACTTTCTGGAGTTGATGTTGGGTTTAGTCTATCTTGCACATTTTTAACTAAAGCTTCAGCTAATTCAGGATTTAAAGGATCTGATACTAGCTGGATATTTGATACGTCCATATTTGATGATTGATTTAATACATAAAATATAAAATCATCATCTTCCTTTTTCTCTAATGAATTATATATATTTATTTCTAAATCATACATTTTTTTTGTATCAGTTGCTTTAAAGTATGTATTTATTGGTAATAATTTAATAACTTCTTCATATACTACAACAGCTATATCACCTATTTCTTCTGTCGATAATGAATCTTTTACATCAACGTTTACTTTAAATGTTGCTGTCTGTAGATTCACTTCTACTGATTCTACATTAGATAATTTAGAAACTGTATCTTGTACTTCAGTAATATCATTACTAGTAATTGCTGGGTTTAAATCATTTTCAAATCTATCTGCTAAAATTGGACCTTCTGTTAAAGAAGCACTTATTAATAAGTATCCCAATATTAATAGCGGTATAGTAATTAGACATATACCAACAATTAAAAATATTTTTGCAGGACTCATTTTCTTTTTAGGCATTCCTTTTATTGATTTTTTATTTTTTTCTTTATCTATATTTTTATTTTCTTCTACTTTTTTAGACATAAAATTCTCCTAACTTTTATATTTTACCAATTTTTATTAAATTTTTAAAGTTAATTTATAAAAATAGGATTAAACTGATAGCCATAATCATCATACCAGTAACAACTCCTATAATAGTGTGGTGGTGATGACCATACTCCTCTGCTGCAGGTAATAACTCATCTAATGCAATGTAAACCATTATACCTGCGACAGAAGCAAATAAAATACCAAATATAAAATCATTTAAAAAAGGCATTAACACAAAAAATGCAAGTAGTGCACCTATTGGCTCACTAAGCCCAGATAAAAATGTATACCATAGTGCTTTTTTACGATTTCCTGTTGCTTGATAAATTGGAAGTGCAACAGCAATTCCTTCAGGTATATTATGTATTGCAATTGCAAATACAATTGATACTGCAAGTGTTGGATCTTGCAGTGTTACAATAAACGTTGCAATTCCTTCAGGGAAATTATGAATTGAGATTGCTAGGGCTGTAAACAATCCCATCTTCAATAATTTACTGTTTTTTGAATTTGTATTACTGTCATGCATATGATGTGGATTTATATCACTTGGAATAAGGTTATCTATAATTGCGATAATTAGCATTCCACTAAAGAATGCTATTACAGTGTAAGCCATTGCTGTTTTATCATCATACATTAATGATAATGAATCTAATGCTTTATAGAATATTTCAATCATCGAAACATACAACATTACACCTGCAGATAATCCAAGAGCAAATGATAAAAATTTAGTATTTTGTTTTTTTACAAATATTACACTCAATCCACCAATAAAAGTGGCAAGCCCAGCAATAGTAGTAAATATAAACGCAATAATAATATTTTCCATCTAATCCTCTTTTCTTTTAATAAATTCATCCTTAACTATTTCACTAGTCATTCCTGGGTTTGCTTGACCTTTTGATAATTTCATAACTTGACCTACAATAAATCCTAAAGCTCTATCTTTTCCATTATGATAATCATTAACTGATGTTGGATTTGTTTCAATAGCCTGAATTACTAATTTTCTTATCTCATTATCATCACTATTTTGCTTTAATCCTTTTTCTTCAATTATAGTATTAGCTTTAGTTCCATCAAGCATTACCTCTAATACTTCTTTAGCTTGCTTATTAGAAATTACTTTATTATCAATAAACTCTAATAGTTCAAATAAATTTGTTGGTGTAATTTTTGTTTCAGTAAAACTCTGGTTTGATTTATTTAATAAACTCATTAATTCTGATGTTATAAAATTAAAGTAAACTTTGTAATTTCTTCCTAACATTGCTACTTGTTCGAAGTATTTTGCTACATTTTGATTGTCTAATAAATATTCAATTTCCTTATTTGTCATTTCATATTTTATTTTATACTCTGATGCTACTTGTTTTGGAAGTTTTGGTAATGTATCAATAATATTTTTCAACCATATATCATCAATTTTTATTGGAGGTATATTTGGTTCAGGAAAAAATTTATAATCAACTGTGCCTTCTTTTTTTCTCATTAAGATAGTTGTCTTCGATCCTTCATCATATCTTCTAGTTGATTGAGTAATTTCTTCATTATTACTTAATAATTCACTTTGTCTTATAATTTCATATTCAATTGCTTTTTCAACATTTGCTGTAGAATTTAAATTTTTGATTTCAACTTTTGTTCCTAGTCTTTTACTTCCTTTTGGCTTCAACGATATATTAACATCACATCTCATTGAACCTTCTTCCATTTTAGCATCACTTACATCGATAAATAGCAGAATTCTTCTTAGATTTTCTAAGTATAATCTTGCTTCCTTTGCACAAGTCATATCAGGTTTAGATACTATTTCAATTAAAGGTGTCCCAGCTCGATTAAAGTCGATTAAAGTTTCATTTTCTAAATGATATTGTTTCGCAGTATCTTCTTCCATATGGATTCTTTCAATACCAACTTGTTTTTCTTCACCATCAACATCAAAAATCATATATCCATTTTTTCCTATTGGATAAAATTGTTGAGTAATTTGGTACCCTTTAGGAAGATCACTATAATAATAATTTTTTCTATCAAACTTAATAACATTATCTATTTCTAAATTTAATGCTAAGCATGCTTGAATAGCTTTTTTCACTGCTTCTTTATTTACCACTGGTAAAGTTCCAGGATGAGCAATATCAACTACCGTACATGCACTATTTGCTGTATTTGCAAATGTACATGGAGCACTTGAAAACATTTTTGTTTTTGTTTTTAATTCTAAGTGTATTTCAATTCCAATTGTAACATCATAATTCATATTACTTGCTCTCCTTTGCAACTAAATTTTTTAAGTTAGTGATTTCCTCAATTGCAAGTGCAATATTTAGCATTGTTTGTTCTTCAAAATGCTTTGAAGTTACATTAATTCCAATAGGCATATTATTTTTAAAGCACAATGGCAATGTAATACTTGGGTATCCATTAAAATTTGATAGAACTAAGTGATTTTCACCTATTAAATATTCATTACTCATTTCATCATAGATACTAACATTATCTATTTTTGGTGCTTCATCTAAATTAGCAAGTGATAATACTGCATCAAATTCTTTAAACTTATCATTATACTCATTTACAATTAATCTTCTAATTTTCTGTGCTTTTTTGAATATGTACGATTGATTGCTTTCATGTAATCCATATGATCCAAAAATAAATCTTTTTCTAATATTATAGCTTAATCCTTCAGTTCTTGAATTAATCATAATTTCTGTCGTATCATCCCCATCTTTTTGGACTCCAAACCTAATAGAATCTAAGTTTGAATGGTTAGCACTTGCTTCACAATTTGCAATGATCATATATGTAGGATAGACAACTTTTAATAAATCTTCATTTAAACTTATCATTTCAACTTTTACACCTTTTGATTCAAACTCTTTTATTATATTATCAAAAGATGATTTAATTGTATTGTCTTTTATTAAATCATAAACATTTTTTAATACAGCAATTTTTTTTCCTTTTAAATTCGAATTTAAATTATTTTCAAAATTAGCTACAGTTTCAAAACTTGAAGTCATATCTAATTCATCTCTTCCTGATAAAATACTTAAAAATTTAGCAGCATTATTTATATTATTTGTGAAAAACCCTACATGATCTAAACTAGAAGCATATGGGATAATTCCATATCTTGATATTCTACCGTATGTTGGTTTAATACCTACAACACCACAAAAAGCGGCTGGTTTTCTAATTGAGTCTCCTGTATCTGTTCCAATAGCTAAATCAACCGCACCTGTTGCTACTAAAGCAGCACTACCTCCACTTGATCCTCCTGATATTCTTGTTGTGTCCCATGGATTTAAAACTGGACCTGTTGCTGCAGATAAATTAGTTCCACCCATTCCAAGCTCATCCATACTAGTTTTTCCTACTAAGACAGCACCTGAACTGTTTAATTTCGTTATAATAGTTGCATCATAAACTGGAATATAGTTTTCTAAAATTTTACTAGAAGCAGTTGTTTTCACACCCTTAGTATTAACATTATCCTTTGCTGCATAATAAATATTGGATTCACTTTTCCCTATTTTTTCATTTTCAATTATAGTAACAAAGCAATTTGTATCACTTTGAGCCTTCATTATTTTATTATATAAATTCATATCCATTATTTTATCACCTTAGGCACTGAAAAGTATTCATTTTCTCTTTTAGGTGCATTTAATAAAACATCTTCGATGGAGATTACATTCTTAACTTCATCATCTCTTAGATAATTTGTTTCTTCATCAAATGGTCTTACCATTTCTATAGTATCATCTGTATTGATTTTTTCTAATAATTTTACTTGTTTTAAAAATGTATTAAAATCATTCTCTAAATTCTCAACTTCATCCTCTTTCACTTTAAACATTAATTGATTTGCTAATATATTCAATTCATCAATTTTCATATTTTCTCCTTTTACTTAATTTCACTTAAAAATTCATCTTCTGTTATAATAGGAATATTTAGGTCTTGTGCTTTAATAAGCTTTGAACCTGCATTTGAACCACAAATTAAATAATTTGTATTTTTTGAAACACTACTTGAAATTTTTGCTCCATTTACCTCAAGAATTTTTATGGCTTCCTTTCGATCTATATTTTCTAATGTACCTGTTAAAACAACTGTTTTATTAGTAAATATTGATTGTTTTTCTTCTGTTTGTATATAATCTATATTTACTCCAAATTCAATTAATTTATTGATAATATCTTTGTTAGCTTCATCATTGAAGTAATCAAATAATGATTTAGCTGATATTTTACCCATATCTTTTATATTTATTAGTTCATCTGTACTTGCATTCATAATATTATTTAAACTTCTATATTCTTTTGCTAATACTTTTGATGCTTTTTCACCAATTTGTCTTATTCCTAGTGCACAAATTAATTTTTCTACACTATTACTTTTACTCTTTTCAATTGATTCTATCAGTTTTTCAAATGATTTTTCGCCAAAACCTTCTATAGTTAATATTTCATTTTTCTTTTCATGTAGCAAATACAAATCAACAATACTATTTATAATTTTATTATGATATAAAATTTCTACGTTACGAGCACCCATACCTTCAATATTCATACAATCTCTACTTGCATAATATGCAATTGATTCAATTATTTTAGCTTTACAATTACTATTAATACAGTAATGAGCAGCTTCATTTTCATATCTAATTAACTTATGGTTACATTCTGGACATTCCTCAGGAAATAGATAAGGAACTGACTCTTTTTTTCTTAGTGATATGTTGCTTTTTACAACTTCAGGTATTATATCTCCTGCTTTTCTAACTGTAACTATATCATTAATTCTAATATCTTTTTCTTTAATCATGTCTTCATTATGTAATGAAGCAAAAGATACTTTTGATCCTGCTAATATTACAGATTTTAATTTTGCATTTGGTGTCGCTTTTCCAGTTCTTCCTATTGTTATAAATATGTCTTCTAATAATGTTTCAATTTCTTGAGCTTTGAATTTATATGCTGTTGCCCATTTTGGTATTCTTGATGTAAATCCTAATTTCTCCTGTAGATTATAACTATTTACTTTTATTACCATTCCATCTATTTCATATTCTAATTTATCCCTATTATCTTCAATATACTTAATATAATTATAAACATCATCAATTGATTTAAACAACTTATATTCATTATTTATTTTAAATCCTTGATCTTTTAACCATTTGAATGAATCATAGTGATTATCTATTCCAAGAGATAATGCATCAACTAGATGATAAGAAAACATATCTAATCCTCTTTTTGATACTACTTTTGAATCTAATTGCCTTATGCTACCTGCTGCAGCATTACGTGGATTAGCAAATAAAGGTTCACTAAGTTTCTCTCTTTCTCTATTTATTCTTTCAAAGCTTTTTTTGGGCATAAACACTTCACCACGTATTTCGACATCATTTTTATTATTTATTTTAAGAGGAACTGATTTTATTGTTTTTATATTATTTGTTACATCTTCGCCTGTTTCTCCATCGCCTCTTGTTACAGCATAGTTTAGTGTTCCTTCATTGTAAACTAATGACATGGCTAATCCATCTATTTTTAGTTCAACACAGTATTCTACATTAGGATCAATTACTTCTATTTTACTCGACCATAACTTTAACTCTTCTTTACTAAATACATTTCCTAATGATAACATTGGTTTTTGATGCTTAATTTTTTTAAAGTCATCAATAACAATACCGCCTACTCTTTGTGTTGGCGAATTTTCATCATAATATTCTGGGTATTCATTTTCTAGATTTATTAGTTCATTAAATAATCTATCAAATTCAATATCACTAATTGAAGGATTATCTTCAACATGATATTCATAATTATATTTTTCAATTAATTCTCTTAATTTTTTTATCTTTTCTTTCATTATCACTCCTAAAAATAAGATAATTATAAATAATTATCTTATTTGTTATTACTCTTAATAATTTCAATCACACTATTAGCGTATTTTTCACATAACTCTGATGATGACGCTTCTACCATTACTCTAACTAATGGCTCAGTACCACTACAGCGTACTAAAATTTGACCATTATTACCTAATTCTTTAGATATTTTATTTACTAATGCTAACATTTCTCTATCATTCATTGATTTTTCTTTATCTAAAACTCTTATATTTTTTAGAACTTGTGGATAAATTGTTAAATCTTTTACTAAATCATTAATATTTATTTTTGATTTTATTATAACTTCAATTAACTTTAGAGCAGTCAATAAACCATCTCCAGATACTGAGTATTCTGGTAAAATAATATGTCCAGATTGTTCACCTCCAAGTGAATAATCATTATTATTTAACTGTTCAAAAACATATTTATCACCAACTGGTGTTTGAATATATTTCACATTTGATTCGTCTAACGCTTTTAATAATCCTATGTTTGCCATAACCGTAGTTACAATTACATTTTTATTTAACTGATTTTTTTCTAACATATATTTCCCTAAGATATATAATATATGATCTCCATCAATTATTCTTCCGCTAGGTGTAACAGCTATTAATCTATCAGCATCCCCATCGAATGAAAGTCCTAAATCATACTCACCAACAATCATATTTTTTTCTAATTTTTCAATATGTGTAGACCCACAATCTTTGTTGATATTTAGGCCATCAGGTTGATCACATATGATAGTACAAGTTGCATTTAATTTCTTCAATACATATTCTGCACTCATGCTTGCACTACCATTTGAACAATCAACCAAAACTCTAAATCCTGTTAAATCAATTTTAAACATATCAACTAAATTATCCAAATATGATTTCATACCTTCTTGATAAGTTTCTATACAACCTATAGCGTCATTTCTAGCGTATTCAATGTCTATTTTTCCGTCTATGTAGTTTTCTATTTCATTTTCTATAATCTCTTCTAGTTTATATCCTTTTGAATTAAATATTTTAATTCCATTATCATGATATGGATTATGACTTGCTGATATCATAATTCCGAAACTAAAGTTATTTTTATTAACATTAAATGAAACACATGGTGTTGGGCAATAGCCTATTAAGAAACTATTTACACCTGTTGAACTTGCACCAGCTGCAATTGCAGACTCAAGCATTGAACTAGATTGTCTAGTATCTTTTCCAATAACTATATTAGGTACAATATTATTTTTTTTACAATAATACCCAATGTATTCTCCTACTTTAAATGCCATATTAGCAGTTAAATTTTTATTAATCTCTCCTCTGATTCCATCTGTTCCAAAATATTTCCCCATTTTACTCTCCTTCTGTTTCCTCATTAATTTCTAATGTAATTGTATTAAACTCTGGTATCAACTTAATATATGATTGTTCGTTATTACTCTCAACAATCAATGGTAACTCATTTTCGATACCTACTGTTATATTACTCATATCAAAATATACCTCAATATCTTCTAGTGTTATACTATTTACATTTGTCTCAGTTCCAATAATTTCAACATCAACATTTGAAATTGAAGTTACTAAATTATTTATATTTTGAATATTATTTCTATAACTTATTGGTACATTTTCAATAACTCTTGTTACTTCATCGCCAAGTGTAATATCTAAATTAACTCTTGAAACTGATGAACTAACATTACTAGGTAATACTACTGGAACAAATACTTCTGTATCGTTTTGAATTGTTGATAAATCTAATTGTACAGGAATATATGTTATAGTTGATAAAACATCCTCTGGGGCAAATATTTGTATTGTAGTATGGTCCATAGTAACATCATCAATAGCTAAACCATCTGGCAAACTTCCACTCGTTTGTAAAACAATAGGAACAGTAATACTTGGTGTATTGATGTCCACAGAAACTGAAATAGATGATGGAACAATATCAACATTAATAGGCATCCCCTTAGAATCATAAGCAATTAGTGGTGCTTCAATTGTAAAATCGTCTATTTTACCTTCAACATCAATAAGAGCTTTTATAAATGCTATACTTGCAAGTGTGTCAGATGAACCTCTAACAATAACATTATCCATTTCTAGTTTTGGTGTTCCTAATACATATTTACTATCAATTTTATCAAGATTAATAAAATCATACTCTACCTTAAATGATTGTGTGGTTTTCTTCTTCAATGTTACAGTAACTTCTTGTAAACTTGATAGTGCTTCAACACTTGTTCCATACCCTTCAGGAACTAATTTGATTACATGAGTGCCTTCTGTGTAACCACTCAAGTCAGCAATTACAATACCGTCTCTATTTGATGCCGATAATACATCTGATGCAGTACCAATTAGTCTAACATCAACTTCTTCAGGCAAACCTACTAATTCAAATACTTCTGAATTATACTCTGCAAACACTTCAACATTTGTAATTGTATTTTCGCTATTTAATTGTGGAGATAATATTGATGTTTGCGAATCAAAATTAATTGAAGTATAAATCAAAATGGAGATTAACAGTGATACAACAGCTAAATGTTTAGTATCAAATAACCATTTATCTATATAAGAGCTAAGAACTCTAAAACCTTTTAACAGTCCTGCTTCGATACTTTCATAACTTTTAGAAACTTTTTTTGATTGCTTGGCAATTTGATTAGCAATTTCCAATTTTTCCTTGTTATCTTTTATACTTTTATTGTTAGTTTTCATACTACTTAACCTCCTTTTTATCATCGCTTGAATAACTTGTAGAATTATCCAAGTTTTCTTCAGTTTCTAAAGAACTGATAATTGATTCAAAATCAGAGTCAGTCGCAAGTGAATCCATAATAATGTCATCATCACTACTGTGATCATAATCTATATCTTTTTCTATAACATCTATAATTTCATCTTTTCTATCGTCATCTATTTTTTCAGTGACTACCTTTTTCCTTTTTGAGTTAAAATTGAATAACGACTTCTTTTCTTTTATTTTCGATTTATTTTCTTTTTTTACAGGTGTTATTAATACAACTTCATCTTCACTTGACACATTTTCAGAAGTTTTATCAAGTTTTTTTTCATAGACTTTAACTTTTTCATTGTCACCACTTACCTCTACTTCAATTAAAGGTTTTTTTAGAACATAAATATTGTTATCTTGATGTTTTTTTGATTTTACTTCAGTTTCAGAATTATATAAAAGTCTAGATAATGTGATTTCAAGATCATCTTTATTAATTAACTGTAAATTTCCATTTTGTGCAATACTTATATCCCCAGTTTCTTCAGATACAACCAATGTAATACAATCTGAAATTTCTGATATACCGATTGCAGCTCTGTGTCTTGCTCCATATTTAGATGATAATTTTAAATTAGTAGGCGGGAAATAAGCACTAGCACATGCAATTTTATCACCTTTTAATATTACTGCTCCATCATGTAATGGTGTTGAAGTTACAAATAATGAAATAAGTAATTCTGATGTAACAGTTGAATTAAGCTCAACTCCTGTTTTTATATAATCAAGAAGTGATTGTCCCTGTTCAATTGATATTATTGCACCTGTATTATCACTAGAAAGTTTAATACAAGCTTTACTTAGTTCAGTTATTAATCTTTCTTTTTCATTGCCAGATAAAGTAGATGTAGAAGAAAAAACATTAGATTTCCCTAATTTTTCTAATATATTTCTTATTTCAGGTTGAAAGATTATTACTATAACCAAAAATCCCCAATTTACAAACATTGATGCAATAAATTGAACCGCTGTTAATCCAAAAACTTTAGAAACCGTTTCTACTAGAAGAACTACTACTACACCTTTAAATATTTGAACAGTTCTTGAATTATTTCTTATGATTTTTATTGCATAGTATAATACAAACCATACTATTAAAATATCAAATAACATTCTTGAAATTGACATTATTCCTTGAATGATTAAGTTTAAATTGTAATCCATAAAAAGCCTCCTTAACCTTAATATTATATCATATTAGATTGAATAATTACATAAAAAAAAGAACCCCTAAGGGTTCTAAATACCTGGCGACGAGTTATCT
>CAYJNO010000042.1:0-12313 GCA_964371715.1 uncultured Erysipelotrichaceae bacterium | reverse complement strand
TCATTTCTAGTTTAATTATTTTTGAATGTCTACCTATTGGGTATCATATCACATTATAAGGAGTGACTAATTTATTTAATTGTCGGATATCCTAAAGTATCTACTGTAGTTAAATCCCATATGTTTTCATCTAATTTTAAATCATTACGATAAAAATCAATTGTTAAATCATTTAAATTTATCTTTGTTATATTAGATGAAGCTGACTCTATACCAATTGAACTATCTAGTTCATAACCATTAACAACTTTATCTTGGCCATTGTTTTCTATTGATATAAATCTATAGATTCCATCTCCTACCTCTGCTTTATTAATTGAATTTGTTATTATTGCATTACCTGATTCAACTGCACCTATTAACCCACCATTAGAATTTCTTGAATCTTTTTCTTCTGGTTTTGTTATTATCATGTTTCCAACCACATAATGCATCGTTGAATTTTCTCTTATAGAACCAACAACACCACCACTATGAGTTTTTGTTGTTTCAATATCTCCACTAACGTAAGCATTTTCTAGATTTGATGTAATCATACGTCCTACAATACCACCACCATAGAAATTATTAACTCTCATATCAAGGTTTGTCACTTGAATATATTTAATTGTTGTGTTTTTGCTTTGTCCAATTAAACCACCTACTTCATTATTAGATGTAATCTTAATATTATCCATTGTAATATTCTCAATAAGTGTATTATTCGCATAGCCTATTAAGGCTCCTGTTTGATCTACTTTGCTTGTAATATAAAAGTTGCTTAAATTTATATTTTTTATTACTGCCCCATCAGAACTTTTTGCCAACATACCAAACATTTTAGTATTTTGTACTATTGGATTATTTCCACCTGTTTCAATTATGGATATATCACCATTTACTGAACTTACATTTTCTTCACTAATATTTTCTAAAGAACTTAACTCTTTAGCATTTTCAACAATATTGTGATTTTGTATAAATATTGATGCAATTACGTGTTCTTCAATCGATTCTATTGTGCTCGTAGTAATATTTGTAGGCTCAACTGTTGGTTCTATTGTTGGCTCAATCGTTGGCTCAACTGTTGGTTCTATTGTTTGTTCTATTGTTGGCTCAATCGTTGGTTCTATTGTTGGCTCAATCGTTGATTCTACTGTTGGATCAATCGTTGGTTCTATTGTTGGCTCAATCGTTGATTCTACTGTTGGATCAATCGTTGGTTCTACTGTTGGCTCAATCGTTGGTTCTACTGTTGGATCAATCGTTGGTTCTACTGTTGGCTCAACTGTTGGCTCAATCGTTGGTTCTACTATTAAGGTTTCATTTTCTGTTCTTATTAAATCTTCTAATGTGGCTATAGCACCTTCACTTAATGCACCATCATAGGTTCCAGTTAAATTTAAGTTAATGACTTCACCCTTTAAATTTTCAAACAATGGTTGTTTTAACCCAGTAATACTAAAGTTATTTCCATCAAATGTTCCTGCAAAGTCACCACTAATTATTGGATTGCTATGTTCAATACTGCTTACATCAATATCATAACCTAGTACATACTTAGCTATTTTAGCATTACTATTTGTACTAGTTTCTATTGCTAATAAATCCTCTAGTGTATATATAACATTAGTTTTAATTGTGTAAACAGGTTCATTTATTTCATAATTTAACCCTGTTTTTGACGCAAACAATGGAATATTAGCATCAATATTATTAATATAAATATCTTCAATTAAAGTTCCATTAGCTGAATTAGCTAATAAAGCTACATCTCCCTCAGTGTATTCGATATCATTTAACATAATATTTTTAAATTGACCATAAGTTGTCTCATTAAATAACGCTTTATCCAATCCTGTAATACTAAAACCATTACCATTTAATATACCAACAAACGTATTACTAACATATGAGTTTGTTTCTGCATTTACTGCCACATCACTAAAGTCAAGATCATTCATTAAAATATATGAACCCCATTCACTATTATTTACTGCATCTATTAATTCTTGAGCAGTAGTAATTTGTGTTTGATACTCCATATGATATGCATTAGATCCTTTATCAAAATCTTCACTACTATGTTTTATTGCGTTATATAAAACTCTTCTTAAATTATTTGTATTGGTTCTATCATTATTAGCTGCATCAGACTTTAATGCATCATAATACATTTCTATAACTTGTTCATAATTAAAATAATCTAAATTAGCAAGATTTTCTTCAACATTTGCCCATTGGTCCATTTTATATTGTTCCCAAGTATAATCTGCGATACCAGTTATTGTTCTTATTGCTTCTAAATCATTTTGTACAGCACCACTTGAGTATGTAATTCTACCTTCAATACCACCTAATGCTAACATTTCATAGCTTGTTTTCTTAAAAGTGTTTCCATCAGCAGCTTTATAGTCATTATGTGGATGATACCAAAGTATCTCATACGTTGTACTTGTACTATAAACATTTGTATGTGAACTTCCTGCATCTCTAAACACAAGGCGATTATCCCATAGATCTTGCATTGTTTGAAGATTCATTGCTTCTAAATCAGTAGCAGTTAGACTTTCAAATACAGTACGATTAAAGTTTTCATTAGCTACATCTTCAACTCGTTCTTCTTCTCCATATTTATTTACATAACTTACTTGAGTTACAAGTTTTGCTTGTTCCTCATAACTCAATTTGAAAAACGCTTGGGCTGTTAAGTAATCTAACAAATACATACTATCAATCATTCCTTCATAGAATGATGTAATATTTTCATCACCATATACACGACTTAGCTTTAAATTTGTTGTTATGTTTGAAGTTGTCGGTAGATCATAACGAAGATTTGGCATCATATGTCCATCATTTAAATTTTGTGCAATATTTAATTCAGCATGATTTTCAGGACCTGTACCATTACGACGCAATTTTCCATCATAAAAGTAAGTATAATCTTGAGTATGTGTTGTTTCATGAGTCCATAAAGCATATAAGTACTCTCCACCTAACATTTCATACGAATCCCAAAAAACATCAGTTTGATTTGAATAAGCAGCATGGCCATAAGCAATTTGTTCTAAATTAATTGTTTCATACAACCATTTCAATACTGGATCTTGTGTTTCTTTAACTGAAACATCACCTGGTGTTGGTGCACCTTCTGGGAAGTTAAGTCTTGTATCATATTGAAAGTGTGTTAATTTATCTAGCCAATAAAATGAATTAGGTTGATAAGTTGCTGAAGTTTCATAAAAATTCAGTATCATCATCGCATATTTTTCAATCATTGGTAAAACACCATCTTTTCCATCATTAACATAATTTTTATATCTATTTAAACTTCCAATTGAAAGCATTGTTGGTGAAGAAATTATATATAAATCATCTTGAGAATCACCAGGCATACTTAAAATTGGTAATAACATTTGATTTCTATGTTCCAAATGTTCCCATGCTCTATATTTAACATCACTTAATAATTCACTATATGGTGCAGGTTCTTCTAAAATCCCAGTAAACTCTTCACTAAACCAATCACTAGGGTTATCATTTAATGCTAAGATTCGAATGTTTTCTGCCAACATTTCTGATAATGTTAAATCATATATTGGACTTAGAACTGTTGCATAAAAATTATTAGAATTTTGTGATTTTCTAAGCTCCACTGATTGATTTAAAACATCATTGATTAATGAAGCTGATGAATATTCATTAGGTGAATAAATATCACTTTCATAGAATAATACATCAACAAAATCATCTGATACGCCTATATCAAAATGGTAGAAACGATCATAATAATTTGCAGCATATAAGATTTCTTTTAATCTATCTCCACTTAATAAATCTTCTAATATCTTATCAGCTATTTTATCACTATTCCCAGCTAGAGTATAACTTGGCATTGTTTCAAAAATATTTAATAATTTTTCTTCAATCTCCGTGTAGAAATAATCATCATAGTATTCAGAATAAATTCTAGTTTCAACTTCATCTGTAACACTACTTATATCTTCCATGTAGTTATAAGTATGAATCGTTTCTAACACAGTATTAAAGATTTCATGTTTATTATTAAAAATCAATTTTGGATAAGTATACAAAATATTTAATCCTTCTACTCGATATAATGGAACATTATCTAATTGTTCTTCATAGATTAAATTATAATCCTGTATTGTCCCATCAACAAATACAATTCTAATTTTAGAAATTGTATTCTTAGTATCTTCATTTAAACCTACAACTAACTTATTATCACTATTTATAGGATATATATTTTCAATTAAAACTTCATTTAAAATATGTGATTCATTTAATAAATTACCATTATTAACCATTGATTCAATATTTAATTGTGGTGCTAATACATTCATATTATGATATGCAACTTCATAATTCATATTATAGTTAGATAAAGAAGCAGTTACATCATAATTTGGAATATATAAATCTGTTTCTTTACTTACTTGCATTGTTGTATTTAAACCTTGCAAAGTAGGCATTTGTCCATTTTCATCCATATTGTCTAAATCCCAAGTAACTGGATCAAAATTTAAAGTATTTTCAATAAAGTCCCTATTAATTTCATTTCTTGATATATAACTTAAACCAGCTTCTTTATTATCTGCTAAATTGCTATCACTTAGTGCATAAGAGTTATTAATAGTAATAGCTCCATTACCTGTAAATCTAAACCCTTGATTAGCATCTTCTCCATTTGCTAATGAAATAGAATTTATAATATTAACATTATTTTTTGAACTATAACCAGCTATTCCACCTTTAAATAAACTTCCAGAAGTGCTTATTAAATTGAAGTCTACATATATATTTTCTAATCTTACATTTCCACTAAATTCACCTGCAACACCACCATTTGCATTGGAATCAGTTAAAAGTGTACCTTCAAAATAACTGTCTTCAACAACTAAAGATCCATAGTTTCTCCCTATTAAGCCACCAGAGAATCTTGTAACATCTAAGCTAGTATTACTTATCGATGATTTACTAATATTGATGCTCGAACCTGCTTTGCCTTCCCCGACAAAAGTACCTGAATGAGTACTATCAGAAACAAGAGCTGAATCTAATACATGTACATTTTCAATATTAACCACTTGTAGTGCGTTAGCACTTATAATTGATTTTCCAGTGACATTAGAATTTTTAATACCTAGATTACTAATAGTTGCATTTTCTAAAGTATTAAATAATGGTTTTGTTAAATTTGAAATAGTAAAACCATTCCCTTCTATAACACCACTAAAGTTTTCTGTTATATAAGTATCTGTAGTCAAATCATATTCACTAGCATCTATGTCTTGAGTAAGTGTAATTGTTCCATTTAAATTGGTTTTTATTTCTTTAATAAATAATTCAAAATTTAAATTTTTAACTCTATTATCAATTATTGTACCATAACGTATTAAAGTACCATCTTCTTTTGTTGATCCATTATGAGTGATACTATCATCAATATCAAGCTTTAAGTATAATGTGTTATCTATTATACTATGTCCTATTATATCTGCATATCGTTGTTGATTATTACCATCAACAATTTTTACAAAATAATTTGTGTCATTTAATTCATCAACTAAAATTTCTTCTTGTAACATAGTGTTTTCACCATCATGATAATAAACACTTATTTCTTTTAAATCTTTTACTTCGATGAATGTTTGAAATAAATTAAGTTCTTTTTCTAGGATGATTTCTTCACTTTCATTAGCTTCTAGCTCTATTTCGTTACTATCTAAATCATATAATGCTTTTATTGTAATGTAATATTTATCACTAGCAGTAGGTGTGAAAGTGAAGTTTGGAGTCGTTTTATCAATTAAATTATTTGAATAGATTTCTCCAAATTCATCACTAACACTCACTTGATAATTAATAACTGCTTCATTATTATCAACTTCAAATTCAACAAATATATTTGAATTTTCTAACCGTTGATATTTAAAAGTTTCAACAATAGCCTTTGACTTCAATACTTCTAGTTTAAGATCAACATCAATAATTTCTTCATGATTGTTCTCCAATGTTACTTTTGATAAATTATATTCAACTAAACCTACAGTATCACCAGCATTAAAAGTAACAGAATAAATATTATCACCAATCTCTTTAATAACATCATATTCAATATCGTTAATTGTAATAATAGACGGTTTATAAGTTGATAAATTTGTACTAGTAAAAACAATTTTATAATCTTCATTTTTATTTATATAATTTGTTTGTTCATTTAATGAATTTAGGATTTTTGCATCTGTGAAAGTAAAATCGTAATTTATAATAATGCCTAAATCATGAGTATACAAGCTTTTATCAATTTGGTTAATATCATCCATTTCACGATGATATGTAACATTAATTTTAGCATTATAAATTTCATTTATTTCAACACTAAGTTCAACATTATTTAATCCTTTATTTACTTCAAATGTTCTAACATTCCCATCTTCATCTTCTACAATTAGGTTAGCAGTGCTAAAAGCATCATCATTATCAAATAATTCAAATGATAAATTTATTGTTTTTTTATCAATATTTTCATTAATTATTACTTCGCTAATTGTTATGTCATCTTTTAATACTTCTATAGCAGTATTACTATTTGTATCTAAAATAGAATTATCTTCAAAAATTAATTTAGATAAACTTAGATCTAAAATTCCTGAACTTAAATTTGTCAGTTCTAATTGACCACTATAACTTCCATCTTCATTTTTTATTGCATCGATAATTACATTATTAATTACAAATCCTTTAATATTTTGCTCGACATTTGTCACAACGTTAAAAGTTAAATCTAATATATCACTTTTTTCAACGATAATTTTATTACTAAAGAAAGTTAATTCTTCAATTTGTGGTTCAACATCAAATGTTTCTTTTAGCATTACTTCACTTGTAA
Source organism: uncultured Erysipelotrichaceae bacterium (assembly GCA_964371715.1). Lineage (GTDB taxonomy): Bacteria > Bacillota_I > Bacilli_A > Erysipelotrichales > Erysipelotrichaceae > CAYJNO01. The sequence goes on along the minus strand of CAYJNO010000042.1, from coordinate 5,415 downwards.
TAGTGTCATCATCAATTTTATAGCTAACATCTACTTTATATATATACTCCTTGGCGATAAGTCCTTCTGTATTTATACTTACTTCTAAAGTTTCATCTACAATAATTTCGTCAATAATTGTATCTCCATCATAAATATATATTTTAACTTCTTCAATTGCATCATAATTATCTATTGTTTCTAGTTTAATTTCTAACATATTGTCATTAATTTCTTGATTTACAATTTCGATAGCAGGTTTTTGTTTTATTACTTTCACTGAATCTTTAAAGACAACATCTTTTTCTAATAAAGATTCTTGCTTAACACTTGTTATTTCAATGCTATTTATTCCCTGTTCAATAAAACCACCCATTAAAACGTAATAGTATTTATCATATGAATTATTATATTCATTATAAATATCTTTTGAATCATCATATATTACAGGATAATAAATTCCGTTTATCTCTATCTCTTTTGGATTATCTTTTCCTACTACATTTAAAACAACTTCTAATATATAATCTTCATTTGCTTCAAGAACTTCTGTTTCTTCATTTTCTAAATTTAAAACATTTACATCTTTTAATACAATCTTATCTAAATTATCAAATCCTTCTTCTGGTGTAGATAACTCTACCTCACCATATCCATCTTCTAATATGCGATAAATATATGAATATACAACTCTACGATTATAAGATCCACTAATATCATCATTTTTTAAATTATTTGTATTAGAAATATTATATTCTAGAATAATTTCTACTTTATATTCAGTATTGTATTTTACATCTACATTCACTAAGTTATTTTTTTCTACTTTATCTTGAGTATGTATTAATTCTTCTTCTTCATATACATTTACTACAGAAAATATATATTCAATATTATCAATATTCTCTATTTCAAATGAAATTCCAGAACTTATTGTCATTTCATCAAATGTAATATCAAGTGAGTTAAGTTCTACCTCTTTCTTTAATATATCTATTTGTAATGTTCCTTGATTTTCAAATATATCCCCATTTTCTAAAATAATCTTATCTATTGTTAAATCTATTACTCCTGGTTCATCGAATTTATCTAATTTAATTAAATAATTATTTGTACTAGCATCAAAATAAAATGCTCTTGCAATTCCATTTACATAAATTTCTTTAATTGATGCTTTATTATTTTCTAGATGTAATTCAAAACACACGTCTTCATTTTGTTCAAATACACTAAATTCATTTACAATTGTTGCTCGGAATATCTTTTCTTCTTCACTAATTATGTCATCATTTTTTTCAATTACATCTTCTAATTCACTTAAGTCTTCTAAATTTACTTCACCATCATTATTGACATCGCCAAATATACTTTGATCAAATTCAATTTCAATTTTGTCTTCTAATAAAATTTGCTCTTTTAAGTCTTCAATATCACTTTGATCAATTATGCCATCATCATTAATATCATAATTTTTAGAATTTGTATTATTAGTCATTAATAATATAATACCAATAATTATTAATACTAATGAAATTACAAATTTCATTTTCTTGTTTTTAGATTTTAAGCTGATACCAAAAACAATAAATCCCAAAATAATTAAAAAGATTGCTACAAAGAAAATAATATCTATTTGATAATTTTTTAGTGTATCAACATTAATGTCTTCTTCTAAAGTTAATGAGTCATTATTTAACTCTATAGAAGATTGATTCTCCACAATTGCTATTTCATAATTCAAATCATTGAGTTCAATTAATTCATCATTATATAATAATTCTAAATTTTCAAACTTAATACTTTCTACATTCACTTTAACATCTTCTTGTACTATAAAAGTAAACTTTAAATATGATTCATTATTTATACTTGAATCTATATACAAGATAAAACTATTATTATTTAGATTAAATTCACTTATATTACTTGATGTTTCAATATCATTTTCTAAGGACAATAAAAAGATATCATCATCATAAATGATATCACCTGATAAGTATGCAGTATTATCCTTAATATAGTCATCCTCAATTTTTACGACTATCTCTACAATATCATTTTCTTTAACTTCATTATCATTATGTGCTTCTATTATAATATTTAAATTTAGCGAAACTAACAAAGTAATTGTAACTATTTTTAAAATATTTTTAATGTTCATCTTCATATACATATTCATCTCCAATTTTACTAAGTATAATTATATTTGTGCTCAATTCTGCATTTGTGTAACTACGTTTTGGGCAAAAAAATAACTGATTAATTACACGTAATTTTTACCAGTATGAGTATTTTACCATAAATCACTAATTAAATAAACTATAAATTTACTAAATTATACATTAAATTAAATTAAAATGAATCCCTAAATTATAATTAGAGATTCATTTATTTTTTAAAAATCGAAGTTGTCTGGATCAGCTCCTACTCTTTCATTTTTATTCAGTTTATTTATTAAATCCATATCATCGTTTGAGATTTCAAAGTCATTTAATTGATAATTTTGAATAATACGATCTTTATTTACAGATTTTGGTAATACTACTATATTTCTTTGAATATTCCATTTTAGCACAATTTGAGCACCTGTTTTATTATATTTATTTGCTAGTTCTAAAATAATTGGATCATTAATAACCTTAGCACCTGTAGATCCTAATGGACTATAAGCTTGTACTACTATGTTTTTTTCTTGATAAAATTTAACTAATTCATCATTGTTGAAATATGGATGTATTTCCATTTGACATACCATCGGCTTAATCGTTGCTTTACTCATTAATGATTCGAAATGATGAATATTACAATTACATACTCCTATTGCTTTAACTCTTTTATCATTATATAATTTTTCAAATTCTAACCACGCATCCTCAAATCCAGTTGCAGGCCAGTGTATTAAGTATAAGTCTATATATTCTAACCCTAATCTCTCAAGACTTTCTTCAAATGCAGCAACTACTCTTTTTTGTCTTATATCTTCATTCCAACATTTTGTTGTAACAAAAATATCTTCTCTATTTACATTACAATCTGCAATTGCTTTACCTACACTCTCTTCATTTTGATAAATCATTGCAGCATCAATATGACGATATCCTGCTTCTAGTGCCCATTTAACAGCGTTATATGTAGCTTCACCTTGAGCTGCTTGCCATACACCCAATCCGACACTAGGCATACTTATCCCATTATCTAACTTAATATTATTCATTTTATTTCCTCCATATTTTAATTATATGTTTATTACTTCCTGTTGTCGATTAATTATCTATAATATTCTGCTAATAACAATCGTGTTACTTCACTATAACTTATTACTCCTTGATTTTGCCCATTTGATTTTAAGTAATAATCATTAATATTATTTGCTGTATTTTCGATTACATTATCATCATACTTTCCCCAATATTCATTATTAGAATCTAAGTTTTCTTTTTGCTGCTCATTATAATATGAGTATGCTTCTTTGTAGAGTTCACTATCTACTTTATATAAAGAATTCATTGTATAAATTGATGCTTGCATATAGACACTATAACGAACTAATTCATTTGTCGAATCTTTGCCAATCATCCAAGCAAGAAAATTTGCTTCATCTTCAAACATATATCCAATTTGATGAACTTGTTCATGTAACATAGTAAAGGAAGCACTCATTGGATATACATCACTATTAATATTTGCTTCAAAAGTAAAAGGGAAAAATACTCCTGTAATATTTGTGTATGATAAATATTCAGAAAGAAATATTTTTTTTGGGACACTATTTACCTTTGATTTTATATTATTTTTGCTTAAATATATCATTACATCATTTTGTGTTATTTCTGAATATTTATTAAAATTAAACTCCTCTAACTCTTTTTGAACATTATCACTATATTTAGCAGCTTCGTTTATTAAATAAATACATAGTTCCTTTAATTGATTGGAGCTATAATAATAGTCATAATTTTCATAATCATTCTTTATAGGTGTACGGTAGTAATTTAAACCACAAGAGATTGTAAATAGAAAGTAAACCAGTGAACTAATAGATAAAATTTTAAATATTAATTTTATAATATAGATGATAGATTTATTTTTAATTGCCATATATAAATGAATTAATGTTTGAATTATTATTATTAAAATAGTTAAATATAAAAGTAATTCTCCTACAGAAAATGGAAAATAACCAAACATATTACCTATTAATTTTGAATAGCTATTATAAAAATAATTTGAAAAGTAAATTTCAATTAGTTCTTCGTTCTGTTTCGCTATTTCTATAAGTATTATAGATATTGGAAAAAATAATAATAAATATAGATATTTGTTATTATTAAGTAATTTTTTCACTAATTAATTCCTTTCATATTATTTACATAATTCTTTAATTGATTCCAAATTATTAATTCCTAACTCATAACCTATTTTGTACACTTCTTCTAATTTATTTACATTACTTTCAAATGACTTTATATTTAGGGGCGGATATAACACTATAGTTTTTTTATCATTATTACTTGATATTTCATTAATATAGTTAATTGTTTCATTATACATGATATGTCTATTATTCAATGATTTTATTAAACCTGGATATTTATTTTTAAATAATAGTTCTACTATAAACTTTGTTTTCTTACTTTCTTTTTTCATATAACCTTTAGGTCTTGTCATAATAATTAAATTTTTTTCATTTCCATCTAATATCGATTTTTTTATTGGAATTGAATCAGACAATCCACCATCATAATATAGATTGTTATCTATTTTTGCTACAGGAAAAAATAATGGAATAGCACATGTAGCTTTTAAATAATCACATGTTTTAGACATATTTTTTCCATCAAGATATTCACACTCACCTGTTAATGCATTAGTTACCCCTATTCTTACTTTACCTTTAAAACTTAAGTATGTTTCCCAATCAAAAGCATCTAATTTATTAGGTAATTCATCAAATACAAAATCTAAACCAAATAATGATTTATACCTAAATAAATTACGTTTTGAAAAATAACGTTTATCATTACGATATTTATATAAAACTCTAGGATTTCTACCTTTTTGTTTTGAAATGTATGATAACCCATTAGTTATTCCAGCAGATACTCCTATAACATATTCAAATTCTACTTCATTATCTAATAATGCATCTAATATTCCAGCTGTAAAAATACATCTAAAAGATCCGCCTTCTAATACTAATCCCGCCATTTTTCACCCCCATGAAATTATTAATTCATTATATCACTTAATTTTAAATTTACATATATGCATGATTTGAATATTAATTAATAATTAATTTTATAAATAAAAAAATCTAATTGAAAACTTTAAGTTGAAGTTTTTAAATTAGATTTTTTATCATTATATTTTTTTTAACAATGCTACTGTTTCAACATGATCTGTGTGTGGGAACATATCAAAAACCTTTAGCTTATC
>CAYJNO010000041.1:0-12429 GCA_964371715.1 uncultured Erysipelotrichaceae bacterium | reverse complement strand
ATAAAAAAACTCCCATAAAATGGGAGTTTAAGTACTCTAGTAAGTAATAAAAATTATCTTTTAGAGAACTGTGGAGCTCTTCTTGCACCTTTAAGACCGTATTTTTTACGTTCTTTAGCACGAGGGTCTCTTGTTAAGAATCCAGCAGCTTTTAAAGCAGGTCTGTAATCAGCACTTGCTTCTAATAAAGCTCTAGAGATACCGTGACGCATAGCGCCTGCTTGACCTGTTAAACCACCGCCATTAACGTTGATTTTAATATCAAAAGTACCTTTAGTTTCTGTTAATTCTAATGGTGAGTTAACAACCATAATTAAAGTTTCTAATGGTAAGTAATCTTTTAATTCTTTACCATTTACTGTTACATTACCAGTTCCTGGAGTCATGAAGACACGAGCAACTGATGATTTACGACGACCTACGCCGATGTAAGTCACACTTGAATTTTTCTTTGCCATCATTTTCTCCTAACCTTTAATTTTTAACTCAACTGGTTGTTGAGCAACGTGTGGATGTTCACTACCTGTATAAACAAATACATGTTTACGCATAACGTTCCCAAGTTTTGTATGAGGTAACATACCATGAACAGCTTTTTCAACCCATTCAACAGTGTATTTTTCTCTCATAACTCTTGTACTACGTGTTCTTAATCCACTTGGGAACATTGAGTGTGAATAATAGAACTTTTTGAATTCTTGATCACCAGTGATTTCGATTTTATCAGCATTGATAATTACAACGTAATCTCCGCAATCAACATTAGGTGTATAAGTTGGTTTATGTTTCCCTCTTAAAACTGTTGCAACTTCACTTGCAAGACGTCCTAATGTACATCCTTGTCCATCAACGATATACCATTGACGAACAACTGTGCTTGGCTTAGCCATAGTTGTTTGACGCATTAATTTTCTCCTTTAATCAAATGTAGGTTCCGGGGCTACAAATGACATAAAATGCCAATTCCAATTATATATCATTTCTATTCATATTACAAGGTAAATATAAAAAAGATATCAAGAATATCTTGATATCTTAAATTTGATTTTACTTAGCTTTTACATCTTTTGCAACTTCACTAATTGAAGTTACAAGTCCTGCTAAACCTTGAATTTCAGATGGTACAATAATTTTATTTGCTGGACCATTTGATGCTGCAATAAATGCTTCTAAACTTTTTAAGTGTAACACAGCTTGATCAGCTCCAGCATCTTTAATGAATTTAATACCAGTAGCTGTAGCTTCTTGTAATTTTAAAATTGCTTCAGCTTCCCCTGCTGCTTCAATAATTTGCTTTTCTTTTACAGCTTCAGCCTTCAGTATTGTTGCTTGTTTTTCAGCTTCAGCATTAAGTATTAATGATGCTTTTGCTCCTTCTGCAACTAAAATAGCAGATGTTTTTTCACCTTCCGCTTGTAAAATAACTTGACGTCTTGTACGCTCAGCCTTCATTTGTTTTTCCATTGCATCTTGAATTTCTGCAGGTGGAATAATATTTTTAAGTTCAACACGATTAACTTTGATACCCCAGCGATCAGTTTCAACATCTAATATTTGTCTCATACTTGTATTAACAGTATCACGAGATGTTAAAGTTTGATCTAACTCTAAATCCCCAATCATATTTCTAAGTGTTGTAGCTGTTAAGTTTTCAATTGCAGTAATAGGATTATGAACTCCATATGCATACAATTTTGGATCTGTAATTTGATAATAAACTACAGTATCAATTTGCATAGTAACATTATCTTTTGTGATAACTGGTTGTGGTGGGAAATCCATAACAATTTCCTTTAAACTAATTCTTTTTGCGATTCTATCAACAATTGGAATCATAAAATGAATACCAACACCCCAAGTATCTAAATATCCACCAAGTCTTTCAACTACATATGCATTCGCTTGTGGAACAATTTTTATACATGATGCTAAAATACCTAAAACAACAACTGCTATAATAACAAAACCAATAATAAATTCCATTTAATTACCCTCTTTCTATTAAATTTCTTGTACGTAAAGTGTAACACCCTTAATTTTAATAATTTTCACAATAGAGTCAACTTCGATATCTTTATCATCAATATTCCTTGCTGACCAAATTTGCCCACGATAATTAATCGCTCCTGTAGCCTCAATATTAACTATTTTTTCAGTAACAATTGCTTTTTGTCCAATTACTTCATCTACATTAGTTTTTACTGTTTTATTATTCCAATATTTTAAAGCTATAGGTCTTGTAAATAAAAGCATAAAGAATGAAATTCCAAAGAAAAACACTAATTGAAATGTTAAGTTAAAATTAAGTATAGATGCAAGTATTGCAAATAATGCACCGATTGCAAACCAAATTGTTGTCAATCCAAATGTCATAAATTCAATTATTAACAATACAGCAAATACGATAACCCAAAAAAGTACCATAATTTACCTCCTAGATAAATTATAGCACTTTTTATGATTGTTACCATAAATTTACATATATTAATATAAATATTACATAAAATACTTAATTCTCAAATGAAACATATACTCTAAAACGATGAAACAAAAATATTGATACTATTGACATAAATCCAAATATCATTGAATATTGGTCAAATATAGCAAAGTAGTTACATACTATTCCACTTCTGGTAAAGATACTAATACTAATAAAGAAGATAAATAATAATATTGATCTAATAATATAAAAACTAGAATTTAACTTACCTGTATCTTTTTTACATTGCATAACAAATAATGTAATTATACTAATTAATCCCAATGCAAATAAATTAAAAATAGAAATAATATCCACCCCCATTGGAGTGTTTGAGCTTTCGATTATCACAAATTCTATTTCTTCACAAAAATATATATTATTAAAACTACAAATCAAACATATAAACATAATTGATATCAACCTAACATTTGTCATACTAGCTCCTATATCTATAAATATTCATCTATTTTATATATATAAATATTAACACATCCGTATATTATACACAATAGTAAATTTTTGTTTACTTTAAACAATTTTTATAATAAAAAAACTGCAATATTATTATTGCAGCTTAATTTAATTATTTAACGTTATAGAATGCGTTAGCTCCTAAGTATTGAGCAACTGGTCCTAATTCATCTTCGATTCTGATTAATTGGTTATATTTAGCAATTCTATCAGTTCTAGACATAGATCCTGTTTTAATTTGTCCAGCATTGAATGCAACAGCGATATCGGCAATTGTTGTATCTTCTGTTTCACCAGATCTGTGAGAAACCACACAAGTATATCCAGCTTCTTTAGCCATTTGCATAGCATCGAAAGTTTCTGTTAAAGTACCAATTTGGTTAACTTTAATTAAGATAGAGTTTGCAATTCCTTTTTCGATTCCTTCTTTTAAGATTGAAGGGTTTGTAACGAATAAGTCATCTCCAACGATTTGGATTTTATCTCCTAAACGGTCTGTTAATACTTTCCATCCGTCCCAGTCTCTTTCTCCTAAACCATCTTCGATAGAAACGATTGGATATTTATCACACCATTCAGCGTACATTTCAACCATTTCTTCAGTTGTTTTAGTTCCACCTTGAGATTTTTTAAGATCGTAAACTTTAGTTTCAACATTATAGAATTCACTAGCAGCAACGTCCATAGCGATAGCGATATCTCCTGGTTTTCCTTCTTTAGAAGCTCTGTATCCAGCTTTTTCGATAGCTTCAACAATTAATTTTAAAGGTTCTTCATTTCCTTCAACGCATGAAGGAGCAAATCCACCTTCATCACCAACGTTAGTGTTATATCCTTTAGCTTTTAATACTGTTCTTAAAGTGTGGAATGTTTCAGCACCCATTCTTAAAGATTCTTTTAAGCTAGTAGCACCAATTGGCATAATCATGAATTCTTGGAAGTCAACAGTTGAATCTGCATGTGATCCACCATTTACTACGTTCATCATTGGAACTGGTAATACTTTACCATTGAATCCACCTAAGTATTTATATAAAGGCATACCGTAGAAATCAGCAGCAGCAATAGCACAAGCCATAGATACTCCTAAAATAGCATTTGCTCCAAGTTTTGATTTGTCTTTAGTTCCATCAGCTTCAAGCATAGCCATATCAACACCATTTTGATCAGTTACATCCATACCGATAATTGCTTCAGCGATATGAGTGTTTACATTTTCAACAGCTTTTAAAACACCTTTTCCTAAGAAACGAGATTTGTCTCCATCTCTTAATTCTAATGCTTCTCTTTCACCTGTACTTGCACCAGATGGTACCATAGCACGACCAAATGCACCGTTTTCAGTTGTTACTTCAACTTCGATAGTTGGGTTTCCTCTTGAGTCAATGACTTCACGAGCATATACATCAATAATAGTTGGCATTAATTTTTTCCTCCTTATTAATCACCATTTATATTAAACATTAAAATTAATGTCTAAATTTATTTAACTGCATTTACAATTTCAGTAAATGAATCTACTTTTAAAGAAGCTCCTCCAATTAAAGCACCATCAATGTCTTCCATTGCCATGTATTCTTTAATATTATCAGGTTTAACACTTCCACCATATTGTACACGAACTTTATTTGCAGCATCATCTCCAAATAATTTTCTTACTTCATCACGTACAATTGAACAACAATTTTGTGCTATTTCTTTAGTAGCTGATTTACCAGTACCAATAGCCCAAATTGGCTCATATGCTAAAACCATTGATCCAACGTTTTCAGCATTTAAATCTTTTAAACCTTTTTGTAATTGAGTTCTAATTACAGTTTCAGTTTCATTAGCATCGAACTGAGCTTCTGTTTCTCCAAAACATAAGATTGGAGTCATATTAGCAGCAAATAATGCTTTAGCTTTTGCATTAACTGTTTCATCTGTTTCTGCAAAATATTCTCTTCTTTCTGAGTGTCCAATGATAACATGAGTTACATTTAACTCTTTTAACATATCAACACTTACTTCACCAGTATAAGCACCTGATGGTTCAAAATGAACATTTTGAGCAGCAATAACTAAGTTTTTTGCAGCATTTACGCTATCTTTAATAGCAGTAAATGGTACACCAACACCAAAAGTTGCTTCTTCATGTAATACTTCTTCAATACCTGTGATAAAACTTACAGCTTCAGCACAAGTTTTATTCATTTTCCAGTTACCTACGATAACAGGTTTTCTCATTAGTTTTTCTCCTTAATAACATCAATACCAGGTAATACTTTACCTTCCATATATTCTAAAGAAGCTCCACCACCTGTTGAGATGTGTGAGAAATCATCTTTGAATCCTAAGTTAATAGCAGCAGATGCACTATCACCACCACCAATAACACTCATACAATCTAAAGCAGCAATAGCTTTACATACTTCAATTGTACCATTAGCAAATTCTTTTCTTTCAAATACTCCCATAGGACCATTCCAAACAACAGTTTTTGCTCCTTCTAATTCTTTTTTAAATAATTCTACTGATTTAGGACCAATATCTAATCCCATAAATCCTGCTGGAACATCATCACAAGTGATGATTTCTGTAGGATTTGCAAAATCATTTGCTGCAATACTATCTACAGGTAAAACTAATTTTCCTGCGCCTTTTTCTAAGTATTCTTTCGCAAGTTCTACTTTATCTTCTTCTAATAATGAATTACCGATTTCTAATCCTTGAGCTTTAAAGAATGTATAAGCCATTCCTCCACCAATGATTACTTTATCAGCAATATTCATTAAGTTTTCGATAACTGCAATTTTATCACTAACTTTAGCACCACCAATGATAGCTACTAAAGGACGTTTTGGATTTTCAATTGCTTCAGCTAAAGCTTTAACTTCTTTTTCTACTAAGAAACCTAAAGCATTAGGTAATAATTCAGCAACTCCAACAGTTGAAGCATGAGCTCTATGAACAGAACCAAATGCATCAATTACAAATAAATCAGCAAGACTAGCCCAATATTTGCTTAATTCAGGATCATTTTTACTTTCACCTTTTTCATATCTAGTGTTTTGCATTAAAACAATTTCACCAGCGTTCATATTAGCAACTGCATTTTCTAACTCTGCACCTTTTGTGTCAGCTACATAAGTTACTTTTGCATCAACAAGTTTAGCTAAATGTTCTCCAACAATAGCCATATCATTTTTTGCTTTGTCGCTTTCAGTTTTTTCAGCATCTTTATGGTTAACTTTACCAAGATGTGAGAATAAAATTACTTTTGCATTATTCTCTAATAGATAATTGATTGTAGGTAATGCACATACAATACGGTTATCATCAGTAATAACTCCATCTTTTCTTGGAACGTTAAAATCTACACGTACTAAAACGCGCTTTTGGTTTACATCTAAATCACGAACAGTCATTTTTGACATTAAATAGTCCTCCTCATTGCTTTAAAATTATAACATTTAATTTTAATCTTTGGTAGCTATAAGTTTAATTGTAAGGGTTTACATCGCTTAATATTGATATTGTTTTCACATATTTATCAACTTGTTTATTAAATTATAAATGTATACATTATAAAGCAAATAAAAACATAGGTTCACCTATGTTTTTATGGTTATTTAGTTATTTTAAAAGTTGCTTCATTTACTTTAGCTATATGTGACTTATAAAAGGCATTTGAGGCTTTAACCATTGCTTCAACATCATTAATACCTGCCATCTCCAAAGTAGAGTGCATAGCAAGTTGAGCTAAACCTATATCTACAGACATAATTGATACTTGTGCAGTACTTACATAACCCAAAGTACCTCCACCTGCCATATCACTTCTATTGGTATAGTATTGATATTTAACTTCTGTTTCTTTAATACAATCAATAAATAGTGCTGCACTTAATGCATCCGTTGTATATGATTGATTAGCATTATACTTAATTACAATACCTTCATTCATTTTAACTCTATTAGTTTCATCTGATTTTTCAGGATGATTTGGATGTACAGCATGAGCATTATCCGCTGATACCATTAAAGATGATGCAAGAGCAGTATTTAAATCAAAATTTAAATCTTTACTTACTTTATCTAACATATCAAATAAAAATCTGCTACAAGCACCCTGTCTTGTACGTGAACCTATTTCTTCATTATCAAAACATGCATATACATTCACACTATTTTCATTAAATGTACTTTTAAATCCTTGAAGTGTTGTAAATGCACATTCTAAATTATCAATATGGTATGAAGCGAAAAACTTATCAAAAGTGTATGCCTCTAAAACTGGATATACATATAAATCAAATGAAATAACATCTTCTGTCTTAACTTCTAATTTTTTAGCTAAATATTCATTAAAATCAAATTCTTCTGCTTGTGCAATGATAGGCAATAAATCTATTTGTTGATTTAAAGGTTTATCAGCACTATCACGATTTAAATGGATTGCGACACTTGGTATCATTAATACCTTTTCTTTTACATCGATTAACTTTGAAACAATCGTATCATTTTCTCTTATTAATACTCTTCCTGCTAATGATAATGGACGATCAAGCCACGCTTGTTTAATCATTCCTCCATAACCTTCAGTATTTAATTTAATATAACCATTACTTTTAATAATTGCGTTAGGTTTTACTTTATAAGCTGGAGCATCTGAGTGTGATGCAACTAAATTAAAACTTGGATTTTCTAGTTTTTTTCCAATATTAAATGCGATAATACTAGTTTGATTTCTTGTTGTAAAATACTTTTGACCTTTTTCAAATTTTAAAGGATTTGACTCATTATATTCTAAATAACCATCTGCCTTTAATTCATTCACTATATTTTCAATAGCTTGAAAACTTGTTGGACTATTATCCATAAACTTTAGTAATTCATTTATATGTTTCATCTTCTATTCTCCTACTTCAATAATTGTAACATATTATTTTTTTATTAAATTCAAAATTTCATTTAAATCCTTTTTTTCATTTAATATTAATTTTATTTTTTCTTGATAGTATTCTTGATATTTTAAAATTAAAATATTATCATCTTTAACTTCATAATCATAAATTTCTGCATATTTTATTTTTTCCAAGTAACGTTTTCGATAAAAATATAATTCTTTATCAAAAAACAATTTATGATCATATATATGATATGTTTTATTAGATAGTTGTTTTAATCTATAACTTATCTGAAAATATGGAATCATAAAAAATAATATTAGTATGCAAATTAAAATCGTAATAATTATACTAATCCAAATATTTTTTAGATAAATACTTACAACAATTAAACACATCACTTCTAATATTAAAGACATTATAAAATCTTTAAGATTATATTTTAAAAATTCTTTTTGATAATACTGAATTAAATTATCCATATTAATACCTCTATTAATAAAGGTATCACATTAAATATCAATTGTCTTTTTATTTACAAGATTTATTTTCAAAGTAAACATATCATTTGCTGTATCTATAAGCATCAATCCGTCATTATTATCTACAAGTGATTTTATACTTTTTAATCCTATTCCATGAATTGTTTTATCATCTTTTATGGTAAGTGGTAAATCATTATCAAAAATTAATTTACCTTTATATGGATTTTTTATTTCTATCATTAAATTGTTATTATACTCAAAAATACCTATTTTAATCAATTTCTCACCATAAAACACACATGCTTCAACTGCATTATCTAGTGCATTACCAAAAATTATAGCCAAAACCTTTTCATCAATTTTAATATTAAGATTTTGATCTATTTTAAACTCAATTTCTACATTATGTTCCTTAGCTTTTACAACATGATGGTTTATCACCATATCTAAAGAAGAGTTATTAGTGTAGTTTTTATATCCACTTAAATATAAATTATCTAATTTACTACTTAATGAACTATATAATTGCTCTTTTTCCTGAACCGTCATTGTTTCACTAACTTCGGCAATCGTATTAATTAAAATATATTTTGTATCATGTTTAATTTTTGATAGTTCTAATAAAGTAGTCTTTAAATTTTCATATTGATCATTATAATAAGCAATTTGTTGATTTTGCATTGTAATCATTCTTTCATTTTCACTTAGGTCAATAGTTCTTTGATATAAATAAAAGAATATTACAGTCATTAGTGAAATTAATAATACAGTAATTGATAGATAAAAATTAGCAATACCTGAAATATCAATTGATATCATATATATTAAGTATATGATTAGAATAAAGAAAATTGACATTGTTGTAATTGCAACTATTTCACTATTTTTTAGTTTTTTATCATTTTTTAAAACTAATTTTTCATTTTTTATATTAATCTTTATAAATCTAATGATTATAAATGGAATTATTCTTGCAAAACAAAATAGAATGATAAATATAGTTTCATCTTCTAACAATTCATAAACATCTGTATTTGTTATTGCACTAAAAATATATGGAAACAACATCTCAAATGCACATATAATTACCATCATAATTATCGAAGAAAATACTTTGTTTATAATATTTGTTTTATAACTAAACGCAGCAATAAAGTTTATAGATATCGATACAATTAAATTAAATGCAAACCCTGTATTGTATGTAATCATTAAAATACTAGTAATATAATAAAGTAGTAATGCAAAAGTTAACAATTTCTTTGATTTGATATTCTTTTTCCCAAGAAATAGTTCAAAGAAGTCAGCAATTGTAACTACTAAGATGAATGTAAAAATAAATCTTGATAATAATTCTATATAAAACATTTTATTCCTCTATATTCTACTTTACCTTTAAATCTTCACATAAATTTTGTTTATAAAAACGATAAAATAGAGATGATGTAATAACTGCTGCTAAAAAATCAGCAACACTTTCAGAGAATAATACTCCAAACACTTTTGAACCATCATTTGCTAGTTCCATAATTGGTTCTGAAAAACTAATAACAAAACTATTACTACTTAATAAATCTGGTAATATGTACATCAATGGAATTAACAATACTATTTTACGGCAAATTGCCATTGATAATGACAACTTAGCTTGACCAAATGATAAAAAAGCTTGTTGACATGCAAGTTGAGCACCAAAAATAATTGATCCTGCCATATATACTCTAACTGACCAAGATGCAAATTCAATAGTTTCAGGATCTGATGAGAATATTCTTACAAATAATGGAGCAAAAAATAACATCAATAAAGTACCTATAACAGAATATAATAATGCTATTTTAATTGTATATGCTAAGGTTTCTCTTATTCTCTGATAATTTTTAGCACCATAATTGTAACTAAGCACTGGTTGTGCTCCGAGTGCAAATCCATGTATAGGTAATTTTAATAGTTGAAATAGACTTGCTAATATAGCCATGGTTGCAACCGCCATACTACCTCCATATAATGATAATTGATTATTAAAGGCTATTTGTAAAAAACTTTCTGTAATTGTCATAATAAACGGGGAAATGCCAAGAGCCATAATATTTAATAATACTTTAAATTTGACTCTACTATATTTTGCTCTAAGTTTTAAATCACTCTTCTTCATAAAAAAAATGATTACCCAAACGGCACTAACACCTTGTGATAATATTGTTGCTAAAGCAGCACCTGATACTCCCATATCAAATACAAAGATAAAGATTGGATCTAATATTATATTTAGTACTGCACCAAGTACAACAGTAGCCATCCCCATCTTGGCATATCCTTGGGTAGTGATATATGAATTCATTCCTAGAGCAATTTGCACAAATACTGTACCTAATAAATATATAGATACATATTGCATTGCTGGTACAATTGTTTGTTCATCAGCTCCAAATAAATATAATAACGGCTCTTGAAAAACATACATAATAACTGTTAATAAAACCCCTGAGACAATAAGTGAAACAAATGAGTTTGTCATTATTTCTTCTGCTTCTTCTTTATTTTGTCTACCTAAGGCAATAGCAGCAAGTGGTGCTCCACCAGTTCCTACTAATTGAGTAAATGCCATTATTATCGTAACAACTGGTAAGGCAACTGATAATCCAGCCATCGCAACAGTTCCATCTGCCATATTACCAATATAAATTCTATCTACCATATTATAGATTACATTTACTAACTGAGCTATTATAGATGGAATCGCTAAACTCCATAATAAAGGCTTTAAACTTTTTTTTGCTAAATCATTTCCTTTTACCATATCATATCCCTCACAATGGATAAATTGTAACAAATATCAATATTAATCTCTAGTTTTTTTAGTTATTTTAAATTAAAAAAAGCATTATTTACATAATGCTTTACATACAATTAAAAATTTTTAATAGAAATATTTTCTTTTTCAACGATTTCTTCTAATGTGTCATCATTAATATCCTCTTTTTTTAGATTTCCAATACTAATTGATTCATCCTTTCCTTCAATGATAAATCGTGATATTTCATTATAATCATTTATAATATTGTTGTTAAAATTCAAGATTTCTTTAACTAAATTTTCTTCTGTTGCAGCTCCATTTATACGAATAAATATTGAACCATACTCATTAGTAAAGTCATTCACATCGTATACTTTATTAATATCTAAAGATGAAACATCTATATCTACTAACTCAGCTGATAGGTATTGGTATTCATAATCGGTTAAATCATCTTTAACTAATTCAATGTATTCTTCACTTAAAACTTCAATAATATTATTTTTATTTTCAATTGCATATTCATAATTGTCATGAACTAATTTATTGTCAGGATAATATACTAAGTCTAAGTTATGATATAAAAGGTCACTAATCGCAGTTGCTTCGAATGTATTAAACTTAAAATTATAAAACACAGAATCTACATCTAAACTTAGCTCAGGATAAGACTCATCAACATATGCTTGCATCGCATCCTTTGCTTGTTGCTTAGTTAAAGGATTAGAAAAAAAACTATTATAAAAGGTAAATAATAATAAAAACATAGTTATTGAGAATAATAAATTAAAAATTCTAACCTTCCTATCTTTAGTTTTATTAAGACTATATTTAAATGAAGTTGTCCCAAAACATGTTATAGATATTAAAATAATAAGACCAATAAGTGGAAAAATTGGAATTAAAAATAATTCATAGATATCATATCCTACTTCATTAAATGTTATCTTAACAACAGTTAAAATATAAATTGTTACTAAATAAGTAAATATTTTTTTTAACAACTTGCCATCATCAAGTACTACTAGTAATACACATAAAGCTATATTTAAAAGTATATTTAACTCAATATTTTCTAGTAATGTTGTTATTATTGCAAACAATATAACAAGTATATAATTTAATTTTGTTTTCATGTTACCATCCTTTTTACTTTCACATAATAACATGATAATGTGAACCTTTTATGAAGATAAATTTATCTAAAGTTTGAATATAAAAAAAACACCCCTAAGGGTGTTAGTTTATAAAATGGTGGTCCCAGCGGGAATCGAACCCGCGACACATGGATTTTCAATCCAT
>CAYJNO010000040.1:0-13155 GCA_964371715.1 uncultured Erysipelotrichaceae bacterium | reverse complement strand
TCACCCTTATCAGGGGTGCGCTCTAACCACCTGAGCTACAGGCCCATATTTGTGTTTACCACCGAATGCCTATTAAATATATCAAATATAAAAACCTAAGTCAACACATATTTCGAAAAAAATTAAATATTTTTTGAAAAGTTATATTTGTGTCATATCTGCTACACATTTCATTCAAAAGTTATCATTAAATTCGGTGATGTTGTTAAGTCTTTTGATTTTAATTATTAATTTAAAGTTATATTTGGTAAAATAGATTTTAGAAAGAATTAGAAAGAGGCATAAAAATGGATATGTTAGAAATTATAAAATCAATTATCTTAGGGATAATTCAAGGTATCAGTGAATGGTTACCAATAAGTAGTACAGGACACTTAATCTTAGCAGATGAATTTTTAAAACTTAATATTTTTGAAAACGTAGAATTAAATACGGAATTTGTTTCTATGTTTATGGTTGTAATTCAATTAGGTTCAATATTGGCAGTATTATTCTTATATTTTGACAAATTAAATCCATTTGATAGTAAGTTTAAATTAAAAAAAGATACTGTTAATTTATGGTTTAAAGTTGCAGTAGCTGCAATACCAGCTGGAATAATGGGTTTACTATTTGATGATTTAATCGATCAGTATTTTTATAACTATGTTGTTGTTGCGATAATGTTAGTATTATATGGTGTTATTTTTATTATTGTTGAAAATCGTAAGAACATTGTAGTAATTGATGACATCAATGATTTAACATATAAGAAAGCATTTATGGTTGGAGTATATCAGATCTTAGCGCTAATACCTGGGACATCTAGAAGTGGTTCAACTATTATTGGATCATTATTATTAGGTTTATCAAGACCTGTGGCCGCAGAATTTTCTTTTTTTCTTGCAATACCAATGATGTTTGCAGCAAGTTTATTAAAACTAATTAAACTTAATATTACTTTGACAGGATTTAGTTTAATTGTACTATTAGTAGGTACTGTTGTTTCATTTATCGTAAGTGTATTTGTTATTAAATATTTTATGAATTATATTAGAAAACATGACTTTAAAGTATTTGGCTATTATAGAATTGTACTTGGTATTATAATATTAATATATTTTTTAGTTTAAGGAGTTAATAGATGGATAATTTAGTTTTACTAGGATTGTTTTTAGAAGGAATACTATCGTTTTTGTCACCATGCATTCTACCATTAGTACCATTATATATAGGGTATATTACAAGTAATGCGAAAAAAGATGATCGTTTTAGTGTAATGTTGAATACTAATGCCTTTGTATTAGGTATATGTACAGTATTCTTTGTAATGGGATTAGGTGTTAATTATTTTAAAGGTTTTTTTGAAGAGTATCAAAATTATATTACCTTAATAGGTGCTGTGTTTTTAATTGTAATGGGTTTAATTAATATTGGTTTACTAAAGAGATTTAACTTAAAAAAAGCATTTAAATTTCAATTTAAACCATTAAAGAAAAAAGGATTATTAAATGCTTATTTATTAGGGTTTTTCTTCTCTTTTGCTTGGACTCCATGTGTTGGACCATATTTAACTAATGCACTATTATTAGCATCAAGTGCTAGTGATAGCTTAATTGGGAATATATTTATATTAGCTTATGCACTAGGTTTTGTTATTCCATTTTTAGTTATTGGGATATTTACAGATACATGTTTAAAATTAATTAAAAATAATATGAATATCTTAAATTTAACAGTTAAAGTTGGTGGTGTTGTAATGTTATTAATGGGTATATATATGGGTTATGATGCAATTAATAAAATAAATAGTAGTGAAACTAACAAAACTAATGAGAGTGCAGAAACTGTACAAGCTTTAGATTTTTCGTTAATGGATCAAAATGGAAATCTACATAATTTAAGTGATTATGAAGATGAAGTTATAGTAATACAATTTGTAGCAAGTTGGTGTAAATATTGTGAAGACAATTATCCAAATATGATTGAATTACAAAAACAAACAGATGTTCCAGTATTGTTAATGGTAGCACCAGGCCTTGGTAATGAATTAGCCAAAGATGAATTAATTCAATATTATCAAGATTTAAATGTGGATTTACCAATACTATTTGATGAAGATTATAGACAAGCTTATTTTTATGGTATTAGTGGATATCCTACTAACCTAATAATCGATAAAAAAGGTAATATCTTTGGCTTACAAGCTGGGATATTACCGACTGATTTATTAATTGAATTAGTTAATGAATTAAAATTACAATAGATATGGTAAAGCAATAGATGCTAAAGATAGGAAGATTAAAAAACCTAAAATATCAGTTGTAGCAGTTACAAAGACTCCGGATGCTAATGCGGGGTCTATTTTTAATTTATGCATTGTAAAGGGTACTAAAAAGCCTACTGTTGTCGCAATGATTAGATTAAATAGAATAGCGAGTCCTGCCACAAGTCCCAAATAGATATTTTGGTAAATTAAGCTAATTGCTGTAGCTAAAATAAAACCTAAAATTAAGCCAAACATTATTC
Organism: uncultured Erysipelotrichaceae bacterium; assembly: GCA_964371715.1. Taxonomy (GTDB): domain Bacteria; phylum Bacillota_I; class Bacilli_A; order Erysipelotrichales; family Erysipelotrichaceae; genus CAYJNO01. The sequence continues at coordinate 10,647 of CAYJNO010000040.1, read as the reverse complement.
CGACTTTTAATTCTTTAAAAAATACTTTTAATGCATTTTTTACATTAATTTGTTTTAAGGCAATTGATCTAACGATTAAAGTCATTGATTGATTACCAGCATTTCCACCCATTCCAGCAATAATAGGATTTATGGCCGCTAAAACAACGACTGCTTGGATTGTTTCAGAAAATGAAGTAATGACAGCTGCTGATAAAGAAGCGGTAAATAGGTTAACTAAAAGCCATGGTAAGCGAGACTTTAAAGAATCAATAAAACGACCGTCAACTTTTTCATCTTCATCAATACCAGCTAAACGGTGAATATCTTCAGTACTTTCTTCAATTACGACATCGATAATATCATCGATACTAATTACTCCAACTAAAACATTGTTATCATCTACTACAGGTAGCATTATATAGTCATACTTATCAAAGATATATGCTACTTCTTCTTGATCGGTATCTACATGAACACTATAAACATTATGATTAGTAATATCTTTAATATTTTTATCAAATGGTGAAGCAATTAAATCTTTTAATGATATAACACCTTTTAGATGATCTTCTTTATCAGTTATATAAAGATAATAAGCCATTTCATTATTATCTCTAGTAACAGCTTGTAAGTATTGATAGGTTTTTAATACAGTTTTTGTTTCATAGATATTGATAAATTCATTAGTCATTAAAGCTCCAGCAGTATCTGCTTTATGAGATAACAATGATTTAATATCCTCGGATTCTTCAATCAAAGACAATAGATGATGCTTTGTATCATCATCTACTGATTCAATAAGGTCAGTTAATTCATCGCTAGACATAATATTTAAGATTGCTTTATGTCTAGAATAATCGATTAAATTTAGGACTATAGCTTTATTTTTATTACTTTCAAAGTCTAACACTAAAGCTATCGTTTCATCTGGTAATTTTTTTATAATTTCTTTAATGATGATTTTATCAGAAATATTATTAAAGACATCAATGATATCCATGGGGTGAATCTCTTTGATATGCGTTTTGATTTCTTCACTACTTGAGCTAATTAAAAACTCTAGTAATGTTTCATGGTTTAATAATTTCATTGATGTCTCCTTCTTATATCTTAATTATTTGATTTAAACTTTCTAAAATAATAATATTATTTGTTATATATTTATTAGCATATTTTGTAACATAGAATTTTTCACCAAAGTGAATTGGAAAGATATGCTTTGCCATAGTATTGTTTAAGAAACTATTAAGGCCTAAATACATTAATTCTTCTTGTCTTGGATCAATAGGAACAAAAGCTAAGTCAAAAACATAATTATTTAATTTAGTAATTTGTTTTAAATACATTTTTTCCATTTTTAAGTTATATTCATTACTTTCATCATTCCAAAGCCATAAGTTTAAATCACCTGCATGATAAATTATTTTATCTTCAATTTCGATAATAAAAGCTATACCTTCATCTGTTGACTTTAATGTCTTAATAGTTAGAATGTTATTTATTTTATAAGTGCTTAATGGACCAACTTTAATGATATTTAAGTTATTATTTGTATAATCAATATCATTAGATAAAATATAATTTGTATTTGAATTAAACATTGTAAAAATAGCTTCATTATAGTGATCATGATGCGCATGTGATACTAGAACATATAGTGGTTTATTAATGCTTGGGATATCTCCTTCATAATAATCAATTAAAAGGCAACATGTATTAAGTTCTATTAAGACACCACTATTTTTGATATAGGTAATTTTCATTATCTTGTAGGTACAATTTCTAACCAATAACCATCAGGATCTTCAATAAAGTAGATTCCCATATCTTTGTTTTCATAGCAGATACAACCCATAGCTTGATGTAAATTGTAAGCTTGATCATAATTGTCAGTTCTAAAAGCTAAGTGGAATTCTTGATCACCTAAATCATATGGTTTTTCTTGATCTTTCAACCATGTTAATTCTAATTGAAAGTTTTTTGTTTCATCTTCTAAATAAACAATAATAAAGCTTCCATTTTCAGCTTCCATTCGTCTAGCTTCAGTTAAGTTTAATGCATTTTTATAGAACTTTAATGATTTTTCTAAATTAAAAACATTAAAGTTTTGGTGTATCATAGTGAATTTCATAAATTTTATTCTCCTTTATATTAATTATATAATAATTATAAAAAAAAGTTGAATTATTCAACTTTTTTTCTAATAGAATATTTACAACCACAATAATCTTGTTTATATAAATTAAAATTATCTGCAATTTTATTACTCTTGAGATTACCGTTATCTTTCTTAAAATCACTATAGAAGTATTTTGTGTTTGGATATTTATGGCTTAGTTCTTCACCAATTTGATTTAATAAAGCACTGTTTTTTTGACGTGATACACTCATAACAGTGGTAAAGTAATCAAAGTTATTTTCACTGGCATATTTATATGCTTGATTTAATCTTGTTTTAAAGCATAGCACGCATCTTTTTTGTCCCTCTTTTTCATCTTTTAAAGGACTCAAAAATTCTTGATAGGTTTCATCATATGCTACTTCAACTAATTTAATATTAATATTAGCTCTGGTAAGATAATCTTTTAGTTCTAATAAACGCCTATCATGTTCTTGAACAGGATAAATATTAGAATTATTAAAATGTAATGTTAAATCAAAGTGTTGCATTAAAAATTTAATAGGATATGGTGAACATACACCACAACATACATGCATTAATAAACTTGGTTTAGTCTTAAAAGTAGCTATTTCATCTAAGGCAAGCTTATGATAATTAATTTTATTCATCGATAATCATCATACTATCGCCAAATGAAAAGAAACGATATTCTCTTTCAATTGCTTGTTTATAGGCGTTCATTATTAATTCTTGTGAAGCAAATGATGATATCATCATAATTAGTGTTGACTTAGGTAAATGAAAATTTGTAATGATTGCATCAACAACTTGCCATTTGTAACCAGGATAAATAAAGATATTTGTCTCTGCTTTTTCAGCTATAAATTTTTGATGTTTTTGATAAACACTTTCTAAAGTTCTAGTTGAAGTTGTACCAACACTGATAATTCTTTGTTTATTTGCCATAGCTTGATTTAAAATCTCAGCAGCTTCCTTTGATATCTCATATTCTTCACTATGCATTACATGCTCATGAATATTTTCCGTAGACATTGGTTTAAAGGTACCAAGTCCAACATGTAAAGTAATATCCACAATAACTACACCTTTTGCTTTTAATTTATCAAAGATTTCATTTGTAAAGTGTAAGCCTGCAGTTGGCGCAGCAGCTGAACCTTTTATTTTTGAATATATAGTTTGATAACGTTCTTTATCATCTAATTTTTCTTTAATATATGGTGGTAGTGGCATTTGTCCTAAAGAATCTAATATTTCATAAAATATACCAGTATATTCCATTTTAAATATTCTGATACCTTGAGGTTTTATTTCAATACAACGTGCTTTTAAAATACCATTATTAAAACTTATAACTGTATCAATTTTAACAACCTTAGCATTACCAACTAAACACTCCCAAATATCATCTTCTAATTGTTTTAATAATAATAATTCAACTTTAGCATTAGTTATTTCTTTAGTACCAAATAGCCTTGCTGGTATAACTCTTGTATTGTTTCTAACTAAAACATCTCCTGGTTTAAAAAAATCGACAATGTGGTCAAAATTTGTATGGATTATTTCATTAGTCTTTTTATTTAATACTAATAGTTTTGATGCTTCACGATTTAATAAAGGTGTTTGAGCTATTAATCTTTCAGGTAATTCAAAATCAAATTCACTTGTTTTCATTAGAATCCTCTTTCATCAAATCCATATTTCTTTAAAGTTTCAGCTTTAAATTCTGGGTAGCGATCTTCATTAATGGCTTTTTTTGCTTGATTTGTTAAGTTAATTAAGAATTTTAAATTATGAATAGACATTAAACGATTACCTAAACCCTCATTACATCTATATAGATGATTTAAGTAAGCTTTAGTATAGTTTTTACAACATTCACAATCACACTCAGGATCTAATGGTGTAAAGTCATATTTATAGCTTGCTTTTTTGATGTTTACACGCCCTTCAGATGTCATACAAGTTCCATGTCTTGCAATTCTTGTAGGTAAAACACAATCAAACATATCAACTCCACGTTCAATTCCCTCTAAGATATCATTAACAGCACCAATACCCATCATATAACGTGGTTTATTTTCAGGTAAAAATGGCATTGTATAATCTAACATTTTATACATTGTTTCTTTATCTTCACCAACTGATGTTCCACCAATTGAATAACCATCAAAGTCCATTTTAATTAATTCTTTAGCACAGTGTTCTCTTAAGTCAGGATATTCACCACCTTGAACAATACCGAATAATGCTTGATCATCACGAGCATGGGCATCTTTACCACGTTTTGCCCATCTAAGTGTTCTTTCAACGCTATCTTTTGCATATTCATAAGTAGCAGGGTATGGAATACATTCATCAAAAGACATGATAATATCTGCTCCAATATTATTTTGAATTTGAATTGCTTTTTCAGGGGTTAGGAATAATTTACTTCCATCTAAATGTGATTTGAATGTAACTCCCTCTTCAGTAATTTTACGTGTCTTAGACAGTGAAAATACTTGAAATCCACCACTATCTGTTAACATTGGTTTATGATAGTTCATAAATTTATGAACTCCTCCAATTTGTTTTAAGACATCATCATTTGGTCTTAACCATAAATGATAAGTATTTGCTAAAATTATCTCAGCACCGATTTTATCTAAGTCTTCAGGACTTAAAAATTTTACCGTAGCTAAAGTTCCAACAGGCATAAAAATAGGTGTTTCAATATCTCCATGAGGTGTATGAATAACACCTGTTCTAGCGCTTGTTTTTGAACATTTATTTTTTATTTCATATTTTAAATTGTACATATATAATTCTCCCGCCCTATTATAACAAAATTTCTATAAAATTACACTATATTGGAGGTTGTACCATTCAAAAATGAAAATATGATTTTATTATTTATGTTATACTTTACTAAAGGAGTACAATAATGAAAGAATTTAAAGACAATTATTATGATAAAATGAGTATCTTATTAAAAACTATGTCAGATAAAACAAGATTAAAAATATTACATCTACTATTTGAAAATGAATATTGTGTTTGTGATATTTGTGAACGTTTAAATATGTCTCAATCTGCTATCTCACATCAACTAAAAGTTTTAAAAGATGAAAGATTAGTAAAATTTCATCGTGTAAAGAAACATATATATTACTCTTTGAATGATGATCATATTAAAGATATCTTTAATTTAACTTTAACACATATAATGGAGGATGATGATGAATTGCTATAACTGTAAAGAATGTAATGGAAAAGCTTGTGCTGGGCAAATACCCGGACTTGGTGGAAAAGGCAGTGGTTTAGCCTTTATTAATAATGTTGAAAGTTTAAAGAAATATTATTTAAATATAAATATTATTAGTGAAATAAATGAAGTAAATACTACTATTAATTTATTTAATGAAGAAATTGATGCCCCAATATTTGTGGCACCAATTGGTGGGGTTAAAAATAATTATGGAATTGATATTAGTGATAATGAATATAATGAAATAATGCTCAATGGCTGTAAAAAAGTAAATACAATAGGATTTACAGGAGATGGTGTTAATCCAAAAGAAAACTTTATTGATTTAGCATTTAAAGCAAATGAAATCAAAGCAAAGACAATCTATACAATGAAACCTTGGGTTGATGAAGGTGTTGATATTAGACTTAAAGGGATTAATGGTACAGATTATCTAGCATTAGCTATGGATATAGATTCAATAGGGTTACCATTACTAAGAGGAAATAGTATTAAAGTAGAAACAAAATCTGTTGAAAAATTAAAGCAGTTAAAAAGCAAGATAGATAAGCCACTAATCCTTAAAGGGATAATGAGTGTAGCTGATGCAAAATTGGCAAAAGCAGCAAATGTTGATGGCATTATAGTATCTAATCATGGTGGTCGAGTTATTGAAAGTGTCCCAGCAACTATTGATATTTTAGCTGATATTGTTGATGCAGTAGGGGATGAAATGATTGTTTTAGTTGATGGTGGATTTAGAAGCGGATATGATGTTTTTAAAGCCTTAGCACTTGGTGCAAAAGGTGTATTAATTGGGAGACCATTTGCTTATAATGTTCTAGTAAATAAGGAAGATGGATTAGTAGAATATTATAATAAAATTAAATTTGAACTAAAAGAAGCAATGATAATGTGTGGATGTGAAACAATTCATGACATAATGAGAAAAAATTTACATTTTTAAATGTGAAAAAAATTACATTTCTCTTAACAATCTTAAATATTCATGATATGATAGAAAATATTTAGAGAGTAATAGAGGAAATGAAATGATAAACTTTGAAAACAATGCTTATTTTTGGCAAAAACTTGATACACTCATTCTAACTGGAAACTTTATTGTCAAGTACGAAAAAGGGCAAATACATAAGAAGCACACTAATCTAATATATCCAATGAATTATGCTTTATTAACGGATGAAAAAAATGCAGAGGATAAAGGTATTCCATGCTTTATGGGATCAAATGGAGAAGAGTGTTTAGCAGTTATTGTAAGTGTTGATATTTTAAGTAAAGAATGTGTAGCACAATTATTAATAGGTTGTAATGAAGAAGAAGAAGAAGCAGTATTATCTTTCTTAAATCAAACAGAATTTCAAAAAACAATAATAGTACGTCGTGGAAATGATGTACCGAACTGGGCTATTTAATAGCCTTTTTTTTATTATCATACTTTGTAATATTATAGTATAATGTTAAAATGAATTAGGAGTTTTAATATGGTATTTAGTAGTCTTACGTTTTTATTTGTTTACTTTCCAATAGTTTTAATTGTTATGAAATTAGCACCATTAAAATATCGAAATTTATGTTTGTTTATTTTAAGTCTAATTTTCTATGGTTGGGGAGAACCAATATACATTATAATTATGCTTATTTCAACTATTGTCGATTATATAAATGGTTTTTATGTGCATAAATATCGAGATAATCGAAAAATAGCGAAAAGATTTGTTATTTTTTCGATCATTTTCAATTTATCAATGCTAGGTTTTTTTAAATATTTTGATTTTATTGCACAAACTTTTAATAATCTAGGATTGTATTTTATTACCCCATTAAATATTGCATTACCAATAGGTATTAGCTTTTATACTTTTCAGACAATGTCTTATCCAATTGATATTTATCGTCGTCAAGCGGATTATCAAAAAAATATTATTGATTTTGGAACCTATGTTACAATGTTTCCACAACTTATTGCAGGTCCCATTGTTCGCTATAAAGATATTGCTGAGCAATTAAATCATCGTACAACTTCAACTGATAAGTTTGCAAGTGGTATCGAAATTTTTATGATAGGTTTAGGAAAGAAAGTTCTATTAGCTAATAATATTGGTTTAGTCTTTGATAATATTATTGCTTTAGATCAAAGTCAAACTTCATTAGTACTAGTATGGTTAGCTGCATTAGCTTTTACTTTCCAAATTTATTTTGATTTTAGTGGTTATAGTGATATGGCTATTGGACTTGGTAGAATGTTAGGATTTGAATTCTTAAAAAACTTTAATTATCCATTTATCGCGCAAAGTATTACTGACTTTTGGAGACGTTGGCATATTTCATTATCAACTTTCTTTAGAGACTATGTATATATTCCTTTAGGTGGGAACCGTTTAGGTTTAAAAAGACAATTAATTAATATCTTTATAGTTTGGTTATTAACTGGTATTTGGCATGGAGCAAATTATAACTTTATTATTTGGGGGCTATTTTTTGCAATATTATTGATTATTGAAAAAATATTTATGCTTAAAATACTAGAGAAATTACCTAAATTATTTAGACATTTATATACAATTATTTTAGTACTAATAAGTTTTACTATCTTTGCAATTGAAGATTTATCATTACTACTAAATCAATTAAAATCAATGTTTTTATTGAATGATATTGCTATATATAATGATTTAACGACATTTTATTTACGTAATAATTTTTTCTTAATACTTATATTGATAATTGCATCAACACCTTTAATGAATTATATCTATATTAATAAAGTTAAAGGAAGAAAGTTAGAATATTTTAAACCAATATTAATAGTATTAGGATTTGTAGTCTGTGTGGCTTATCTTGTAAATGCAAGTTATAATCCATTCTTATACTTTAGATTTTAAGGAGTAAAAAGATGAAAAAAATAAATTTAATTACATGTATTAGTTTTCTATCTTTAATCTTTGGATTTACGATTTTAAACTTTATTAGTCCTGACAAAGAGTTTTCTAATAATGAAAATCGTTTTTTAGCTAGTATACCAACTTTTAGTATTGATTCTTTAATCGATGGAGAATTTACAGCGGATATTGAAACATATATTCAAGACCAATTTGTATTTAGAGATGAATGGGTAATGTTAAAGGCAATTAGTAATCAATTATTATTTAAAATAGAAAATAATAATACATATATTGGTTCAGATAATTATCTTTTAGATCAATTTATTTTAGATGATTATGAACAATTAGTCCAAAACATTGAAAATATTAATAACTTTAATGGTAGTATAGCTATAATGCCAGTTGTTAGTAGTTATGTAGTGAATGGAGAATATTTACCATTTGGTAGTTATAATTCAGATCAATTAGCTATCTTAGATTATATTAAAGAAAATACAAATAAAGATTATATCGATGTCTATAGTTATTTGAAAGATAGTGAAGATACATACTTTAAAACTGATCATCATTGGAATTTAAATGGAGCATACTTAGGATATGTTGCTTATATGGATTATTTAGGTATAACCCCTAATGAATATACTTATAGTAAAGTAAGCGATAGCTTTAAGGGTACAACATTTTCAAACTCAGGTATGTTTTTCTATCAAGGAGATGAACTATATACGGTGAATGAACTTGAAGATTTAGATGTAACAGTAACATATGAAAATGAAATTGTAACTGATAGTCTATTTAACACTGATAGATTAGCTGAAAAAGATCAATATACATATTATTTAGATGGTAATCATTCAATAGTAAACATTGTAAATAATGAAATAGAAAGTGATGAAAAACTATTAGTAGTAAAAGATTCATTTGCACATATAATGGTTCCATATCTTGTGCCACACTTTAAAGAAATAATTATGGTTGATTTAAGATACTATAAATTACCAATAAGTGATTTAATAACTAATAATAATATCGATAACGTGCTATTATTATATAGTATTGAACAGTTAACAACAGATAAAAACCTAGTGTTTTTGAAATGAGGAAAAGATGAAGATAAAAATTAATAAAATGGGTATCAATGGAGAAGGTATTGGATATGATAGTAATAAAAAACCAATCTTTGTACCAAATGCTTTAATTGATGAAGAGGTTGAGGTTAAAATTACTGAAGACTTTGATACATATGCTAAAGCAGAATTAGTAAAAATATATAATAAAAGTAAATTTAGAGTAGTACCAAAATGTAAATATCAACATATATGTGATGGTTGCTCTTTAATGCATACAATGGTTAAAAATCAATTGTTAATTAAAAAGAATATTGTTGCAGAAGCTTTATATAAGTATGCAGATATTCCAAGTTCATTAGTTAGTAATACAGAACCTAGTAAACTATATTATGGCTATCGCAATCAATTTAAATTTCCAGTTAAATTAATTGGTGGAAAATTAGAGTGTGGTATGTATAAAGAGGGAACTAATCATATAGTAACCTTACCAAAATGTATTATTCATGAAAAAAATCTAGAAGAAATTAGATTTGAAGTAATGAAAGTGTTAAATAAATATGGTATTAAAGATTATTATGAAAAAATAACATCAGGATTAAGATACATTGTAGTTCGTGGATTTGAAGATGGATACATGTTAACTTTAGTTACTGGTAAAAATGATATACCAAATAAATGTATTGATGATTTAAGTAAAATAAAAGGAATTAAAAGTATTTATCAAAACATTAATACTAGAACAAATCATATTATTATGACTGATGAATTTGTACATTTATATGGTGATGAGACAATTAATGTAAAAGTAAATGACTTTAATTTAAATTTATCTCCAAATTCTTTCTTCCAATTAAACTTAGCACAAGCACAAAATTTATATAACTATGTTATTAATAAGATTGAACCATGTAATACAATTATGGAAGCATATTCAGGGATTGGAGCTATGTCAATAATGGTAGCTGAAAAAGCTAATAGAGTAGTTGGTGTAGAATATATTAAAAATGCTGTTATCAATGCTAATAACAATGCTGAATTAAATGGCTTAAGTGATAAAGTTGAATTTATCTGTGATGATGCAGGTACATATTTAACTAAATTTGATGACGAAATTGATTGTTTAATTGTTGACCCACCAAGATCTGGATTAGACAATAAAATGATTAATGCAATATTAGGTTCAGGACCTAAACAATTAATTTATATTTCTTGTAATCCAAGTACTCTTGGTAAAAATCTTGAAATCTTACAACGTGAATATTTAATCGAAAGTATTAAACCATTTGATATGTTCACAAATACTCCACATGTTGAAACAGTAGT
>CAYJNO010000039.1:0-13438 GCA_964371715.1 uncultured Erysipelotrichaceae bacterium | reverse complement strand
TAGATACAGCAACAGAGAAAGAAATAATTAAAATCTTTAAGATGTTAACTGAAGAGTATGGAAAAACAGTAATTGTAGTAACACATAGTGATACAGTTGCAAACCTTGCGGACTTAAGAGTTAAACTTGTTGACGGTAAACTTGTAGATCTATAAATAAAAGTACAGTTACTAAAGACTTAGTAACTGTGCTTTTTTATAAATTATGCTATGATTTATTTGTAAGTTTTGAAAGGATTTAAACATGAAAAAAATATTAATATTAGTGCTATCATTATTTTTGTTAATTGGTTGCAGCAACAATAATGAGGAAAATAAGGTAGAAAATAATGAACCAATAAATGTTGAGGAAGTTGGGATATCTCTTTTAAACTCAAGGGCAGATGATGTTTATTCTTTATTCTCATCTGAAATTAAAGATTATGTTTCAGTAGATGAAATTAATAACATATTTGCTAATTATGGACCTGAATTTGAGGACTATACAATCAATACATTTAATCAAGAAGAATTAGAAGTAAATGAAATATCTTATAATTATGAAGATGTAACCTTAACGATAACATTATCAGTAGAAAATAATGAAATTGTTGGTTTATTCTATAACTTTAAATATCGTGACTTTGAAGATGAGTTAATAAAAGAGGATACATTCTTTATCAATGACACGGATGCAGCATTAACGATACCTAAGAATATTGACAGTTATCCATTAGTCATCATAGTTGGTGGTAGTGGACCAACAGATAAAAATGGAACAATCGGTCCAAACTCAATGTATCGTGATATAGCTTTTGCTTTAGCATATAATGGTATCGCAACAATACGATATGACAAAGCAAGTTACGAACAAATGATCGAAGAGAATGAGAATATTTTAGAGTTTGAATATTTAAATGACTTTGAAAATGTAATTAACTATAGTGGTAATGAATTGGAAAATGTATCTGAAATCTATGTAATGGGACATAGTCTTGGTGGTATGTTAACTCCATACTTTGTAAGTGAATATCAAGAGCATATTGATGGTGGAATTATACTAAATGGTTCTGCTAGATATTTAGAAGATATTATTTATGATCAAACTTTAAAAGCAATTTCTGATTTAGGTGTCAGTGATGAAGAATATGAATTGCTCGTTAATGAGGCTAAACTAAATTATGAAATTATGAAAAACTCAAATGCTAACTCAACTAATTTGATAGGTAATATTGAAGTTTCATATTATCACGATTTAAGAGAACTTACAGGTACAAACTATTTAAATAATGTTGATTATCCATTATTAATTATTGGTGCAGATAAGGACTTTCAAGTAAGTGTAGAAGAAGATTACAAATCATATCAAGATATTTTAATTAACAATAGTGATGTTGAATTTAAACTATATGAAGGTTTAAATCATCAATTAATGCCATCGAAAACAATGACAATCGAAGAATATGCCATCGCAAGTAAAGTTGATGAAAATGTTATTAATGACATTGTAGATTTTATTAAGAATTAATTAAGATAATATTTATTGTAGAATTTACCTATTGTTAAACCTTGAATTAATGTTGTGAATAAAACAACGCTAAATACAATTATGATTACAGTATGGAATTCATTAATTTTAAAATAATCAAAGGCATCAATAGCTAAAGCTAAGCATAAAGCTCCTTTTAAACCAGCATAACTTAAAAGATTTGTAAATTTAATTACAGATAAGTTAGCTGGTTTTTCTTTGACTAAAATTGCAATAAGTAATACACCAAAGTAACGACCAATAAAGTTTAATAATATAGTAATTATTATTGGGACTATATTTAATGAAGTATATATTAAAATATTAATTGAGGTTAATCCTAATATTATATACAAAGCTCCATTTAATAAACTATCAATGACACTATAAAAATCAAATAAATATTGATAATCATTACATTGATTATTAGCACACAATTCTTTATCTAACATTGTGGCAAAATAAATTCCACAAACAACTGCTGCTATAGCACTTGAAAATCCTAAATGTTGGCATATTACATAAATACTAGAGACAGCAAGCAAGCTTATAAATATTTGAATATTTTTATCTTTTGTAGTGCTAAATAGTTTCCATAAAATGAAGGATATAATTAAACCTATTATAACTGCTCCAAATACTTCTTTTAGTAATAGTGAAATAAAATCTAATGGATTGATTGCTTGTTGATTTAAGTTCAAGCTTGCTCCAATTGCTAGAAAAAGTGCAATACCTACACCATCATTAAATAATGATTCGCCCTCTATTGTTAGACCAATATCTTTATTTAAACCAACTTTATTTAAGATACTCATTGCAGCAATAGGATCAGTAGGGGCTAAAATACAACCTATTAATAAACATTGGTTTAAACTAAAATCTAGATTTAATAATTGAAATAGATAATAACATAATACACCAAAAATCAGAGCAGATAACATGGTAGTGAATATTGCCATCAGGCTGATAATCTTTAGTTTATCTTTTAATAATTTAAAACTAATCTTGTATGAACCTGAAAACAACATAAAACATAATACACCTTTAATTAGAAAATTGTTGATTACTTCTAAAGAAAAGAGCTTAGTAAATATACTGTTTACATCTTGAAAAAATATTATTAAAATTAGACCAATGATTAAACTTACAATTAATAAGCATACTTCAAGTGGAATTTTAATAAATTTCTCATTAATGTACCCAGTAAATACTAATATCAACAAAACAATTACAATAGTGTCTAAAAATGCATACATAAATTTCCTCCATTTATAAATTTAATTATAAAATATTTTTAAAAATAAAATAATTCATACACCCTACTCTAGAATTATTTAATGATATAGTGGTAAAATTAACTTATGAAAAAAAGAAAGCTAAAGAAAAATATTGTAATTAAAACAATAATTATATTTGTCCTAATAATAATTATTGTTTTAATAGGACTTGGTTTTAATAGTGATGAATATGTTTACGATAATGTAGAAGTAGTTGATAATTTAAAATTACATAACTACAATTATGATTTATTAACAGTAAATGATAAAGGATATTATGAATATTTTGATGAGATCAATGGTGTTAATGGAATCATTGGAATTGATATCTCAGAGCATCAAGGGGAAATTGATTGGAAACTTGTAAGTGAAGCTGGTATTGAATTTGCAATTATTAGGGTAGGGTATCGAGGTTATGAGAGTGGAGAAATTAATCTTGATCAAAGGTTTCATGAGAATATGGAAAATGCAATTGCTAATGGTGTAAAGGTAGGTGTTTACTTTTTCTCTCAAGCAATAAATGAAAATGAAGCAATAGATGAAGCAAATTTTGTCTTAGAACATATCAAAGATTATGAGCTAGATTATCCAGTAGTTTTTGACTTAGAAGATATTTATGATACAAAGCATCGTATTATGGATTTAACAAAACAAGAACGAACTATGGCAGCATTAGCGTTTTGTGGTAGAATTAGTTATAAAGGTTATGAACCAATGATATATTTAAATTTAAATTGGGCAAAGCATTATTATGATTTGGAATATATTGCCAATTATAAAACATGGTTTGCACAATATGATTCATTACCAGAATATGAATATGATTATGCAATTTGGCAATACAGTGAAACTGGTATTGTAAATGGAATTGAAGAATTAGTAGATTTAAACATCGAATTTATAAAATAAAAAGGAGAAGATTAATGAGTGACAAATTATTAAATACTTTAGCTGATAATGCACGTATTAGCATTAGTGATTTAAGTGATATCTTAAATGAAAGTCCAGAAAATGTTGAAAATACAATTAAAGAACTAGAAGATGAAAAAATTATTTGTGGTTATCATACTGTAATAAATTGGAGTAAAACAAATAATGATAAAGTAACAGCTATTATTCAAGTATCATCTAAGCCAACTAAGGATGCAGGTTATGATGATGTGGCACGTAAAATTGCTAATAATGATGAAGTAAGTGATCTATATTTAATGAGTGGAAGATATGAGTTCACAGTTATTATTAATGGTAAAACTATGAAAGAAGTTGCAAATTTTGTCGCACAAAAACTTGCACCAATTGATGGTGTATCAGAAACAGTTACAAGTTTTGTCTTAACAAAATATAAAGTAAATAATAATAATGTGGAAATAAATATAAACAATGATAAACGCTTATTAGTAACTCCATGAAGCATTTATTAAGTGAAAATGTAAAAAAGATTCCTAAAAGTGGTATAAGAGAGTTTTTTGATATTGCCAAAAAAGTAGAAGGGGTAATTTCTTTAAGCGTTGGAGAACCTGACTTTAATACGCCATGGCGTATTAAACAAGCGGCAATAGATTCGATTGAATCAAATAAGACTTTTTATACTGAAAATTTAGGAATATTACCGTTAAGAGAAGCAATTGTAAAATATACTAAAGACTTACTAGATATAGAGTATGACAAAGAAAAGAATGTCATCGCAACGGTTGGGGCATCACAAGCTATAGACTTAATTATGAGGAGTACAGTAAATCCTGGTGATGAAGTAATTATTTTAACACCATGTTATGTAATGTATGAACCATGTATTCAATTATGTGGAGCTAAGACTGTAAGAATAGAGTTAAAAGAAGAGGATGAATTTAAATTAACATATGAAGCATTAAAAGCTGCAATTACACCAAAAACTAAATTAATTCTTTTAAATTTTCCATCAAATCCTACAGGTGGAGTAATGTATAAAGAAGATTATGATAAGTTAATAGAATTATTTGAAAATTTTGATGGAATTATTATTAGCGATGAAATCTATGCTGAATTACTTTATGAAGGTAAACATGTATCACTAGCACAATATCCAACATTAAAAGATAAAGTAGTAATTGTTAATGGTTTTTCTAAAGCATATGCAATGACAGGATATCGATTAGGATATATCTTAGCACATGAAGATATAATTGAAGCAGTTTGTAAAGTACATCAATATACAATTATGAATCCAACAACTTCATCTCAATATGCTGGAGTAGTAGCATTAAATGAAGGCGATGATGATATTAAGCGAATGAAAGATGAATTTGAAAAAAGACGTAATTACTTGGTTAATAATTTAAATAGAATTGGACTGACATGTCATATGCCAAAAGGAGCATTCTATGTGTTTCCAAGTATTAAAAAATCTAATTTATCATCATATGATTTTTGTTTAAAGTTAGTAAATGAAGAAAAAATAGCTGTAGTTCCCGGCAGTGCATTTGGTACAAATGGTGAAGGTTATATTAGAATATCATATGCTTATAGCCTAGATGAATTAAAAGAAGCGATCAAAAGAATTGAACGCTTCATGAATCGTATAAATCAACAATAGGTTTAATTGTACTTAAGATATCATCAATTAGAGATTGAGGTTTTAAAACTTCAATCTCATTTTTATAGGTAATTAACCAAGAAATAAATGTAATTGAAGGGTCTATATTAATATTGAAAATAAAATAATCATCACTAACTTCAATTAGTAAGATATTAGTTGAAAATTTATCTATAATTGCATTACTATGACTTCTTTTACACTTTAAGGTAACAGAAGTTTTTTCATTAATATACATATCAATAAAACGTACTGCATATTCATTAACATCAAAATTTTTTTTTACAATACTATCTTTTGTTTTTATATTTTCCATTTTATCAACACGATAGTGCGTAAATGTCTCATATTTTGGTGAGTAAGCAATTAAGTAATAGTGTTGATTTTGAATAATTAATGAATAGGGAATTAAGGTGTATAATTTTTTATTCTTACGATAAATCTTTTCCTTGGTAATATCTAAATCAAAATAATGAAAACTGATACTTAAATTATTAGTAATTGCATTCTTTAAAGCATCAATATTATAGATTATCTTATTATCTAGTACTTTATTATTATTTAAATATAAATTAGTTCTAAATTCTTTTCTTTGATGAATTGAAGTATCATCTAAAAGTTTATCAATCATCATATTAGTTTTATCAACGCTTAAAAAGCTTGCGCTACATAAGGCATCAATTAAGATTTTTAACTCAGCATTATCATATTTTCCATTTAAATAATAACCATAGTTTCTGATAAAGATAATATCATATCCAAGTTCATTTAAAGTTTTAATGTCATCATATATTGCATATTTAGATGATACAATTCCATGTTCTTCTAATTTACTAATAATAAAATGCATTTTTATTGGGTGATCTTCATCACTATAGTTAGTAAGAATATCTAATACTTTAAATAAGCGTGCTTTTGTAATCATTGTTTTTTTCATAATGCTATTATATCATATTTGCGAAAAAGCAAACATGAATAGTTGATATTAATATATAATTTAAACAAGTTGGAGGAATTATATATGAAAAATAATACATATTTATTAGTAGGAGTTAGTTTAATGATTTTAAGTTTTGACAATATTATTCATGGTTATCCTGGGGTTGGTATTGTATTTTCAAGCATTACTTTAATTGCATTAATTTATAAGATGCATAAAACAATCAATGTTATTACAATGTTTATTGCATTAGGCATTACTATTATTCATATGTTAATATTTAAAAATTTTGTTGATAATAGTTCAATATTAATGATAAATATAATTATTAATAGTTTTAATTCAGCTATTTGGTATGAATATTTATTACAACTAAAAAAATTTAAATTAAGAGGATTATCAAATACATTTAATTTATTTATTTTAGTAGCATTATTATTTATCATTGGTGTACCATTTGTTAGTAATGATGATATAATTTATTTGATTTCTATTATCTATACACTACTAACAATCAGTGTCATTGGAAAATCAACGATTTATTATCGTTTATATCTAGAAAAATATCTACCTAAGGAGAACTATGAATTCTTTATTTAAAATTATCTTTAAAACAACAGATTTTACTAATGTTTCAATACGTAATAAAGCTGGTAAATTTACTAGCTTTTTAGGTATAGGGGCTAATATATTATTATTTATTATGAAATTAATAATTGGGTTAATGACAAATTCAGTAGCTATAATCTCTGACGCCTTTAACAATTTAGCTGATAGTGCAACTAGCGTCTTAGCAATAGTTGGTTATCATATTAGTTCAAAGCCTGCCGATAAAGATCATCCATTTGGTCATGGTCGTGCTGAATATCTTGCATCATTTGTAATTGGTTTAATCATAATCTTTGTAGGATTTACTTTAGGTAAAACTTCATTTGATAAATTCTTTAATCCTGATATTATCATTTTTTCATATCTTAGTGCTTTTATCTTAATAATATCTATTTTAGTTAAAGCATTTTTATCACTTTTTAACTCAAGATTAGGAAAGCTTTGTGATTCATCGATTATGAAAAGTATAGCGAAAGATGCATTTAATGATATTTTAGCCACAAGTATTGCTTTGATAGCTTTAATCAGTAGTACATTTACCGATTTTCCTGTAGATAGTATTGGTGGTATTATTGTCTCATTATTTGTTATAAATGCAGGGTATAGCATTATCCAAGAAACAATGGATGAATTACTTGGTAAAAATATTAGTGATGAAGAAAAGACTAAGTTAACAGATTATTTAATGAATTATGATAGAATAAAAGGAGTTCATGATATTATCTTACATTCATATGGTGTCAATAATATTATGGGTAGTGTTCATGTTGAAGTAAGTTCAAATGAGCAATTATTAGAAATACATGAGTTAATTGACGAAATTGAAAGATGTATCAAAAGAGATTTTAAAATGGATATTACTTTACATATCGATCCAATAGAAGAAGATAATGAAGTTATAATCCAATGCAAAGAACTAATTAACACAATTATCAATGAAATGGATTTAGATTTAACATACCATGATTTTAGAGTTGTGAAAGGGATAAATAACACTAATATTGTCTTTGACTTAGAAGTGCCTTTTGAATGTAAAAAGAATGTTATTGAGATAAAAGAAGAAATCGATAACTACTTACATAAACAAGATAAGGTGTACTATGCTATAATAACATTTGACTATAAATAGTTAAATTGCATCAGTGGTGGAATGGTAGACACGTACGCTTGAGGGGCGTATGAGGTAACTCGTGCAGGTTCAAGTCCTGTTTGATGCACCAATATATTGCATTAAAATAAATTATTTTATTTGTGAAGTTAACGAAATTCATTGTATTTCACATGATTTAAAAAATAAAGTTACAATTACAGTGTTTTCGTAAAGGTTTAAAAAGGATAACTAGAAAAATAAATTAGTTATAAATATTGATGAACCATATTATACTCATATCTTAGAGTATAGTATGGTTTTTATTATTTTAGTGCAAATTCTCTTAAAAGAACAAAAAAATACAATAATATATTTTTAATATAAATGTATAATTTAATCGAAATAGAATAAATTATAGTTTTTTGTAAACATTATATCTATTTTAGATGAAAAAAAAAGAAATAAACATTGATTTTGTATCACTTGTGTAATAAAATGGTTACAGATGTGCAAATTATTAAATATTGAAGGGATTATAAAATGAAATTAATAAAAAAATTATCAGCAGTACTAATATCGATGTTCATGATTATGAATATGACTTTCCAACCATTAACCTTGGTTAAGGCAGAAAACAGTGACTTAAATATAGTTACTCAAACAACAGAAGATGATTTAGCAAATGCTGTATCAATAACAGGTGTGACAATAAATCAAGGAGAAGAATCTCAGACAATCTCGATGGGAAGTAATGAATTAATTAATCTACCAAAAATAAATATTACATTATCTGATGGTACAGTTGAAAGTAAAACTGTTACATGGGAGTCTAATAAATATGTAGATGTAAATGTACCAGGAGAGTATACATATTTACCAGTATTAGATACAACAATTAATAATTTAGCTGATGGTGTAGAATTACCAAGTTTTATTTTAATAGTAAGTAATGTAACTTCATCTTCAGTTAATGAAAATTTAAATAATAATGAAAATAATTATGGTTTAATGACGATAACAGATGGTAGTGAAACTACTGATATAACAAAAACAAGGTTATCAAGTACTACTTTCAAGGAATATGTAGCAGGTGATCCAAGTACATTATGGGACTATACAAATGCTACAACTTTCTCCTATCAAGTAGACTTCATTGTGGAATCAACAGAGACTGCAAATCGCGTTTTCACAATTGATATTAATCCAAATAATATTGATGGTTTTCCATATATGATATCAGGTGCTCCAACGATAATTGGTATCGAATCTACAAATGCAACTTTCTCGGATAATAATACAGAATTAACTTATACAGTACCGGTAGCATCATTAGTGAGTGGCATAGAGGATGGAAAAACAACTGCAAGTGCTGGATTTAATATTGGTATTTCGTTAAATGATAACAATGCATCTACAACTTATGGACAAAGTGAAGGTAACCATACTTTTGCTGCTGCAATTGGAAATACAATACTTAATGATTTAGATGCAAAATTTGGAGTAACACTTGATGATAGTAAAACTCCTGAATTAGAGGATATACGACAAAGACATGTACCAAATTTGTATGATATTGGTGCTGATGGAGTTACTCTTACTCCATGGACTAGCTATTCTATTATTGGAGATACTAAAATTACGGGTGTATATGGTTTTGAAGAAATACACTTTGATCGTATTGCAGAATCAACAGATCCTGATAATGGAATCTATTCTCTTTGGTTAGGAGCTAATGGAAGTATTTATTTTGGTGATGGAGAAACATTTGCAAATTCTAGTAATCAACAAGGTAAAATCACGACAACAATTAAAAGTAATTTAGGTAAACAACTACCAATAGATGGGTTATCATATACTACTTATAATACATTAAATACATTTATGAAAAAAGATGATATTAAAGATGAAATTATAATTGTAAATGGAGATTCAAATGCAATTAGTGATACCTTTGACTACAAAAATAGTTTGATGGCATCACCTTTCTCAAAAGGTTTTCAAAGCAATGAACATCATTACTTTGCAGGTTCATTACCAACAGCTAATGCAGGTAGCTTATCAGTTGATATTAGGTATTTAAATGCAATTATTCCAAGTAACACTAATCTTGAAACATTAAAAGAAAGTGGAGTAGAATATATCACTGTACCAAGTAGTGCTGTTTCTACAATTTCTTATAGACAATTAACTGTTGATGATAATGATACTCCTATCGATGCTTCTGATGATATTTATGGAATAGCTTTTGGGGTTGGAAAAGAAGGCGAAATTAGTAGAACTAGCATTATTCCTGATATCGTTATTAATATACCTGATTATGATTTAGTGGATAAATTAGAATCTAATGCTGGTGGAGATGGAAGTTTAGTTGATGATGATACTACTACACTTAGTGTTGAATTGAGTAATGAATTTCTTGATTCTAGAGCTGAACCTGATGATCCATTTAGTAAAACATATGCTAATCATACACTTACAATAGAAATTCCAGAAACTTTTAAAGTTGGACAACTAAAGATTGAAAATGTAGATGAAAATGAAAAAAATGTATTTCAATATTATCGATATTACATTGGTGATGTTGTTTCTGGAAAATTAGATGCTAATTGGGTAAATGGTGTCTTACAATTACCAGAAGGTATGAAAAACTTACATGAAGTTGATAAAATAGAATTATATATATCACCAACAGGATTAACAAATGGACAGTTTGATGGTGCTGGTGGTAACGTAACACAAGATTTTGAAGTTGAGTTTAACTTCACAGATTGTGTGCTTAAAAAACCTAATGTTGAGCCAAATATTAATGGACGTTATGAAACTACGATGCCTATATATCTATCGACACTTAATGATAAAGATGGTACATCTACAAAACTTGGGAATACTGATTCAGATAAGAATATTGATGATTTGAATATTGTGTGGTATTTTGAACAACCTGGTGATCCAGATCAAGATAACTTAACACTAACTTTGACAAACACTCACACAGGAAATTTCAACTTAGCTAGTACAAATAAAGTAAGTTCGATATTTACAGCTTACATTACACAACAATTAGAGAATGGAAAACCAATGTTTAATGCTGATTCTAGAGTGTTTAAAGATGTTGTAATTACTCTTGAAACAGGTCAAGATAACCACTTACAATTAATTAGAAGACTACGTATTAATGGAACATCTAATACATGGGAATTTATACCAGAAAATACTTTTACTAATTCTGAAGTAAAAAATAACGTTGTAATTTACTATACGACAAATCTAAGTAATGAAGAGATAAGAAAACCTATAGATATATCAGTTTACACTGATTTTGAACTAAAAAATGATTCGGAATATCTAACTTCTCTACGTATAGAAATTGATGAAATGATGTTGCCAAAATCATCAGAACAAAAAAACCCAGTTAATTTTATTGATTTTGGTTATGCTGATTTTGCAACTGTGTCAAATGGAGATCTACCAATTTCAACAACTAATTTGACAGATAATCTTACAATAAAAATGACAGCAGGGAACTTTGATTTTACTAAAGAAGCTACAGCTGAAGAAACATTTGCTTATGTTGTCCCTAAAGCGAATCTAAATTCTATTAATGGATATGAACAAAACTCAGGACCAAAACATGGTCAAATGCATATGTTATTAGATGAAGATATTGTATTAAATTATCATATTCAAGATACTGAAACAACTACAATAACTTCAGAGTTAGATACAATAAAAAATATTAATAGTGATTTTCCTCTTGGATCTGCAATTTATCTTCAATTGAATCCTTCTTATTTTGAATATATAGGAAGCGAAGATGAAAATATAACTAGGGTTTTAGATAAAGATGGAACAACATGGCTAAGATATGATATATCAAATGAAGATGGAGTAGGTAATGTTATTATTCCTAAAGATACTATTTTAGTTACTGGTAAATTACCTGAGGGAAATACATCTATTTTTACAAATGCATATTTAGATACAAGTGCATTGCTTGAAGTTGAATTTTTTCAAAATAATTTCATAGATTATCAAATTACTTTAAGTGGAACTACAGATAGCTTTGGAGTTACTAATGAAAACAATGAATATTATGATATAACTTCTGCAACTACAGGTTTAGTAGATATATATGATTCAGAAGGTTCAAAACCACAAAGTTTAACGATTTCACCACTTACATCATATGCAAAAGTTATGACTGTTAATTCACAAATATCAACAGATGGATATTTAGAATATGGAACAGAGGAAGGTAGTAAAAATATTATACGTTACTATGCTCATGAATCAGATGATTTAGAGTTAAGAATATTATTGGGAAATAATAATGAAGAAGTACTAAATGATGTAGTAGTGAATATAGAATTACCAATAGATTCTTCAACAATGAAAATTGGACTTGAAGGTGATATATATGATTTACTTTCCCCTGAACAAAGAAGTATTGTGGGAAGCAGAGATAATATTACATATTATGGTATTGAAAACCCAACTAGTACAATAGAACCAAATGAGTTTTTTACAAATGTCAAAACAGCACAGATTATAATTCCAAGACTTGAGGTATCGAGTTTCAGTGCATTGGATATACAATTAAAAGCATTTGAGAGTGATGTATATTCAAAGCGTGATAACTCACAAGAAGATGTTATTGTTAGTTCAACTCTAACGAATAATGTGGAACATATTGTTTCATATATCTTTGACTGGTATGAATTAAGTGGAATAGCTTACTCAGAGAAAAGTACAGATACTCAAAATGGAATTTATGATGGTGATGATAAATACTTAGATTCTTTATTGATTGATTCATTTGAAGGGTTAAGAGAAATTCCTAATGATTTAAATATCTTAGATTATAATAGTGTAACGGGTAAATACTCACTATTAATTCAACCAAAAATAGATGTATATAATTTAGTGTACACTCCTAAAGAGAGTGCTTATACAGTTAGTGAAGTACTCCCAGCAACATCACTTGCATTAAATAATAACTTCAATGGAACAAATGGCATAAATTTTAACGCTAATATTACAGAAGGAATGTCAATTGTTGTAGGAGAAGAAAATCTAAAACAAGTGGAAATTGATAATGGTAATGTTGATTTAGCATTAATTAAAACAAGTTACACAGTTATATTCAAAGAAAATAAAGAAGATAAAACAAATGTTGATAAATATGATGATGTACTACTAAATTCAACTATCTCAACTACGAAGGAATATACAGTTCCAGCCGATAAAGAACTTGTTGGATGGACTACAGATGATACACCAGGACTTGATAGTCCATTATGGGATTTCAATGATGTTGGAGATGATCCAAAAAAAGATACTAAAGTTGAAGGAAATGTTGTTTTATATCCAGTTCTAAAAGATAAGGAAATACCAACTAATACTCCTGAATCAACAAGTACGCCACTACCAACTAATACTCCTGA
>CAYJNO010000038.1:0-13909 GCA_964371715.1 uncultured Erysipelotrichaceae bacterium | reverse complement strand
AATTTAATTAAAATAGAAGTACTATTGCATAAGTTGGAAGATTGATAATTAGAGCAACTGTTATATTGATCAAAATTTCTACCATTCCATTAAAAAAATATATAAAGGTATATAAAAAGAATGACTTTCATCATTCTTTTAGCTTTATCTATTTATTCAATGTCTATTTCAAAATCATCATCAAAATCGTCCGGTACTAATGCACCACTTTTTTTACGTTGTTTGACACATTCTGTAAGTAAGTACTCGATTTGTCCATTAACTGAACGAAAATCATCTTGTGCCCATGCTGCGATTTGGTTATATAGTTTACTAGATAAGCGAAGAGGTATTTGTTTCTTCGTTTCTGCCATAAATTAGTAAAGGCTACCTGAATTTACAATCGGTGTAGCATCCTTATTTGAACATAATACAACTAATAAATTAGATACCATAGCTGCTTTTCTTTCATCATCTAGTTGAATAGATGTATTATCTTCTAATTTATTTAGAGCCATTTCAACAATACCAACAGCACCATCTACAATTAATTTTTTCGCATCTAATAATGCAGCAGCTTGTTGTCTTTGAAGCATTGCAGCAGCAATTTCTGGAGCATATGCCAAGTATGTTATTTTAGCTTCAATAATCTCTAAACCAGCATGTGATACTTTATCTTGAATCTCACTTCTAATACGAGCTGCAACTATTTCACTAGAATTTCTAAGTGATCCTTCATCAGGTTTTCCATCACCTGTAGTATCTAAGTCTTCAACAGTATCATAAGGATATAATCTTACTATATTACGTAATGAAGCATCACATTGCAATGATAAGAACTCTTTATAGTTATCAACATTAAATACAGCACTTGAACAATCTACAACGCGCCATACAACAGCAATAGAAATTTCAATTGGATTACCTAAATAATCATTGATTTTCTGTTTTTGATTGCTTAAAGTCATATCTTTAAGTGATATTTTTTTGTTTGGTAATTCTAAGTTAACATTTGTTGTTTGATTTGTATTTGTTGCAATAGCTAAGCTATTTTGCTGACTAACATCTCCGCTTTGGTTTAATTTAGTATTGCTAGCTGGATTTATTGCTGAACAAAATGGATTAACAAAATAGAATCCTTCACCTTTTAAAGTACCAATGTATTTACCAAATAAAGTTAATACTAATGCTTCTTGTGGTCTAATTAACTTAAGACCTAATAATGGAATCCATCCCAAAATAGCATATACTATACATAAAATAAAACCAAATATAAATAGACCATTATCATCCATATTACTTGCGAAAGTAACCATTAAGGCAATATCAACAAAATATCCAAGGATTGTTAATACTAAAAATGGCATTCCATTACGAGCTTTTAATTCTATATCTTTCATAAATATTTCTCCTCTATCAATGTGATATCATTTTAATATCATATTGAAATATTGTCAATAGATATTACTCAATAATAATACTTGTATATAACTGAAAAGCGAAATACTATGTAGTTATATTTATCAATTTATACCACGCGAAAAATTATGTTCCTATAATAGATTAATACTAATTTTAGGTAAATGTGAGCACGCGGAAAAATCATATTCTCTAATAGATTAAATATTAATCTTAGAAATGGAGATTTTAAAAATGATGTATGGGTATATAAGGGTATCCACAAAAGAACAAAAAGAGGACCGACAGCTAATTGCATTAAAGGAGGTAGGAGTAAAGGAGAAGAATATATATGTCGATAAACAAAGTGGAAAAAACTTTGAAAGAGTAATGTACAAAAAGTTAGTTAGTAAATTGAAGTTAGGTGATATTGTAATTATAAAAAGCATTGATCGTTTAGGTCGAAATTATGAAGAGATATTAGAACAATGGCGTATAATTACAAAACTTAAAGGTGCAAATATTGTGGTATTAGATATGCCATTACTAGACACAAGAACTAAAGAGAAAGATTTAACAGGTACATTCATTGCTGATTTAGTGTTGCAGATATTGAGTTATGTTGCTGAAACTGAAAGAGTCAATATTCGACAAAGACAAGCAGAAGGTATTAAAGCTGCAAAAATCAAGGGAATACATTTAGGGAGACCAGCTAAAAGAGTACCTAATAACTTCAATGAAGTATATCAAAAAGAAGCTAACAAGGAAATTTCAAAAGAACAAGCAGCGAAGCTATTAAAAGTATCTAGAGCTACATATTCAAGATGGGTTAATAAGTATGAAGTATAAAATTACGTTTAAATACACACTTGTAATAATGTAGTAAAAATGATATAATTAATTAAGAAGATGTCAAAAAGGTACACCTTATATACATATAATAAATAGGTCATATTTATCACCAAAAAGGTGATTTTTTACCGTTTATGGACCAAAATTTAAGATGTTCAAAAGGTGTACCTTTATATAAGGTATCATACATATAATACATAGATTTAAAGATTATATGATGGTATAGAGTAGGATATTAATTGATAAATAATCATACAAATACTATGGATCAAAAAATTCATATAAAGGAGAGAAAAATGAAAAAACTTAGTTTACTATTATTATCAGTATTATTATTAAGTGGTTGTTCAAATGAAAAAGAAGAAGTGAGTGAACCAACTGTAAAACCTGAAGCAACACCAGTAGTAGAAGCAACACCAGTAGTGGAAGAAGTGGAACCTACAATTGAACCAACACCTGAACCAACACCTGAACCTGTTGTTGAAGAAACATCAACAAATACTGAATGGAAAGAATTCTTAGTAGAGTATGAAGCATGGGTTGATAGTTATGTAGAATTTATGGAAAAGTATAATGAGAATCCATCAGATTTAGGATTAATTACTGAATATGCATCATTAACAACAGAAATGCTTAGCTTTAGTGAAAAAGCAAATTCAATACAAGGTGAATTAAGTAATGATGATCTAAATGAATATATTGATACATTACAAAGAATTACAACAAAACTAAGTAATGTAGTGGTAAATTAATTATGAAAAAAATATTACTGTCAATAATTTCAATAATGTTAAGTCTATCAATTATTGGTTGTTCAAGTAATGAAATAGATTTAACTGGAACGTGGGAGCCTGAAAGTGTAATTGCTGAAGAGGTTAAATTCACAATTAAAGAATTAGAAGCACTAGGTGACTTTAGTCTTAGTGAAATAATATTCATAGTAAAAGAGGGTGGAAAAATCTATATTGATGATGGAACAACATCTGAACTAGTTGATTGGGAAGAAATTGAAAATGGTATGATTGTTGGTGAAGTTGAATTTATTATTGAAGGAGAAAATCTAGTATTTGAAAGAAATAATATTCAAGTACTACTGGTTAAAGTATCAGAAAATGAAGAAATCGTAGAAACTGAAGAAAATACTAATACTAATACAAATGGCACAACTAAAAGTGAAACAACTTCAAATATCAAAGATAATGAAATTCTAGAGGCAATTGATTCAGATGTTCTTAGTACTGTTGATAGTTTAAATGCACAATATGAAACACTAATTGCAGAAGTTGGTGATACGTATGATGGTTATGTCGAAAACAAAGATAAAATAAATGAATTCTATTATACTATTGAAGTAGAGTTAGCAAATCTTGCAAATAGAATCGCTTATCAATCTCATGAATATTTTAGATATGTTGTAAATAATATTGATAATAAAGATACAGATGCACTTGATGATGCATTAGAGGAGTATTTTGATAGAGTGTATGATGATGCATGCAATGAAATATTTGATGAAATCTACAATGATTTAACAAGTAAATTATTTGATCAATACTATAACGGCATCTTATCAGATGCGTTTGATACTGAAGAATATAGTGTAGTATCTGATATTAGTTCACAAGAATATGAGGACTGGAGTGATTTAAATTCAAATATATATGAAATATGGAGCGATTTAAACACCCTAATTTATGATTATTATTCAGAAACTAATAGTCAAATAATCTGGGATGATAACTTAGATATAGAAGGTATTATTGCTGACTTAGATGAACCATCTTTTGTAGCAGAAGAAAAAAAGCAAACAAGTGTAGAAGTGCACAGTGAAACAACGATTGCAGAAGAAACATCAACAAATACTGAATGGAAAGAATTTTTAGTAGAGTATGAAGCATGGGTTGATAGTTATGTAGAATTTATGGAAAAGTATAATGAGAATCCATCAGATTTAGGATTAATTACTGAATATGCATCATTAACAACAGAAATGCTTAGCTTTAGTGAAAAAGCAAATTCAATACAAGGTGAATTAAGTAATGATGATCTAAATGAATATATTGATACATTACAAAGAATTACAACAAAACTAAGTAATGTAGTGGTAAATTAAAATAAAGAAAGAGGGAAATAAAAATGCAAAATTCATATTTTGATGGTGGCTTATTTAGTTGGATAGGATGGAATATTTTAGGTTTTTTAATGACTATATTAACTTTTGGTCTAGCTTATCCATGGGCACTATGTCTAGTATATGGTTGGAAAATCAATCATACAGTTGTTGAAGGAAGAAGGTTAAAATTTAATGGAACAGGAATAGGGTTGTTTGGTAACTGGATTAAATGGTTTTTCCTTTGCATTATTACACTAGGAATATATAGCTTTTGGTTGTTTATCGCTTTAGAAAAGTGGAAAGTAAAAAATACAACCTTTGCAAATTAATTAATAAAGAATGGCGTACATCCCACAAGACGGATTGTGTGCCTTTTTTTTAAACAAAACAATGTTAAAATGTGTATATAATATTGTTTTACTATTATTGGTTTATGAAGTTTAAAACAAAGAAAGGTGGTCTTTATGTTAGGTGATTTATTATTGATGATATTAGCGATTATGTATTTAGTAATTTTCTTTAAAAAGAATATTAGTATTAATTATGTTGTTTTAGTGCAATTAATAAGTCTATCACTATTGTTCTTACTTCAATATGAATTTAATATTGGTTCTTTTCTTAGTAAGATTGGACTTATGTTTTTATTAGTTTTAATGGTATTCATACTCATTAATTATGCATTAATTAAACGAATTAAATTTGCGAAGTATAACATAATATTTGCAAACTATTTATTAATATTTTTTGGATTAATTTTAATGTTAGAAGTACAACCAAATCTTATAGCAAATTATAATTTATTATTTGGTGGGGTAATATTTATAATCATATTTTATATCATAAAGTACTTGTATCATCTAGTTCAATTAAAAAGTGATAGAACATAAAATTTCGTGTCATTCACCTACCTTTTACATAAGATTGGCTATGCTATATAATGAAATGGTTGAGGTGATGAAATGAATAAACTATTATATATATTAATGTTATTGGTATTAATTAGTGGTTGTGAAGCTAGTAAAAAAAAGGAAGAACTAAATGATTTACTAGAAAAAGAAGTCATACCACACCTTACTAATGAAGAAAAACCAACCTTTACTGAAGAACAATGGGATGTAGTACAAAGTATAACGCAAGATAATATTGAAGCACAAAAAGAAGTTGAATTATCAGATGAATTATCCGAAAGTATTGTATCGCTAATCGAAGAAGAATTTGGAAAAATAGAGAGCCAAAATACAGGAGAATAAAGTAAATATAAAATTAATTATTTATACAAATGTATTATATAAATAAATATTAAATTTACATAAATAAATATAAAAATGGATATTTTTAACAACGATTTGTATAAAAATACACATATCACCTAAATTTATTATGCTAAAATAAATTTGAAAAGGGGGATATATGATAAACAACTATATGAGAAAATTTATCATCTGTTTATTAGCGTTTAGTGTATTTAGTACGAGTGTTAATGTAAGCGCTTTAAACGAAGAAGTATCTTCAATAATAATTGAAGATGAGAATCAAAATGGAGGTGAAGAACCTAAAGAAACACCAGAGGTGGTTCCTTTAGAAACTTTAGTTCCTACAGTAAATGTAGATGAAGAAATAACACAAAACAATGATGAATCAAATGGGGATGAAACATCATCAAATGATAAAACAGATGAAGATGTTGAAAAGAAAGAGGAAGAAGTAGTAACGCTTCCGTTAACAACACTTGAACCAAGTGTTAAAGTTGAAGAAAAAGAAGCAGAAGAAGCAATAAAAGAAGAACCACAACAAGAACAAGCAGATGGTAGTGGGGCTGATTTATTATCAGATGAAGTAGAGTTAGCACAAATTATTTCAGATTTAGAGAATGAATTAAAATCGAATATACCAGATGGTCAATCATGGCAATCACATATTCAAAACTATGAATCAATGCAGCCAGATAATGTTATTACATTAATTGGTGCACCTATTACAAGTACAATGGCTACTGGAAAAAACATTATAGAAATGACTGCAGATAGTGTAATGGTATTTGAAAATTCACCATACTTAAGTAGTGGGATTGTTGAGATAAAATTTACAAGTGACTTTGAAGCTACAGGATCATATTTGCAACATGGATTAGGTATTGTTTTTAAAGCAAATGCTGATGATAAAACATATCACTCTATTAGATTAGATGCATTAAAATCATTTGGTTCTGATGAAACTGGAGATATTGTTGATTGGGTTTTAGAAGGAAATAATGGTGGTTCATACCAAAACATTAAAA
This sequence comes from uncultured Erysipelotrichaceae bacterium, assembly GCA_964371715.1. Classification (GTDB taxonomy): domain Bacteria; phylum Bacillota_I; class Bacilli_A; order Erysipelotrichales; family Erysipelotrichaceae; genus CAYJNO01. Next base: position 7,289 of record CAYJNO010000038.1, on the reverse strand, counting down.
GTACAGAGTTTGAACCGATTTTACCAAATGAAACATACAAGTTAACTATGGCATTCCATGGATCTAGACTTGTTTTAGCATTAAATGATCAAATTTTATACAATGGAGATAGCGATTTATTAAACAGTGGCAACTATGCTGATGTATTAGGTCAAATAGGACTTAGAAAAAGGTTTGGAGAAACTACAGTTGCAATCGATGAAATATCTATTCGTGGTATAGGTGTTGATGAATTATTGCCACCTGTAGTAGAAGAAGAATTTACTTTCTATGATTATGAAGATGGAAATGAAGGTGATTGGTATCTTGGTACAAATCCTCATGATAGTGTTGCCAATATTATAACTGATCCTACAAATCCTGATAATAATGTCTTGAATTTAAAAGGAACTACTGATGGAAGATATTATGATGCATCATCAATTGAACTTAGTGGACAGGGAAGTTTAAGTTTTGATTTTCAAGTAATCAATGCTGCTAATGGGTATGCAATAGGTTATTTTTATGATGGAACAAACTATAATGAATTAGGTTTTGCACCACACAGTAAAACTTGGATATTTGAAACTTATCCTGTGTGGAGTGGAGAACAAGATATTGAAATACCAGTTGATGGACAATGGAATAATATAATTATTAACTTTAATGGTAATGAAATCGAAGTATTCTTAAATGGTAAATCAAATGGTAAGATGAACTATGATTTTGCCAGTGAAGCAGGACATTTTGGATTTAGATTAAGGTCTAACAATGGTGGTGCAGAGTTGAATGTTGATAATCTATTGTACTCTAATCAATTTAAATATCCTGATCCTATCATTGAATATAAAAATGACTTTAGTGAATCAGTAAGTGGTGTATGGACTAATACTACAACTTCAGTTATTAAAGATGGGACAGAAAATAGATTAGTTATTAATGGATTAACGCCAGAAAATAATATATCTATTTTAGAAGATAGTAATATCAATATTGAAAATGGAACATTATGTGTTGATGTAAAGAATATTGATAGTCGTACAGGACTTGCATTAAATGGTAATGAAATTTACTTTATTGATAATAAATGGGTTATTAAAACTTCAAATGGCGTAGTTCATGATTTATTAGATGGTGAAGGGAATGTTAATAGTGATGGTTTAGTAGCAAATAAGTGGAATAAGTTACAAGCAAACTTTAATGGAAATACAATAGAGTTTCATGTTAATGGGAAAACAGTGTCATTAACACATCCAGATATTATTTATAATAATACAGGTTTTGGAGTAATTTCTAATAATAATCTAATCTTAGATAATATTCACTATACTAGTGAAAGATTAGATAATAATACTGCTATTACTTTTGAAAAAGTAATCTTTGAAGATTACTTTGAAACAGGAAGTGATACTAGTGTTTGGAGTGATACGGTAAGTTTAAATAATGGTTTATTAGAATTTACTTTAGATTCTAAAAGTGAGATTTCTAATAGCAGTATGCCTTCACTTAGATATGGTGTATATCAAGTCGCATTTAACTATGAAAATGGACTTGGAGTAAAACTTGGTAATTTATCATTCTATTATGAAAATAATGCTTTTGTGGTGAATGATGGAAAAAATACAACAATCTTAAAAGAAATTGCTGAACCAAATATTAATGAATTAACATCGTTTAAGATAATTGTTTTAAGTGATAGAGTTGAATTCTATAATAATGAACAATTATTAAATACATATGATGTAAATAACTATGAACCGACAGAAAACTTTAAAATCATTAATACATCAAATACTAATGTTGATATGAAAGTTGATGCTATTGGTTTTGAAGAATTAAGAGTAATGGAAGAAGATTTTGTTGAATATGAAGCTAATATGGTTAAAGTTGTTGGTACTAATGATGCAAGTGGAACTATAAACAACGAACAATTAGATGTAAATATTGGACCTGTTGTAACTGCGGTAGATAAAAACACATTAAATGTTATCAATTCAAATGTAAAATTTGAAGTAACACCACGTGTCGATCATAGTGGAACAGGTGGTCGATATGGATTTGTCCTTCGAGGAAATGAGGGTAATGATAATGTCGTAGTTGAAACTGATATTAATGGAAAATGGCGTTTAAGTAATAGTGGAATTACTACTGATTTTGCTGTAGCATATCCATTGTTAGAAAATGAAACATATTTAATAGATTTAAAATTAGTAGATAATATGTTAAGTTTTGCAATTACATATAATGGAGAAACAACAAACATTGGTACTGTAAAATTATCAACTCAAGAATTAGAATCAGGATACTTTGGCTATAAGAGTTGGTATTATAGTAAAACATTGACAATTGACAACTTAGAAATTGAAGAGTTACCAACAATTAATCCAATTGTTTTACCTATTAAAACTACATCAATTAAAAAGGATGACTTAATAGTTAACTTATCAACATCAAGTCCTAATATTACAAGTATTGTTTATAATGATAATGAATTATTGAACAATGATATTGGTACTGGAATTATTGTTAATGGGACACATTATGTAGCGCAAACAAGCTCTGAAATCATTGAAGAAAACAAAATTGAATACACTTTAGTTATAGATCAATTAGATGTAGTAATTAAAGCTCATTATGAAATATTAGCTAATAATGTAATAGATTTTAAAGTAACTAGCATTGAAGAAAATGGTGAAACATTAGTTAATACTATTGCTTTAGATGGTTCAATTATTAGTGTTAATTCATTAATGAATCCTAAAGCTAACTATGCATGGACTAATTCTAATGGTACATGGCATGGTATTAGCGAAGATATCGTTTCAGATATTGAAACAATTGATATTTCAACACATATTCCATCAACAATGGCATTTGTTAGTGATGGTGTTGTGGCATTGTCTATTGAAAATAATGTAATGGATGGTGGTAATAAAGTATTATTAGATGTAAATCATAATACATTTACTAACACAGTTAATATTAGTAATGGTACATTCACATACCGTCATTTAGAAAATCCAAAAGATGTAGTAGAAGATTTACCACATATGGAAATTGTGGTCACAAATAATTTAAACCATGATCTAAATTCAGATGGATCTGATTTAGTGGATTGGCAAGATGGAGCTATTGCTCATCGTGAATATATTTATAATGAAGCATTTGAGGCTGATGATATGCAAAATTCTATGATGTATATTCCATTTAACTTTGCATCTAATGCTAATGATCCATTCTTAAATACTTTAGATACAGTAAAAATATTACATAACTATACAGATGGTTTTGGACAAATGTTATTACATAAAGGATATCAAGATGAAGGTCATGATAGTGGTATTCCTTCATATTCAAACGTTGGTATAAGACAGGGTGGAGTAGAAGATTTAAAAGTCTTAATTGAAGAGGGTGATCAATATAATGCGAAAATTGGTGTGCACTTAAATGCAACAGAATATCATGGTGATGCTACAGATTTAATGTACTCTAACTTATCTGGGGCAACAACTATGGGACCTATTAATATTGTAAATCCATCAATTCAAGGAAGTGGACATGATACATTATATCCTGGTTGGGACTGGGTTGATACTACATTCTATGTCGATCAAACAAAAGATGTTTTAACAGGTGAATTAGAAAGAAGATTTACTGATTTATATGAACAAACACTGATAACAGATGAAAGTGGAAATCCAGTTTTAGGTAAAGATGGTACAGAATTATCACTTGATTTCTATTATATTGATGTTTATACAGGAAACTCATATAATGCTTATAAATTATTAGAATTTGCTAATGATTTAGGAGTTAAAATTGGAACAGAATTTGCTGGACCATTAGAACCAGGGTCAAACTTTGTTCACTGGGGTACAGATTTTGGATATCCAAATAAAGGAAATGGATCTTTAGTGTCTAGATTTGTAAAAAATGATTTAGATATCTTTACTGGTAATGCATTATTAAAAGGACAAAAATTAGCAGTAATTTCATCTTGGGGAGATTCAAAAAACGATATAGAGCAAGGTGTATATACTTTCTATAATGAGGTATTACCAACTAAATTCATGCAACATTATGGCATCATGAATATGAGTACAGATACAATTATCTTTGAAGATAATGTAATGTCATCAAGAAATCATGAAACAGGAATGATTGAATTAACTAAAGATGGTGCATTAATTGCAACATGGGTTGATACTGGAACAACAACTGATGAATCTGAAAGACATACAGGAGAAACAGATTTACTAATTCCATGGGTTTGGGATATTGCTACTAATGAAGTATTAGGAATTGATGAAGGTGCAAAATTATATCACTTCAATACAACAGGTAATCCAACAGAGTGGACTTTAACAAATGAATTTAAAGATGTTGAAGTATTAGTGATGTATGAATTAACACAAAATGGCAAAGTTGAAGTTGAAACTATCAATGTTGTTGATGGTAAAGTAACTATTAATAATGCTAAAGAAAATACAGGTTATGTATTATATCCAGAATATGTTGAATTAATTGAAGATGCTACAAACTGGGGAGAAGGACAAGAAGTATTAGATTTCGGATTCAACTCTTTATCAATTGGTGAACCAACTTCAGCATGGAGAATTGGTGAAGAAACAAATGCTCAAATTTTGTTAACTGAGGGTAGAAATGAATATATTACTGAGAAAGAAGTTAACGCTAATAGATGGGAAGCATATTTATCAATTGATAAACTTGGTGGCTATGTATATCAAGATATTATTGTTGAAGAAAATACTGGTTACAATATTGGGGTATGGGCTAATACTATTACAGGTAACAATGTAACACTTGAAGTTCATCTAGATGGTGAAGTATATAGTAAAACGCATAATGGTACTGATGGGGTTAATGTTCAAACATTTAAATATCGTGGAAAAAACACACAACTATTAGAGGTTGATTTCATTGTTCCTGAAGGTGTTACTAATGCAAGAGTTATCCTAAAATCAGATACTAGTGCAGAATTTGATGATGTAAAAGTATTTGAACATATTACGGATGAATATTCTTTAACAGAAGAAGCAAGTAATAATTATGTATTATATGAAGATTTTGAGAATGTCTCACAAGGTTATGGCTCATTTAGATACTTAACAAGTGGTTCGTTAAAAATGTCTTTAAAAACGAATTATAACTTTAATACTGGTGAAGATTTTAATGAAATTGTATCTGCAGCTGATAAAACTTTAGGTCCGATATCAACATGGGTATTAGATGGTCATACTTCATTAAAAATTAATGAGACAGATCCTAATATGGGTATCTATGTAGCGAGTAGTGATTTAGTGTTAGAACCAAATACTAAATACATTGTTGGGTTTGAATATACTGCTCAAGAAAATGCAAACTATAAACTACAAGTTATCTCTAGATCAACAAATAGCATATTATTTGAAAAAGCCTTAGAAAATTATGGTTCAAATGGTTTAGGGGATGGAAATGTTGTAAGTTATGAATTTGAAACAGACGATAAAGATGATTATCGTATTAGATTTATTAAAACAACAGGTGGTGAAGGTAAAACTGAAACTCATGCCTTTATCTTAGATAACTTCTACGTGTCATTAAATGAACCACATGAAGTAGTTGTTGAAAATGGAGATGGTGATGGAGAATATGATTTAAATGAACTTGTAACAGTAATTGCTGATGCGCCAAAAGAAAACTATGAGTTCTCTCATTGGTATGTTGAAGGAGTTGAATTAGAAGATATTTATAGTCCTGAGATTACATTTAAAATGCCTAATAACGATGTTTATTTAAAACCAAGGTATAAATATATAGATCCAACACCAACACCAACACCAACTATCGAACCGACTGTAGAACCTACTGTTGTGCCAACTACAGCACCTACTGTAGCACCGACTACAGTACCAACAGTAGCACCGACTACAGTACCAACTGTGGTTCCTACACCAAGCAGTACTCCTGAAGTTGAGGAAACTGAAGAACCAGTAGTAACAAGTGTTCCAACAATAACACCTGATACTAATGAAGATGTAGAAATTGAAGATGAACAAGAAACACCAGAAGCTGGTGCTTCAAGTGATAATAGTTTTATCTATATTATAGGTTTTGTAACTTTAGCTATTATTGGTGGTATATTATTAATTATTTATAGAAGAAGAAAATCATACGAAAACTAAAAGTATACTTGCTATTGATTTAAGCAATAATCATTAATGGTTATTGCTTTTCTGTTATATTTTAAAAGGTGTTTTTTAACCTTTATTGATATAAATTAAGTAAAAAGTTAAAATAAAGATATACACAAAGGAGAAACAATGAAGTTATTTGATAAAGTAAAAGGTTGTAAAATAATTAAACAAAGTTATGATGCCAAAAATGAAGTGGAAGAATTAAAATTGATTTTAGAAAAATCATCAAATATTGATAAAACTAAACTTGAATCTCAGATCAGAAAAATGGAATATGGAATAAAAGGGGAAGAAGCTATTCTTTTTGAATTGAAAAATAGTGGTTTTCCAATGTTAGTTCTTCATGACTTATATTTAGAGCATGATGGACTTACAGCACAAATAGATTATTTAATATTAACAAGAGAAAAAGCATATATTATTGAAAGTAAAAATATGTATGGTGATGTTACGATAAGGGATACAGGAGATTTTTATCGAAAAATTAATGGTAAATCAGAAAAAATATATTCGCCAATAACACAGTGTGATAGACATGTTGAGTTAATAAAAAAGCTTCGATATAGTGCTAAAGATAACTTTGTATCAAAAATGTTATTTGAAAAATATGGAGTTAATAACTATTGTTCCTTAGTGGTGATGGCAAATCCAACATGTAAGATAAATAAGACATATGCACCAAAAGATATAAAACATAAAATAATAAGTGTTGATCAATTGGTAAGACATATAAAAAAGAATCATAATGTGCAAGAAGAGATGAGTGAAAAACAAATGCTTACTCTAGGTGATTTCTTTTTAAATGCTCATAAACAAAATCCACAAAACTATATGACTAAATATAGAGATTTAAATGAAATACAAAAAGAAGAAAATAATACCGAAGAGGAAAAATATATTTGTGAAAAATGTGGTTCTACTATGGTGTTAAGAGTTGCGAAAAAAGGTAATAATGCTGGTAATGAATTTTATGGGTGTTCAAGCTATCCAAAATGTAAAAATATAATTAGTAAATAACTTTAAATATTTATTAATAATAAAATGCTAGTTAATACTCTATTAACCTATTGACATTTGTTGATAAATGTAGTATTTTATATAGGCAACAATATA
>CAYJNO010000037.1:0-14622 GCA_964371715.1 uncultured Erysipelotrichaceae bacterium | reverse complement strand
AAATGAAAAGAGTAAATAAGTATTTAGTAAATGTAAAAAATATTAAGACTACACATGTAGAAACAGTAGTAGTGCTACGTAGAATTTAAAAGCTTTAAACCCTTTATTAATTGGGGTTTAGAGCTTTTTTTGATAAAAAATTAAAGGTTAATTTTCTCTGTTTTTTTCGAAAAAATTGAAAAAAATCAAAAAATAAAAATGAGAGTTGACTAGGGGGATATGTTTTCGCACTCAACACTGTTTTCTCAAAACCGTATAAAATAGTGGTTTTCTTAGTTTAGGGAAACATATCTACACATACACATAAAAACAGTTTGTTTTAGGCTAAGACTGTTGATAAATGATAAATGGACCTTCTACATTACATGAAAAAATATATAATAAATTTATAATCATTATTTATACAAACTTATTACTTCGTTGATTTAATCTAATGGTTGTTATAGTATTAAACAAAGAGAACTTAAAATAAGTTCGTAAAATTTATATAATGGAAGGTATAATCTTTATGCGTGTAGAGAAAAAAAATGCGAGAGAAATAATCACGATAAATGACGAATTAAGGTTAAAAAGATATGATAAAAACCATGATTTTGCATTAAAGTGGTATCAAAATGTAGATACTGTTTATATGGTTGATGGAGTAAAAGAGTCTTATGATATAGATAAATTAAATAGAATGTATTCTTTTCTTAATGAAAATTATGAATTGTATTTTATCGAAGTATTTGAGAATGGAAAATTTACTCCTATTGGTGATGTATCGTTTTCAGCGGAAGATATGCCAATCGTAATAGGCGATGAAAATTATCGAAGAAAAGGAATAGCGAAAAAAGTAATTTTATCTTTAGTTTCACGTGCAAAATCACTTGGGTTTAAGTCTTTGAGTGTTAAAGAAATATATGGGTTCAACATTGCATCTCAGAGAACTTTTGAAAGCATTGGATTTGTTAAACAGAAAAAAACTACAATGGGTTTTAGTTATAGACTTAACATATTATGATTATAATATGAAGAATTAAACCTTATGCCAAGTGACCAAATTCTATAGATGATAAAAAAACATTAGGTAACATCAAAATAATATAATATGAAGAATCGATAAAAATATCGATTCTTTTTAATTAATATTAAATATATGTATAAATATAACTTTACCTAAAGTTAACATTTTATTAACAATATATTAATTATTTTAAAATATTGAGGTGATAATATGATGTTGTAAAAATCTTAATGAGGAGAAAAAGAATGAAAAAATTATTGATTTTAGTATTAGTTGGTTTATTAAGTTTTACAGTATTAAGTGGTTGTTCATCATCAGCAAAAACAGAAGAAATTGTTGATTTGAACACATTAACATTAGACGAAATTATTGCAAATGCTAAAGAAGAGGGTGAAATCAATTCCATTGCAATGCCAGATTCTTGGGCGAATTGGGTAGGCACATGGGATGATATTGAAGAGATATATGATATTAAACAAAATGATGTAGATATGACATCGGCTGAAGAATTAGCCCTATTTGAAGCTGAAGGAAAAAATGGTACTAAAGATATCGGAGATGTTGGACAATCATTTGGGCCATTAGCTGAATCAAAAGGATTAACTGCACAATATAAAACAAGTTATTGGGATGAAATTCCTGATTGGGCTAAAGATGATGATGGTGATTGGATTATTGCATATTATGGAACAATGGCTATCATCACAAATACAGACTTAGTAGATGAAGCGCCAACATCATTTGCTGATATATTAGAGGGTGATTATAAAGTTACTGTAGGGGACGTAGTTAAAGGAACATCAGGACAATGTATCTTGCTTAGTGCTGCACTAGCTTATGGTGGAGATGAAACAAATATTGAACCAGGACTTGAATATTTTAAGATACTTGCAGAAGATGGACGAATTGATTTAGGAGAAGCTAGTCTTGCAAGACTTGAAAAAGGTGAAATTGAAGTTATGCTGTTATGGGATTATAATGCCTTAAACTATCGTGATCAAATATTAAGTAATAATCCTAATGCCTCATTTGAAGTAACAATTCCAACAGATGGTGCAGCACAAAGTGGATATGCAACTATCATTAACAAATATGCACCTAATATCCATGCAGCTGCTCTTGCTAGAGAATATATCTTATCAGATGAGGGACAAATAAACCTAGCTATCGGATATGCGACACCAATTCGTGATGTAGAATTACCAGCAGAAGTAGAGGAAAAAAGAATTCCTTCAGAGCAATATGTAAATGCAACACCAATTGTTGATCAAGAAGCATGGGAAGCTACAGTTGCTGAAATTGGAGTACTATGGCAAGAAGAGGTTATGGCTTACGCTAACTAATTAAAATTTGACCAAGTGTAAGCTTGGTCAAATTTTTGAAAGGAAAGATAATGAAAAAAAATAAATTAATATTATTAGCATTATTACCATTTTTAATTATAGTATTCTTGTTTGAAATATTGCCGGTATTTATGCTTATTATCAGGAGTTTTAGTGATGGACTTGGATCTTTTACACTAGAACATTATATGTCTGCATTTACAAAAAAGCTTTATCAAACAGCAATTATTAATAGTCTTATTATTTCAATTTCATCTTCATTAATTGGGATAATTGTTGCCTTTATAGCTGCTCAAGCCTTTCATACAAGTGAAGCAAAAAATAAAGGATTATTTGTGAATGTTTTAAATATGACATCAAATTTTGCAGGAGTACCACTTGCATTTTCTTATATAATTTTATTGGGAAGTGCTGGTGTTATTACTAACTTTGGAAAAGAATTTGGATTTACTGTTTTAGCTAACTTTGATTTATACACAGTTTTTGGACTTTTATTAATATATATATATTTCCAAATTCCATTAGCAACACTACTTTTGATACCTGCTTTTAAATCACTAAAATTACAATGGAAGGAAGCAGTTTCTTTACTAGGTGGTACATCCTTTGATTACTGGGTTAAAGTTGCGATACCATCATTAATGCCAAGTTTACTTGGAACATTTAGTGTGTTATTTGCTAACGCGCTTGCAGCATATGCTACTGCATATGCATTGTTGTCTGGCAATTTATCTTTACTACCAATAAGAATATCAGAAACATTTGTAGGAGATGTATTACAAAGGCCAGAATTTGGTTCAGCATTAGCTGTGATACTAATGGCACTAATGGTTTTATCAATTATGATTAAAGAAAAAGTACTAGATGCTAATCATAGGAGGGCAAAAAGTTGAAGCAATTAAAATTTAATAATATCTTAATGATTATAGTATCTATTTATTTGTTGATACCATTAGGGTTAACACTTATCTATTCACTGTTTACAGAATGGACAAGCTTGTTACCTACAGGATTTACGTTAAAGTTCTATGTAGAAGTATTTGAAGATATTTTATTTTGGGAATCATTGATTAGATCCATTTTAATGGCGGTTATTCCACCTATTATAACAGCGGTTATATTATTGCTTGTAATGTATGTTGTAATTATATATTTTCCAAAGTTAGATCGTTATATTAACATATTATGCACAATACCTTATGCAATTCAAGGTGTCATTTTACCAATCAGCATATTATCACTTTATGCAGGAGCTCCTGGTATATTTTCAAATCGTATAGTTTTGTTAATATGTACATATTGTGTTGTTATATTACCATATATGTATCAAGGTATTAAAAACAGTTTAGTAGCTGTAGATGTGAAACGTATTATAGAGGCAGCTCAAATGTTAGGATCTAGTAAATTAAAAGCATTTTTTAAGATTGTAATTCCCTGTGTTGCACCATCTATAATGATTTCTTCATTGATTGCGGTTGCGATTGTCTTTGGAGATTTTGTAATTGTAAATACAATTGCAGGAAATTATTATCAAACAGCACAAGTATATTTATATCGTAAAATGTCAAGTTCAGGACAAGTGACTAGTGCAATTATTGTAATTGTATATACAGTAACTTTAATACTTTCTATGCTTAGTTATAAAAGATCAAAAAGGGAGAGAAATTAATGAGTACAATAGAATTTAGAAATATTACAAAAAAATATGGTGATAATCTTGTATTAAATAATATTAATTTAACAATAGAAGATGGTAAACTTATTACATTATTAGGACCTTCAGGTTGTGGTAAATCAACATTATTAAGATGCTTAGCAGGTCTTGAAACTGTGACAAGTGGACAAATAATCTTAAATGGTGTTGATATAACGGATATGGACCCAAAAGATCGAGAAATTGGTATGGTTTTTCAACAATATAGTTTATTTCCAAATATGAATGTTTATAATAATATAGCCTTTGGATTAAGAATGAAGAAAGTATCTGAAATAGAAATTAAAGAAAAAGTTTCTAAAGCTATAGATATGGTTGCTTTAACAGGACGTGAAAAAGCTATGCCTAATGAATTATCAGGAGGGATGCAACAACGTGTTGCACTAGCTAGATCTATTGTAACAGAACCTAAAGTTCTACTATTAGATGAACCACTATCAGCAATAGATGCAAAACTTCGTAAATCATTACAAAACGAAATTAGAAGAATTCAGCAAGAAATGAATATTACCACAATATTTGTAACACATGATCAAGATGAAGCTATGATTATGTCTGATATAATTAATTTATTTAATAAAGGTAATGTTGAACAATCTGGCACACCAATGGAAATCTATACAAATCCAAGCACACCTTTTGCAGCAAGCTTTATCGGAAATTATAATATTTTGTCGAAAAAAAGTTTTGAATCTATTATGCAAGTAAAAATTGATAATGCTGAGCAAGTTGCAATTAGACCAGAAACTGTAGAACTATCAAATGAATTTATTCCAGTAGAAGAAGCATATCAATTTGAAGCGGTAGTTAAAAGATCTTCAAATAGAGGTAATGTAATAAGATATACTTTAATAAATGGGGATGAAGAGATAAAAGCAGATGCACTATTTAGGTCTAAAGCTCTATTTAATGTTGGAGATACGGTCTTTGTTACAATTTTTAAAAGAAATTGTTTAGTGTTTTAGAGGTGAAAAAATGAATTATTTAGGATTCAATAAAACTAAAAATCGCTATAAAGGGAATTTACATACACATACAACAAATTCAGATGGAAATTTATCACCAAAGGAAGTAAAAGCATTATTTAAAAAGAATGGATATAGTTTTTTATGTATTACAGATCATGATGTATATAGTGATTTAAGAGAAGAGTTAAATGATAAAGACTTTATAGTTTTACCAGGTGTTGAAGCATCAAGTCCACTATATGTCGATGAATCAAAAAAAAGATATAAAAAGACACATCACGTTTTAGGTATATTAGGAACAACAACTATGCAAGAAAATGCTAAAAAAATAAATTATAAACATGGAGATTTACTGGAAATTAAATCAAATGTTGGAGATTGGGATGGTGCAAAAGAAGCACAATTACTAGTTGATAATTTAGTAGATAGAGGTATGATTGTAAGTTATAATCATCCAATTTGGTCACGTGTTGATTTAGAAGAATTCATTAATTTAAAAAATATATTTGCTTTAGAATTTTATAATTATGGAACAGTTAACGAATGCGAACAGGGATATGATTCATTACATTGGGATAATATGTTAAATGCAAAAAATTATGTTTATGGTATAGCAACTGATGATAGTCATAATGTAAGTGAATATGTTGATGCACTAGGTGGTTATATTGTTGTTATGGCCGAGACATTAAATCATGATAATATTGTAAATAGTTTAGTAAAAGGCGAATATTATTCTTCATCTGGCGTTGAAATTGAAGAATGGGGGATTTTAAATGGTGTAGTATATGTCTCATGTAGTGATGTTAGAAAAATAAACTTTATTTGTGGTGGTTGTGTTGGTGATGGTTTAACAGTGATGAAAGACGATATTTTGGAAACTTTAAATTATGCTGAATACAGTTTGCATGGTACAGAAACTTATGTACGTATAGAATGTATTGATAAACATGGTAAAATGGCTTGGACTAATCCAATTATCTTAAAATAGAATAATAATTTACAAATACTTGCAAAAGTAAGTGTTTGTTTTTATTTCATACTATTTATTAGTGGTGTTTATTTTATTTATGTCCATTATGATAAAATAAAATAGTAATTATATATTAAGAGGAATGCTAATGAGCACTAAATTATTATGACTAGTAAAAAAGCCTTAGTTATGGCAAAGAAGTTCAGAACTGTTTTGGGATGATGAGCATATTTCAAAAGGAATGCTTGAAATGCACTTAAACCCTGATATATAACTGGCAAGTCGCACTCATGATACAATAAATAAATTAGTAGAATGGTTTTCTTCTGTCATAGAACCAAGTAGTAAGATACTAGATTTATGCTGTGGTCTTGGATTATATGCTAGTAGATTATCTAACTTAGGATATAATGTTACAGGTATTGATTATTCAAAACGTTCTATAGCATATGCAAAAGATAATGATAAGAAAACTAATTATATTTATCAAAATTATTTAGATATTGATTATGAAAATGAATTTGATTGTATCATCTTAATATATTGTGATTATGCAGCACTAACAAAAGATGAAAGAAAAATACTTCTAAATAAAATAAAGCATTAAAGCCAGGTGTAATTTTTATTTTTGAAATACTACCAACCTGGACACATTATGAAAATGGAGGTTATTGAAGTTCAAATGAACATCTTTGCTTAGAAGCAATACATAAATATGATGAAAATACTATAAGTGTAAATCAATATATCGTTGTTACAAATGAAAAGATAAAAGAGTATTTAATTTGGAATACAATGTATGACATAAAAGGAATAAGCATAGAATTATTAGAGAATAGATTCATAGTAAAAGAGTATTTTGATGATGTTTGTGGTAAACAATCTACCGGGAAATTAGATACCATATGTATAATTGCTACTCCTCAATAAAAAAGTCTGTAATAAATACATGAAATTATATTGACAAAAAATAAGATTATTGCTAAATTTAGTTAGAAAACACTAACTGATGTGTATGATTAAATAATGGAGGTATAATTTAGTGAGTCCAAAAGATGCAATGAAAAATAGAAAACCAATAAATGAAATGAAAGTTGAAATTTTAAATTTTTTAGAAAAGCAAACGAGTATAGAAATAGCCTACAACAATGGTGAGGATTTTCCTTTAATTGAAAAAGCAAATTATAGGTATATAGATGGTAGACATATTATGTTATTAGTTGGTGTATCATCATTACTTAATGTTATAAAAGATAATGATAAGATAAGCGGATTAATTATTGATAAAGATGGTCAGGGATTAAAAATGACTAAAAGAGTATATGGAAACTATATATGTAAAGCGTTAGATACTTCATCTAATATATTATTGAAAGCAGCAAATGAAGATCCATTATATAAAAAAATGTTAAATCATGGAGCAAAATTCTTTGAACTAGAATTAGTTGAAGGAAAAGCATATTTTGGTTCGAATGAAATATTCAGTTTGGATAAAAATTGGAATGTTAACTTTTCAAAGTATACAATGTCTGGTAAAGAAAGATTTGAAAATTCATATACTTTATTAATGACTTATGGGGATAATGAAAAAGAAGTAATCTTCAGTGTTATAGTAGAAGATGGTACATATTATGCATTATGTAATGTTAATTCTAATAAAGTTGAACATATAAAAAATGGTGGAATTTGCAAAATATATGATGGAAGAGATAATCATTTTGAAACTAAAATCCAAATTTTAGAACCAGAAAAAGTAATAGAAATTCAAGAAAAATTAAAAGCTACTAATAATGCATTCTTCAAAAGTACAGATAATTTATTAGCTTTATCATTTAAAAAATAATATTTATCAGTATAAAAAAAACTATTTCTAAATTTGATAGAAATAGTTTTTTTATGTTTAAATAATTAGTTTGTATTATCTCTTTTTAATTCTCTTGCAGCCATAACTGCAAATGCAGCCAATATAACTAAATATTTTTGATCTCTTATATGAATTACAAAGTTATCAAACACAAGATTATTTAGTGTGATATTTAGTTTTTCAGCAATTGTTCCAATAACTTTATCATTTAATTTTACAATATAATTGGTACCAAATTGGTCATTGATACTTTTCATTTGAAATAAACCATCTGTAGTCTGTAGTTCAAATGTATCATGATAAATATCTAGTTTTTGTTCAAAACTTCCATAAAGATTACCATCAACATAAAAGTCATAATGATCTAACACTTTAATTAACCTTTTAGTTAATTTTAATTTTTCTTCACCTGTATTAATGTCAGTAATATAAAAAGTTTTTAAAGGAATTGTTGCATCTATCTTATATTGTTGATTTCCATGAAAGTCTGACAAATAAAATGTTTGACCAGTAAGTTTGAATTCCTCACTAAAACGATATAATTTACCAATGTTATTTTCAGTTTGAAATGGAAGAATTATATTTTTAATTGAAAATTCAGTAAATACATACAATACATCTTCAAGTATACTTTGACCAATTAATGAATAACTAATAATTTCTTCATCTGAAAATGCATGGTCAAAAAATTTATGAGTTCTGCCATCATAATTTTTGATAAATGATGGAAATTGATTAACTGATAAATAAAAGTTATTAAACATACGATGCATATATAGGTAATCACCAGACTCTGAAGGACCAAAGATTAAACATTTTCCTTTAACAGTTTTTAAATTACCAAGCCATGGTTTTCCAAGAATACTATTATGATCTTTAAAGGCGTGATAAAAATCTTCTATAGTAAGATTTCTATCATTTGGAATTTGTTTAACTGAGCTTACTGCATTATTGTATGCTTTTGGAGTAGAGAATATCCAAAGAGTAAAACCTAAAATTAAGACAATAGTTCCGATAGTAATTGAAAATTCATTAAAATCGCCTAGGAACATAATTAAAAATGATGCTAAAATAAAGATAATACTAATAAATTTATATAAATATTTTTTCATAATTTAACCCTCTGATAAAAGTTTAATATAAAAATGATAGTATCGCAAATACATTTTATACTTTATCGAGTAACTTAATTGTTATTATATTTTTGTGTATGTACTAAGGAGGTAAAAGATGTCAAATATTAGAATTTCAAATCTATCATTTAGTTATGGAGGAAGTCATGAAAAAATTTTTGATAATGTAAGTCTAAATCTTGATTCATCATGGAAACTTGGACTTATTGGTAGAAATGGAAGAGGCAAAACAACATTATTAAACTTGTTTATGAACAAATATGAATATCAAGGAAGTATTGTTAGTAAAATTGACTTTGCTTATTTTCCTTATAATATTGAAAATGAAGATTTAAATGTTATTGATATAGTAGGAGATGATTGGCGTATATATAAGGAGTTATCACTATTGGAGGTTGAGGATAATATACTATATCGTCCATATAATACACTATCGAATGGTGAAAAAACAAAAGTACAATTAGCTTATCTATTTACAAAGGAAAATAACTTTCTATTGATTGATGAACCTACAAATCATTTAGACTTTAAAGGTAGAGAATTATTAAGTAAATATTTAAGAAAAAAACAAGGTTTTATATTAGTTTCACATGATAGATATTTTATTGATAATTCAGTTGATCATATAATGTCGATAAATAAAACAAACATTGATGTGGTTGCTGGAAATTTTTCATCATGGAATAGTGATAAAGAAAAACAAGATACTTATGAATTAGAAAAAAATATTAAACTTAAAAATGAGATTAAAAGGCTAAGTGAAGCAGCTAAAGAGAAAGCAATTTGGTCAGACCGTGTAGAAGCTTCAAAATCTAAAAGAATAAATCCTGAAGCATTTGATAAGGGTTATATTGGACATCAAGCTGCAAAGATGATGAAAAGGTCAAAATCAATTGAACGAAGAGTAGATAATCAAATAAAAGAAAAAGCAGGATTATTAAAGAATATTGAAGTAGCAGAAGATTTAAAAATAGAATCATTAAACTTTCATTCAAAATTATTAATTAAAGCTGAAAATATAAGTATTAGCTATAATGATAATAATGTTGTAAAAGATATAAGTTTTGAAGTAATACAAGGTAAAAAAATAAATATTAAAGGTAAAAATGGTTCTGGAAAAACAAGCCTTATAAAGTTGATACTTGGAAATGATATAGGTTATGATGGTATTTTATTTAAAGCACATGGTTTGATTATTTCTTATATATCTCAAGATACATCATTTTTAAAAGGGAAATTATCTGAATTTGAAAAAAGAGAAAATTTAGATATACCACTATTTAGAGCAATTTTAAGAAAATTAGATTTTTCAAGAGATAGTTTTGAAAAACCAATGGATAAATATAGTGAAGGACAAAAGAAAAAAGTATTGATTGCTAAATCACTATCAGAAAAAGCACATATTTATATATGGGATGAACCATTAAATTATATTGATGTACTTTCAAGATTACAAATTGAAAAAGTACTACATGAAAATAAATTAACTTTATTATTTGTCGAACATGACAAATTATTTTGTGATAATATTGCAGATGAGGTTATAGAACTATAAAACTAAATTTTTGTTTTAATCATACAAGTTGATGTTGGTGCAACATAAGATATCAATTTTTAATTTATTCTAGATAAATATATTCTTGAACAATAGCTAGCTCATTAGTTAATCAAACAAAAATCATCATTGCCTTTGATATCTTAAGTATAAAATAATAATGTGTAATTTAAATAAAGAAAATAATAAGGTGAAATAATATGAAATTTATGACAAATAGATGTCTTGTTCGCAAATTTAATATTAATGATATTGATAATTTTATGCAGTATCGAAATAATTTGGAATGGATGAAATATCAATCATTTAAAGGATTGATGAAAAAAGAATATATAGATGAATTAATAAATGATAATACTATTTATGATAGAATTCAATTAGCGATTATACTTAAAAAAACCAATGAACTAATAGGTGATATTTTTGTTCATAGAAATAAAAATATTTGTTCGATTGGTTATACACTTAATCCTGAATATTGTAAACAAGGATATATGATTGAAGTAATAAGAAAGTTAACTGAAGTGTTAAAAAATGTCGGAGTTGAAATTGTAGAAGCAAGTTCATTTGAAGAAAATATTGATTCAATTAATTTATTACGAAAACTAGGGTTTGAATATGATGGTACTGAGGATGATGTTGATGTTTATTTGTTGATGTTGGATAAAATAAAATGGAATGATATCTATTTAAAATAGATATCATTCCATAAAGTATTTATTAAATTTTCAAAAATGAATTTAATTCATTTTATTTTTTAAACTTTGTGTGCCTACAGTCGTTATATTTAGTTTGTGCTACCTAATACAATATATGGTTGTAATTGATAAGGTTTTGGTGCTACATTACGGTCTTCCCACATATAGAAAAATCTTTCAGCAGGGTAATAATAATACCCATCTTGCCAATGATCTCCTGTATCATAAGGATCTGCGAATATAATGATATCATCACCAATTGATGGTGTTCCCATTGTATCATAACCAATTATTACTTGCCAATGTCCATCCCAATCAACCCATTCAACCAAGATTCCATTACCATCATTAATGTGGTTTGTAATCCATGTAACAAAATAGCTATCTTTAGCATCATCAACCCATGCTTCTGTTGTATCACTATTTTCAGATGCATAAAGTGAATTTGCAGAAAAAGTTGGTGGTAAGTTTCCAACATCATTTCCAGTAACTCCATCTTCTAGTGTTAATAATAATTCTTCACTAAAATCTGTAGTATAACTTGTTTCAATAATTTGAACTCCCTCAATATTTGAAACCATGTTAACCATTTTTTCAACGCTTGCCCCATATTCATGGAAGTTGTCTGCGCTACCTGGTAATGCTCCATCTACATCTTCATCAACAGAAACATTTCCTAAAACAGCAAGGTCGTATTCAGAATAATCAGTGATTCCGATGTGATTTAAATACATAAATACACTTGCGGCTCCACAAGACCATTCAGCAGTTTGTTGCATTGTCTTAAAGTTAGTTAATATTGTTAATGAATCTGTACTTTCCATATTATAAAAATCTGGATTTACATAATACATTGAATCGTTGTGATCTCCTGCATTTGCATAAGAATCAGCACCTGAATATTCATTGATATCTTCTGTTATCAATAGTTCAGGCATATTTTTTTCATTAGTTTGTGTTTCGTTACTTGTTGTTGACTCAGCATTTGAGCTACATGCAAATAGCATAATTGTTAATACTGTGATAATACTTAATTTAAATAAATTTTTCATACATTTCTCCTCTATTTTTTTGTGAGGATACTCTTTTTGCGTTCTATCTACATAATTAATATTCAATATATCGTAGACGAAAGTTACGAAATAAATCGTACTCTTGTTGAATGCATATAAGTATCTATACTCATACTTCAACAAGGGAAAATCCCTTGTAACTTCGGCTTTTGATCGGGCTGTCCGTTGACCCAGTATTTTAATACTCGTATATATATACTGATCAAAAATGCAAGTATACTTGCCAAGTGATTAATCACTTACTGAAATTATCAAGATTTACTCTCGATTAGCACATTTTTTTACGACTGCAAGTATAGTTTTATAATAAATAAATTTGAATGTCAATGTATTTTTTTAGTTAGATATATATAATTGGAGGTATTTATAGTATATAAGTGTAATATAATTAAATTAATTAAACATTTTTTGATATGAATTGGAGAAAAATATGTACTTTAAATATGGTGAAAAAGAATTAAATTTCTTAAAAAACAAAGATAAGAAAATGAAGTATGCAATAGAAGAGCTTGGATTTGTAAAAAGGGATAGAGATGTTGATATTTACATTGCGATAATTAAGGCAATGATAGGTCAACAAATATCTATTGAGGCAGCTAAAACTGTTTATAATAACCTAAAATTAAAAGTTGATGATATAAAAGCAGAATCAATTGTTAAGTTAAATGTAGAAGATATTCAAAGTTGTGGTATGACGCTAAAAAAAGCTGGTTATATCATAGATTTTACCAATAAAGTGTTGAATAATGAATTTGAGTTAGAAGAATTAAGAGATTTAGAAGACTCAATAGTTATAAAAAAATTATGTGAAATTAATGGCATTGGAGAATGGACTGCTGAAATGTTACTTGCAAATACACTTGAAAGAAAAGATATCTTCAGCTACAAAGATATTGCTATTCATCGTGGTCTAAGAATGCTTTATGGACATAAAGAAATATCTAAAGAATTGTTTGAAAAGTATCGTAAACGATACTCGCCATATGGAACTGTTGCTAGTATTTATTTATGGGCAATAGCTAAGGGGGCTATTCCAAGTTTAAATGATCCTAAAAATAGATTAAAGAAAAGTTAATTGATTTTTTTTATTGCTTAAATATATTAAGATTAATATATAAGGAAGGTAATATTTATGAGAGAGAAAATAGATGTTTTAGATTATACTAATATTATATTTAAACAATTGAAGAAAGGTATATTAGTAACAACTAAAGTTAATGATAATGTTAATTCAATGGTTATTTCTTGGGGAATGATTGGAGTAGAGTGGGGGAAATTAATATTCACTGTCTTTGTTAGAGAAAATAGATTTACAAAAAAACAACTTGATAGTAATCCAGAATTTACAATAAATATACCTTTAGATGAAATAGATAAAAATGTATTAAAGATATGTGGAACAATGTCTGGAAAAGATTTAGATAAAATTAAAGAAGCAAATTTAACATTGATAGAAAGTGAAACTATTAGTGTTCCAGCAATAAAAGAATTACCATTAACTTTAGAATGCAAAGTAATTTATAAACAATTACAAGATCATAATGAAATTAGTAAAGCTGATAAAGAAAGGTATTATCCTGAAAATGTAGATAGTAAACATTATAGTTCTAACAAAGACTATCATACTGCATATTATGGTGAGATAACTAATGCTTATATCATCAAGTAAATATTAATTAACATGACAAAAATACATATATCATTAAAATTATAGTAAAAAAATAACTATAATTGCATACGATAAGTGGCTATGATACGATTTAAATAAGACACACATAAATTATTTGTGTGTATAATTTTTGTCAAGGAGGACAGTATGAAGAAATTGTTTTTATTTGTTTTATTAAGTATTTTGGTATTAAGTGGTTGTGCAACAACAAAAGAAAGTGAATCAACACCTATGCCTAATGTTGATGAAGATAAAATGGAAATGAATGAAGATATGAATAATAATATTGATGAAATGATGATGGAGTTAACGTTAGAGGAATTGGCAATGTATAATGGGAAAGATAGTCAACCAGCATATATTGCAGTAGATGGAGTAATCTATGATATGAGTGATGTACCAGCATGGTCTGGTGGAATGCACAATGGTGTAATGGCGGGCACAGATGCTACAGAGGCATTTAAAAATCAACATAACGATGGAAGACTTGAAGAAATACCAGTTGTTGGTAAGTTAGTAACAGAATCAAATTAAATTATATAAAAAACCATAAAAATGAAACGAACCCCAAAAGTTGGACACCCAATTTATAGGAGGTTCGTTTTTTTTCAAACAAATAGTAAGCT
>CAYJNO010000036.1:0-14887 GCA_964371715.1 uncultured Erysipelotrichaceae bacterium | reverse complement strand
ACACAGCGCCCTTTCACGGCGTCATTCACGGGTTCGAATCCCGTACGGGTCACCAATTGCAAAATGCACGATATGAATTATCGTGAAACCTCTACCAGTAGAGGTTTTTTTTTACAAAATTGAATGTATAATAATTATTAATACATTTAATAAAATTATTTTAAACCAATGAAAAATAGATAGAGAGATAATTTTTGTGATTGATTATATAAAAGCTTTATATCTATATATATATATAGTTAAGATTATAAATAAAATCTTGGCTTTAATAATGTAAAAATACAAATTCATAGAAAATAAAAAAATATAGCAATTACGCATTGTTACGAAATAACATATACCTTATACTAAAAAAGGAATTTGAGGGAGAAATCATGAATATAAAAAAACTGTTAGCAATCTTTACTCTTCTATTTTTAATGTCGTTAACTCTTACCGGATGTGAGAGTAGCTTTTCATTTACATACGATTTATCAACGGGAGAACAAGTGAAAGTTACACTGAATACTACAAAAGGGCATAGTCTAGTCAATTTAGGTAGTTCTTTTAAGGTAGTAGATCCGAATGATAATGATGTTACTGGTGGCTTGTTCTATTTGCCTGATTACTTTAATGAGTTATACAATAATATTTCTATATTAGAAAATGTAGAATTAATTGAAGAAAACTTTAGTGTAGAGCCTAATTATATTTTTTACAAATATAGTGATGAAGAAACAACAGAATGGAACTATATCATTGATTTAAATGATTTAGAATCAGGTATTATACTAAGTAATTTAACTTCAGAAGCATCTGCACGAGAAACTTTTGAATTATTTACATTTCTAGCAAATCCAAACTAAAAAAC
Source organism: uncultured Erysipelotrichaceae bacterium (assembly GCA_964371715.1). GTDB lineage: Bacteria > Bacillota_I > Bacilli_A > Erysipelotrichales > Erysipelotrichaceae > CAYJNO01. Next base: position 14,037 of record CAYJNO010000036.1, on the reverse strand, counting down.
ACTTCATAGTAAGTGTTTTTTAATAACTGTACTTTAACATTATGATTGTGTATTATGCTAAAATATATTTAGAATAAATAAAATGAGGTGCATTTATGCTTAAATATATTAAGTTTATGGTTAGAGGCTCATTAAGAATACTGTTATCATTCAAGTATTTTATTATTTTATTTGCAATAATATTTATAAATCTAATTATGATATCTAACTTAAATCATAATGCTACATTAGAAAAAGAGGAATATATTACTTTTTTGAAAAGTTCATCTATAAATAATATGGCATCATATTTAGAGTTTGATGATGAATCGTTTTTAAAATTAAGCAATTATTATGATGATGTTATAAAGGCGATATATGATAATGATATGCAATCATATTATAGCTTAGAACTATCAAGAAGTTTAGATATTATCTATTCTTTAAATAAAATCGCAGGAGATAATAATGTTTTAGTTAATGATAACAAAAATCAAGTTATAGATATCATGAACAATTTTAATACATATAAGGAATATGGATTTAGAAGTAATCAAATAAATTCTTATAATATGTTTGTAGTTGTAAGCGAAAATTATTTTTATTTATTAAATAATGAAGATAGTTATATTAACCAATATAATGTAAATTCAACAACTTATATAACATTCTTTATTATTAATATTATTTCATTGATAACTATTCCAATAATATTATTACTATCTTACAGGATTATTGAAGAAGAAAAAGCAAATGGAACACTAAAGCAATATATGTCTATAGGTATACGAAGAGTGAATTATTTTAGATGTAAAGCAATGATTTCTGTTATTGTATTTATTTTATTAATTGTAAGTAGCTTATTGATCGTGCAAATATACTTCTTAATGTTTGATGGCACTTTTGATTTGAACTATCCAATGCCTATTTATAGGGAAACAATTTTGTCTACTAATACTCTAGTAGAAAATTATAATTTATCTTTAGGGACATCACATACATTAGTAGAACATACATTTAGAATAAATCAATTTGATCTACCAATTATTAGTACTGGATTTTCAGAAATATATGTTCCACATGGAATTGAAGTCGTTCCTGTAAGCTATATTTTATTATTATATGTTGTAATGTCGAGCATGCTAATTTATTTAGTATCAAAAATAGCTATATATTTTGAATTAAGATTTAAAAACAATTTTGTTGGAGTGTTGGCTGTAGTTGTCTTTTTTGTAATTCAATGGGTTATAGGTAATATATTTCCTAAGCTTAGTATATTTGAAAGTATTAACTTCTATAATTTGATTACAGGAAAAAGTGAAACAACATATTTATTAATTATATTAAATTTATGTTTCTATATTAGTAGTTTTAGTTTTTTAATAAGTAAATATACAAAAAAGAAAGATATTTTTTAGAGGTAAACTATGAAAAAAATACTATCTGTAAATAATGTATCAAAAAAATATGGCGATTTTTATGCATTGAATAATGTATCCTTTGACTTATATGAACAAGAGATAGTTGGTTTTGTTGGTCCAAATGGAGCAGGGAAATCGACTATGATGAAATGCCTAGTTACACTAATTAATCCTTCTAAAGGAGATATAGTAATACTTGATAAAAACCTTGCTAGTAATAGAGAGTATTGTTTAAGTAACATATCAGCACAAATAGAAAACCCTGGATTATATCCTGATCTATCAGGTCATGATAATTTAAAAATTTTTGCAACTCTAAAAAATTGTAAAAAAGAAGATATAGATAGAGTTGCCAATGAATTAAAAATAACAACATATTTAAATAAGAAAGTTGCAAATTATTCTTTAGGTATGAAGCAAAGATTAGGTATTGCAATTACACTTTTAAATAAGCCGAAAATTATTATCTTAGATGAACCAACCAATGGTTTGGATTATAATGGTGTATTAGAATTAAATGAAGTATTAATAGATTTAAAGAAAAATAGTAAAATTACGATTCTAATAAGTAGCCATTATTTAAGTGAAATTGAAAAAGTTGTTGATAGAGTCATCTGGATTAACAAAGGAAAAATAATAGAAAATGACATTAATGAAATAGTGAAATCATATAGAATTACACTAAAAAATAAAATAGATATGAATTTATTGGGAGGGTTTAATATAAAAAATACTGAATTAGAAAATGAAATGGTTTTATATATGCAAAAGGAAAATGATTTATCTAATTTTATAAAGCAGGTAGAGTTAAATAACAATTTAATAATTGATATTGATAAAATTGATAATACACTAGTAAGTCAGTATATGAATAAAATAGAGGTATAATATGTCAAACCTTAAAAATCAAATTTATATACTACATAAAAGAAAATATTTTAAGACAATGTTTGTTTTACTTTTTATAACTTTTACAATTAGTGTTAGCTTAAATTATTTTCAAAATATGGAATATATCACAAAGGAAAAAGAATATTATGAAATACAATATCAAAATGTATTGGAGTTAAAAAGATCAGCATCAATAATAAACAGTAGTGAACAAAACCCTCAATATACATTCTTAGAAGAAGTTACTCCTGTTTTAATAGATTTAAATATTAATATTGAAGATGTAAATAAAAAAATCATAGCAGAGACAAAATATTTAGAATTACTTAATAATCCTTATTCTAGTATTATAGGAAGAATGAGTTTTATTGAAGATATAGATAATAAATTAATCCTAAATAGCCATTTGATAGAAAATGATATTCAAGCATATACAAGTCCATATGAATTGAAGTTATCTAACATAAATATTATTTTTAGTGACGTATTTATTGTGTTAATCATGTTAATCTGTATTTACTTATTAATACCTTTAATAATAGAGGACTTTGAAATTGGTACTTATAAAACAATATACACTTCCAATGTTTCAAAATCTAAACTTATAATAATGAGGATTTTAATCCATATTATTAGCTTTATTTTAATGATTATTATTATTTTATTTATTTATATGTTTTTAATTTATCTAATATTTGGTATTGGAGATATGAATCATCCAGTAATATTAAATAATAACTTCTTTACATTATTAGACTATGAAAATAATGGAGGATATTATTTTGTCAATCTAAAAGATTTACTTATGATAAAGTTGGTGTTACTAAGTGCTCTTATAATGTTTATTAGTACTTTTTATGGCTTAATTGCATCAATTCTTAGAAGTTATAATTATTACTTTGGAGCTTTAATATTAAGTGTTGTGCTAATTTATGGATTAAATAATCTAAATACAAACCGTTTTATTAAATATATACCGATGATAAGTTATGATTTCAATACATTAATAAATGGAGCAGATATAAATTTAATTATTTATTTTATTATTTTATTAATTTCAACAATCTTTAGTTTTTCATTAATAGGTATAGTTCATAGTAACATTGATTATTAATAAATAATAGAAATTATATTAATTGATGATAATTGAGTAATTATTAAAGCTATTTAGTTTCATCTATATAATTTTTTTTAAAATTATATGATATAATCTTAGATAAATATACAAATGAATTAGTATGCATTTGTGTTATTACGTACGCTAACTTTTATAATTGTTATATTAAATTAATAACTATAACGAGAACTACAATAATATTTGTATTTTAGGAGGTAAAGATGAATTTAAATTGCTCACTATTTTTAATTTCTACATTAGCGATGTTTATATATCAATATTCATCATTTTCATATTCTTCAGAGTTACTGATAGGTAGCACAAAAAATAAACTGATTTTTGTTGCTTTAGCACTTTTCAATACATCAATATATGCAATGTCTCAATATATCCATGTAGATTATTATTTGATAATATTGTTATTTATGTGTTTATTAATAGTAGAATTTAAACTAATATCTAAAACAGATTTTGTTCAAGTATTTTGTGGGGCATCAATATTTATTTTACATATATCGGCATTGATTATACCTATTATTGTTATTATTAGTAATGTAGTAAAGATTGCTCCAGCGAAACTTATAGAAGGAACTGTTTATGATAATATTGCTGTAATTATAGTCTGTGTTGTATTAACTATTGCACACCATATAATTAGAAGATTTATTGACAATACATCAATCCAAATAGTAACTGTAAAAAGTAATTATTCTATAATACTTTTATGTTCAATAATTTTAATCGTAATATTACAAATAGACCATTCAGCAACAATGATGAGTGATGTGTTTTATCCAGAACAAATATTTCATTCAATTGCTGTATCTCTAACTTCATTATTTATATTTTATTTATTTTTTATTTATGCTATGCACTTGATTGATGCAAGTAGGTTTAAAAGATATTCAGATATGGCAATGTATAGACAACATACTATATCAAAGGAAAAAGAAAGATTAATTTTAAAGGTTGAAAGAGATGAATTAACTAATGTATATAATCGAAGATATATCATGAGTGAATTGGAAACAATGTGTAATGAAAATACTGATCCATTTTATGTCTTGTTTATTGATATAAATGCTTTGAAATTCACAAATGACACATATGGCCATAAAGATGGAGATAGATTAATAATCAAAATAACACATGCAATATTAACCGCGATAAGAGAAAATGATATTGTTGCACGTATAGGTGGAGATGAGTTTTTAGTAGTTATGCCAAATGTTCAAGTAGATGAATGTAAAAAAGTTATTGAACGAATTAAGAAATCTATAGATAAACAAAATGAAACAGATAAAATTTTAATTTCAGCAAGCATTGGATCAATTTATGTAAACGAAGAAGTAAAAAAATTAGGAGTATCACATATTTTATCAGTTGCTGATGAGAATATGCGTGAAAATAAAGCAGCTTTTTATAAAGAAAGAAAGAGTGGTACAGTATGATGACTTTATTATATATTCTTTTCGTTGTATCTTTTACAGGATATCATCTTACATTCTTTTCTTATTGTGCATATATCTTTAATGTTAATGAGTTTCCAAAAAATGCATGTATTGTAAGTGGTGTAATAAATATGATTTATTGGTTATTATATATACTTTATGCACCAGTAAATTATGAAGTAATTGCAATAGTAGGATATGGATCTTTATTACTAATTGAGACAAGAATGATATTTAAAGTACGTTTAACACAAATGCTTTTTATTGCCGTTACTTTTACTATTAATTTATTTGCAAAGCGTTTAGCAGTAATTGCATCGATAGCGTTACTAACAAAAAAAAGTGCAATATATGTATTAGGGCAACCAGATTTATCAATTATAGTAACGATAATTTGTTTTATGATTTCAATTTCTACGATAAGTTTCGCGAGAAGATTGATTCCAAGATATTCATTAGACACGATATTATCGGATAACAAAAATTTAGCTTTTTTGACAACAGCATTTTCTATACTTTATGGTACATTGTCAGCATTTTTCTTAATGATAGATGTTGATGGTGGTACAAGATTATTGATGCATTATATTGTATTTGGTGTTATTGTTATATGCGCATTTGCTGTATTTATTGTATTTGCTTATAGTTTAGCCGAACTTAGAATACAAACTGAAACTTTTAAAAGGCTAAATAAAAAAAATAATGATGATTTAGAAATAATTAAAGATCTAGAATTAGCTGTAATGAAAGATTCTATGACTCAGTTATTTACAAGAAATTACGCAGATCATTATATTAAAAAGTTGATTGATGAAAATAGTATGTTTTTTGTAGCATTTATTGATCTTGACAATCTTAAAGTAGTAAATGATAACCATGGACATGATGAAGGTGATTTTTACATAAAAACTGTTGCTGAAATAATGAAAGACTATTTTAAGTGTGATGCAATTTGTCGTTATGGGGGAGATGAAGTGTTGATAATTGGGAAGTATATAAAAGAAGAAGAAGTCACAATAAGATTAATACAAAGTTATAAAGCAGTACTGAATATATCGAAACTTTATGATAAAAAATACAAAACTTCTGTAAGTTATGGTGTTGCATATAGACAAACAAATGAAAATATTTCAAGTGACAAATTAATTTCAATAGCGGACACTCGTATGTATGAATTAAAAAGAGCTAATAACAAAAATAGAAAAGTTATAGCTGCTAAATAAAAAAACATACACAAATTAAGTCTTAATTTTATGATAGATATAGATTGGTTGTCATACAATAATATAAATGATATTATTAAAATATAAGATGAAATATTATATGGAATATTTGATTGAAGTTAGAAAATCAAGTAGCTAATTTATATAATTGCAAATACAAAAGGGGGGATTTTTTATGTTTTTAAACACTGATTTCTTTATGTTTAATATAATGAGAATGGTAATACCGATAATTGTAATTTGTGGTTTTATATTTGTTATTGGAAATTTAATTTATATTAGTTATAAAAACGCAAAACAAAATTCAATAAATAACGCATCTCCTGTTCTTTCAGTTAATGCGAAGGTATGTTCTAAAAGAGTAGAAGTAAAAAATGTTGGAAACCATAATATGCATAATTATCGAACACGTACAAAATATTTTGCAACATTTGAAGTTGAAAGCACAGATCGCATAGAGTTTTCTATAACTGGTGAACAATCAGGGCTTCTAATGGAAAATGATTATGGAACATTGAAGTTTCAAGGAACAAAATATTTAAACTTTACACGTACAAGAAATAATCAAGAATAACGAGATAACAAAAATTTCGTTATTTTTTTATGCATAAAAATTCAGATAATTTTATTTTAAGTAAGTTTTTTTATATTAAAAAAACAACACATCAAAAAATAAATTACATGATAGTTGTAAAAATTAGACAAATTACTCATATGTATGATATAATTTTAATGATGGTTTACAAAAAGGTGGATTAGGAAATGGATTTTAAATTTGAAAAAAAATTATTTTTTTATTATATAGGTTCTATCATTTTTATTAGTGTTATTTGTTTTTTTTCTTTCTTTTTATGTGGAGAAAATAATGTAATATTATCTAATGATTTAGATAATATTGAAAAGCTTGAAATATGGACGTTAGAAAGTGATGACGAAAATAGTCAAATAAACTTAAAATATTTTGAGCCTTCAGATATAAAATTTGAACCATATAGTATTAGTAGTGTAATTTCAACAACCGAATTAAAAAATCCAGTCTTGGTTTTTGAAAGTATGCATCAAGCATTCACAATAAGTTTAAACTCAGAAGTTATTTATGAATTTGGACATAAAGATTTATCATTTTATAGTAAGCCTATTGGTGGTATTTTACATTTTGTAGAATTACCATATATTGAAGGTAGTGATAGCTTAAGAATTGATATAATACCGAGTGATGATAAATCATCAATTGGATTAATAGATATATACATCGCTGAAGAAAGTGATGCGGCAATGTTTTTAGTACAAAATAATGGTATCAAATTCCTGATATCTTTAATTATTTTTATATTAGGTATAATACTGTTGTGCACTCAAATTTTTATTTCAAAAGGATTTAAAAATAATAAACAAATATTATATCTTGCACTTTTAACTATAAATATTGCGATTTGGTTGATAAGTGAATCAAGCTTACTTCAATTTTTTATTGGAAACTCTTTTATATTAGGCAATTTGCCATATTGGTCAATTCAACTAATTCTAATCCCATTTATTCTTTATATGGATAGTATGTATACTCCATCTCATAAATCTATATCATTATGCTTATGTGTTGCATTGATTATAAACTTTGTTGTAAGTAATATATTACATTTTACAGGAATTTATTACTTCTATAACTCTTTAAGTATATTGCATGTTATTATGGCACTTACTCTACTTTACTATGTTACCTCTTTAATTTATGAAACTACTCGTAAAAATAAAGATGCACTAATTATAATCTCACAAGTTTCTTTATTGGTGATTAGTGCATTTATAGAGATAGGAGTATTTTATTTAGGTGATAAGACAAATTCGATTGGAATAAGTTTACAAGTTGGAATTTTATTATACCTAATGGCATGTGTTATTTCTACTTCATTAAAACTAAGAAATATTTGGTCAGAAGCTATGCATAATGAATATTTAAATAAAGTGGCTTATTCAGATAGTTTAACTACATTATATAATAGAAATGCATTTGAAAGAGATTTGGATACATTTAAGGAAAGTATAGATTTAAATAAAATAATTATAACTTTTGATTTAAATAATCTAAAATATTTTAATGATAATATGGGACATCAAACAGGTGATAATTACCTAATATTCTTTGCTGAAATTTTAAATGAAACACTAAGTGAATTTGGATGTTGTTACCGAATAGGTGGAGATGAATTTGCTGCAATATTATATAATGTACCAAAAGGGCTGTTAGAAAATAAACTTCCATATATTCAAAAGACATTTAGCAAATTTGATGATAATGATATGTCAGGTGTTGCGATTGGATATGCACATTATAATAGTAATGATTATCCAAATATTTTGGATTATTTACACCATCTTGATGAATGTATGTTTGAAAATAAAAAATTAATTAAGAAAAAATTATAAAATACTAAAAATTATAATACTAGGTTAAGTAAAATTAGCTTAGTATTTTATTTTATGTAATAATGTTGAAAAAGTGTAATGTAATTAGTATAGTTTAAATATCAGTTAAAAATTAAAGATAAAATAACCGAACAAGGTTCATAATATAGCATTAAGATAATAAGTGTAAATAATTTAAAAATAAAAAATACTGCTAAAAATGATATTTGAAAATTTGTTTTACAAATTTGATGTATATACTAAATTAAAATATTTAAGAATGGAGAAATTATGAATAAAATTGGGGAAATAATAAAATATCACAGAACAAAAAGAAATTTATCACAAGAGTTTTTAGCAAATAATATTTGCGTAGTAAGTTATTTATCTAAAATTGAACAAGGAAAAACTATTCCATCAAAAGAAGTAATAAATTTATTACTAAATAAATTAGGTATTAACACAAAAGTAATAGATCAAAATATTATTGATGAACTAGACAGATATTTTGACTTGTTTGTAAAAAACGAAAAAATTGATGATAAGCTTATAATAAATATAAAAAATAATAAAAGTGATTTATTAAAAAGTACTTATCTTATTAAATATTTATTATTTGATGCAATAAATAATATAAGCTTTTCAAAAAAAATTGATATTGAAACACTAAGTAAGTTAGAAAGTTGCATGGATAATAAAGAACAATTTTTTTATCTATTGATTAAAATGTATGATACTAGTAATGAAAATGAATTATTATTTGATAAGGCAATTTCATTAGAGAATAAAAGTATTGTTTATTTAATCTATACAAGTCAATTAATATTTAAAGGTGAATATTTAAAAGCAGCTAATATATCACATATAGGATACCAAAAAGCATGTGATGAAGGACATGTAAGAACTATGTATGACTTTAATATACTTTTAGGTAATATTTATGCAAATCAGTTAAATTATGAATTGATGATGAAGTATTACACAAGAGGGATGGATTTAACTAAATATATAAAAGCTGATTATAATATCATTTATTATAATATCGGTTCAACTCTTCTTAATATGAACCAATATCAAGACGGACTTGAAAATCTATTGAAAATTAAAATCGCAAAGGAAGATTCTTTTAATTTTTGGATCTATCATAAAATTACGTGGGCTTATATATTTCTAGCTGATTATAATAACGCATCAATAAATTATGAAAAATGCTTGAATGAATATAGTAAATATTTTGATGATAAAAAAAATAATACTGAAAAATTAATCTTCGATATATTAAAAGCAAATGTAGAAAAAGATAATGTTAACTATGTTAATAAATTGAATGAGTTAATGAATAATAAAGATAACACATATGATGGATACGTTAGATTTCATTTACCAATGATACTGAAATATTATACAGAAAACAGAAAATATAAAGAGGCCTATTTATTAAAAATCAAATTTTCCTAATATGTAGCAAAAAGTCTAGTTTAGCTAGATTTTTTGATTTATATTTTCCCAATATTTAATCCATTTGTATTCCTTAATCTTTGATATAATTTTAAAGAGGAGAAAAGTTATGAAAAATAAAACTTTATGGAATAGAAATTTCACTATTATCACTATTGGAACAATTATTACTTTATTAGGCTCATTGTTAGTTAATTTTGCATTTAGCCTTGTTGTTTTTGATGAAACACAATCAACGCTATACTCGGGTGCTTTTGGAGCAGTATCTATGATACCGTCAATTATTTTACCATTAATTGTAGCACCATACATGGATTCACATCCCAGAAGACCATTTATATATAGTCTTGATTATATTGTTGGTATTATAAGTATTGTGGCAGCAATAGTAATATATTATACAGGTTTTAATATATTCTTATACTTAATAGTTAGTTTATTATTTTCAATTTGTTCAAGCATTTATTATACAGCATATCAAAGTCTTTATCCTGATTTAATAACTGAAGGATTTAAACAAAAAGGTTATTCAATATCTTCTTTAATTTATCCAACTCTAGCAATAATAATTACACCTATTTCTGCAATAATTTATACTAGCTTTGGGTTAAAAATAATTTTAATAATACAAGGTATTTTATTTGTAATTGCAGCAATATTTGAGATGTTTATTAAAATTGATGAAAGTCATTTATTAAAAAATGATAACAAAAAATTTTGTGTAAAAGGTTATTTAAAAGACCTAAAGGAAGGTTATACATATTTAAAAAAAGAAAAGGGGGTGTCAAATCTATATATTTATTTAGCAATTACAAATGCCACTTCACAAGGTGGAGCAATAGCACAGGTTGGTTTTTTTCAAACATCTTCAATTTTTACTACTGCTAGTTATTCGATATTTTTAGCAGCGAATACATTAGGTAGAGTAATTGGTGGTGTATTTCAATATAATTCTAAAATAAAAAAAAATCATAAATATGCAATTGCAAACACAGTTTATAAAGTTTACTCTTTATTAGACATGATAGTTTTATATTTACCATTTCCATTAATGCTTATAATACAAACTATAACAGGCTCACTTGGAGTTACATCAATGGTTTTAAGGGAAAGTGCAGTACAACAATATTTGCCTGCAAATATAAGAGCTAGAATTCAAAGCTATTTAAATGTATTAATGAATCTTCTTATAATGCTATTTAAATTAGTTGCTGGATTTTTAGGAATGTTTATATCCTTCAGATTAACTGTTGTCTTATTAGCTTTACTATCATTTATTTCATCTTTATATTTTATTGATTATAATAAAAAAGAAATTTTAAAAGTTGTTAATGTGGACTGTTAATGAAATGCTTAAACTAAATACCTTAGTTTTTATAAAAATAACAAGATTGTCATTATCTAAGTGTTTTGTAGGATTTAAATGAAAATGACTTTATAATAATAGATATTAATGTAGATAATAATGAATTATATTAAGTAATAATGAAGTATAAAAAATAGTAAAATAGGCGAAGTCTTAAATTTAAGATATCGCCTATTTTACTAATATTTAATCAGATAAAATATCTTAATAATTAGTTAACTGTAAAACAAAAAGTTATTGTTTTATTTTTCAATTGAAAAAAATTCATATAACTCATCCAAACTCTTTATTACATAAGTTGGTTTAAATTCATCTGATATAAACTTGTTTGATGGATTAAAAAAACATGAATCAATATTAACATTCATGGCACCTTTAATATCACTCGTAAGAGTATCACCGATAACAAGTGCTTCACATTTATTAAAATTAGTAATATTAGAAAAAACAAAATTAAAAAAATTGATATTTGGTTTTTCTACTCCAATTACTTCAGAAATAAAAATATCGTCTAAAATTTCATCTAAACCTGTAAGTTTAAGTTTTTTATCTTGAGCTATTTTTGTACCATTTGTAATTGCATATTGTTTATAGTTGTCTTTTAATTTTGAACATAATTCAAAGGCATTATTATTTAAAACTGCAAAATCACCTAATGCCTTTTGATAATTTTCATTTAGTTCATTTGAATCAATATTATTAATATCTATCATTTTATGAAAATCATCAAATCTTTTTGTTAAAAGCTCTTTTTTTGATATTTTATTTTCATCTAATAGCTTCCAATAATTATGATTTATTGAATCATATAATTCTATTTCTTTATTAGTTAGTTTGATACTGTATTTTTCATAAACATGATTTAAAGCTGCATACTGTGATTTATTAAAATTAATTAAAGTATCATCAATATCCCATAATATATATTTATACTTTTTGTTAGCTTGCATTATTATTCCCTCTATAACAAGTATAAATTATTTTTGATAATAATGTACCATTAAAAGATGCAAAAGATATTAATATCATGAATTAATATAGGATATTAAAGCAATTTAAAAAGATATTATAGATAAAAAGCTTAGCTAAAATTTGAAAAATAGTGAAGCACATATAAAGGATATGATTTATTAATGAAAAGTATTTTCTATAATCTAATAGAAAATGCAGTTAAATATAATTAAGATATTGTTTTCAATATATATATTAGAATAATAAAAATAAGTGATAATGGCATTAAAATAAAAATGAAGATAATGAAATGTATTTGAACCATTTTATCGAGTGATTAAATCAAGAACTAGATCTGATTCTGGAGTGGTTTAGGTCTTGCAATTTGTAAAATGATTTTAGAAAAGCATAATGTTACAATTGAAGTAAAAAGTATACATAAGATAGGTACTGCTTTTATAATTTACTTTTAAATATTAATAATCTATTGATTTAAGCGATTTTTAATGGTAAGATTTCTTATGTGAAATAATTATCACATAGGGAATAGAGGAAATTATGAAAAAATTATTAGTTTTATTATTAACAGGTTTATTACTTATTTCTGCTACAGGTTGTTCAAGCGAAACTGAAACTCCAGAAGCAACAGTTACACCAAATTCTACGCAAACACCTAGTACAGAAACAACAGAAGTTTACAAAACTGGACTTGGAATTGTAACTTCAGCAAAAGAAACAGAGAAAACAGAAGAAAATGGAGCAACTGTACAAATCAACAGTACTTTAGTTGCTGCTACATTTGATTCTGAAGGAAAAATTGTTGCAGTAGATATCGATACATCTCAACAAACTGCAAAATTAGACTTAGAAAACAACTTAACTAATGAAATTGATACAATTTCAAAAGTTGAAAAAGGTGCTGATTATGGAATGGCTCCAGCATCTCCAATTGGAAAAGAATACTTTGAACAAATCGATGCTTTAGAAGATTATATGATTGGAAAAACTGTTGAAGAAGTAAAAGCTATGGGATTAGAAGATGGATATCCTACAGATGCTGATGTAGTATCTTCTGTAACAATTGCTGTATCTTCACATATTGCTGCATTAGAATTAGCTTATGAAAACGCAAAAGAAGCGACAGCTGTTCCAGCTACTACAGGTCTTGGAGAAGTGATGAGACAAAGAGTAACAGAAGCAACTGAAGAAAAAGGACCTAATTTAGTATTCTATACAGATACAGTAGCTGCTTCTTTTGATGAAGAAGGTAGAATTGTAGCTGTATCAGTAAACGTAGCAATGCAAACTGCATCGTACGATGTTGATGGTGTTGCAACAGCTGAATTAGACTTTAGAACAAAAAGAGAAAAAGGCGATGAATATGGATTAGCAGCAGTTTCAGGAATTGAAAAAGAATTCTATGAGCAAGCTGATTTCTATGAGAGCTATGTATTAGGAAAAACTGTTGAAGAAGTTTTAGCTATGCCATTAGATGAAGCTGGAAAACCAACAGATGCTGATGTATTAGCTTCTTGTACAATTATGTTATCAACATATAATGAAGCTTTAAAAGAAGCTTACGAAAGTTCATTAAAATAACACTATAAAGACTTCGATTAAAATCGAAGTTTTTATTTTTTATTTACACATATTATTGACAACATATTTTATAAAATATATACTGTTGTAGAAAAACTCTACTTATATTACATTTTAAGATTAAATTGGAGGAATATGAAAATTATAAATAAATTGATTAATATCGTGGTTATAGCAT
>CAYJNO010000035.1:0-15326 GCA_964371715.1 uncultured Erysipelotrichaceae bacterium | reverse complement strand
ATTCTTTGTTCAAAGTTCATAATTCCTCCATTGTTTATAACTATATTTTAACATGTTTATTTAAAGTTTAAGAATAACTTAGCTTATATTTTATTTTATAATTATTGTAACGCTCATGATATAATATAAGAACAGAAAAGGAAAATTAAACAATGTCTACACTAGTTAATAAATTTAAAGATAAATTAAAAGATTTAACCTATACTGAAAAACAAATTTTTTATTATCTAAATAATAATTTAGAACACGCAAAAGATTTAACTTTAACTGAGATTGCAGAAATTAATAATGTTAGTAATACTACAGTTATTAGGATGTGCAATAAACTAGGTTTAAGTGCTTTTTCAGAGTTTAAATTTGAAATGAAGAATCTTAAAGAACATAATAATGATGATTTAAAAGAACAAAGCACTTATAGTAATATAGAGTATACACTTAAATCAATGGATAATAATAAATTGATAGAAATTGCTGAAATGATAAAAAAAGCGAATAAAGTAATTGTTGTATCAGTAGGGTTAACAAAACCACTTGGTGAATACTTTTCAAAGATGTTAATGCAATCAGGTAAAAATAGTAACTATATTTATGAATCACATATGATAGATTTATTAGATAAAAATTGTGATGCAAATGATTTAATAATCTTTATGTCAAATAGTGGATATACTAAAACTTTGTGTGATGTGGCAGATAAATTAACATGTCTTGGACTACAAACGGTAGCTATTATAAATAGTGCAGATACTAAACTTGAAAATGTTGTAAATCATACAATTAGTTCAAATTGTGAAAAAATATTATTAAATGGTTATGATTTGACACCAAGGTCAAGTTTAGTAATCGTAGCAGATATGCTATTTTCGATTTATTCTACAATAAAATAATAAAGTATAAATATACATTTAAAGTATAAGTAATTGTAAAAAATATAGCTTATACTTTTTTTGTAATCGTTTTCACGAGATGAGGAGAGATAATAATGAACTTAAAAGAAATGACTAATCAAAATTTAATTTTATTAAATCTTGATGTAAGTACTAAAGAAGAAGCTATTAAAGAAATGATTAAAAAACTTGATAGCGAAAACTGTTTAGCATCAACAGAAGAATTCTATAATGCTGTAATGGAAAGAGAAAGCCATTCACCAACAGGTTTAGAAAGAGGAATTGCGATACCTCATGGTAAATCTAAAGCTGTTAAAAAAGCGGCATTTGCAATCGCAAGATTAAAAAATAAAATCAGTACATGGGAAAGTGTAGTTGAAGGTAATGAGGTTGAGTTGGTATTCTTATTAGCAATACCAGAAGCTGAAGCTGGATCAACACATTTAAAATTACTTTCTAATTTATCAATGGCTTTAATGGATGAAGATTTCACTAATAATATCTATAAGGCAAAAGATGAGCAAGAAATATTAAATATCTTAGATTATAAAAAAGATGAAGAAGAAACAACGGAAACAACAAAAACTGTTTTAGCAATCACTGCATGTGCTGCAGGTATTGCACATACTTATATGGCAGCTGAAGCTTTAGAAAAAGCTGGTAAAGAAATGGGTATTAAAGTTTTAGTTGAAAAGCAAGGTTCTAATGGAATCGAAGATGCATTTACAAAAGAACAAATTAATGAAGCTGAAGGAATTATCTTTGCATGTGATATTGCAGCTAAAAATACAAATAGATTTGCTGGAAAAAAATATGTAAAAGTTAAAGTAGCAGATCCATTAAAAGAAGCTAAAACAATAATTGAAAATGTATTAAGTGCTAAAGCTTCAACATTTAAAGTGAGTGAAGATGATCAAGCAATTGAATCAAATGAGGATAAAAAAGGAATCTTCAATGAAATGGTAGAAGCAACAATGACTGGTATTTCTTATATGATTCCAGTTATCGTAGCAGCTGGTTTAATGATGGGTATTGCGAAATTATCAGCATTAGGTTTAGGTCTAGTTAATGATATGGGAACTTTTGTTGATAGTGGAGAACCATTATTAGTATTCTTAGGAAGATTAGATCAATTTGGTGGATTAATCTTTAAATTTATCTATCCTGTATTTGCAGCTTATGCAGCATACTCGATAGCTGATCGTCCTGCTATTGTTCCAGGTTTAATAGGTGGAGCATTTGCTGGTGGTTTACATTATACATTCTGGGGAGTTTCAGGTGGTATTCCATCAGGATTCTTAGGAGCTATGGTACTTGGTATCTTAGCGGGTTATGTTACTAAGTTCTTAAATAAAAATATTAAATTACATAAAAATTTACAAGCAATGAAACCAATGTTCTTAATTCCAGGAATTAGTGTATTAGTTATATTTGTAGCTAATATGTACATTGTTGATCCAGTATTTGGTGGTTTAAATGGATTACTTGCAGATACTATTGCTTCATTTGGAACAGGTAGTACAATTTTACTTACAGCTGTAATTGCTGCATGTACTGCATTTGACTTAGGTGGACCTGTAAATAAAGCAGCTGGTGCTATTGCAATTGGTCTTGCTGCTGATATGGTATTCCCATTAACAGGAAGAGTATTATCAATTGTTATCCCACCAATTGGCCTTGGTTTAGCAACAGTAATCGATAGATTTGTAGTTGGGCGTCGTGTATTTGATGAAAACTTAAGAGTAGTTGGTGGAACTTCAATCTTACTTGGATTTATCGCAATCTCAGAAGGTGCAATTCCATTCATGCTTAAAAATCCATTAATCACAATTCCAATCAATATCATTGGTGCAATATTAGGTTCAGTTACGGCTGTTTTATTAGGTGCAGTTCAATGGAATCCATTACCAGCAATTTGGGGATGGCCACTTGTTGAAAATTTACCAGCGTACTTAGCAGGTCTTGCAGTTGGTGTATTATTTATCGCTTTAGCTAATATCTTTGTTAGAAACTATCAAATTACTAAAAAATCAGGTAAATAAATATGAATAAAAAAATTGTGCACGTAGTCCCACATTCACATTGGGATAGAGAATGGTATTTCTCAATAAATGATTCAAATATTTTATTGGATGAAAATTTAACTTATCTTATGGATGTATTAGAAGAAAATAAAGAATTTAATTCATATACATTTGATGCACAACTTTCAATAGTTGAAGACTATATACGATATAATCCTAGTGAATTAACTAGGATTATGCGTTTATTAGAAGATAAGAGAATATTTGTAGGTCCATGGTATACACAATGTGACACACTAACAATAAACAAAGAATCAATCATCAAGAACCTATTATATGGTACAAAATTAGGGCAAAAATTTGGTTATAGTATGCAAGTTGGATACTTACCAGATATCTTTGGACAAAATTCATACTTACCATCAATTTTTAAAGGGTTTGAAATAAATCATAGTGTCTTACAAAGAGGTATATATAATGATGAATTAAACAATGATTTAAACTTTAAATGGTATTCACCTGATAATAATTATGTAATGGCCAATAATATCTATTTAGGCTATGGTCCTGGTAAATTTTTAAGTAGTGATGATAATTATATCAATGAAAAGTTATTACCAATGTTAGCAAAACTAGAAAGTTTAAATCAAAACTGTGATTCATTATTGCTTCCAGCAGGTGGAGATCAAGTTTTAGTAAGAAAAAACTTTCCCAAAATTATCGAAGAATTAAATGAAAAATGTAGTCAATATTACTTTGTTTTATCTGATTATGAAACATTTATGAAAGATGCTTGGAGTAAAGAGTATCATAATGAACTACATGGTGAATTAATAGGTTGTGAAAAATCAAGAATTCATAACACAATAAAATCACAACGATATGATATTAAAAAATTAAACTATGATGTTGAAAATAAATTATTATATCAATTAGAACCATTACTAGTAATTGGTAAAGAACATAATGTTAAGTGTAAACAATTATGGATTGACCAAATTTGGAAGTTATTATTTGATGTACATAGTCATGATAGTATAGGCGGATGTAATTCAGATGAAACAAATAATAATATTATGGAAAGATTAAAAACAGCTAATTCATTAGTTGATAACTTAATCCATATTATTAAAAGACAAATTACTAATGTTATTGCAAAGAAGATAAATTATGATAATATCCTAGTCTTATTTAATTTAAATTTAACAAAAACTAATGAATATCATAAAGCTATAATCTTTAGTAAATCAAATGATTTTAAACTTGTTAATGTAGATGATAGTGTAGTGGAATTTGAAAAAGTAAATACTACTAAAATTAGTGGTGGAAAACAAGTTGTTGTAACAGCGGATGGCGAAAAAGAAATTGAAGTTGATCCTTACTATCGTAGTGAAGTATTGATTAAAAATAATACACTACCAACACTTGGATATAAAACTTTAAAAGTTATAGAAGAAAAACATATTGAAAAAGATGAAGTAAAATTATCAAATAATAACTATATCGAAAATAGTAATTATAAAATCACTATTAATAATAATGAGTTAAGTTGTTTAGTTAAACAAAGTAATAAAGTTATTGATAATTTTATTAAATTTGAAGATGGAGCAGATACTGGTGATTCATATGATTATTCACCATTAGTTAATGAAGAATTAAATATCGTTACAAAATTTGAGTTAATAAAAGTAATAGATAAAGAATACTATAGTGAAATGCATTTAAAATCAACATATGAAACGTATATTGATTTAGAGAATAGAATCGCAAAACAAGAAAAAACAATAGTTGAAATTACAACAATAATTACTTTATATCAAGATAAAAATTATTTAGCTATTAAACATCAAATTACAAATAATGTAAAAGAGCATCGTGTTAGAGTTCTTTTAGATACAACTTTAAATACTAATTATTCAATTAGTGATCAAGGTTTTGGTTTAATTAAAAGAAACAATACTAATGAAAGGTTAGAAAACTGGAGAGAAAATAAATATGCTGAAGCTCCAATTGCTGTCTATCCAATTGAAAACTTTGTGGCACTAACAGATAATGAAAAATATTATGGAGTAGTATGTAAAGGTCTTAAAGAATATGAAGTATTAAACAATTCAACAATTGCATTAACATTATTTAGAAGTGTAGGTCTTTTAGGTAAAGATGATTTAGTATATCGTCCTGGAAGAGCATCGGGTATAAACAATAAAGTAGTTGAGACAATCGATGCACAAATGCTTGAAAATATGGAATTTGAATATGCAATAAGTATTAATACTTCAAATGATTTAGCAAATGAAATGTTTGATATATGTGATGAATATATAGTTAAATATGTTTCTTATCATAATCAAAAATTAAATTTATTTGAAGAGCGTCTTGAAAGATTTGAAATACCATTAATTGAAATGGATGTAAACCATGAATATCAATTACTAAGATTAAATAATAAACGTTTAAAAGTTAGCAGTATAGCTAATGCATGGGATAAAGATGGTTATATTGTAAGAATATTTAATCCTAATAATAATGAAGAAATATTGGATTTAAGTGTTGATAGCGAGTATCATGTAACAATTACAAATCTTGCACAAAATTATCTAAGTGATTATACAAATAATCAAACAATCAAACCTAATGCTTATTTAACAATAAAAATAAGCAAAAATAAGGAGTAAGTAAATGAAAATAGTTGTAGCATCAGACACCTTTAAAGGTAGCCTAAGTTCAAAGAAAATTAATGAAATTAATCATAGAGTATTAAAAAAGTTCTATGAAAACTTAGAATATGAAGCCATACCAATGGCTGATGGTGGTGAAGGTACTGTAGAAAGTATAGTTGAAGCATTAAATGGAGAACTAATTAAAGTTGAAGTAAATAACCCATTAAAAGAAATGATTATTGCTGAATATGGTTTGTGTAATAACATTGCAATTATTGAAATGGCTAGTGCATCAGGTATCAATACCGTTTCTGATCATAATAGAAATATTTTAATGCAAAATACTTATGGTACAGGTGAATTAATTATTGATGCCCTTAATAGAAATGTTACAGATATATTTATAGGTATTGGTGGCAGTGCAACTAATGATTGTGGTATAGGGTTTTGTGAGGCATTAGGCGTAAGGTTTTATGATGATGAAAATAATTTAATTGAAGCTATACCTAACAACTTTAATCAAATAAAGCATATTGATATTAGTAATGTCGACAAAAGATTAGCTAATGTTAATATTACAATCATGTCTGATGTGAAAAATCCATTATTAGGACCAAGTGGTTCAACATATATCTATGGACCACAAAAAGGTGCTGATCCAAAACAATTAGAATTTTTAGAAAATGGTATGAAAAACTATATTAGTATTGCTGAACAAACACTAAATAAAAGTGTAAAAGAGATTGAAGGTAGTGGTGCTGCAGGTGGACTAGGAGCAGCTTTATTACTATTTACTAATTCTAAAATGCGCTCTGGGATAGATACTATTATGGAAATAGTTGATTTAAAAAATAAAATTAAAAGTGCTGATTTAGTAATTACTGGGGAAGGTCGTATTGATGAGCAATCAGCCTTTGGTAAAGTTTGTTATGGTGTTGGTAATGCTTGTAAAGAGGAAAGTATACCATGTATAGCGATTGTTGGTAGTGTTGGTACAAATGCAGAAGCAATGTATGAACATGGCATTACAAGCATAGTAAGTATTGTTGATAAAATAATGACATTAGATGAAGCAATTTCAAATGCTGAAGAGCTATATGAAAAAGCACTAATTAATACAATTAGAATAATCAAAGTGAATAAGTAGGAGATAATTATGATTAAATATGAAAGCCTAATGGCTGAACTTGAAGCAAGAATCACAAGTTTATATAATGATAAAAGTTCATTTGAAAAGATTAAAAAAGTTTTAGATAAATGGAATGATGTTAAGTTTGATCAAATAAATAAAGTTGATGAAAAAACAGTATATATGATAACTTATGGTGATGGAATCGTTGAAAAAGATGTGAAAACATTAAAGACATTACATAAGTTTTGTAACGAATACTTAAAAGGTGTAATTAGTGACATTCATTTATTACCAATGTTTGAATATACTAGTGATGATGGATTTTCAGTAGTTGACTACCGTATGGTTGATAAAAACCTTGGCGATTTTGATGATATTGAAGCTCTAACAAAAGATTATCGCTTAATGTTTGATTTTGTAGCCAATCATGTCTCTAAATCATCACATTACTTTAAAGAATATCTAAAAGATAATCCAGAATATAAAGATTTCTTTGTAGAGTTTGAAGAGGACTTTGATTATAGCCAAATAACAAGACCTAGAACATCACCTTTATTCCATGAGTATGAAAATAATCATAAAGTGCTAACAACTTTTAGTGAAGATCAAGTTGATGTTAATGTGAAAAATCCAGCAGTACTTGCTGAATTAATAGATGTTTTATTATTCTATGCATTTAAAGGTGCATCATCAATTAGATTAGATGCTATTGGGTTTTTATGGAAGAAATCTAAGACAACATCTATTCACTTACCAGAAACACATGAAATTGTTAAGTTATGGCGTTTAATTATGGATTATTATAAACCAAATACACAGTTAATCACAGAAACAAATGTTCCACATATTGAAAATATTTCATATTTTGGTAATGAAGATGAAGCAAATATGGTATACCAGTTTGCATTACCACCTTTAACATTACACACTTTTGTTAATGAAGATTCAACAATCTTAAAAGAGTGGGCAAATTCAATAAACTTAAATAGTGATAAAACAACTTACTTTAACTTTTTAAGTTCTCATGATGGAATTGGCTTAAGGCCAACTGAAGGAATCTTAAGTGATGAACAAAGGGCAGTACTTGTAAATAGAGTTATTAAAAATGGTGGTAAGGTTTCATATAAATCAAATGTAGATGGTTCAAAATCAGTATATGAGATGAATATTAACTATCATGATGCAATTGTGAATAATGAATTTAATGAAGAGACACAGATTAAGCAAATAATTGCAGCAAATGCTATTTTATTTACGATTATTGGGGTGCCAACAATCTATTATCATTCATTATTAGGTTCAAGAAATGACTATGAAGGATTGGAAAACTCACAAATTAATCGAAGAATTAATAGAGAAAAACTTGATTATCAAAACTTAAAAGATAACTTAAGTGGTGATACAAGAAGAAATAAAATCTTTACTGGTATCAAAAACTTAATCAGTGAAAAACAAAAATATACTGCATTAAATCCATATGCTGAACAAAAAGTCTTAGAAACTTCAAAGTATGTATTTGGAATTGAAAGATATAACAAAGAAACAAATCAAAAGATTCAAGTATTTGTAAATATATCTAATCAACCACAAATAGTTGATAACTATGATGTAAAACTTGAAGCATTTGAATATAAAATTATAGAACTTTAAAAGAATTTCTTTTGAAGTTCTTTTTTTATCAATACATTGCACTATAAAATGATTATTTGTGCAATGTAGATATAATTTGCATAAATAAATACATTATATGGCTAATCAAGAAGAAATTACGCAATAAATTGGACTATGTTTATTTATATTCTAGTTATACAATTTAATTACAGAAGGGAGATTATTGTGCAAGAATTATTAAAACAAAAAAATGTTCAAATCATCGAAGGCTTCAATGATTGGAAACAAGCGATAATGGAATGTTGTAAACCATTAATCGAACAAGGATATTGTACAAAAGAATATCCACAAGGTATTATTCAAAATACCAATGAAATGGGGCCATATTATGTACTATGCGAAAACTTTGCATTATTACATGCAAAAAGTGAGCAAGGTGCATTAAAAACACAAGTAGCTATTACTGTGTTAAAAAATCCTCTAAAATTTAGTCCAGATGGATTTGATGTAAGAATATTATTAACATTATGTGCAATTGATTCAACATCACATATGGAGGTCTTAAAAGCAGTAGCTAATATTTTTACAGACACAAACAAAGTTGCTTCAATAATTAATGCACAAGATTCCAATGAAGTTTACGAAATATTCGTAAGTCAAAATGACTAGAAAGAGGGAGTATTTATGTTAGATTTTATTATCAATATTTTAGCAACACCAGCCATGTTAGTAGGTATTATGGCAGCACTTGGATTAATTTTACAGAAAAAACCTATTAGTGAAATTACTAAAGGTACAACAAAAACAATAGTTGGTTTCTTAATACTAGGAGCAGGAGCTGGTTTTTTAGTAAATAATTCATTAAACTCATTTGGAGAATTATTTAACTTTGCATTTGGAATGCAAGGAGTAGTTCCACATAATGAAGCAATTGTATCTTTAGCATTAACAGATTTTGCAACAGATACTGCTTATATTATGTGTATTGGGATGATTGCAAATATCTTTATCGCAAGATTTTCAAGAATGAAATATATTTTCTTAACTGGACACCATACATTATATATGGCAGCAATGATTGCGGTAATCTTAACTGTTGGTAACTTAAGTGGTCCTGCACTATGGTTAGCAGGTGGGGCAGTACTAGGATTAGTAATGGTTGTTTCACCAGCAATTTGTCAACCTACAATGCGTAAAATTGTTAAAACAGATGAATTAGCATTTGGACATTTTGGTGGATTTGGTTATTGGTTTGCAGCTCAAGTTGGTAAAGTATTTAAAAGTGAAAAATCAACTGAAGATATTAAATTCCCAAAAAGTTTATCTTTCTTAAGAGATACAACAGTTGCAGTTGGTCTTACAATGACTCTTATCTTCTTAATTGTTACTGCTGTTGCAGTATTTGTGAAAGATATTTTTGGACAAGATCCAACAGCTATATTAGCTACTTACCCAAATTTAGCTAGCTTATTAAATGTTGGTAGCGAAACTACAACTCATTGGGCTGTATGGGCTATTACACTTGGATTAAACTTTGCTGGTGGTGTTTACATTATCTTAGCAGGTGTTCGTTTAATCATTGGTGAAATCGTTCCAGCATTTAAAGGTATTGCAGAAAAAATTGTTCCTAACGCTAAACCGGCTTTAGATTGTCCTGTAGTATTCCCATATGCACCAAATGCTGTACTTATTGGGTTTTTAGTATCATTTGTTGGTGGTATTGTTGGATTATTTATTCTTGGATTTATTGATGCAACATTAATTCCAGTAGCATTAATTCTTCCTGGTGTTATTCCTCATTTCTTCTGTGGAGCAACTGCTGGTGTATTTGCTAATCAAGAAGGTGGTCTAAAAGGTTGTATCGCTGGATCTTTCTTACATGGTTTATTAATTACATTCTTACCAGCTATTTGTATGCCGGTAATGGGTGCATTAAACTTTGCAAATACAACATTCTCAGATGCTGATTTCTCACTTGTTGGAATAATCTTTGGTAACATTGCCCAATATGTAACAGGTAATGGTTTATTAATTGTTTGTGTTGTTGCATACTTATTACCTATCATTTATAACTTTGTAGCACCTAAACCTAAAAAAAGTATTAATGCAACAGAAGCAAAAGCTTAATTAATAGAAAAGAGAAAAATTATGGAAATCAAAAGTATTATGTGTTGTTGTGGGTCTGGTCTTGGATCTAGTATGTTAGTACGTATGAACGTAGAAAAAGTATTAAAGAAGCTTGGTGTTAGTGATATTGAATTATCACATTCATCAGTATCAGATGCAACAGCTAATTCTGCAGATTTATTTGTGATTGGAGCAGATCTTGATAACTTTGCTGATGCTTTACCTAATAAAATATTATTAGATAATATTATGGATTTAGAAGAATTAGAAACTAAATTAAAAGATTGGTTTTAAATATGAGAAAAATTAATCATGATTTAGAAGCATTAAGTATTAAAATCAGAATTAATATCTTAGAAATGATTGAAAACTGTGGACAAGGTCATTTAGGTGGTTCATTGTCAATAGTTGATGTCTTAAGTGTACTGTATGGAAAACATCTAAACTATGACTTAGATGATGCTAAAAATGTGAATCGTGATATGGTTGTCTTAAGTAAAGGCCATGCTGGTAGTGCTTTATATGGAGCATTAGAAGCAGTAGGATTTATTGATAAAGAAACCCTAAATAATTTAAATAAGGGAGGCGAAAACCTCCCTTCTCATCCAGATCGAAATAAAACAAATGGTGTAGATGTTACAACAGGTTCACTTGGGCAAGGCGTAAGTGTTGCCTGTGGAATAGCTACAGGTTTTAAAATGCAAAAAAGTGAACAAATGGTTTACTTAATTGTTGGAGATGGAGAATTAAATGAAGGTCAATGTTGGGAAGGTTTTCAATACATAGCACACTATAATTTAAATAATTGTTTAGTTATTATCGATGATAATAAAAAACAATTAGATGGTTATTCAAAGGATATAATTAATCCATTTGATATACAAAAAAAGATGGAAGCATTTAATTTTAAAACAATAAAAGTTAAAGGTAATGATCTAAAAGCAATAGATGAAGCGATAACAATGTTAAAACAAGTTAAAGATCAGCCAATATGTATAGTGCTTGATAGTATTAAGGGTCAAGGAATTCAAGAATATGAAGAGTTAATAGATAATCATTCAGTAAAATTTGTTGAAGAGAAAATGAAAAACATTAATCAAAATGCTATTGCTAAATTAAACCAAGCACTAAAGGAGTTAACTCATGTATAGAATAGTAAAAGAACATATATTAGATAAAGAGTTAAAAATGGGAGTTGTTGATACATTAATTAATTTAATAGAAAATGATAAACATGTAGTTGCATTAGAAGCTGACCTTGGTGCAGCAAGTGGATTTAATAAAATAGAGAAAAACTGTCCTGATAATTTTATTCAATGTGGGATATCTGAAGCCAATATGGTAGGTGTTGCTGCTGGTTTATCTCATGTTGGATATAAACCATATATACATAGCTTTGCTCCATTTATTACTAGAAGAGTATATGATCAATTATATGTTTCTTGTGGTTATTCAAAAAGTGATATTAATATCTATGGTTCAGATCCTGGATTTTGTGCTGCCCAAAATGGAGGGACACATACATCATTTGAAGATATTGGTTTAATGCGCTTAATACCAGATTCAATAATTTGTGATGGAACAGATAGTGTATTAATGGAATGGATTATTAAAGAATTTAATACTATTAAAGGCATAAAATATGTTAGAGGTAATCGTAAAAAAGTATATTCAATCTATGAAGAAGGTTCAACTTTTAAACTAGGTAAAGCTAATATTCTAAAAGAAGGTAGTGATATTTTGATAGTAAGTTCTGGACAATTATGCTATGAAGCATTAATGTGTGCAAAAAAACTTGAAGCCTTAAATTATAGTGTAATGGTTATAGATATGTTTTGTCTAAAACCCTTTGATATAGCAGCAATAGTTGAGTATGCAAGAGATAAAAAACTAGTTGTAACCTTTGAAAATCATTCAATAATTGGTGGACTTGGTAGTAGTGTAGGTGAAGTGCTTGCTGAAAATAAGATCAATGTTAACTTTACAAGAGTTGGTGTAAATGATCGTTTTGGTGAAGTGGGAGATGTAGCTTATTTACAAAAGGTCTATGGACTTGATGAAAAGACACTGTATAATAGGATTATTGAGAAACTAAGGGAGCTTTAAATCATGGAAATAATCTTAGACACAGCAAATATAGCAGATATAAAAAAGTATAATGAATTAGTAAATATAAAAGGTGTAACTACTAACCCAACAATTATTACTAATAGTAAAAAACCATTTATTCAAGTAATTAATGAAATCATTGAAGTTCTTGATGATGAGCAAGACTTATATGTTCAAGTTATATCTACAAACTATGAAGACATGTTAAAAGAGGCTATATATATTTCAAAGCTTAGAAAAAGTACAGACCATATGTATGTAAAAGTACCTGTAAGCAAAGAAGGTTTAAAATTAATAAAAACATTAAGTACAATGAAAATAAAAACATTAGCAACAGCTATTTATTCAGCTAATCAAGGTTTTATTGCAGCCATTAATGGTGCAAGTGCACTTGCACCTTATGTTAATCGTATGTGCAATTATGGTGATGGTATAAAGAATGTTATTGATTTACAAACAATGTTAGATATTAATGGAATGGATACAAAAATTGTAGCTGCTTCATTTAAAAATGCTAATCAAGCACATGAATTAATTGTTGGTGGAATTAAAGCATTAACTTTACCAACTGATGTATTAGAGGCTATGTTAGGACATGACGCTACAAATACTGCAATAAATAAATTTAGTACTGATTGGGAAGAGGCTTATGGTATAAAAACACTTATTCAGGAATAAGTGTTTTTAAAATATTAAAAGCTTCATCAACACTGTTGACTTGTGCTAATTTCTTTGAATTATCGTTGATTAAGATTTGATAAATATCTTTTAGAATACCAAGATGACTATAGTTATCAATAGGGGCTAAAACAATAATTATTAAGGCCTGTTTTTTTTCATTATAAATAGCAGGTTTTTTTAATATTGTCATACTTGTTTTTAAAAGCAATGAACCATCGCTTACTTTTGCATGGGCTAAAACTACATGATCATTGATAAACATATATGGACCATATTGCTTAAATAAATTTATGATAGTATCCTTATAGTTTTCAGTTATGGCACTAATACTTAATAAATAGTTAAAGGCATTATTTAAGGCTTCATCAAAACTTAATTCTTGATCAATAATTGAAATGGCATTGTAATCTAAGTTAGTTAATAGTGAGGTTGAATTTAATTTAAAGTTAGTTAAAGATGAAGTGTTTTGATTTAAAATATCAGCATCTAAATCATCTTTAAAGCGCCTGATATCTTCTTTACTTAGATATTTACTAAGTATTTGATAGACAGATTTTAATGGCACTGTAGCATTATCGTTATATGCTGCTGTAGCATGTAAAATCATTGCACGATCTTTTTTAGATAGAATTGGGTTTACAACAATTGTATTCTTAATATTTTGTAAGCTCACAGTTGTAATTATTAAATCATAATCATTAAAATTTAAGTTATCACTTAAGGAATATGAATGAATATATTCAGCTAAAGGTACTAGTAGTTTAACCTCTTCTAATAACATTTTACCTGTACTTATACCATTAGGACAAACAATTAGGATTTTAATTCCTTGGTTATTTTGTGTTAAACAGCCCCCAAAATGTAAAGTAATATAGCCAACTTCACTGTCACTAATTGGAACTCCAATAACATTCTGTAATGAAATGCAGGCTTTTTTTGTTATTTCAAACAATGTTGTATATTCTTTTTTGATATCATCTAAAACTAAATTATATAATTGAATACCATATAAATAACGGTACATAGATGTCTTTAAATGAGCTTTCAAAGAATTAATAATAGATTGTTTATCGCTAATGTCTATGCAAGCAACTTTTTCAAATTCATTTACTAATAATTCAGCATAACTATATACTTCCTCATCATCTTCATCTAATAATAAATTAGTATTTTGTAGGCGACTTCCTAATAAATGAATACTCATATATAGCTTATAGTTTTCATTAAATTCACTAAAATATTTGTTGATTAATGAATATTCCAAGGTTTTTTTAATTTCAATTTGATCTTTAATTGAAAAGATTAAATCATCAAGATTATTATTATTGTTTGAAAAAAACATGGCCATGGAAAATAAAACTCCATTAACATATTTTGTATTTAACTCACTTTCAATGGTTTGTAATTTAAGCATAGTATCATCTAATTTATCGTTATTTTTAATCATTATTTTTAAATATAAATTAGAAACTTTAGGAAAGATTGAAAAAAACAATGAGCATTTCTTATTAATGTTTCCTCTAATGTTGTAACCAGTTTTATTTTCATTGACTAGCCTTAAATTATATGTAGATAAAAAATCATTAACTTGCTTTAAATCATTAATAATAGTATTTCTACTAACTTTTAAAAGTTCCATAAAATACTCGATAGTTAAAGTTAATGTTGGATTTAAAACTTCGCAACATATAATATGTTGTCTATCCTCTAAACTATAATAGAAGTTATTGTAATCATAGTTTTCTAATGAGTTTAAAATATCTTCTTTAGAATGATAATTAATACTAATACCTTTATTTCTTACAATATCAAGACATGAAAAATTATGTTCTGCTAACCATTTATTTATTTTGTCTAAGTCATAATAAATACTTCTTTTAGAAACATTAAATTCTAGACATAAACTTTGAATAGATACTGTCGAGTTTGATAAAAGTATCATTGTTAGTATAGCTTTACAACGTGGATCTAAATCATACATAATAAATCTCCCTTAAAATAAAAATATACTTATAATCTAAATTTATATTATGATAGTAATTACTAATTGTAAATAAAAAACTTCCATTATCTAATGACAAGTGAAAGTTTTTGT
>CAYJNO010000034.1:0-16798 GCA_964371715.1 uncultured Erysipelotrichaceae bacterium | reverse complement strand
TTAACTCATGAATTATAAAAAATGAGTATCTATCAAATAATAGATACTCATTTTTTTATTAGAATCTTCCAATTATTACATCTTTTTCTTCTATAATTTTAGCTTCTACCATTGCACGTTGAAACGATGTAGACTCTCTAGATATACGAACTGTTGCACCAGAGATTCCATCAATAGAATTTTGCACTGTTTTTGTAGCGCCTGCTTCAACATCTTTTCCAAATATGTTATTTTCATTTATTCCAGCGCCATACATTTCATTAGTCCAATCAATCAACGAATTATATTCTAAAGCACTTTTACCTACAAGGTATTCTTCGATTGCTTCATAATTACCAGACCAACCACCTCTTCCAAAGTAACCAACACTAACTTCTTTTGGCTGCGGTTTTCCATCAATAAATTCGACACCAACTCTTTCTAAATATTCTTGCATTGTTGAATCAGAAGTTAACCCTTCAAAAACACCACTTCCAACAATTGAATCATTAATTGCATAGAAATCAAAAATACTTGTATTTGCATATTCATCCCATGTTGTTGGTTTAATCATTGCTGAAGTACTAGTTCTAGTTGTTGGAACCATACCTCCATTTTCAATAGTCATATCACCAATTGGCGTTGAATAATCAAAATATGTGTCTAATTTATATTCTTGTAAGTATCTAGTGAATGGATCAACTAGTCCAAACGCAACTATACCATCTTCATTTACACCTACAACATAATTTGACATTTTATCATTATTACTAATTTTAAACATACTATTACCTGCCTTATATTCGCTATTATCACTAGCTAATGTAGCAGTTGTTGGTTCAACACTAAAATCAATTACCGCACTATATTCTGGATTTAATCTACTAATCCACTCATTATTTTTATATACCATAAAATCCATTTCAACAGACTGAATAATACCTTCTTTACTTAATGTTACCTTAGTTTCAATATATTCAGTACAAACAGCTTTTTCAACACCTTCAGCTTCACCCTTCCAAGAGTATCCAATATAAGTTCCTGAATAATCAATTTGATTTTCTTCTACAACTTCTTTATTCTCAGAAGTACACCCTACTCCTCCTAATAATAATACCGACACTAAAGTACTTTTTAATAAATAATTTAATTTAGCCATCCCATTCTCCTGATATTAATAACGATATCGTATATCAATATCTAATATCGTTATTAATATCATAAATTAAATAAGCTAGCTTGTCAATATTTTAATTAGCAAAAACTGTAACAAATAGTAAGCTATTCATTACAGTATATAAATATATATTTAGTATGGTTTTTTTAACTCATTAACTTTTTCTACAGTTAATTCATTTACTAATTTTTCTAACAAATGAACAGCATTTTCTAAATCATCTGTATTTATCACTGAATTATGTGCATGTCCATATCTTGTGGCGATTGAAATCGTTAATGCTAAAGCACCATCATGAGCTTTATGCATTTCACCAGTATCAGTTCCACCATTTAACATAATGTCTGTTTGATATGGAATTTCTCTTGCTTTAGCTAAGTTTTTAGTATATTTAACTAAGTTTCTATTCCCAATTGCTGTTGCATCTAAAATTGCAATTGAAGGGCCTTTACCAAGTTTTAAAGTTGAATCATATCTTTTACAACCAGGAGTATCACCATAACCACCAATATCAATTGATATTACAACATCAGGATTGATTTTTTGTGAAGCTGTTTTAGCCCCTCTAATTCCAACTTCCTCTTGAACTGTTCCAACCAAGTATAAATCACATGGTAATTCTTTTTTATCAGTAAATCTTAATAATTCACCAATAATTGCACATCCAACGCGATTATCCCATGCTTTAGTTGCTACATACTTTGGATTTACTAAATTTGTGTAGGCCGATACCGGCGTAATAGGTGCTCCAACATCAATCCCTTTACTAATTAACTCTTCTTTGTTATCGACTCCAAAATCAATATAGATATCATCCCATTCAATTGTTTGCTTCTTTGATAAATCTTTTGAAGGCTTATGTCCAATAATACCGATGTATTCTTGACCATCTTCTGCTTCAACACTTACTTCAAGACCCATTAATTGAGTAGGCCACCATCCACCAATTGGTTTGATATATGCAAAACCATTATCATCTATGTCACAAATCAAAAAACCAATTTGATCCATATGTGCTGCTATCATTACTTTTGGTCCATTACCTTTTTTATTTAAAATTAAAGAACCTAAATTATCAAATTCAACACTATCAGCATATTCTGATAAATTTTCTACTAAGTATTTCGCAACTTTACCTTCATGTCCTGATATACCATTTATTTGTGTTAAATCTTTTATAAAATTATAATTAAACTCCATTTAACCCTCCAATACTTTAAACGCTCTTTTTAAATCATCTAATAATGTAGTAGAATCTTCTAAACCTAAATAAATTCGTACTAAATTTTTTGATTGTCTTGCCTCTTCTAAACCTCTATGATTTGCTTCATTGTTGTAGTTTGGTGAAATAGCTAAACTCTCATAGCCACCCCAACTAACACCAAGCTTAAATACTTTAAAGGCATTCATAAAATTTGTTAATTCCTCATAGTTTTTAAAATCAACCTCTACACTAAACAAACTAGTATATCCATTAGTTTGCTTTTCATATATTTCTTTAGCTTTTCCTTCAAATGCTAAAGGATGATTAATTTTCAACACTTTTTTATTATCTTTTAAATATTCTATCACCATTTTCACAGTATTCATCTGATAGTATAATCTTTGAGGCAATGTTCTAAGCCCCCTTAATATTAACCATGAATTAAACGGAGAAATTACTCCTCCTCCAAATTGATGACCTATTTCAAAGATTTTGTCCACCATATCATATGAACCTATAACCGCACCACCTACCGCATCACTATGACCTGCAATATATTTCGTAAGTGAGTGTACAACTAAATCAATGCCATGTTCAATCGGTTTTTGAACAAGTGGCGTTGCCCATGTATTATCAATTACCGTAATAATATTTCTTTCTTTAGCTATTTTTGATATTTTACTAAAATCTAATACATCAAAATTCATCGTTGATGGTGATTCGATATATATCATTTTCGTTTTATCTGTTATGTACTCTTCAATTTCACTTTCATCATTAATGAAAATTTGTGTGTAATCAACATTGAATTTACCCAGTGTTTTTACATATGAAACTGTAGGTCCATATACATTATTAACAAATAATATATGCTCATTTGCTTCTACTAACGAAAATATTGTTGAACTAATAGCCGCCATACCTGATGTGAAACATTTACACTTTTCACCTTTTTCAAGCTCCGCTAATTTCTTTTCTAATATTTCTGTTGTTGGATT
The DNA here is from genome assembly GCA_964371715.1 of uncultured Erysipelotrichaceae bacterium. Lineage (GTDB taxonomy): Bacteria > Bacillota_I > Bacilli_A > Erysipelotrichales > Erysipelotrichaceae > CAYJNO01. The sequence continues at coordinate 13,440 of CAYJNO010000034.1, read as the reverse complement.
AACTCCTCTTGTATATACATAGTTTGTTCTTTCACTCGTTATTCCCTTTAAAAAACTATCCCAATTTTCAAATGCAAATAATGATGTTTGTACAATTGGCGGAGCAATTGAACCCCAATATTCATTTAAGTTTTCATTGGAATGTAAACAAATATCTGAATCTTCTTGATGAAAATTATCCATACTTTTCTCCCTATTTATTAATTATTAGTACTTTTACCTTTAACTAATTCTATATCTACTAATATTTTATCTTCTGTCTCTTCTTTATTAATTAATTTATTTATAAGTTTTAATGCTTCTTGACCAATTTTAACTTCATTTTGTCTAATATGTGTGAATTCATATTTCCCTAAGTGTTCATACGGAGAATCAAAACATATCACTTCGATATCATCCTTAATTTTTTTACCAGATATCTTTATTGCTTCTCTAACTAGTGAAGCCATTGAATATTCAGTTGCTATAACACCCGTTATACAGCCATTATTTTTAAAGAATTCAACTAACTCAATAATAATCGCTTCAGAGTCTGAATTTTCATATGAATGAGGAATAATACAATGTGCTTTATCAAAAATTTCATACTCTACTTTATTATTAGAACACGTTTCAATAAATCCATTATATCTTTCTTCAAGACTTGTTACTCTATTAACTCTATCTGTAACTAAAGCAAGCTTAGGATTTTTCTTTTCATTAATTAAATATTCTACTGCTTTTTTTGAACCATCGAAGTTATTTGACCCCACAAATGGCGCATGTATCCCATTTAAGTAACGATCAATAAATACCACTGGATATTTTTCAATTATTAACTTTAATAATTCTTCACTATAATACATACCATGTGCAGACATTACTATTATCCCACTAGCACCCATATCAACAAGTTCAGTTATCGCATTAATTTCTTCACTTTGATCACCATATGATTTTTTGACTACAATATCCATATTATATTCTTTAGCTAAATCATATACACCATCAAATATACCAATACCATAACTATGCCAAAACGCTTCAACTACTAATCCAATTATTTTTCTTGAAGCATCTTTTTTTGCTTTTGTTAGATTTACACTTTCAACATTATCCTTAACTATTGTACCTATACCTGGGTTTCTTACAACAATTTCAGCTTCAGTTAATAACTTTAAAGCTTTTTGACTCGTAATTCTGCTTACATTATATTTACTAGCTAATTCATATTCAGTCGGTAATCTATCACCTGGTTTATAAATACCACTATTAATTGAATCTACAAGATCATTATATATTTTTTCATATAAATATTTATACGCCATTTTACTTACCTCACTTTTTTCTTTTCGCTTTTATTGTTATTATACACCCAATTATAACTAATACATTCAATACTAAACTCATCGTTGTCACAACAAATTCAGCACTAGATTTATCTAATATTAATAATAACATAATATTCATAAATAATAATGCTATCCCGATACATAACACAATTTTTAAAAACGAAGATGGTATCTTACTTAATACACCCATGTCGGTACATCTTTTTCGTTATGACATGCTACATTATCCATACCTACACATTTAAGTGTCGGGGCTTCTTTTTCACATTTTTCAGTTGCATAAATACAACGCGGATTAAAGAAGCACCCACTTGGTGGATCTGCGGGGTTTGGCATATCTAAACTTTTTAAAGGTAGTTTCCTTTTCTTTCTACTTACTTTTAAATCTGGAATTGGAATTGCCGTAATTAAAGCTTGTAAGTATGGGTGTCTTGGATTATCTAATACATTTTGTAAAGGACCAATCTCTACTAATTTACCTAAATACATAACACCTATTTTACCATTTTGCCCAATATATCTAGCTGTTGCTAAATCATGAGTAATATAAATAAATGAAATACCCATTTCTTTATTCATTTTAGCCATTAAGTCTAATAATGATATTCTTAAAGAAACATCTACCATTGATACTGGTTCATCCGCAACAATTATTTTTGGTTTTACTGATAAAGCTCTAGCAAGTAATACCCTTTGTCTTTGTCCACCACTTAATTGATGTGGATATTTCTCAATGAATTGATCTGCTGGAGTAAGTCCTACTAACTCAAATAATTTAATCAGTTCATCATGAGCCTCAGTACTATTTTTAACCATTTTATGAGCAATCATTGGGTCTTTTAATGAATTAAAGATTGTTCTTGCTGGATTTAAAGCAGCATAAGAATCTTGATGCACCATTTGTACTTCTCTTCTAAATTCATCTTTTTCTATTTTGTTCATATCTTTTACTTTTTTACCTTTGTAATAGATATTTCCACTACTTTGATTAAATAAGTTTACTATTATTTTACCAATAGTTGTTTTTCCACAACCACTCTCTCCTACTAAAGCCATGATTTCACCTTGTTTCAATTCAAATGATACATCATTAACTGCTTTAACTTTTTTGTCTTTTTTCTTAAACAAACCTTTAGAGTTTGCTTTAAATTCCATAACTAAATTTTCTACTTTTAATAATTCCATATTAGTTATCTCCTCTATTACATTTAACACATCTTACAAAATGATCATCTTTAATATGTTTTAATTCTATTGTGTCTTTAGAGCATGTTTCATCAGCAAATTCACATCTAGGAGCAAATTGACAACCGACCAAACGATTTATTAAGTTTGGTGGATTACCTTTAATAGCTTTTCTTTGTTTGATATCATCTGTCAATGAAGGTGTCGCTCTAATTAGACCCTTGCTATATGGATGGATTGGATTATCAAAGATATCATACACACTTCCAATTTCTACGATTTCTCCTGCATACATTACAGCTATTCTATCCGCCATTGATCCAATAACCGCTACATCATGTGTTGACATAATCATTGTGATACCTAATTTTTCATGAATATCTTTTAAGATATCAAAGATATATGCTTGAGTTATTACATCTAGTGCTGTTGTTGGTTCATCTAATATTAAGACATTAGGATCACAAATTAAGCTTAAAGCAATAATTGTTCTTTGCTTCATACCGCCACTTAATTGATGTGGATAAGAGTTTAACACTCTTTCTGGATTTAATCTAACAAACTCTAATAATTCAGATGCTTTAGCAATTACATCTTCTTCTTTATAGTTTTTATCGTGTGCTGCAACAGTTTCTATGAAATGTTCTTTAATTGTAATGATTGGATTCATTGAGTTTTGTGCCGCTTGAAAAACCATTGATACTTCTTTCCAACGATATTCATTTAGTTTATTTGGTGCTAATTTTAAGATATCTTCATTATTATAAATAATTTCACCATTTGAAATTTCACCAGGTCTTGAAACTATTTTTAAAGCTGTTGTTGCAAGAGTTGTTTTTCCACTTCCGCTCTCTCCAACAAGGCCAATTATTTCACCTTTTCTTACACTTAAAGAAACTTTATTAGAGGCTGTTAAAACACCTTTTTTTAATTTAAATTGTACTGTGATATCTTTGAATTCTAGTATGTTTTCCATTTTCTTCTCCTACCTTAATTTGACAATTTTGGATTAAATGCATCATCTAATCCATTAGCAAAGAATAAACATCCCATTTGGAAAAACATTATTCCACATACTGGAGTTAAGAAATAAATTAATGCACTTGAACCATACATTGCTCCTGTTGTTGTTGTTGCTAAAGAGATCATCATTCCCCAGTGTTGTGCACTAAATGGTACTAAACCTAAAACCATTAACCCAACACTTGCTGTAATTGCACTTTTCATAATTGATATAAAATTGATTAAAATATATGAGATCATGTTTGGTAACATTTCTTTAAAGATAATATGCATTGTTCCCATACCAAGAACTCTACTTGCTTCAACAAAGTCACGATGTTTTAATGATAATATTTGTGCCCTTATTGCTCTTGCAAGACCAGCCCATGACCATAAACTTAATAATAAACCAAATAGCAATGGATTATCGATGGACATCACGAGTGATAATACCATCATTATTGGAAAGCTTGGCACTGTTAACATTACACCTGTTAATCCCATTAATAATTCATCCGCAATACCACCAGCAACACCTGCAATTGTTCCAACAATAAATCCAACTGTTATTGTAATAACTCCCGCAATAAATGCTACCAATAATACATTTCTTGAACCATGAACAAATTGTGAGAATGTATCTCTACCTGCATAATCTGTTCCTAATGGATGTTCAAACGAAGGACCTTGGAGTCTTTCGGCATAATTTGTCTTTGTTGATTCCGGTACAATTTCAGGACCAATCGTTGCCATTGCTAAGAAAAACAATAAAATAAATGCCCCAAACATTGCTTGTTTATTATGAAATATTGTTCTACATATTTGTTTTAGTCTTTTCATAGTTTACCCCCTTACCCTAATTCTAGGATCTAATAATGAATAAGTTAATTCTGCCACTAATGATGAAACAACAACCGCTACTGTTATCATTAAGAATAAACCTTGCATTAAAGGATAATCACGATTTGCAATAGCTTGATTTAAGTAGAATCCAACACCAGGATATGAGAATAAATTTTCTACCAGTGGTGAACCACCAAATAAAAGTCCAATACTAATAGTTAATGTTGTAATTAATGGTAAAATTGCATTTCTACCAACATATTTAGTTCTAATTCTTTTTTCAGATAAACCCCTTGCAGTAGCGGCCATGATATAATCTTCCCCAAGCACTGACACTGAGCTTCCTTTCATTGCTAACGCCCATCCGCCAAGACCTGTTACTACATATGTCATTATCGGTAAAGTAGCATGATATAAAACATCTAACATAAATGGTATATTAAATCCAACTTCAACTCCCGTTCCATATGCTCCTCTTGCTGGGAACCAACGAAGTGTTGTTGCAAATAATAATACTAATAAAAAACCCATAATATAATCTGGTAATGAACCTGTTATTGATGCGAATACTGATAATATCGGATCAAATATGGTTCCTCGTTTTAAGGAAACAAACATTCCAACTAATACACCTATACCAAATGCAATAGTTAAAGAGCATGACAAGACAAATACTGTCCATGGTATTGTTGCTGCGATAATGTCTGTTACGTTCTGTTTTGAAGTGATAGACATCCCTAAATCCCCTTGTAATAACTTTCCTATATAGCCAACATATTGTTCTATCATTGGAATATCAGGATCATAATTTAGCATTGCCTTTGCTTTTTCATAAGCTTCTGCATAATCCATCCCTTGTTGTAGCATCCCCATCGCCATACTATCTACAGGATCTCCTGGCATTGATCTTATTGCAAAAAATGTAATAGATGTTGCAAATAGAATAGTAAGAATAACTGTAAATATTTTTTTAACCCAAATCATCATATTTCCCTCCACTTTGTTATATACTATGTAATATTTGTACCATGTTACATAACAATTGTAAACCCTTACTTGAGTAAAAAGTATAAAATTTTACTATTTTAATAAAATATCAAATACTATATTGACATTAATTATCTTTTAATGATACATTGTTCATGACAATACACCATTTGATATAACATATAAAACATTTATACTCAAATGTATTTTTTTATTAGATGGTGTAAGCGTTAACAATAAAGATTGTGGGAGGAGAAACTATGAAACTAAGAAAGTTAGTATCAATCTTATTAGTAGCACTTATTACATTATCAAGTGTAGCATGTAGTGATTCAGCATCAACATCAACATCAGGGGGAGATGATGAATTCTTACAAAGAGCAGAAGCTGGTATCTTAAGAGTTGCAGGTGGCTATGAACCACCAGAAACAATTCACGGTAACGTATGGGCGTCAACAAATATCGTTCAAAACATCGGGGATTTCACATTTGAAAAATTATTTGATTACATCCCTTTACCTGAACAAACATATTTACCAGTACTTGGTGAATCATTCACAGAAGAAGGAAACAAAGTAACAATTAACTTAAGAGAAGGTGTTGTTTGGAATGATGGAACTCCATTTACTTCTCAGGACGTTTTAGCAACATTCAACATTTCATTTATTGCAAATGGTGTTGTTTGGAGATATTTAGAAAGTATTGAAGCAATTGATGATCATACGGTAGAGTTCACATTAAGAACTCCAAATGCAATTTCAACTCAATTAATTGCAAATACATTAATCAACACACCATACCACATCTATCAAGAGTGGGCTGATGAAGCTGCAATAATCGTTGAAAATGCAGTTGTTGCTGTAGATGAAAATGGAACTGTTTCATATGACGAAGCAACTAATACTGCAAAATCTGAGTTATTAACATCTATTCATGAATTTAAACCAGATATCTATTCATTAGTAGGTACAGGACCATTTAAACCATCAAACATTACATCTTCTGAAGGTGTATTAGTACAAAATGAAAATTACTGGAATCCAGATAATATCCATATTAACGAAGTTCATATCATTAGAACATCAGGAGTTGAAGCTTAATTAAACTTAATAATGTCTAATGGTTATGATTGGGAAAACTTAGGTTTATCACCAGACGTTCATACACAAGTTGTAGCTGATAATCCAAATATGAGAGTTATCTTAGGAGCTGACTTAGGACAACCTGCACTACAATTCAACATGAAGATTGCCCCAATGGACAATCAATTAGTAAGACAAGCTATTCACCACATTGTTGATCGTGATTCATTATTATTAATTGCAGAACCAGGTTCTGAAGAAGCAGATAAAACATCTTCTGGTATGATTCCTGCAATGAGAGATGAATTCTTAAGTGAAGAATTCATTAATACACTAACTGTATATGATGGAGATCATACAGAAGCTGAAAGATTATTAACTGAAGCTGGCTGGTCAAGAAATGATGATGGTAAATGGTTAGATGAAACTGGTGAATTAGTACAATTAGAATTCACTACTACTTCAAGTTACCCAACATTCTTCCTGTGTGGAGATGCAATTGTAAATCAATTAAATGAATTTGGTATTACAACACAATTAAAAGCTATGGAAGCAAGTGCTTATTGGAAACAATTACAAGAGCAAGGTGCTATGATGTCTATTTCAATGAGACCAGGATCTCCTAACTATGGAGAACCATGGGAAATCTACCGTTCATTCTTTATTGATGGAGCAGCAGATTTAGGTTTCACTACTCTAGCTGAGAAAAAAGCTGGATTAACAAATGTTGTATTAACATTAGAAGACGGAACTACAGTTGATACTGGAGTTATCTTAGATGAAATGCTAAACACTACAGATGAAGCAAGAAAAGTAGAATTAACTGAGTACTTTGCATCATTGATTAATGAAATGTCTGTATTTATGCCATTAGTTACTAAATACATTCCTCAAAAAGTTTATAACCCTTACTTAACAGGATTTAGTGATGATCCATCTGATCCAATGTGGTATGGTGGAGGAGCTACTAGAGTTGTATCTCGTTTAATAAGAGAAGGACAATTAAGATACGATATACCTGCTACAGAATAAAAAAGGTGAGAGTAAAATCTCACTTTTTTTATATTCAAAAAAAACATGCTCACAAATGTGAGCATGTTTTTAAGCTTTTACTTCATTATACTTAACTGATTTTTTCGAAAAATATGCAACTACTATTTGAACTAATAAATAAACAACCATTAATATTGTCCATTCATCAACTAAAACCATTGGTTGAGTCATATTTTCAGTTAGAATAAATGTGAATATTGCGATTACAGCAATTAACACACTTAATACTCTAATACCTAATTTATTTCTATGTGTTGCTTCATTAATTTGATTCCCATTTGAATCATACATTTTACTATCTTCTTCTTTTTTAGATTTGAAGTACATCATTACTAAATAAATAGATATTACTGTAGTTATTAATGCTGTAATTAAATTAATTAGAGCCCAAGAGCTTCCACCAAATTCAGGTGTCACTTCTTCTTCAATCTCAACTTCTGGAGTTGGTGTTGGTGCTACCTCAGGTGTTTGATCTTCTTCGATCTCAACTTCAGGTGTTGTTGTCGGCACTACTGTTGGCACTGTAGTTGGTACTACCGTTGGTGCTGTAGTTGGTACTACCGTTGGTGCTGTAGTTGGTACTACCGTTGGTGCTGTAGTTGGTACTACTGTTGGCGCTGTAGTTGGTACTACTGTTGGCGCTGTAGTTGGTACTACCGTTGGTGTTGTTGTTGGCACTACCGTTGGTGTTGTTGTTGGCACTACTGTTGGTGTTGTTGTTGGTGAAGGTGTAGGTGTTGTAATAATTGGTGCTTCGTTTGATACTAATAATCCATTAGTATATGAAATATTATAATTATCACTTTCAATTGGTAAACCTACAATACTTGTTATATCAAATTCACCAGCAATTGTATCATCATAGCTTGTTGTAAATAATTCTTCTGGTAAATTTAATACACTTGCACTTTCATTATTTACAAGACCATTTACTTCATAAGTTAATCCCGGTATTCCTTTTCCAAGTTCTGTTGTAATGTTATCCGCACTAATAACTACATCAGCTTTATCTATTACTAGGTAACCAATATTATGAGAAACTTTCACATAATCAGTAACATCTCTACCATTAAATAGTACTACTGCGTCTCCTACAACTGAGTTTCTATATGTTCCAGGATAGATTTCTTCAGGAGAAGATGTGTTATAAGTAACTTCAAATGACTTTAACCCATTTACTTGAAGTTTATTAATGAATAATCTATATTCCCCTCCAGTTACTGTTTGTTCTAATCCTGTATATTTTGTTTCAAAACTACTAGGGTCAAGAATTATAGATACTTCATTATATTTATTATAAACTCCATCTACCTCAATTATTTCGTAGTTTTGTATTTCAGTTCCTGTTTTATATGCAGCATCAACCGAGATCACATTATTAGCAGGTGTTAAAACTACATTAATATTTGTACTTTCAATATTATCACCATTAATAAATCCTTGAGTAGTATATTCTAAAGTTACATTACTAATAGGTTCTTCCCCTACTAAAACATAAGAATTCGCTTTTATAGTTAAAGGTATTTTAGTAACTTCAACCGAAATTGTACTACCATTATTTACAGTTACTCCACCATAAGCTTCAGGTAAAATAACACGATAATATAAAGAATTTGTTCCAGCATTTTTTTGTGCTAAGTTCCAAGCAGCAGTCCAATCTGTTCCATTACCTGATACTTCCATAGTTGTTCCTTCTGGGAAGTCTTTTAATATTGTTGCTGTATCAAATTGGTAGTCTAAGTAATATGTTTTACCAGTATATGGATTAGAAATTTTATAATCTTTAGGAGCAATAACTGAATAGTTTAAATTACCTGATTCTAAAGTAACATTATAATTACCAAGTTGATGAATAACTCCGGTTTTATATGATATTGTACCTGTTGTAATTACTGGATTTATTGCATCTACATATCTGAACTCATTTATACTGATAGTTTTTAAACTACTTAAATCTTGATCAAATGTTAAGACAAATGTATCATTAATTACATTTTCAATTGTATTTGATTCTTTATATATTTGGATATCTTTTCCAACTAACCCTTCAACTCTAATTTCAGAGTTCGAATAGTCATATGCACTTGGATTTGCACTTCCAATATCAACATTTCTAACTTTAATTGTTAAATCTGCTCTTGTAATAGTTAAAGTTCCATTTATTAATACAGGACGATCAATACTCGCACTAATATCTTCACCTTTATACACAACTTTTACATTAGAAACTTCATTTTCAAACGTTCCTACATTTGTAGCTTTTGGATTTGATGTATCAAACATAACTTCATAATCTGTATTATTTGTTTGGTCAACTCCATTTACAGATACAGTATACGTTCCTCCTGTAACTGTTTGTTCAGTACCAGTATATTTCGTTTGATGACTGTTTGCAGTAACTGTTACTACAATATCACCAAGTGATGTATATGTACCCGTTTTTACAATCAAATTATAATTTTGCGGCTTAGATGAGTCTGTGTAATTAGCAGTTGCAGATATTACTCCATCTTTTGCAGTTAAATCAACTTTAATTCCTAAGTCGTTAAAGTTTTCATTATTCACTAAATTAGTATCATCATAAGTAAAGCCTAGTTCTTTTGAATCAATCGTTTCAGACCCTATTAATTCATAGCTATTTGCAGTAATTGTCAGCGGAACTTGATTTACTGTTTTACTAATTGTGCTATTATTATCAATAACTACTCCATTAGGTAATACAGCACGATATCTTATTGTTGTATTTCCAGCATTTAAAATATTACTACTTACATAACTTTTCCAACTACCATCACTAGCAAGCTCTTCTATTTTAGTCCCTTCTGGTAATCCAAATTTAGTAATAATATCTGATGCAGTAACTATTAATTGTTTCCCATTATAATCTTGTGAAACTTCATAGTTACTAATCTCATATACTTCTTCCCACACTGCTTCTACTGTTAGATTACCATAAGTACCAGGATTTATTTCTGCTGTTTGTCCATTAATTGTATTTAAATTATAACTAGCATCTGTACTTGTAATTTTCCAACCAGAAAAAGTGTAACCTTCTTTTGAAGCAGGAGTAATATTGATATCACTTAAAATATTATATGTAGTATTTGATCCATCATATATAGCACCATCAACATTTGTGTATTGAATATTATAAGTTATAGTTTCCCATTTTGGAACCAAAACTAAGTGACCATCAATTATTCCAAAAGATGTACTATATCTAGCACTTCCATTTTCCGTTAGTGTTGGATGATATTTCACTGTACCATTTTGTAAAGGATCTGTTGAATTTGCAATTGCCCAATAAGCAAACTGATATCCTTTTGTTGGTGCTGGAAAAGTATCTACCCCCGCTACTGCTGGCGCATTATTTTTTTCAAAATAAACCGGTGCAATCTCTGTTGCATTTTTCGCTTCTTCTGAAAGCGAACCTTCGAAACCTATATATTCTGGCTTATAGGCAACACTAGATTGTTCTTCTGCTGCTTTTTCTGTTTCTTCTGCAAATAATTGATTAGGTACTAACATATTTAAAATCATTACTAAAGAAACTAATACTTTTGTCATCTTAAATTTCATCTTCAAATTTCTCCTTCTTAACGGTAATTTAATTTTACTTTATGAATTATATGTAATTAACCTTATGATTGTTTAAAAATGTTGTTAACGACATTAAAAATGTTGTCAACAACAAAAAATAAGATTTTTTTATACATATATATAAATGCATAGCAATATACTTATTGCTACAACAGTGCTAAAAATATTGTATCATAAAAGTTTTTATGTTTTTGATATATTTTATACTTTTTATATAAAAAAGAGCATATGATACACAAAGGTGTATCATATGCTCGATTAATTTATATCTGTTATTAGTTATTTTATATCTATAACTGATACTAGTTAGTTGTTTCTATTTCGTCTTTTGTATTTTCTTTTCTTGTGTTATAAACTACAACTGCTTGAACTAGTGCATAGACAACCATTAGTAATGTCCATCTGTCAACTAAGATCATAGGTTGAGTCATATTTTCTGTTACAACGAATGTTACGATTGCTATTATAGCAACTACGATACTTAATAAACGATATAATCCTTTATTTTTCGTATTAGTTTCATATAATTGATTTCCATTTTCATCGTACATTTCATCATCTTCAGATTTTTTAGATTTTAAATACATCATAACTACATAGATAGAACCAACTGTAGTAGCTAATGCCATGATTAGGTTAACTAATGCCCAAGCACTTGCTGCTTCTGGTGTTTCATCATCTACGATTACAACTGGAGTTGTTGTTGGAGCAACTTCTGGAGTGTCATCATCTGGGATAACTGTAGGAGTTACTGTCGGAACAACTGTTGGTACTGCAGTTGGTACTACTGTTGGAACAACTGTTGGTACAACTGTTGGCACTGTAGTTGGAATCGGAGTTGGTGCTACTGGTATTGAATTAGCTGTTAATACTGAGTCAATGTAATTAATATTATAATTTGTACTATCTACAGGATTTAATTGATTTGCTGTAATTGCAAATGCGCCTGTTCCACTATTTGTGTAAGTTGACTCAAATACTGGTGTAGCTAAATTTAATACTGATTCATCTTCATTATTAACTAAACCTGTAACTGTATAAGTATAAGTAGGTAATCCACTTCCCGTTGTTACTGTGATTGGATTAGCAATAACATCTACATCTACTTTGTTAATATCTAGTAAGCCTTTATTTAAAGTTACATATGCACTTAAGTATTCAGTTAAATCTTCATTGTTATACTCTATAGTGTAGCTTTCTACTTCATGTTCTAGCTCTGTAGCATCGAATGAAGATGGCTCATTTGTATTAACTTCAATTATTAAATTAGGATATTTAGTTTCATCATAATTCAACACATAACCTGTTGCTTGATATTCTGTTCCATCATAATCTGTAATTAAATCATTTGGAGTAATTTCTAATGCAAACTCTTCAGCATCAATTATTTCTAAAACTGAATCAATCCAATTAATATTATAGTTTTGAAGTACTTCTTTATTTGTGAAGTATACATCATAATCTCCAGGTAATTCACCTGAATTTCTTTCGACATTATAGCTAGGTAAATCAGTACCAACAAATCCTGAAGGTATTACATCAAAGCTTGGATCATCTTCTAAAATTTCTTTATTAAATGAACCATTTAATTTCATTTCAGCATCTTTTTTATCTACTGTTAAAGTACCATCTGCACTATCCACTGAAGCAAACGCTGTAATATCGATATACTCATTACTAGTTTGATCTTTCATATAAACTTTGATTTCGCTTACTACATTTGTTGCACTTCCAGCATTAAGTTGTGATGCTCCTGATGTTGCAGCTTCAACTTTATAATCATCATTAGTGATAAGAACATTATTAACATTAATTGTGCTAGTGAATCCATTTACTGTATGAGTTTCCCCACTATAAACTTCTCTATCACTGTTTCCTGTAACGAACACATTAATTAATCCTGTTTCAGTTAAATTTCCATTTACATAATTAAATGTATAGTTTTGAACAGTTGCATCACTTGCATAATTTGCAATTGGAGTTAATGTATTACCATTTCTTGTAACACTTACATTAATTTTTGCTGATGCTAATGTATCATCATATGCTAAATCAGTATGTGTATATCCTAATGGATCTGGTAATTGTTGGTTACCTATTAATGAATAACTATTTGCTGTAAATACGATTGTTTTTTGTTCAATTGTGAAGTCACCATTATCAACCGCGAAGTCATAGTTATCAACATTACTTCCTGTGAATGTTGCTACATCTGCAGTTAATGCATTTTTGTATGTACCAACATCATTAGCAGTATTTGTTCTTCTAACATTGAATGTTACTGATTCGCCATCTACTAGTTTAACTTCTGATGTTCCTTCAAAGTTAGTAGGGTCATTTTCACCATAAACTTTACT
>CAYJNO010000033.1:0-17645 GCA_964371715.1 uncultured Erysipelotrichaceae bacterium | reverse complement strand
CCTTTTGGTGCACCTAAATCCATACCTGTATGAAAATCATCAGTTATAGTTCCATCTGGTAATATAATATTTTCTCTATACCCAAACTCTGAAGTAACTTTATCTTCCCAACCATCAATAAATGGTGATGCATAAGTTCCACCTACATATTCTTTATTTAAAGATTCATCCATCATCGACATGACAAGTTCATGAGAGCTACTATTTATTGAGTTATCAATTTCGTAATTAGTTAGATAATCATAAACTTCATTAATTAAATCTAACTTATTTACATCTTCATACATCATGTCAAAATCACTAAATACTCTTTCATTAAAAACATCATTACTTACAGGAACATAGTATTCTAACTCTTCATCATCCACTACTTCTGTTTTAAAATCAAAGTATTTATCTACATATTCATTGATTGCTAAAATGTTATTTATTTCATCTGAAAAATACAAAACAAAATAAACTGATTTTATATATAATATATCTATATTTCCTCTAATTTCTAAACTATCAATTTCAATATCTATTTCATTAAAGAGATTCATTAACTCTTTTGATTCAATATCATAATGTAGTAACTCATTATTAGAACTATTAAACACATTATCAATAATTGATTTATTATTTTCTGCTAATGATTCTTGTAATGGTATAAACACTAGTACTAAAAATATAAAAGGAGAAATGATTATTAGAATAATTGTTCCAATAAACTTTCTTCCTTTTTCTGAGGATAATAAATAAGCTAAAAATTTAGCTATTTTCATCGTCCACCTTTATCGCCAAAATTCTCTTCAACAAACTTAGGTGCTATTACTTCTAGATAATATCTTTCACTACCACATTTATATAAGCAATGACCTCTTTTTGGATGTTTGATTAATTCAAACTCATTATCCTCTAACTGCAATGTATCAACATAAAATTTCTTATCTACATTTCCTGCATTAAATAAAAAATGATGCGATGGAATCGCAAATAAAGGTTTTGTATATTCTGCTATTCCTTCTATATTAAAATCTTCTAAATTTTGCGAACTTAGTATTACTTGACTATCTTTCTTTCTAACTCTTTTAGAAAAATTTCTAATATATTCTACTGCAGTTATATTACTCAAGAACAAATAGAATTCATCTATTGCTGCAACTGTATTACCCTTTGTTAAAAGTTCATTACTCATATAAGACAATATATTAAATAACATTGCATTTTTTAAGGATATATTAGCTTCCAACAATCCTTTAACACCGAATGTTACAAATTTATAGTTTTCTATATTTGTATGTCCATTGAAGAATTTTGAATCACTTCCAATACAAATACTTTGAAGTGACAACAACACTCCTTTTAAAAGTTCAATATCGAATAGCTCTTTTTTTCCTGTATTCATTTCTTCTAATCTATTTTCCATAAAGTAATAGAAATCTTCTAATATTGGATTTTTATTTTTCTTATATAATCTTCTAAGCATTATTTCAATTACATCCAATTCTTTATTATTTAGACTTTTATATACTCTAAAGAAATCTTTTAAAAATGATATATGTTGTGATATTTTTGCAGTCGTCTTAAATGTTTGAACATTACTGTCTTCATCAACACTATCTGCCCATAGTTTTGGTTCTAAAATATTTATAATATATTTGCCTTCCATTAAGTCAATATATGTACCATTTAAGTTATTTGTTAAATCTTCATATTCATTTTCGGGATCTAAGCAAATAATACTTTTATTATCACACCTCAGATTTGTTAATAATAGTTTAAGAAGATAACTTTTTCCTTGTCCTGAATTACCTAGAATCATTATATTACCATTTGTTTTATCAGATGTTCTTTTATCAAAATCTACTAGCACATTAGATCCAAATTTATCTTTACCAATAAAAAATCCATGTGGATCTGTTTTCCCCGAATAATTAAAAGGTAATAAGTTCGCAACAGATGTTGCAGGTAGTATTCTATCAAATTCATCTTTAAAATAATTACTTCCACCAAACCTTACAGAATTAAATCCCTCTTTTTGTCTTAAAATTAACCTTTTTATATCTAACCCTATTCGTGTTAGTTCCATTAAGACTTCAGCCTGTAATTGCCTTAGATTCTCCAAATTACTCGCTATTAATTCTATAAAAATACTTGTATGAACTAATGGTATGTTATTTCTCATCATTTCTCCCATTAATTCTACTTGATCACTAAAATCCATTTGGGCTTCTAGCTGTTCATTTATATCTGTATTTTTACTATTAAACATATTTCTATTTGATGAATTCGTCAGTACTTTTCTTTTATCTTCTGCACTAACAGGTTCAACATAAATGCGAATTGTAATATTCTCTTTACTTCCCAAATATCTTAGCAGTGCAAGTTGTTTTGTAGATTTAGGATATTCATTAACTACCCATACACTTCTATAAGTATCAGCTACTACATAGTAGCTATCTTTAAATTTTATTAGTGCTGGAGATATTTTATCTAAGAATTCATTGTTTCTTCTAGTTTCTTTCATACCATTCTCCTTCTACATCTTCATAGTGATCAAATAAAACCATATTCGCATAATATACCGCTAATATTTCTTTTAAATTATCTTTATCTACTCTTTGTATGTTTAATCCATTATTAGTTAGAGATTTTTCTATATTTGCTAAATATGTTTCAATATTAAATCCCTTTTCTTCTTTTAATCTCATACCAATTAAGAAGCTTCTTGATGTTGCTGTATTTGACTGTATTTCATATAAAAGTTTTAATTCTTGTTTAATTATTTTTTTGATGATTGGTGAATCTTCTTCTTTAATTAATTGTTGATAATACAGTTTATTTTCTTCAAAGTTT
Organism: uncultured Erysipelotrichaceae bacterium; assembly: GCA_964371715.1. Taxonomy (GTDB): domain Bacteria; phylum Bacillota_I; class Bacilli_A; order Erysipelotrichales; family Erysipelotrichaceae; genus CAYJNO01. Next base: position 14,807 of record CAYJNO010000033.1, on the reverse strand, counting down.
TCTTTTCCATTAAGACATATAATTTCAAATTTACCTACTCCTTTTATGATATTAGTCAAAGCATCTATTTTACTAATAATAGAATCATCAGATAATACATTTAAATTATATGGTTCAACTTTATAATAAATTTCATGTGCTTTATTGTATCCTGCTAATGAGAAATTAGTTAACCTATTCAGATTTAAAAATCTTCTTGTATTTATTCTCATAGTACCATCTCATAATCGTTAATAAATTCAATTGCTTCTAATTCTCTTTCACCTCTTTGTAATGGAATAAGTTTATCTAATAAGAGTATAGTAAAATCTTGATTAAATGCTTTATCAACAAATAATCCATGTGTTTTTACTAATAAACAATCTACATCATCTGTAATTACAATATTCTTACCTTCTCCAAGCATTATAAAATTAGCTATATTATCATATGTTCCTTTAAATACTTTAGCTCCATCATGATAACCTTGATTGTATATATAACCCTTCACATTGGTATTTTGAAAATTTATTGTTACCTCTTCTGCAAAATATTCACTAATTTTATCTTGCATGTTTAATACATCATCATATATATCCAATTTTTCAAACATTGGATCATTAACTAATTCAATTAGTAATGTTTCTAATTCATCTATTTTTTTTATAATATCCATATTACTCCTTCCATCCATATTCTTGTTTTGTAAGAAAAAAGATACAAGCATGTTTAATAAAATCCATAACACTTGTATCTTCTAACCTTATTGTTAATATTGCATATATTGTAGCTAGTACTAAGCCAATTAATATATTTCCATATACTAATAGTAGTACTGCTATTATCGATAATATTGTTATTACTACAATATCTTTTAAATACCAAAACCACAGTTGTGCTTTTGCTTTTAAATTTTTAGGATATAAATACATTTATCCACCTTTCATCATTCTACTAAAATTCATTGCTGAAGTTATTGCATACATCGATGATGTTGGGTTAACTCTCATAGATGTATCCATACCAAACTTTTCTGCAATTCTTGGTACTTCTGTTGACGCTAACGCAATTCCTATTCCCAAGAATACATTTTCATATATAATCATTAATCCCAGGCTCAATAATATTGTTTGCATAAAACATGTAAAGCATAGAGCAATTACTTGTTTACACCAAGATACAAATGCATCAGTGTAACTTCTTGGTAAGGAGAATACATGAAAGCATCCTAATGATATTAAAATCAATAATATGCCACCCCTTTTTAAGTTTGCCATAAATACTTTTATTAATGCATATAAAAACATAATTATAAACACTAAAGATGTTAACCCTTGATTACCAATATTTATACTGTTAAATGCATCGAGGGCACTTGATTCTATTGTTGTATTATTCAAAATGTCACTTGTCAATGATGATTGTAGTGTCACACTGAATCTATATAACTCAATAGGTAATGAAGTAAATAAGGATACCATCATAAATCCTTTAATCATGTTTAAGAAAAACCCTTTTACATTACCCTGTCCATTCATATATTCGAGTGACATCTCAAATACTGCAACTACAAATCCAACAATAAAGAGTGCCCATCCAACTAATCTTATATATTCTAAATACGAACTTATCCATTCTAAATCAAATAAAGCAGCTCCCATATTATTTACAGTAGATAAAAATTCACTAGCAAATAAAACTGCTTGGGTATATACCCACTGTAATGCTTCATCAAATATTTTTGTATATAGAGAATCAAATATAAACATTAAATTATTGTCCAGATAAACTCAGGTGCAGTCAGTGTAAATACTAGACAAGAAAAAAGAATGGCAGGTGCTTGCCATTCTATCATTCCATGTTTTCTATAATCAAAATATGCACCTCCAAGTTTAACAAAAAAGGCAATTACTAGTATTAGTGATAATGCAGGGAATACCACTTCATTAACAACTGCAACTATTTCTCCTCTTGTTGCTTCCCATGTTGCTGATATAACATCAGATAAACTAGCCTTGACTATCATTACTCACCTCTTCATAAAATTCTATAAAATCTGCTTTTGATATTCCATTCAATTCACACCATTCATCAATCATATTAAAAATATTACTAAAATCTATTTGTACATTATACATAACTCTTCTCCTTCTCCATGAACATCTAGTTGTAACTGTTGATACAATCTTTGATTGTACTCACTACATATATCATAATTTGCAATTAATAATTCTTTATAAACTGCTCCTTTTTTACTTGATATATTATTTGGTCTTTCAATACTTAGTATATAAAAATCTTTATATAACTCTCTTATTTCCTCACAATCATTGTAAGATAATAAAAACTTGCCTTTTATATCGGCAAGTATATTTCTTAATTTTTCATGATCATTTTTATTAAAATCTGCATCATAATAATTTTCTGTATTAAAATATGGTGGATCACAATAAAAGAATGTTCCTTCTTTATCTTGATTTGGAATTATCTTTTCATAAGAGTTTCTTTCAATAATAACATCCTTTAATATTTGCGATTTTTCATATATTTTGTTTGCGATATCTATTATTGTTGATGGCTGACAATTCCATGACTTTGCACCTCCTGCAAAGCTTAAAGAAATTTTTTCATAGAATCTTACTGCATTGTTTAGTTCCATATCTAACATATTTCTCTTATAATCTTTTATTATCTTTTCATCTGCACCTCCTTCTTTTAATATTCTAAGATTTTCTTCTATTATAGATAGTGGAACTGGTGTGTTATTGATTATTGAACTTAATCCAGCAAAGTAAACTCTCGAATTTATTTGATATCTATTTACTTCATTTATAAATTCAGCTGGTCTGTATTTAACTACACGAAATAGATTGACCAGGTCAATATTATAATCATTGTATATCTTTTTACAACCTCCAATCTTAAAGTTTAATAACACTGCTCCTGCTCCACCAAACACTTCCACATAAGTGTCTATATCTTTTCTAAACAAGGGTAAGATATAAGATAATAGACTCTTCTTTCCACCTACCCACTTTACTAATCCTGATACATATTTCATTCAATAACCATCCTTATTTCATCTTCCATTATTAAATCCTCATCTCCTATTTCTAAATTACCATTTTCTAGTTCAAATGGTTCATATGATAATATTGTCCCATAGTGATTTATCATCACGCTCCTTTCTATACTTACTGGCTCAAAACCATCATAATCAGAATGTCTTATCTCATACTTAAACATTCCTTTCGGCACTTCTTTCACTCTTAAAGAAGTAAAAAAACACTCCTCATTAAGAAGTGTTGCTTTAGTATATTCTTTTATATTTATCTCCTATCTAAATTTACATTATACTTTGTTTATTATTATTTAATAAATGCTCTAAGATTAATACCCTATTCGCACTATGTTCATTATACGAAAACTTTAAAGAACTCTTTCCATAACTATGACAGTATATTTTTCTTGTTTATCTTCAACACCTGTACATAAAAATTTATTTTTTTTCCAAAATGATTTTGCTTGATTATTTCCTTTAACATATCCTAACCTCACTTTTTTTAAATTAAGTGTTTTTAAATATTTCAAAACATCGGAAATAATGCGTGTACCTACACCTTTACCTTGCAATTGAATATCCATCATAAAAAAACCTATAAAAGCAGTTTCACAATTAGGGTATTGGTATATTAAATCCATTACAGCAATCATTTTATCATCCTCAAAAAACCCAACATAATATTTGTCTTTGTACTCTTTGTTTGGTGGTAGAGCATTCAGATCATCTACAATACTTGCAATAGAAGGTTTTGGTGGGCAATATTTATAATAAACGTGATTACATTCACATAAATCCAACACTTTTTCAATATCTTTCTCCGTTATTTTTTTAACTCGAAATTTATTAGAGAATAATGTTATATCCATATTCTAAGTCTCACTTTCCGTTATATAAATAATCTTTATATTTATTATACCAATTTTAAACAAATTAAAAGGTCAATTAATGACCATTTGTTATTTTTACTTCTATTTAGTATGTAAAATTTGTCCAATAATCATAAAATAATCATTCTATATTGCTTAATGTCTATTATCTTCTATATAAAAACTAATAAAATATCCAATCAAATTAATAGCAATAAGTGTAAGTATACACCAAGCAGCAATCGATATTTTTAAGGCTATCATAAGCAATGTTAATGCAAGTAATAGAAAAAAATTTATTCTCCACATTGATAACCCTGCTTTTCCGCGCAACATTATATTTCGTTCATCTTTAACTTCAGTTTCATAAAGATCGTTTATAACATCATCTGATTCAATAAGTTTTCTTTCAGTAAGCAGTGAAAATACAAAGCCAATTAGTGCCGTTACGATTATATTGAAAATGAAAGCAAGTATTCCCATTTGATCATACCACTCTGCAAAAAATCTCTCGAAAACAACACCTATACCTAAATATGATAAAATCATGATTATCGCCATAATAATTATTGTTGATTTATATAATTTACTCATTGATAGTAACCTCTCTCTTAAAAATAAAAATTTCTTCAATGCGCATTTCAAAATACTGCGCTATCATAAATGCGAGTTCAAGTGAAGGATTATATTTTCCATTTTCAATAGAGCTGATTGTTTGTCTTGAAACTTTCATTGCTTTTGCAAATGCTTCTTGACTAATTCCATTTTGCTTGCGCAACAATTCAACTTTGTTATCCAATAGCAACACCTCCAATAGTTGTAAAGTTAACTTTACAATATTATAGTAACAAATACAAAAACTTTTGTAAAGTTAGCTTTACAAAAGTTTAAACATCTATTTTTTAACTCCAAAAAATAGTATATAAATAATATTTATATTCATTATAACTTTTAAGCAATATGTTAAAAGGATCAGCTATTGATACTTTGTTTTTAATAATTATGTTATTACTTTGCACGTTTTATGTGCATAGGAGATGATATGTTATCTCGTAAATTTTATTTACTTACGAGTGTATCTCTTTTAATAAAGTAATATGCAAGTCCTACAAATGTCATTGAAATAATAACCCAAAACGTTGGATTAATACCTTTATTTTTACAATCTTTGTATACAAATCGCAATATAGATATAAATATTGGAGTAAATGAAAGAAACATAAAAAATGCAGATGCAATCATTATATATAGAATTATTTGATCATTATAGTTTCCAGCAAAGGCAGCATAAAATCCAAAGGCAAACAATGATATAAAAATAATAAATGAAAATACAATAAATGTAATTAATGGTTTAGATTTTTTCATAGTAGTAATCTCCTTTCGTATATTGAGCACAAGCTCAACTTTTGAATTTGGATTACGCAATTCAACTACTGACACGTTAAAAATATCTGCAAGTTTAAACAATTTATCAGAAGATGGCTCAGACATATCGTTTTCCCATTTTGAAACAGACTGCCTGCTTACCTCAATTTGTTCAGCAAGATACTCTTGTGACATTCCATTGATTTTGCGTAATTCTCTAATTTTTTCACCTAATCTCATATTCATTAAATATCACCTCCTAATTGCATTCTACTAATATCGCGGTTGCAAGTCTAACAACTATACCGCAACTTACGTTTACATTTGCTTGCATTTTATAAAATCTATTTAACAATTCAAAAAATCATTAATTCTTATACGTTTTTTGTGTATAACATTAATCAAAGCAGTTCTACATAGTTGTGCCTATAATAGGTAAATCATATTATTTATTAGTAATATAAATTCCACTACCTATCTCTACTAAAGCACATAACATAATTAACCAAAAATATGGATACACATTCTTCTTACCACTATATAAATAAAATTTATATTAATTATACTACTTTTTATATTAAATATGTAAAACCACTTGTAATAAGTGTTTTTTGATTGTTGAGAATCTGAAAGTCAATTATTGATCCTTTCTTAACTTTATATGTTTATATAGCGTTGCTTGAGATATTTTTGTAATTGCAGTTATTTCTTTAATGCTATGTTCGAAAAGACAAAGAAGTGTCGCTTCGCTCGATAATAAAAAAATATTAAAAATGATTTAGAAAAGTAGCAACGGGGTCAGTAACTGACCCCGTTGTTTTTTTAACTTCTATTTAGTATTTGATATTTAAATTTATAACCTTCTTTTATGAACTAACTAAGTCTAATCTCCTATTCGTCAAATGCTCATAATAGACAATCATCTGACTTGATGATTTTTGAATACATTACAAATAACAGGGATACAAAGCAAAGTTACTAACCCCATTAAAATACCATAAAAAATGTATGGAGTGAAACTTACATTTCCAAAAGTATAAAAATATTCCGAGAAAATAGCTTCATGGTTTAAAATTCTAGTAAATAAACAATTTGTGACCTGAGTAACCAACCTATCCTCTGTAAATGGAATAAACATTGGAGCAAATACACATAGCATAAGAATACTCAGTGAAGTCACAGAATTATTAAATATCGCTGAAATCATTGCACAAAAACATGAAAAAGCAATTGCTGTGACTAAAAACACAGTACTGCATATCGCCACAAATTCAATCATTATTATGGGATAAGTAGAAAATTCAAACCCTCTGATAAATTGCATTGGAACATTTATTCCATCTAAACCATGTGTAAAAAGATATGTTCCTATATAACAAAATGACATAAGTGCGGTGGTAAACATTGCAAAGGAAATTGCAGTAGCAAGTTTTGCGACAATAAATACAGACTTCCCATTTTTAGTAGATAAAATGATGGCATCTGCCTTACTACTATATTCCTTCCCAAAAATATTCCCAATAATTATTGCAAGTGGACTTAATATCAGTAGTCCTAAAAGTGGTAACATATTTGTGATAGAAATCCAACCGTCGGCATATTCATTATAAAAAGGTACTTGTATATCTTCTATCATATCAATATGTTTGTTTTTTTCGTCTATCGTAAGATTATTGTTCTGATTTATATTGTGGGCTAGCATTTGTTTATATGTTTTATAAAAATCTGTTATACCAGCAGTGTCGATATGCTCTATTGCTTTAGAACCATCGTTTAAATCGAATTCCGACCTAAATAAATTATTTAGAAAAAAATATATATTTTTGTATGGTAAAATAAACTCTGTTTGGCTTTCCGCCTTTAAAACTTCGTATCCCTCAGCATTAAAAAAGTAATTTTCTTTATTGTTGTAGCCGTCTTGAGCAAGTATTATGGTGTCCATAATCATTTCATCAGTAACGAAACCTTTATTTGTATTAATAGTTTCTTTATCCAATTTAAGAGCTTCAGTTTTGGAAATATCATTACCAATGGAATGGTAATAGTTCCCACCATTAGCATTTAAAAATACAATAACTACAGAGAAAATCACCATTATTGAAAGTAATATTACATTTGACTTTTTTATAAATATCTTTTTATATTCAAACCCTACTAAAGTCCAAAAATTATTCATTTCCACTCACCTCCGAAAAATAATAAAGGTACAAGTCCTCCAAAGTAGCTGAAACACTCACCGCTGTATCGTGTGGTTTTTCATCACAAACAAGTCGCAAAAATGTATTTTCGCCCTCTGCTCGAAGATTGATAACTGGGTAATTTAGCATTAATTTTTCAGCGGTTTTATTAACTACCACACATTCAAATACCTTGCCGTCAATAGCTTTAATAATATGTTCTAAAGCTCCATTGTGCAGTAATTGTCCATCTTTCATAACCAAAATTGTGCTTGCGATATTCTCAACATCAGAAACAATATGAGTAGACAAAAGAACAATTCTATCCTTTCCAAGCTCTGATATAAGGTTACGAAAACGCACACGCTCTTTTGGGTCAAGTCCTGCGGTAGGCTCGTCAAGCACTAAGATTTTAGGATTATTCAGCAGTGCCTGTGCTATGCCCAAACGCTGCCTCATCCCGCCCGAAAATGTCTTGATTTTCTTTTTTGCCACATCAGATAAAGACACGATTTCGAGCAATTCTTTTGTTTTCGTCTTTGCCTGTGCTTTTGTCATTCCTTTAAGGCTCGCCATATAATACATAAAGTCCTGTGCTGAAAATTCGGGGTAATAACCGAAGTCTTGCGGTAAATAACCGAGTGCATCACGATAGTTTTCTTCCGATACATCTATCCCATTAAACTTTACTTCACCGCTTGTTGGCTTTAATATGCCACAAATCATACGCATAAGAGTTGTTTTGCCTGCACCATTTGCACCAAGCAAACCATAAACACCACTTGTAAGGTTTAAAGATAGCCTATCAACGGCAATTTTGTTTTTGTATTGCTTTGTCATTCTATCTATAACGAGTTCCATTGTAATTCCTCCTGTAATTTTGAAAATCGAATAAGGCTGTAAGAGAGTAGTGCTATAAGCACTGCAAATGTGATTATCCATATAAAAGTAAAATCAGCATTATAGATAAACTTGTAATTGCTGTTTGCCATAAAGGTGAAAACACTCACTGCTCCACTTACCGTAGCACAAACATAAATCGTTTCTTTTGTGCGAAGTTTTGAAATAATTAAAAGACTTATATAACTTGTAAGCAAGTACGGTACAGCGATATAAACTGTGTTTCTAAGTGTTCCAAAGTCGCTTTCACCTACAATACCGACAAGTAGTATCAACATTATAAAACTGATAGTACCGAGTATTCCAAGTCGCATAAGTGTGATTTTAGATAAATTGTGTTTGCAAGCAAGCTCCATCTCGTCCATATTATGTGATGTGCTTTTGTGTATTTCAGTAATCGTTGCGAGTGAGAAAAGCGGTAAAATTGCCGATACACCCGAAACACTGTTCTCTGATACATTCGCAAATTCTGTATAGAAAAAGGCGAAACAAACACTAAGAACAAATAAAAACCATACTCTTTTTCGGATAAATCCGATTTGTGAAATAAGCACTTCACTAAACTTTGCTTTGGGATATGAAATGCTATTTATAAATTGTTCACTATGCTGCGATGGCGGTGGGGTAAAGTTTTGTTTTAATGCTGACTTTAGTTTCCTATCCATAAAAATCCTCCTTTCTCAAAGTAACTTTTAGCTGTTTTTCGATTGCATTAAGTTTTCGATAAACTGCAAATCTTGAAATACCTAAATACTCTGCGATTTCACCTATTCCAAGTTCATTGGTAAATCGAAGTAGCACGATTTCTTGTTGCTCAATATTTAGCTTTGACACAGCAGTCCGAACGGCAATAATGGTTTCCAAATTATCCACTTTTTCTTCCGATAACTCGGACAAGTTATCAAAGTCTACCGTTTGCTTTGCCTTTCTAAAATAATCATTACAACAGTTCCGTGCTATGGTGTAAAGAAAGGCAAGTTTTTTTCCTTTTTCGAGATACTGTGTTGTTTCAAAGTATTTTAGGAATGTTTCCTGTGTTATATCTTCGGCAACTTCAGGGCTGTGTACTTTGAAATAGCAAAATACATATATCTTTTCGTATTGCTCTTTTAATTCTAAAGACATAAAAACCTCCTTTCATATTGTTTAACGTGTGAGTGAGTGAAAATGTGCGGGTAAAATTAAATTTTTTTATTTTTATGAAAATAGCTGTCTGCAAATGCAAACAGCTACAACTAAAGGGTATATAAATTTTGTTCATAATGCAATTATTAATTATTACTTTGTGTTATGCTCATTTTGTGTGCCTATCTAAAATATGAAATCATGTGTCCCTCGTTTAATTTTTTCATATTAAAAGATTGGTAAAAATAATTGTCTACTTTATCTTCAATATCAGTTACTACTTGGAACATTCTAACTTCTTTATATTTATCCCAACAATGTTTAAACAAATATGAACCTATTCCTTTTTGTTGATATCCCGACAAAACAATTAAATCTTGTACTAGTACAATATGCTCGCCATCGCCTACACAACGAACAAACCCAACTAATTTTTCATCTTTAAACGCACCTAAAATATATAGTGAGTTATGAAATGCCCTCACTAATTTGTCATCATCCTTTAGGTATGATTGCCAATTTGAATCTTCATATATCGCTTTAATTTCACTTAATAAACTCGTAGTAAATTCTTTATATTCCACTGTATTTATCCTCCAATTATATAAATAATCTTTATATCTATAATACACTATAAGTCAATATGTTAATAGGATCATTTAGTGACCCTTTCTTATATTTATATATTTGTATGTTTATATAGTGTTACTTGAAAAATTTTTGTAGTTGCCGTTATTTCTTTAATGCTATGTTAATTTACTAACTTGAATGAAAGACTCATTGCAAATCGTTTTGTATCTTTATTTCATTTTTTTGTTTTTATGTAATAAAATTATTATTTGTAATGGTAAAAACCAAAAAACAAAGCTAAAAACCATCATAAATCTCCACACTAGAACACCTGAATCCAGAAACAGTAACATTGGTAATGTGATATACAATGTGTAAAAAAATGTAACCTTCATTAAATTGTATTCAATGGATTTTTCTATAAACTTTTCTATTGCTTTCATTTAGCATCCCCTTTTTCTTATTATTATTTTCTGTAGTAAGCTTCTGAGAATGTATCAATCATAAATAACTTTTCAATATGTCTTTTGTGACTTTATACCATTTTTTTACATATGTATTTTCTAAAAGTTTTTCATTTTCATTAACTATTTCCAAAAATTTTTCCGATAATCCATCCCACTCTTTTAAATCACCTTTCGGGTATAATTTCCAGCCAATTTCCTCTAAAGAATACACATTCTTAATACTATTATTCTTATTTGATGTTGTAACCCAATTAGCTTCATCATCTTCACCACCTAAACTAAACGGAACTACATGATCTAATGATGGTGTTAGATCCCAAAAAGCACTATGGCATTCGTCAGCTTTATAATTAGGATGATATGGAAATTCGTTTGGGTACATAATAGATAAAACTCTTAACATTCCAGGATTAATAAGTTTTTTACCAGTATATCTATCTATAAAGCCGTCATTAAAAAATAGCTTTACTATTGTCTTGAAACTCTTACTCTTTTCTTTTTTTATTATTTGTTTAAATGGATACTTATCTACAATCAAATCTCTAGCTTTTTCGTGTTCTTTATCATTAATTTTTATTACAACTTCTTCTATAATTGTTGAATTATCTACAGTATTATTTTTCATAATAATTTCTCCTATTAGGTAAATAATCTTTATATTCATTGTACACTTTTAATTCATATTAAAAAAGTGTCACTTAGCTCAATAATAAAAACTTAAACAAAGATAACTTAGAAATTTAACAATGGGTCAGTGACTGACCATGTTATTTTTTAAACTTTATTAAAAAATATTATTAATTGACTTTAATAAAATTAAATGTTACATTAACATTATTAAAGGAGTGATGTTATGAAAACAGAAATAATACCAGATTGGATTCTAGGTTTAGAGGAATCGGATATTACATTCATTAAGAAATTTTTAATGACATCTGGTTCTCTAAAGGAGATTGCCACTCTTTATGGGGTAACTTATCCTACTGTAAGACTAAGGCTGGATAAACTTATACAAAAAATTAAATTAGCCGAAGATCATAACAATGAACCATATATTTCACTTATTAAAAAACTAGCTATAGAGGATAAATTAGATTTTGATACAGCTAAAATATTAATAAAAGAATATAAAAAAACGAAAGGAGATTAATTATGAAAACATTACTATTTATTATGGCAGGAATGGTATTGATACCTATAATACTTGTGAGTATTGAATTTTATCTATGTAAAAAAAGTTCAAAGATGGCATTGATATTACCAATTATAGTAGCTTGCTTTTTTGTATTATTAGGATTATATGCATTGATTATGTCAGCTATATTGTTTGCTATATACTTTATAATGAATCACATAAAAAAGGAAAAATTAAACGACTCAAATGAATTAAATAAAATGAATATTCAAGATCTAGAATAGTGTGCAATTTGTAACTTCCTATTATTCTCCAGCTGTCATTTTCTATATTTTTTAAATATATCTCTCTTAGATCGATAATAAAAAATATTAAAAATGATTTAGAAAAGTAACAACGGGATCAATCACTTAACCCGTTGTTTTTTAAACTTCCATTTAGTATTTGATATTTAAATTTATAACCTTTTTTTATGAACTAACTAAGTCTAGTCCCCTATTCGTCAAATGCTCATAATAGTTACTCTGCATTTTCTTCGAACAACTCTTGTATATAATTGTGATTTAGATTTCCACTGCCCAAATCATAGAAAAAAGGATCTTTTCTCATCACTTCATCAGAGTTGATATAAAAATCATTCATCCCACTTAATTTGTTACCATTCCCATCAAGTATGGTAATACACAAACTATAACCTACATATCCAAATGAAAGTTTTTGGCATGATAATTCAGTATTGTTCCACTGTTCTATCAAGTAAGAAATATCTTCTTGATTGGTTATTTCAAGCATTTCTCCAGTGTTGCCATTTTGTATTTTAATAGTAGCCACTTTTTCCACATCTAAATTAAGCATATCAACGGAAGAATTGTACCAAATTAAACCTATACCTGCTACTACTATAACAGCTATTAAAATTGTACAAAGTATCTTTTTCTTTTTCATTTATATATATATCTCCTAATAATTATATAAAATTTATTCAACCACTCAAAAATTACAACTTCGTGAATGGTTTTGTTTTGCGTATAACATTAACTAAAGTAGTGCTACTGGGTGTTTGCTCATTTTATTCAAACAGTACATTTCCATTTTCATCAAAAAAACTTAGCAATAAATTTTCGTCCACAACAAGTGCGAAAGGCTTATCTGGATCTAACTCTATAGTCGTAACTGCGTTTCCGTCAGTCATATTTAAGCTACTTGCCCTTTGTGAGTTCATGGATATGACTGCCTTTTTTTCTAAAGAACTATATGCAAATTCACGAACTCCATTCAAAATACCAGTATCTTTTCCTCCGTGCGTAAAAAAATACCCAAACGATAAGCCGTCCCAGTTTGCATAAACAGAAAATGTGTGTTCTTCTTTAAGGTCGTCATAAAAAATCATTGCTGATAATTCATCTGTTGTTTGCTCTATAACATTCCATTCCGAGCTAATTGCTTGATCAGCCCTTGCATCTGAAACAATATTTTTCTTGCTTACTCCAATATCATTATTAAACCATAAATATAAAAAACACAGGAGTAAAGCACCTAAAATAATACTTAATATTTTTATTCCTTTTTTCATTATTAACCTACCATTATATAAATAATCTTTATGTTGATGTTATTTATCAATTATCACATTTCCATTTTCATCTAACAACGGAGTTATTCCAGATGGACCACTACCAATAGTCATTAAATAATTAACACCTGTTACTGTATCTACAAGTATTTGAATACCACCTAACTGTATTCCTTGTTCATCTTTAACAATAAAACGCTTTTCTTTTTTATTAATAAACATACTACATTATCCTTTCATCATATAAATTCCTCGGTATTTCAATCGTTTTTATTTCACATCAATATTATTGCAATTATTCTACTTAAAAGGGTAGCTGTGCTTCATATAGTTCAATGCTCATTTTGTATAGATTAAAGATATAAATTCATTAAAATTTCATCACCATAACTATCGTTAAATTTGAAAAACTTTTCATATCTTCCAATTTCCACAAAACCTAATTTTTTATATAAATGAATAGCACTTACATTGTTTGAATTAACCCCTAAGTGAATAATTTCAGTTATATTGTTACCTTTAGCAAACCTTATTAATTCATTCATCATTACTGTGCCTATACCCAACTTCCAATATTTCTTCTTTACGGAAACACTAATATCAGCTTGATGTGCAATTCTCTTTCTTGGTGAAGACATTATACCACCTATAGATACTATTTCATCACCTATTTTAGCTACAAACAAAGCCGATGTATCGCAATTTGATACTCTTTCAATAAATGACATTTCATCTTCAATCGACATATGAAATTCATTTTCACCAAATAGAAGATTGTCACTTTCTCCACCGATTAAATTAAGGTATTCAATAATCATTTCCGCATCTTCTTTTTTAGCCTTTGCTATTGTTATGTTTAATCCATTTTTTAATTTCATCTTGTCCTCCGAATAACATAATATTTATTCAACCGCTCAAAAATGCAACTTAGTGAATGGTTTTGTTTTGCGCATAGCATTAACTAAAATAGTGCTATACAAGTCCTGCTCATTTTGTAGGGTTGTTTTTTTCAAATACTCCCCATATTGCCAGTGCAATGCCAACAATTGAGATCCCGCCAAAAATGTATAGTACAGGCATAAGTCCATACTGTGTTATGTTCCAAATTGAAGAAAACTCTCCATTAACTGTCCATTCGTTTGCCATTGAGCCAGCAAGAATTACAGCAATACTTAATACTCCTGTTAAAAACATCATAGAACCTAATATTACTTTTTTCATAAATTTTCCTTCTTCCTATTATATAAAATTTATTCAACCTCTCAAAAATTGCAACTTCGTGAATGGTTTTATTTTGCATATATCACAAACTAAATTAGTATTAAATGATATTTGCTCATAATAGGTGTTACTCAAGATCTTGAATGTTCATTTTATCAAGTGCTGAACGCTTTTTTATTTTTTCTCTGCAAGCTTTGTAAATGACAATCAATATTATTGTAGGGATATTGTATAAAATAAACGCAAGTAGAAGTGTAACGAAAATCTGCCAAATTGGCGTACCTGTCATAAAAGAAAGTAGATAAATAAGAGTAATCATTATGGAAAAAGAAAAAGTAATAATTGGAAGTATTCTTCCAAAC
>CAYJNO010000032.1:0-17777 GCA_964371715.1 uncultured Erysipelotrichaceae bacterium | reverse complement strand
ATAAAAAAACTACACCCTTTCTAATTGTCTCCAATTTTTGGGGTGCAGTTCACTTACATCATTCTTTAATCTTCAATCGTTCTAATATTTGGGTTATAATTTGCCATTGGTAATAGCTTATGCATATTTATTTTTCTTAATCTATCAATTTTTGCTTTAACTTCTAAATCTTCTATTGTGCCATTTCTGATGTATTGATCTAATACTTCATATGTAAAACCTAAATTCTCTTCATCTGTTTTACCACATAAGCCATCAATAGGTGTTTTCTTAACAAGATCCATTGGCAAATTTAAATATTCTCCAATTAATTTAACCTCAGTTACAGTTAAATTCATTAACAATGAAAAATCTCCAGCACCATCACCAAACTTAGTAGCATAACCTACCCAATCTTCAGATAAGTTACAAGTATTAACAACTCTACCATTAACACTTCCTGCGATACCATATAATACACTCATTCTAATTCTTGGCGGTGTATTAAAAGTTGTTACAGTGCTTAAATCATTTACACCTAGCTCTTTTAAACCATTTTCAAGACCTAAGATGGTATTTGATACCATATCTTTGATATTTATAGTAACATGTTTAATTTCTAGATGGTTTACAAGTTTTAAACTAAAATCAATATCAAACTGTTCTCCTTGTGGCATTAAAACACCAATTACTCGATCTTTACCTAAAGCTTTAGTTAGTAAAGCCGCAACAACACTACTATCTTTACCACCAGAAATTCCAACTACTGCTTTTGTATCAAGACTTAGATCTTGATAATATGTTTTAATCCAATTTATTAAATCATTTGTTGTTTCTTCTACACTAAATTTATACATTTACTCTACTCCTATTAAATTATCTCAATATGACAGCTACTCATTACATTAAGTGCGTCATTATGACCTTTATCACTAACACCTCGACAAGCATTTTTATCAACAGTTATTTTTATATTTGGATAATTTGCCTTTATTAAAAGCGCATTTGATACAACACATATCTCTGTGCATACACCAATTAATGTAATATCATCATAATCCTTGATTTCATTTATCAATTCAAGACTAGCAAATGTATTTTTTTCAATAAATAAATAATCTTCATTAATATTTTTCGATTTTAATACTTCACAAATTTGTGGATGTATCTCCCAACCACTTGTTCCTTTAATACAGTGTTTTATTGGTAGTTTACTACCTTCTGAAGTTTCTAAATATTTATCATCATGCGTATCTAATGTAAATATTACTTTATTATTATTAATAAAATATTCATTTATTTTATTACAAACATTATCAATAATTTGATCTCCATTATAAGCTGGTAAAGAACCATTTAAAAAATCATTTTGCATATCTACAACAATTAAACATTTCATTACAAATCCTCCATATATCTTATTATACTATATATTTCTTAGAGAAATCTTCAATATCTAAAGGTTTATCAAAATAATACCCTTGTCCCTTAGAACATTTAAGACTTTTTAATATTTCAGCTTGTTTTTTTGTTTCTACACCTTCAGCTATTGAAATTGTATTTCCAAGTTGCGTACAAAGTCCTATTGCAACACTAGTTAATATTTTTGATTTCTTATTAGTATCAATATCTTTAATTAATTTCATATCAATTTTAATTTCATCAAAATTTGAAATTACTAATGATGAGAAATTTGAATAACCGCTACCAAAGTCATCTAAGGAAATTGTAAATCCTGCATCTTTAAAATTATTAATAATTCTAGAAAGTAATTTTTCACTTATTCCATTAATTGTTTCTGTAATTTCAATAACTATTTTTTTAGGTTCTACATCATATTTATTACATATGTCAACAAATATATCTACAATACCTTCTTTAGCAATTGTCATTCTTGAACAGTTAACAGCAATATAATCAAGTGTTTTACAACCTTTATCTTTCCAAATTCTAAATGTTTTACATACTTCTTCTAAGACAAAAGTATCAATCTGAGAAATTATTCCTTCCTTTTCATAGAATGGGATAAATGATATTGGAGGTTGTAAAGAATCCAAAGAACCAATTCTTCTTACAAGCGCCTCTGCACTAGTAACTTCATTAGTTTCAAAATTTATTTGTGGTTGTAAATAAACAATATATTTACTATTTTTTATTTCAATATCAAGATTTTCAGATAGCATTTTAGTGTATTTTTTACCCTCATCTAAATCCTTAAACTTATATTCATTGTGTATTCCTTGATTCCATGTATATCCAATAGATACTTCAAATCGATTTTCAAAATACAAATAATTTTTTAGTTCAATTATTTTTTTCTCAAAATCAATTTCATTCATATTAGTAACTAATACAACAAATTCATCACCACCTACTCGATATACTGATTCCTTAAATATTTCACTTAGCATTTTTGCTAGATCTTTTAAAATTAAATCACCAAATCCTCCACCTCTTGTATCATTGATTGCACTTAGTGCTAAAATATCAACATATGCCACCCCTAAACTGTCAATTTTTGCATAATCTATATTTTTCAGCTTTAAAGAATAACTATATCTATTTTTAACACCTGTTAACATATCATAATAGCTTAAATTATTTAGTTTATTTATAAGTTTTGTCTTTTCAATAAATGATGCAGTAAATTTCGCTACTGAATCAATAATTGTTATTTTATCAACATTAGTTTTAGGATTATCCACACCAACAAATCCAGTTATTTCGTTATTTTTATTTATTATCGAACCAATAGTTACACTATCTATACCATGAGTTGCCATAATTTGATATTCTAAACTGTCTTTATCTTTAAATGTTTCTTCGATATCAATTGTAAGTGAAGTATATTTTTTTAATTTTTCAATTAAAGTATCTAACTCTATAATATCAATTTTTTGAAATTCTGATATGTGAGCTTCTTGTCCAATTGTTACATGCTCATAAGTATTTGATATGTGTTTTTTATCTTCACTTATTTCAAATATATAGCTTCTATCTGCCTCATAATAGCTACAAACAACGTCTAAAAGTCTATTAATTGAATGATTAGGTTCATCACCAGAATGTAACATTTCAACACAATAAATTAAAAACTTTTCATCTTTAAGTTTATCTTCTAATTCATTTTCTAGATTTATTACTTTACTAACATCGGTTGCAATTTCAAGTCTTGCTAGTTTTCCATTAAAAGGTATTAACTTGTCTTTTAATAAAAAAGTACTTTTTATAATTGGATTATAATAAGACCATTCATAATATTCATTGCTTTTTAATAAATGATTTGTACAAAATTCACACACATCATCCTTACCTTGTAATATTTTATAACATTTTTTATTTAAATAATCTTCATCATTATATACACCAACCGCTTCTTTACCACTACGATTTAAGTAAAGTAAATTATAATTATTAATATCTGAAACATATACAACATTATCAATATTATCCAATATATATGTAGAATTTTGATTATATGTGGCTAGTTTGTTTACTTGTTGATCTAATACTACTGATTGTCTGATAATTGAAATAATCTTTCCAATATACTGAAGGCTATTTATTTCTCTTTCATTCCATATTCTTGTTTTTTTTGTATCATCTAAACCAATAAAGAATGTAACAATATTGTCACGTCTTATTTGAGCATGTATAAAAGAGAGAATACCTTGATCAATCATTCTTCTAAAGGCTTCATCATCATCAATTGTTTCTCTTAAGTTATTTGAATATATAACACTATTATGTGCTTTATCAAAAAAATCTTTTAGTAATACTTTACTTATATTTTGTAAATTTTCTATTTCTTTACTGATTCCTTCTTTACACCATTCAAATGTATTACTATAATTTTCACCACCATCAAATGTCTCAAATATATAACATCTATCTGCTTTATATTTTTTACATACATGTTCTAATGCATTATTTATTGAGCTAGAACTACCATTATTTTCATATATAATATTAAAAACTTCTGAGATCAACTCATAATCAAAAAATGAACTAGCAATTCTTGTTGCATTTTCTATTTTTGTAATACTTCTAGTTGTTCCAACTCTTAATTCTTTTGAATACATTACATATCTATTTTTACCTAATAGTTTGGCTTGATTTAATGCTTTATCAGCATTTTTATATAATTCATCATATGTAGTACCATCTTGTGGATAAATCGCTATACCTATACTTCCAGAAATTGAATAATCTTGATTATCTCCTGAGTAAGTCTTATTATATACTTCTAAAATAGTATTTGCTTTATCTTTAATTAATTTAACATTAGAAATATTTTCTAGAAAAACTACAAATTCATCTCCACCAATCCTAGAAACAACATCTTCATCTCTAAAAATTTCTTTTAGAGAACTTGAAATCTCTCTTAAGACAACATCCCCAAAATAGTGTCCTAGATTATCATTAATGGCTTTAAAGTTATCTATATCAACAATAAAAAAAGCATGTTGTTTATTAGGTAAATATGCCAATTTATCACCTACTATATTTTCAGAACTTATTTTATTATAGCATTCTGTTAGTAAATCTTTTTGTGATCTTTCTTCAAACATTTTTTGTAAATGGATATTTCTACCTTTTCCTACAATAAAAACAATATTACCATTTTCGTCGCTTACATGTTTATAGCTTATTCTAAAATATTCATGTACTCCATTATCTGTCATTAATCGAATATCATATTCTGTTTTCTCGCTATCAATTAAATTATTCATCATCTCTACCATTATTGGAATATCTTCATGATGAACTAAATTCATATTGAATGCTTCATCATCTTTCAAAATACGATGATTCTCGATATCTTCATCCCAAATTTTACCATAATAATGAAAATACCCTGTTCTTACATCGACAGAAAAAAACCACTCCTCTGTTAAATTTGAAACTTCCTTTAAGAGTACATTTCTTGGTAAAATATCATTAAAGTAATAGTCATAACTTCGTGGTTTGGCATTTAAAAATTCAAATCTTAAATCATTTATATAACTTATAATATATGTTTCTTCATCATTTATATCTAATTTAACTAAAGTTATTTCTGTAGGGATTTCTTTATCATTTTCATCTTTATGCATCCAATTAAATTTATGATATCCATCACGTATTGCAATTTCAAAGTTATTAATTCCATGTTTTTTTGATAATATTCCATTAGGTTGATATTCTGGGGATAATCTGAAGAAATTTTCAACATACTTTTCTTTATCAGTAACATTAAAAATATCCATAGCAAACTTATTAAACATAACATTTTTCATATTATTATCCCATAAATTAATTGCCATTGGACTTTTATCTATAATTTCTTCTAGTATTTTTGCTTTATATCCATCATCTATTAATTTTGTACTCGCAAACTTATTTAAAAACAAATTTTTATTTGTCATAAATATTACCCCTTTATATGTTGTTATATATATTATTTTTATCTATTATAACATAAAAATACATATTTATATAAAATACACTCTTGTATGATAATATCTTTTGCCTTCAAATATTTATTATGTTATGTTAAAAAAAATATGAATATGAACTTTATTTACAAGGAGTAGAACATGAACAATTATAAATACAATGGATCAACAAATTTTTCTTTCAAAGATTATCCAACTAGCTTATATTTACCAAAAAAAAATAAGGAAACTTATATCAAGAAACTAGAAAATAACCGTAAGAAAATTTTAGGGTTACAAGAAAAATTATATGCTGATGGAGTTGAAGGTATCATTGTAATTTTTCAAGCTGTTGATGCTGCGGGTAAAGATGGAACCATCTCTCATGTTTTTGGTTCAATAAACCCTCAAGGAATTAATGTTATAAGTTTTAAGCAACCTAGTACTGAAGAAATGGCACATGATTATTTATGGCGCGCCCATAACTTTGTGCCAGAAAGAGGTAAAATTGCAATTTTTAATCGTTCATACTATGAGGATGTTTTAGTAGTTAAGATACATGATTTACAAGAGAATTACAAAATGGCAAAGCGATGTCACTTAAATGATAATGATTTTTTTGATAAACGCTATAGACAGATAAAGAATTTTGAG
This sequence comes from uncultured Erysipelotrichaceae bacterium, assembly GCA_964371715.1. GTDB lineage: Bacteria > Bacillota_I > Bacilli_A > Erysipelotrichales > Erysipelotrichaceae > CAYJNO01. The sequence goes on along the minus strand of CAYJNO010000032.1, from coordinate 11,727 downwards.
GAGTACTTATATGATAATAGTTATCGTATAGTTAAAATATTTTTACATGTTTCTAAAGATGAACAGAAGAAAAGATTTTTAAAACGCATTGATATCCCTGAGAAAAACTGGAAGTTTTCAAAATCAGACTTAAAGGAAAGAACCTATTTTGATGAGTATATGAAAGCTTTCAAAAAAGCTTTCATCAATACTGCAACAAAGGATTGTCCATGGTATATTGTTCCAGCCGATCAAAAATGGCATACTCGTTATATTGTTTCTGAAATTATATTAGATATACTAAATGATTGTGACCCAAAATTTCCAACACTATCTAAAGATAATCAAGAGGCATTAAAACTTTGTAAAGAACAATTATTAAATGAATAATAAAAATGGATTTCATTATAGAAATCCATTTTTTATTAGCATCTATTTTGCTTTAGTGCTTAGTAATAATTGTTCAGCCTCACTGCTCCAAAGACCTTTATTTCTAGAACATATTTCGTGTAATTGTTTAAACAATTCATCTGTTTCACCAAGTTTTTCAAAATCATCAATTGCTGTTAGAGGCATATCAATGTGTGTATAGATTAGTTTTTTTCCACCTGGTATTGTTGGTAAATTATTTGTGGTATCAATTACTGAATCTATACCACCAATATGTGTAATCATTACAGCAGTCTTAATTAAACCTTTTGCATCTTTTTCAATTGCTTCTTTCATATCATCAATTGTTCCACCAGTACTTCCTAAAATACGTGTACGTGAATAATGTGAATTATATAAATTCATGCTAGCTTTAAAATTTGGATCTGTTGGTCCTGCAAATAAACTTAAATTGCCATCATAAGCTAAAATACTATCACCAAGTTCACATACATCTTTAAATGCAACATATACAAAGACATCATCATATCCTTTATTATCTGTTAGTTGCATTAATTCAGCTTTGACATCAGTCATTTTAGCTGTATTAACATAATGTAATTCTACGCCATGTTGTTTCGCTTCTTCAACTGAGATAACCTCTTTTGCTCTAGCAATTCTTTCATCACTAATATCAGTTACCACAACTCTTTTCGGTTTATTTTCATAAGTTAATGCATATGAAATTGCACCAAGCCCCATTGGTCCACATCCACCAAGAATAATGATATTTCCATCAGTTTTTGAACCCATAATATGTTCATAACTGTTTGGTACAGTATGATAATTTGTATGGTATCCACTAATTACACAACACATTGGTTCTGCAACACTTGCTGCGAAATAACTATCACCTTCATATGTCCATAAACATCCAGCTTCAATTATATCATTTGGGAAAATGCAATATGTTGCACTCCCACCACAGTATTGATATGAGTAGCCAGGTGATTCCATTTGTCCTGGAATTGCAGGCTGTTGTGCAAATTTTTGTCCTGGTTTAAATTGATCTTTCCATTTTTCCCCAACCTCAACAATATCACCTGCAAATTCATGTCCAATTATAATTGGGTTATCATAAACATCATTTGGTACACGTTTATGATTTTTTCCTTGTTTAATTGTTTTCCAAGTTGACATGCAAATACTATCACTCACAATTTTAACTAAAATCTCATCATCTTTAATTTTTGGTAATTCAAATGTATCTAATCTAATGTCATCTACTCCATATAATCTTACAGCTTTTGTTTTCATTTATAATAGCTCCTTTACTTTCACAAGTTTTTCTAACTCTTTAATTCTTTCTAATTTAGCAGGATTTGTTCCTATAGTTTCAACAGCTCCTGCACTTGTTGCAACTGCTAATTTTATCATCTCTTCAAATTCAATATTTTCATTAATACAATAAGTTAAAGCTGCAACCATTGCATCACCAGCTCCAACACTTGAATGAGCCTCAATTTTTAAACCTTCTGCATAATATACTTTATCTTTATTTAAAAAGTATGCCCCTTTACTACCAAGTGATATTGCTACATATTCAATTCCATCTTTAATAAAATCTTTCGTTTTATTTACAATTTCAATATCTGTAGTTTCTTCAGATATATTGAAATATTGGCATAATTCATATTTATTTGGTTTTATCAAAGTAGGATTTTCTTTTACTCCATTTTTAAACAAATCTTTATCAGCATCTAAAATAACTTTAGCACCTTTGCATTTGCAAAGCTTTATTAGTTTTGCATAGATATCTGCACTTACCCCTTTAGGAACACTTCCGCTAAGTACTACAACATCATTTACGTTTACTAAGCCATGTAGTTTACTTACAAAATTATTTAGTTCACCTTCTTCAATATTTGTACCAACCTCATTTAGTTCTGTAAGATTCATTTCTTTATCTAATACCTTTAAATTAACTCTAGTATTTCCACTTACCTTACAAAAATCATGTCTAATATTATATTCATCAAGAACTGATGTGATATATTGTCCATTACTTCCAGCAATAAATCCTGTTGCTAGTGAATCAACATTTAAGTTCTTTAATGTTTTTGAAACATTAATTCCTTTACCACCAGCATTACTTATTACATTTTCCAATCTATTTAATCCATTAACCACTAAAGTATCAATTACAACAGTTTTATCAACTGCTGGATTTAAAGTAACCGTTATTATCATATTACTGCGTTAGAATACTATAGATTTCTTTAGTACAACCTAAACTAACAATTTTATCTACAGTTTCTTCCTCCATTAAAGCTACAGCAATACTTGCTAAGATATCCATATGTTCGCCATCTTTTGCACCGATACCTATTACAATTTTTACTTCTTCACCATTCCAATCAATTCCATTTGGATAGATCATAACTGCAAGTCCTGTTTTATCTACATATTGACTTGCACTCGCCTCTCCATGTGGAATTGCTAATTTGTTACCAATATATACACTAAGTTCATTGTCTCTATTAATCATTCCTTGAATATATTCTTCTTTAACACAGTTTTTTTCAACTAACATTCTACCTACTGCTTTTATTGCTTCTTCCTTTGTGATACTCTCACAGTTTGTTATTATATCTTTTTCTGTTAGGATATTTTGCATTTTTTTCTCCTTTAAATTTTCTTTATCATTTCTATAAATTTTATTTTTAACATTTCTACAATTTTAGTTTCATCATCATAACTAAAACAATTAAATACTTTATCATCTTCAATTATCGCCGATGATATATACGACATTAATTTTTGGACTTGATAATTTTCATGTGTATTCGCAAACATGAATATGATGAAGTTTACTTTAATTAATGAATCGTTTTTCAATTGAACCAACTTAACGATTGGTTCTTCAAATATGACATCAGCTAAATGTATAACACCAAATTTCAAATTAGAATAAATCATACTATCTTTACTTTCTCTAATATTGATTTTATCAATAATATCTAGATTTTTATCTTTAATAATATTTTGCTCAATATAATCAATAATATCTTTAAATTCATCTATCTTCTTATGTGCTAACTTAAATTGATCAATTATATTTTTTTGAATATTTATTAATTGATATATTTCATCAAATTCTATTTCTTTATTTTCGATAACACTATCAACTATTGTATTTTCATATTCTAAAATTTTATTTAAGATTTTATTAATATCATCATCTTCAAGTAAGTGATTCACTTTTAGATATTCAATTTTTTCTAATTCAAAAGTTGATACAATTAAATCAACTTCAATCTTATTATTTTTAAGTTCTATCAATGAATATGGTTTTACTCTTACATTATTATTAGTAATCTTATCTATTTTTGCACATAATAATGAACTTATTCCAATACCTGATGCACAAATAACACCAATATTTATTATTCTTTTTGTTTTGTTTTCTTCCAATGCTCTTTCAATTGCTGCTCCAAAGTGCATTGTAATAAATCCTATTTCATGTTCATTAAATTTAATGTTGTAGTTTTTGGATATTTTGTCACACACAACTTCACTCATTAAGTATATCTCTTGATATTTATCTTTAATATCATCTAATAATGGATTATATATATCGAGCTTATTATTAATTCGCACCATCGCTGGTTTTAAATGAGCTATCAAACCATTACTTAAATATTGATCTTTTTTTATATTTAACTTTGTATCAAAATTATTAATCATATAATCAGCGATTTCGACTATTAAGCTATCTTTAGAAATATTTCTACTATCTGCATTATTTAATTTTGAACCTTGTAAATGCATCGTAATATAAATTATTTCAAATTTTGGTATACTTATCAAAAATTCTTCTTCTAGCTTTTCTGCTATTAATTTAGCAATACGATAGTTATCATCATTTTCATATTCTTCTTCAACTTTTTCATAATTATTGATTATCTCATTTGACAATATTCTTTCTATAGCTAAAGTAAGGTGAATTATTAAACCAACATATGAACTTTCAACAAATCGATTTAACTTAAATTTATCGTGATTTTTTTCAAATACTTTAATTATTTTTTCTGCAATATCTTTATTTATTAAATTCATTATTCCATTATTTTTATTTGAAAATAATTTATGATGTAAATTAGATGCATTATAATTTTCATCCTTTATTTTATTTGGTAATAAACTTGCCATTAATGTTCTTATATCTTTTTCATGCCCATTGATATGTACATCATTATTAGTTTTATTAACAATAATGTTATAACTATTTAATAGTTTTTCGATTTTAATTAAATCGTTACTAATTGTAGCTTCACTTACATTAAATCTATTAGCATACACAATAATTTTTTCTACTTTTTTTGACTGTAATACTTGATAAGTTATCAATATTTGTCTCTCATCTCGATCAATAATATAGTGTTCCTTTATATTATTTATTGTTGCAGTAAACCTATCTATATCTTCATCATTACCAATAATTCGAACGATACCTCTTGTAATCAACTTCAAGTTATATTCTTCAAGAATATTTTCTAGATCATTTATTTCTCTAAAAATCGTACGTCTACTTACATTTAGCTCTTTTGCTAATTCATCTATAGTTAACCTTCTATTTAAGCATTCATTAATTATTTTATGCAATCTAGATGATATTATCATATTATTTACCTCTTTATTTTGAACTAAACTCTTCTATAATTCTATCATATTCTTTACTAGCCATAAAGTTTTGAATTGTATATACTTTTGCATTTGGAACTCGATCATTAACTCTTTGTTCAAATGAATGTTGTGTAACAACACATTGAGTATCACTTGGTAAAACATCAATTGCACAGTTATTTACTTCAACATTAATGTTAGCTTCCTTAAATTTTTTTCTAAGAATTGAAGCACCCATTGCACTTGATCCCATACCGGCATCACAAGCAAATGTTATTTTCGTAATATTACTTGTAGTTGTTGCTTCTTCTTTTTTATCTTCTTTATTCCCTTTTAATTTTTTAACTTCATCTGTTGCTTCATCTAAATCTTTTCCATTATCTTTTGTAAATTTAATAATTATTGCAGCAATAACAAATGTTACGATTGCCGAAATTAATATACTTAATAATACACCAACATAACTATTTCTTTCGATTAATGGAATTATTGCTAATATACTACCAGGACTTGCAGCCGATGTTAATCCTGAATCAAATAACACATTAATAAATACTCCACTTGCTCCTCCGCAAATTAAGGCAATAATTGTAAATGGATTCATTAATACAAATGGGAAATAGATTTCATGAATACCACCGAAGAAATGAATTATTGCAGCTCCAGATGCACTAGACCTTGCCATCCCTTTTCCAAAAAACATATATGCAAGTAATAAACCAAGCCCTGGTCCTGGATTAGCTTCAATTAAATAGAATATTGATTTTCCTGCTTCCAATACTTCTGCACTACCAAGTGGTGTAAAGATACCATGATTAATTGCATTATTTAAGAATAATACTTTTGCTGGTTCTACAAAGATTGAAGTTAATGGTAACAATCCATTATTTACTAATACTTCAACACCTGCTGCTAATCCATTTGTTAAGAATAAAGTAAATGGATTAATCACTAATAACCCTATAATTGCTAAGATAGTCCCTATAATTCCTGCTGAGAAATTATTCCATAACATCTCAAATCCTGATGGTATTTTACTTAAAAATACTTGATCAATTTTTTTAATTATAAATGCGGCAAATGGTCCCATCGCCATACAACCTATAAACATCGCAATAGGTGCTCCAACTATTACACCAAAACAACCAATGGCACCAACAACAGCTCCTCTTTTTCCATAAACCATATTACCACCAGTATAACCAACTAGTAATGGTAATAAATATGTTAACATTGGTGAAACCATTGTTGCTAACTGTTCATTTGGCAACCATCCATCTGGAATAAACAGTGCTGTAACTAATCCCCAGGCAATAAATGCCCCAATATTTGGCATAACCATTGCACTTAAGAAACGACCAAACCTTTGAATTGATTCTTTCATTATGACCTCCTCATGTCTTTTATATTTTTAGTATATTTTCATATTAGACTTTAATCAATCTTTTGAAATTTAAGTTTGTCACATATGATTTGTGTCATAATTAAAATCCAAGATACTTTAATAGCTTATATAAGAGTAGAGTGTTAAACTAAAAATAGAGGTGACTTATGAAAATAAAAGAAATATATGAAAAATTTGATAAAATTGGTTGCTTATCATTTGCAACATTAAATGAAGAAAATGAAATAGAATCAAGAATTGCTCACTTAAGAGGTTATGATGATGATGGAATATACTTTATGACTATGTATACTAAAAGTTTTTATCATCATCTTATTAATAACAATAAAGTAGCAATTTCAGGTCTATGTGCAAAAACACAAGCATCACATGATGAAAGTGGACTACCTTTATTTGAGAATGGATATGCAATTAGACTATCTGGCAGAGTAAATTTAGTTAATTATGATGATTTAAGAGCAAAAAATAATCCTATATTTGATCTTTGTTTTAAGGATTATGAAAAATATCCTGCAATGGTTGTCTTTTGTATTAACCAAGGTTATGGTGATATTTTTGACTATGATTTTGAATTAGAGAATCGTGAACATAAATTAGAAAGAACATATTTTTCTTACAATACTCATGAAAGATTACGCGGCTTAAAGATTAATCCTGAAGCATGTATTTCATGTGGTATTTGTCATAAAAAATGTAGTTTTAGTGCAATTAATTATAATAATAATCTTTATTCTATAAATGTTAATCGATGTGATGAATGTGGTGATTGCTATATCAGTTGCCCAGTTAAAGCAATATCATATGCAAAATAAAAAAGTTGAATTAATCAACTTTTTTATTTTCTAAGTATTCCATAATTGTTTTTGCTACTATTTTAGATTGTGCTATTGCTTCAACTACTGTTTTACTACCACTTACTACATCACCGCTTGCAAATACACCATCTTTTGTAGTATTACCTTCTTCATCACTCATTAATAAGCCAAATTTTGTCATTTGTAATTCTTTTGTTGTTGATACAATATTTCTTCTTGCAATTTGACTAATTGCGATAATAACAGAATCACATTCAACTAAATGATTAGAGTCTTCAATTACTTTAGTCATGACATGTCCATTTTCATCTACAATATTTTCAGAGTTTGCGAAAATAACACCATCTTCAGTTATTTCTATTGGTGATTTAAATAATTCAAAATTTACTCCATCATCTTTTGCATCTTGTATCTCTTGTAATGAAGCTGTCATTTCTTCAAAACCTTTACGATAATAAACATAAACATCACTACCATTTAACTTTGCTGATCTTGCTGCATCCATTGCAACATTACCAGCTCCAATTACAAGAACTTTTTTATTGAGATTAAAAGCACTAGGATTTTTTAAGTAATCTATAGCATAGTGTACATGCCCTAGTGTTTCTCCTTTGATTGATAGTTTCTTTGGATTCCAAACACCTGTTCCAATAAATACAGCATCATATGCATCTTCTAATAAGTCATCAACACTGATAACTGGTCCAATTAACATATTTCTTCGAATTTGAATATTAGAGTTAATACATAATGTTTCCATATCATCAATAATCTCTCTTGATAATCGCATTTGTGGGATACCATATCTTAAAACACCACATAATTTTTCATGACCATCAAATATTGTAACTTTATACCCTTCTTTTGCAAGTAGTAAAGCTATACTCATTCCAGCAGGACCACCACCTACTACCGCAACCCTTTTTCCATTACTTGCTTTCATTGATAATTTTAGATTTTTGAGGTATTTACTTGATAGTTCTTGTTCTACTTTATAAAAAGGTACTGGGTCATTTTTAGCATTCAAAATACAATTGCCATAACATTGTTTATGGTGATCACAAATAACACCACACACAGCTGAAAACGGATTGTTTTCAAATAACATTTCTTGGGCCTTATCAATTTCATCATTTGCTACTAACTTCAATATTTCAGCTATCGGTGTACTAATAGGACACGCATTTTGACATCGAGCATTTTTACATTTTAAGCATTTATTTGCAATATCTTTAATCATATTTACTCCTTTAGATTTTCAACATTATCTATCATATCATATAATCAATAGAATTATCCAAAAGTTATATTTATATGTAAACACTTACTCTGCAAGTAAATTATTTAATAAAGCTATATTTTCTTTTAAATATTTTTTATTCACGATATAAACATTATTATTATCTTTTACTACAAGCGATATGATATTTGAACTAATTAAGTTTGTAATATGATGTGAAATTGTAGCAGGTGTTAAATTTAGTATTTTTGCTAGTTCTTTCCCATTATGTGGTTTATTCATTAATGTTTGTACAATTTCAAATTTACGTGCTTCCCCTAAATTTTTTAATATAGTCTTAAGTTCTTCATATGATGTTTCTTTTTTTCTTAAGCTACTAACTTTAATTACAAATAATCCTACACCTAGTTTATTATCAACATTATTGAAATAAATTGCATTATAAGCAACTAGAGAATAATAAACATTTTCAATACTATTATAATCCATATATAAAATTGCAGATAATTCTTCTTTACTAGCATTATTGATAGTGTTTTCTATTATCATCATATTTTCATTAATAATATCACTGATCATATCTATATTATTGATTAATTCTACAGTTACCAGTTCAACAAATTCACTAAGTCTTTCAATATGTTTTTCAAAGTTTGTAGCTACTCTAATTAGCTTCAATTTTACTTCTTCACTAATATTATATGTATCAATTGCCCTTATAAAAGTTGCTAAATCACTTATTACATTCTTTTGTGAAATGAATTCGACTAAGATATCTCCATTATATTCAAGGCAATCATTAATCAAAGTATATATTATTTCATCACTACCTCTATTCAATATTCTTTTATAAATTGGGAAATGAATTAATAATAGTGAGCTTATACCGACTTGATGATACTCGAGATCAGTTTCTATAATTGTTTTGTAATAGAACTCTAGTTCCTCATTATTAATTTTTATTTTTTTGTAAACTGTCTCAAAATAATTATCCATTCTTTTTGAATCATCTAACAGTTTATCAGCAATTTTTTTTTCAACACCATTTTTATTATTAAATGATTTAGCCCACTCTGCTGCTTTGGCAGTGGAATTATTTACCATACGCTCCAAAAACAACGTTACTTCAAAGTTTTTATTTTCATTTATACAATTTAAAATTTTTTCCATGTTATTCTCCTAATCAAATATTTTATTTTTATTTGATATTATTATAACTAATGTACCAAAAGATAAGATCCCAAATATTAAATAAATATTACTTATACTTAATATGAGTGACATATTTGTAATTATCATTGATGCTACTATCGATACTATTGCACTAAATGAATTAAATCCTCCGGCAATTCTTGCAAGATATGCTTCAGGGACAATTCTATAAAAGTACACAGTTAACCAGACACCTACTATACCATTTGTAATTCCATAAAACATAGCACTAAAGCATGTTATTAAAAGTTTTATGATAGTATATTCAAAATATTGAGCCAACACAAAGCCAAGATATAATATTACTGTTGATAATAGTGTTATACTAACTACTTTATACTCTTTTATTTTAGTTAAAATAAATGGTGCACTGAGGCTACCTATTATCATTGAACATGTAAATATGACTGATATGGCACTATAGAATCCTACAGTTAATTTTAAATTTTCACCAACAAATATTGCATTATATATATTCATTGCCATTGAAAAAAAGTTAATACTACATGCAATATATGCTAATACCATCACTTTTTTGGATTTAATCATTGTTTTTATTCCGTCAACATATTCATTTAGAAAATTATTCTTTTTTACTTCTGTTTTTTCATGATGATATTTTATTGTACCAATGATTAATGCAGATATTAAGAATGTTACAGCATCTATAATAAAGGCAAATTCAATCCCAAATATTGATAATATTACTCCAGCTAACGCTACTCCTAATGCATTAGTAATTTGACCGAAACTATTATTCAATGCTTGACCTAATTCATATTTTTCATTGTTCAATATTTTTGGTACTACTGATAACCCAGCTGGAATTCTGATTGTTTCTATTAGAGCATTTAATAGTGTAATAACCAATAGAATTATTGGAGTTAAGCTTTCGTTATAATAAAATATAACTAATGAACCAATAGTTAAAAACCCAGCTACATCACAAAGTACTATTAGTCTTTTTTTATTTACTCTTTCAACAATTACTCCCGTAAAAGATTGTAATAATGCCATCGGTAATAGTGATGCAGTAAATATTATTGCAATCCACATTGGATCTTTTGTCAGCTCATAAACTAACCATGCAAAAGCAACATTATCAATGTTTTCTCCTAATTTAGAGATTGCATTAGCACTTATAAAGCGTAAATAATTTTTTTCTGACCATAATTCTTTATATTTTTTTATCATTATCAACCCCCCACATCAACAAATTAGATGTATATCTAATTTGATTATAACATATATTAGATATACATCAAATAATATTATTTAATAATTTGATTAACATTAAAAGCTATAACTGATATTGTCTCTTATTAGTTACATATCAGTTATAGCTTTTAATTTATTTTCTTAATATTTATTTCATTAATACCTAATGGATCAATCTCTTTTATTGTTCCATCATGACTAACTTCAATTATATCATTAATTTCAAATGTAATATCTTCATTAATAGCTACTCTTACTTTAGCATCTAACATAATTAAATTATGATCATCTTTTATATTAATCACAACGACATTTGTTTCATTAACCTCTATAATCTTACCTTCGAACTTATATTCTTTTTGTGTTTCTTTTGAACTGTTAATTATAAATATACTAATTACAATCATTACTGCAACAATTGATAACAATATATACTTTTTCATAATAATTTCCTCTCTTCCTACCTATTAGATGCTAATAAGCTTACTATTTGTTTGAAAAAAAACGAACCTCCTATAAATTGGGTGTCCAACTTGGGTATTCAAGTTCTTTCGGGGTCTGAGACTTTCGGGGGCAAAATTTAATCTGTAAAGTTTCCTAGCACTTTCGGGGGTAATCAGTTAAATATTAAATTATTTGTCTATATATTTATAAAAAAGCGATAGATGATCCATCCTAGTAAAAGGATTTATCAATATCGCTTTTTATTTTATAATTTATTGGTCTATGACCAATAAATTATCTATGCACAATAATAGTATCATGGAATTGATTAATTTAAAATCTAATACATTTGAAATAAT
>CAYJNO010000031.1:0-17859 GCA_964371715.1 uncultured Erysipelotrichaceae bacterium | reverse complement strand
AGCTTGATGTTTAATTATTTTTGAACTTAGTGTCTACTTGACAGATATCAGTTCATAATTTCATAAATGTCTTTTATCCATATTATAATCTTTTTAATGTATATTCTTCTAAGTTTACAATTTTATCTACTACTTGACGATAAAATTCAGGTTCATGACTTACTATTACTATAGTACCAGAATATTCTTTTAAAGCTCTAACTAACTCTTCTTTAGCATCTTGATCTAAATGGTTAAAAGGCTCATCTAAAAACAGGACATTATGTTCTTTATACATTAATTTTGCTAACTTTAGTTTTGCTCTTTCACCACCAGATAATACTTTAACTTTTGATTCAATTTGATCATTAGTTAATCCACATTTAGCTAATGACTTTCTTATTTCATATTGGCTAAACGATGGATATTCTCTCCATAATTCATCAATTACACTTAAATCAGATGCAGGTTCTTCCTGTTCAAAGTAACCGATAGATAAATGATTTTGTGTGTCACAGTTCCCTTTAAATGGGTTAACCGTACCCATCAATGTTTTTAATAAGGTTGTCTTTCCAAGACCATTTGCACCTACTAATGCTATTTTTTCTCCTTTTTCAATTACCATATTAATCGGTTTACATAGTTCTGTAGTATATCCTAGAACTAATTCATTTGTTTCTACGATTATTTTATGTGGTGTTTTTCCCATAATAAAGTTGAAATGATTTTTTGGTTTTTCACCTTTAATTTCAATTCTTTCCATTTTGTCTAATTTTTTTGCACGTGAATTGGCCATTCCTCTTGTAGCAACTCTTGCTTTATTTCTAGCAATAAAGTCTTCAAGCTTTGCAATTTCCTGATTTTGTCTTTCATATGCTTTTTCCATTTGAGCTTTATTTATTTCATATATTCTTCTAAACTCATTATAATCACCTTTATATCTTGTAAGCATTGGAGCTTCAACATGGTATACAACATTTATTACATCATTCATAAAATCAATATCATGTGATATTAAAATAAAAGCATTCTCATATTCTTTTAAATAGTTTTTTAACCAACTAATATGATTTTCATCTAAGTAGTTTGTTGGTTCATCTAATAATAAAATATCAGGTTTTTCTAATAATAATTTTGCAATCAATACTCTAACTCTTTGTCCCCCACTTAAATTTGACACTTTTGTATCTAAATCTAAATGTAATAAATCAAAAGCACTTGCAACTTCATTAATTTTTTGATCTAAGTTATAGTAATCTCTTTGTTCTAAATGCTCTTGCATATTACCAATTTTTTCTAATAACTGATCCATCTCTTCATCAGATAAATCCATCATTTGATTATATGCTTCAGCAATATCATTTTCTAATTGTACTAAATCAATAAACGCTGACTTTAATACATCATAGATGCTCATTTCATCTTGTAAAGTAGAGTTTTGATCTAAAAAACCAACCTTTACTTTATTTGACCATGTAACTTTTCCTTCTTCTGGTTTTAGCTTATTAGTGATGATATTCATAAAAGTACTTTTACCTTCACCATTTGCTCCTACAAGTCCAATATGTTCTCCTTTTAATAACCTAAAAGATACATCTTCAAATATAATTCTTCCGCCAAAACTATGGCTCATTTTTTCAACTGTAAGTATACTCATAAGCAATATATTATCTCAAAAGTATCATTTTTGCAATAAAAAAAGTTGCATTATAAATTGCAACTTTCCAATAACTAGTCTTTTATCTTGTCTAAGGAGTATTGATTAGCTATTTCGTATGTTAGTTTCTTCTAACTACAATAAATATAACACCTATTTGGTTAGTTGTCAATAACTAAATAAATATTTCAAAAAAACCACTAACTTTCATTAGTGGCCAAACTAGTCATATATCTTGTCTAAGGAGTATGTTGATTAGCTATTTCTAGTTAGTTTTCTCTAACTTCTATTAAAGTATACTATTTATAAAGTTAGTTGTCAATAACTTTATTCAAATAAACTAACAGAATTTTTTAACTCTTCTATTATTTTTATTTTTTGTGGACAGACATTCTCACAAAGCCCACATTCAAAGCAAGTTGATGCTTTATTTCCTCTTTTTAATGCAAAACTGTAAACATACTTTGCTTGCTCAATATTATTAAACATTATATTTTGATTTACTGCTGAAAAAACATCTGGTATTGAAATTTTTGCTGGGCAATCTTTAATACAATAATTACAATTTGTGCATGGTATAGTTTCGATTTTTTCTAATATTGCTTGTGCATTTTTTATAATTTCTTTTTCATTTTCATTTAATATTTTTAAGTTATTAAATGTATTAACATTGTCAAGCATCTGATCAATCGTTGACATACCGCTTAAAATCATCATTACATTACTTAAGCTTGCAACATACCTTAAGGCCCATGAAGCATATGATACACTATTATCATAATTATTAAATAGTTCTTTTATATCCTTTGGAGGATTTGCTAATGCTCCACCTCTAATAGGTTCCATTACAATTATTGGCTTTCCATGTTTAGTAGCAATATCATAGCATTTACCTGACTGAAATATTGAATTATTCCAATCTGCATAATTAATCTGTAATTGAACAAAATCTACTTCTGGGTGTTTTGTTAAAATATCATCTAATACCTCTGCACTATCATGCATTGAAAATCCAATTTGTTTAACTAAACCATCAGCTTTTAATTTTTTTACAAAATCCCATATCTCGTATTCATCAAACTTAATTGTTCTTTTTCCTCCAAGATTATGTAATAAATAATAATCAAAGTATTCAGCTTTTGTTCTTTTTAGAGAAGTATAAAACATTTCCATTGCTTCTTCTTTATTATTAGCTGCAAATGCTGGTAGTTTTGTTGCTAATTTAAAGCTTGATCTTTCATATCTTTCTACTAAGCACTTAGCTATAGTTTCTTCAGAATTTGGATAACCATATGCAGTATCAAAATATGAATAACCATTATCTAAAAAAATATCTACCATCTTATTAATCTGATTAATATCCATTTCCTCTTCTATTTTAGGAAGCCTCATTAATCCAAAACCTAATTTCTTCATTATATCTCCTTTATTCAATTTGAATATTTTTCTGTTCTAACCTCTTATATACAATAGATTTCAATAAGAAGTAAAATAATGCAAAGACTGGAATTCCTAAAAACATACCAATAATACCAAATAATCCTCCTCCAACAATAATTGCAAAGACAACCCATATAATTGGTAAGCCCATCGAATCACCTAGTATATATGGCCCCAAAACATTGCCATCGAACTGTTGTAATGCCAAAACAAATATTGAAAACCATAATGCTTGAACAGGATCTATTATTAATAAAATTAATACACTTGGAATAGCACCAATAAATGGGCCAAATACTGGTATTACATTTGTAATTGTAATTATCATAGAAATAAACATTGCAAATTCAAAGTTAAATATTAGCATTCCACAATAGCAAATAATTCCAAGAATTATTGAATCTATTATTTTACCAATGATAAACTTTTTAAATAATCTAGAAGATAAATTTGATACATCAACCAAATAATCAGCATGAGTTTTCTTCGAAAATGCATAAAGAACCTTTTTTATTTGGCCATAAAGCTTTTTACGGTCAAATAATATATAAGCTGCAATCATTATACCAATTATCATACTTATTAAAGTAGATATTACATTTAATGATCCATCTAATAAATTAGGTAATAATTTAGTGATTTCATTTAATATATTTTCTGAGAAACTACTTAAATATTTTAATATAGCTTGAAAATCATCACCATTTAATCCTAATAAAGATAAAAATTGTTCAAGATATTTATCAATACTCGAAACATTGTCAGTAATAATTGTAATAACAGTACGAATACTAACTACAAGTTGTGGAATAACTAGTGCAAAAAAACCAACTAAAAATGATATAAATAGTACCATTGTAACTATAACAGCAACAAATCGTGATTTATCATCACTAATCTTTTTTACAAAGAATTTATATAATCTTGAATAAATTGGCTCTAACAAAAATGCTAATGCAAATCCACTGATAAATGGCATTAGTATTTTAATTGTTTGATTTAAAATTGTAAATACATTTTGATGATAGTGTAATAAATAATTTGCAAGTAAAATTATTATTCCACTTATTGAAAAAACAGTTATATTTTCAAGCATTTTTTGATTAATATTTTTCATTTAATTACCTCTAATATTATTTTAACACATGGATAACAATGTTTTAAAAAAAGCAATCAAAATTTTGATTGCTTTTGAGTTTAAGTAAATATCAGCCACATGATTCCCATTAAAATGGCAAACATTAATATAGCTACTGGAAGAATTGTAGTTAAAGCAGCAATAATAATTGCTAATGTATCATTTTTTTCTAAATTAACAGGTTTTTCTTCTGTTAATCTTCTTAATTCTTCATCTTTCTCTATTTGTTCTTCCTTAAATTTACGATATTTTTGGAACATTATTATTCTTCATCTCCATCTTCACCAAATGCTGGTTGGTCATTATATAAGTGACATGCAACAAAGTGTTTTTCACGTATTTCACGCCATTCAGGAATTTTTTTAGTACAAATATCCATACATTTCTCACAACGTGTGTGGAATTTACATCCTTTAGGTGGATTAACTGGTGATGGTATATCTCCTTCTAATGGCTGTAACTCAGATCTTTTATCAATGTCAATAGTTGGAATTGCAGCTAATAAAGCTTGAGTATATGGATGTAAAGGATGTGCAAATAAATCATCAGTTTCTGATAATTCAGCCATACTTCCTAAATACATAACTCCAATTCTGTCAGAAATATATTTTACAACACCTAAATCATGTGAAATGAATAAGTATGTAAAGTCTTTTTCTTCTCTTAATTCTTTCAATAAGTTAATTATTTGTGATTGAATTGATACATCAAGTGCAGAAACCGCTTCATCACAAACGACAAATTTAGGATTTAAGGCTAATGCTCTAGCGATACCTATACGTTGTCTTTGTCCACCTGAGAATTCATGTGGATAACGATGAACCATATATGGTTGTAATCCACATTTTACCATGATTTCAACAATGTAATCGTTTAATGCTTTTGAACCATCTTTAAACATTCCATGAGTAACTAAAGCTTCTCCTATTAATTGACCTACTGTCATTCTTGGGTTTAATGAAGAATAAGGATCTTGGAAGATAATTTGTAAATCAGTTCTTAATTTGCGCATTTCTTCTGTTGTTAATCTTGCTAGATCTATACCTGTATCTCTTCTCGCTTCAAGTCTTTCAAACTTTTTATGTGATTTTAATCCTTCTTTTATGTTATCAATTTTTGCTTGAACTTTAGCTAATTCTTTTTCAATTTCTACATGTTCTTTTTTTAGTGATTCAAGTTCAGCCTTTTCTTTATTTACTACACTACTATTACCACCAATATCTACAATATCAGCATTTAAATAAACTTCAACTTTATGAATTTTATCTTTTAATTTGATTTCTTTACCTTTAACTGTATACCATTCTTTCATAACATTACTTGCTTCGTTTAAGTCACTATGCAATGTTAATGAACCAAAGATTTTTACAGTAGTATCAAAGTAAGTATCAATTTTAGCATCTACATCATCAAATTCTTTTTGAAGTTTTTTGATTTCTTTTTCATCTGTTGCAGCTTCAAGCTTAGCCTTAACATCTCTTCTTTTTTGACGATTAGTTTCTAATTGATCAATATCTCTTTTTAAATTTTTTATTGTTTTTAGTACATATTTAGGTGCGATGTCTTCTAATTTTTTTCCATAATAGAAACAAGAACCACCTGATAGAGGATAAAGTTGTAATAAAACACGACCTAATGTCGATTTACCACACCCTGACTCCCCAACAAGTCCAACAGTCTCTCCTGCATATACTTCAAGTGTAATACCATCATTTGCTTTGACAAATTGTTGTTCTTCAAAGAATGATTCTTTTTTTACTGGGAAATACTTTTTTAATTTTTTAACACGTAATAGTGTATCTTTATTTTTATCCATTGTTTCTCTCTCCTTTCTGAGGGTAGAAGCAACGAACTTTTTGGCCATTTCCGACATCTGTTAAAGTTGGATGTTCACTCTCACATTTTTCAGTCGCATATTTACAACGCGGCGCAAATTTACATCCTTTTGGTAAATTTAAAGGATGAGGAACTGAACCTGGAATTGGCTCAAGTTTTTGAGAACTATCATCTTCAAGTCTTGGAATTGAAACTAATAACCCTTCAGTATATGGGTGTTGGTATTTTGTTTTTGGATCGAAAATTGTATTTACTTCAGCTTTTTCTACAATTTCCCCACAGTACATAACTACTACTTCATCAGCCATTTGATTTATTACGCCTAAGTCATGGGTAATGAACATTATTGCTGTATTATGCTCTTTCTTTAAGTCATTCATTAACTTTAAGATTTGTGCTTGTATTGTAACATCTAATGCAGTTGTAGGTTCATCTGCAATTAATATATCTGGTTGACATGCCAATGCTAATGCAATCATAACACGCTGTCTCATTCCACCTGAAAGTTGATGTGGATAGTTATCTACAATCTTTTCTGGTCTTGGAATTTTAACATTCGCTAACATTTCAATTGCTTTTTCACGAGCATCTTTTTTTGAAATATTTTGATGAAGAATTAAAGCTTCTGAAATTTGATATCCAATTTTAAATACTGGATTTAAACTTGTCATTGGTTCTTGGAAAATCATTGATATATTATTTCCACGAATCTTCATCATTTCTGTTTCATTTACTTTTGATAAATCAACAATTCCATTAGGAGAATGATAGTTAATTTGTCCATGTTCTATTTCACCTGGATGTTCAAGTAATCTTAAAACAGACATTGAAGTAACAGATTTACCTGAACCTGATTCTCCAACTATTCCTAATGTTTTTCCTTTTTTTACTTGAAACTCAACACCATTTACGGCTTTAACTGTACCTTTTTCAGTTTTAAAATAAGTATGTAAATCAATTACATCTAAAATTACTTTATCATTCATTATTTAACACCTCCAGCTACTTTTTTTGTTCCAAATATTTTTTTAAAGAACGATTCTTTTTGTTGTGTTCTAAATTTAACATGTGATTTAGGGTCTACAGCATCTCTCATACCTTCACCAATTAAGTTTACACTTAAAATTAAAGAGAATAATAAAATACCTGGGAAAACCCACATCCATGGTTGATTTCTCATTATTAAAGAAGAAGATGATTTAGAAATTAATCCACCCCATGTAGGAATTGGTTCTTGAACAGATAAACCTAAATAAGATAGACCAGCTTCTGATAATATCGCACTTGAAAACGCTGTAGTTGCATTAACGATTACATATGCAATTGTATTTGGTAGTAAGTGACGAGTTATTTGTTTAGATGATTTAATACCTAAAGCACGACAGGCTGTCATAAATTCTTGTTCTCTTAAAGACAAGATTTGAGCTCTTACCATACGAGCAAGACCAGTCCATCCTAGACCACCTATGATAAACATCATTAAATATAAACGGAACTCAGGTTCTAATTCAATAAAAATTACTGAAACTGTAATTGCGATTGGTAAAAATGGAAAACTTGAGAAAATTTCTGTAAAACGCATTAAGAAGTTTTCAACTTTACCACCATAAAATCCTGCGATACCACCAACAATTAGACCGATAGTAACCGAGATTAAAGCAGCAATAAATCCTACTTGAATTGAAAGGTATCCACCTAAGAACACACGTGGGAAGTAATCTCTACCAAATTCATCTGTACCAAATATATAGTCAGCTGATGGAGCTAAATATTTTAATTTTATATCAACATTTGCTAAGTCATAATCAGTTACTTCTACGAATACTTTTGTTGCAAGTACTGCTAATGAGATAAGTAAAAATACGATCAATCCAGTTGTTGCTAATTTATTTTTAAAGAAACGTTGTACCATTAACTTAGATGGACTTACAACTTCGGCTTCATTAAATTTCTTTTCTTTGTTTTTAGCCATTTTTTGAACCTCCTACTCTTACACGTGGATCTGCGAATCCATAGCTTAAGTCAACTAATAAATTAGAGAATAAAGTTAAGAATGCATAGAATAATGTAATTGTTAAAATAATTTGTTGATCACGACCATCATATGCTTCTTTTAATAATTTACCAATTCCTGGCCACGCAAAAATATTTTCTACTAATACTGAACCACTAAATAAAGCTGGAATGTAGAAACCAATTAGTGTAATTACAGGTATTAATGCATTTCTAAATGCATGATGATAGATTATTACTTTATCTTTTAACCCTTTAGATCTTGCAGTACGAATATAATCTTGTTTTAATACTTCAAGCATTGAATTTCTAATATATCTTATTAATGTAGAACTTGTACCAAATACTGTTACTGTAACTGGTAATACCATATGATGCATTAAGTCTAAATATTCTCCAATACTTCCTGGAGCGTAAGAAGCCCTTACATCATACATCCCTGAAAATGGAAATATAGGTATTAAAATTACGAATAAATAAATTAAAATCATTGCAAAGAAGAAACTTGGCAAAGAGATACCTGCAATTGAAAACACAGTAAAGAATTTATCAAAAAATGAATAACGATTTACTGCTGACTTAATACCAACAACTATTGAGAAGATTAATGCAATTACAAAACCTACAAAGTTAACTAATAATGTATTTTGTAAGTAGAATGGTAATATTTCGATTACATCTCTATTTAATGTTGTAGAATATCCTAAGTCACCAACCACTAAACGGCTAATCCATTTAAAATATCTTTCATGCATAGGTCCTGTTAAACCTAAGTCAATTCTTAATTGGTCAATGTAACCAGGCTCAAGTGCCACCTCTGGATCTACGTATGCCCAAATTGGATCACCAGGCATCGATTGTACGATTACGAATAATATAAATGAAATTATGATAAGCACAGGAATCATTTGTAGTATTCTTAATCCTGCAAATTTAAGTAATGGCATTACTTGTGCAAAAAATAATTGAATATTTGACTTATCTTTTGTTGTTGTAGACATAAATTTTCCTCCTTTATAATAAAGTAAGAAATAGTCATTTTAAATGACTATTTCTTTGATATAAATCTTATTCAGCCCAAGTTGCTTCTACGATTGCATATGGCCACTCCCAAAGTGGTCCTGTTTCGAAGTTAACAAGGTTGGCGTTGTATAAATCATGATAATCATTAGCATAGATTGGTAATAATGGGTTTTCTTGATTAGTTAATTTTACCCACTCACGGTAAGCTTCTTGATAAGCAGCATCACCCTCTTCAGTACCTGGTGTAGCATAACGCATTGCTTCTAATAAAGCATCGTTAGTTTCATTATCCCAACGAGATTGGTTAGTTGAAGATTGTTCTCCAAATTCATTAATGAAATCACTATGGTAGTTTGCATATCCATCAAATTCTGGTGTATATGAAGTTGCTAATGCAAAACCGTTATATAAACGATCTGAAGCAGGTTGTAAACCATAGTAGTGGTCTAATAATACAGCAAAGCTAATTGTATCTACAGTGAATTTAATTCCACTCTCTTCAACTGAATTTGCTAAAGTATTATTTAAGTAATCAGGCCATGGAGAACCACCAGTAGCAATACGAATTTCAGCAGTTACGCCATCTTTTTCATAAATACCATCAGCATTTAAAGTCCATCCAGCATCCTCTAATACTTGTCTTGCTTTTGCAGGGTCATAAGTTAATGGGTCAATATTTTCATCTAACCACTCTTCATCAACCATCCAGAAGTGTGGAGAGAATGGAGCAGCAATTGATTTTCCATAATCACCAGTCATAAAGTCAACGAATGTTTCTTTATCGAATGCATAAGCAATAGCAAGTCTCATTTCTGGGTAAGCTGTTGCTCCAAAATCAGTATGCCAAGTGATATGTCCAAAACCATGACGATCATAGTTATTATAAGCAATATTTGAATCTGCTTTAGCAGCATCAATTTTTGCAGGTTCAATCATACCTTGTAATAAGTCAACTTCACCTTGAAGTAACATATCAATATCTGTTTCAGATGGAACCATTTGAACAACTATATCTGTAATTGTTGGCATTGTTCCATAAATATTTCCAGTGTAATATTCATTAACTGTTAATTTAACATTTTGTCCAGGATTCCATTCAGTGATTTGGTAAGGACCAACTCCAACTGGTGAACTCATGAAGTTATTTGCGATATAGTTACCATCAATAACTCCTTCTGGTGCCATTTGAGCTTCTGAGTACATATAGTATGCAAACTCAGTTTTAACAGTATATGTAGGGTTAGCTACAGTAAATTTAATTGTATAATCATCAACAACTTCCATACCTAATAAAGATTTATCACATGCCCCAGCTACGCAAGAGTTATAGTATTCTTCAAAACCAACTAAGAAGTTAGGTTGTGAAGATGCTGAACCTTTTGCAGCTATAAATGATGGATCAGAATAGAAGTAATATGTAAATGCAATATCATTAGCAGTAAAATCTGTACCATTAGAGAATTTAATTCCTTCTTTAACTGTGAATGTCCATTCTTCATATTGTGCAGCAGCAGTGTCTGCTAATAATTCAATTTCATTTGTAATTCTTGCAATTTCTGCATTTGCAGCATCAACTTTTGCTTGATCTTCATCGCTGAATACAGCAGTTTCTGCTTCTTCCCCTTCAGCAGCTTCATCATTAAGTTTTGCTTGTTCAACAGCTAAAGCTTCATTTAATACAGTAATTTCATCTTCAAATGGTTTTGCTTCAGCTAATAAAGCGTCAACCTTTGCTTGATATTCTGGATCATAATTTGGATTATCTACTTTTTCATTAGTATAATCTTCTAGATAGTGAGCTAATACTAATTCATTATCTTTGTTTGGTGTAAAGAATCCTTCATTTCCGTCAACTAACATACGAATATTGTTGTCATAAGATGAATTACCCCAACCTGATAAAAACTCACCAGCAAAGTCAGTATTTCCTACAACAAATGTTCTTTGTGTAGCTGTTCCTGTGTCACCTCCATTGTCTTGTTCTGGATTAGATGCACATCCAGTAACAACAAGAAGAAGCGATGCAAATAAGACTAATAATTTTTTCATTTTTTCTCTCTCCTTTTTTGTTTCTTGTAACTATGTATTATAATACATTTTTTTGAATAATTTGTCAAATGTTTTCTTGAATTTTACATGAAGTTTTTCATTTTATGAAAACTTTTTCATGAAAATAAAATTTCTCGCTAAGCAAATTAATACAAAAAATGTATAAATACCACTAATATTAAACATAACACTAATAAGCATTAACAGTACTGCAGGGGCAACCATTGACATTATTATAATCTTTAAGATTGATAATGAATTAAGCAATGTATTATTAAAAGAAATTTTTTTCATTTTATATAGGCTTAAGCATATTGCTAAAGTAAATATGAAAGCAATGGAATATAATACACCACTAGTTTTTATATTTTCAATTGAAGCAACTGATAAACCGTACTCTAAATATACATTCGCAAGATTTTGATCAATAACACCTTTTTCTAAACTTACATCAAAATTCAGTAATATATCATCAAACCTCAATATTATATATTCTTGATTTGATGCAACAAATTTTTCATTATCATAATCTATTTGTTCTAAGTCCTTATAAATTTTAAAATCTCGCTCACTCATATCGTCATCAAGTATTACAGCATTTAACATTACTATTAATTCTTGATAATTTTCTAATACATTATCTTCTAATTCTTTATTAATTACATATGCATTAGAAAATGTTAATCCAATAACTATTAATGCACTAAGCATAATATTACTTATCAAGCTATTACAAGTCTCGCCTTAGTTAAAAACTTATTTGAATAAAAACTACAATTTATCTGCATAATTAAACTCATATTCAGTTCCCCTTTATATACTTTTATATAATAACACTATATTTATAAAAAAATAAAATGTTATTATCTTAATATAAAAAAGTGATAATAATTATTATCACTTTTTTGTATATTTATAAATTTTTAAAAAGTATTTATCTTAAATTCGAAACATTTCTTTATAGTGGTTAAATGAGTTTCGAACATTAATATTTATTTATCCTCATTAATATTATTAAATATAACTCTTTGTTTCCTTTTTATTGTTTCTTTGAACCTTATGATTCTACGAGTTTAATTATTTACACATAAGATTTATAAAAAATTTAAGTTATCAATATCTGACCGTTATTTTTATGATACTAATATCACTATTATTATATATTAACTTTTATTGCTAATATAATTCTAGTAATTATTTATTTTAAAACTTATGTTGCATTTGATACTTACTGTCGATCATTTAGCATTAATAATTATATTAACTTAATTTTGCACTTCTTGAAATCTTTTCTACACATTACATTTCACCATTAAGAATATTTTATTATTCTATATTCATATCTTTTAAATTTTATAAATTATTTTGAAACTATATATAAAATATATTTATTGAATGCTGCTTACTTATGCCTAAATAATTCTTCATTCATTTACCACTTTTTTTTACTATAGGATTTATCTTCCTACGTTTACTAAAGGTTTAGTAATAGATCTTGCATTTTTAATACAAGATAATTTATTATTATTTATTTGTTGCCACAATTATTGAGGCCGCTTCTATTGTTGGTTCCATTCACTTCGCCCTCCTTGAAGTTTGATTATTCTTCTCAGATTTATAATAAATCTTATCTTGTCTATATTCTAGTTTATATTATATTTTTTTTCAATTGATATTATCTCATATTTCAAAACATTTATTAATTCACCATTTTTATACTCTAACATATACTCAAAGTATTCATTAGAGTTATACAAATCCTTAAGAAAAATACGATCACCTTCCCACAAATTTAAATCTAATATTTTATTGTTACTTATCCATTGCAGTTCTCCCTCAGAACAATCTTTCGTTAAACTATTCGAAAAATCACTAATTTCATAAACATAAACAATCTCAATATAACCATCTGCAATGAACTCTATTATACCTCGATGTTTAATATCATCAATAAAGAGATTTGTTTCCTCCTCAAACTCTCTAATTAGTGTATCTTCTATATTTTCATTTTCTTCTTTTTTACCACCAATACCTAACCATTTTCCCTTATTTATATCATTTTCTTTCTTATTACGATAAAGCATTAAAGTACTATCGTTAATGTTTAAATAACCAACACATGTAATTTTCATATTTCCTCCTAATAAAAAAACAAGGCCAAAGCCTTGTTTAATAGATAAGTTAAAACTATTTAATGATAGAAGTAACGTTTCCTGAACCTACAGTTCTTCCACCTTCACGGATAGAGAATTTAGTTCCTTGCTCAACCGCGATTGGAGCGATTAAGTTAACTTCCATTTCAACGTTATCTCCTGGCATAACCATATCAACACCTTCTGGTAATTTGATAATTCCAGTTACGTCAGTAGTACGGAAATAGAATTGAGGACGGTAGTTAGAAACGAATGGAGTATGACGTCCACCTTCTTCTTTACTTAATACGTAAACTTGAGCTAAGAACTCAGTATGTGGAGTAACTGAACCTGGTTTAGCTAATACTTGTCCACGTTCAACCTCTTCACGGTTAACACCACGTAATAAAGCACCGATATTATCCCCTGCTTCAGCAAAGTCTAATAATTTACGGAACATTTCGATACCTGTAACAACAGTTTTCTTAGTATCGTGTAAACCTACGATTTCAACTTCTTCACCTAAGTTTAATACTCCACGCTCAACACGTCCAGTAGCAACTGTACCACGACCTGTGATTGTGAAAACGTCTTCAACTGACATTAAGAATGGTTTGTCAGATTCTCTAGCTGGAGATGGGATATAAGTATCAACAGCTTCCATTAATTCGTCAATTTTAGCTGACCAAGTTTCATCACCTTCTAATGCTTTTAATGCAGAACCACGGATAACTGGAGTGTTGTCTCCGTCGAATCCGTATTCAGATAATAATTCTCTAACTTCCATTTCAACTAATTCAACTAATTCTTCATCATCAACCATGTCGCATTTGTTTAAGAATACAACGATGTGAGGAACACCTACTTGACGTGATAATAAGATATGTTCACGAGTTTGAGGCATCGGTCCATCAGTAGCAGCAACTACTAGGATACCACCATCCATTTGAGCAGCTCCTGTGATCATGTTTTTAACGTAGTCAGCATGACCTGGGCAGTCAACGTGAGCATAGTGACGAGCGTCAGTTTCGTACTCAACATGAGCAGTAGAAATAGTGATTCCTCTTGCTTTTTCTTCTGGAGCACCATCGATTTGATCGTATGCTCTAGCTTCTGCTTTACCTGATTTTGCTAAGTGAGACGTGATAGCTGCAGTTAAAGTAGTTTTACCGTGGTCAACGTGACCAATTGTACCAACATTTACGTGTTGTTTACTTCTGTCAAATTTTGCTTTTGCCATTTTAAATATTTTCTCCTTTTTTCTTTAAAAATTTATAAAATTTTCTCAATAAAATTTTATTACATTTATGAGAATAAATCAATAAGAATTAATCTCTAGCGTTTTTCTTTGCAATTGTTTCTGCAATTGACTTAGGAACATCAGCATAGTGATCCATAGACATTGCATAGTTACCACGACCTTGAGTGAAACTTCTTAAGTCAGTTGAGTAACCAAACATTTCAGATAATGGTACGTAAGCTCTTACTGTAATAGCATTGTGTTTTTCTTCTTGTTCACGAATTTGTCCACGACGCTTAGTAATATCTCCCATAACACTTCCTAAGTATTCAGCTGGTGCAGTAACTTCTACATTCATAATTGGTTCTAATAATGTAGGAGCACATTTTTTAGCAGCTTCTTTTAATGCCATACTTGCAGCAATTTTATAAGCCATCTCAGATGAGTCAACATCATGGTATGATCCATCAAATAATGTAGCTTTAATATCAACGATTGGATATCCAGCAACTAAACCATTACCTAATGCAGCAACTAAACCATCTTGAGAAGGTTTGATATATTCTCTAGGAACTGATCCACCAACGATAGCGTCAACGAATTCAAATCCTTTACCTTTTTCATTTGGCTCGAATCTAATCCAAACATGTCCGTATTGTCCACGTCCACCTGATTGTCTAACAAATTTCCCTTCACATTCTGCTTCTTTAGTGATTGTCTCACGGTAAGCAACTTGTGGAGCACCGATATTTGCTTCAACTTTGAATTCTCTTCTCATACGATCTACGATGATATCTAAGTGTAATTCACCCATACCAGCGATGATAGTTTGACCAGTTTCTTCATCAGTATATGTTTTAAAAGTTGGATCTTCTTCAGCTAATTTTTGAAGAGCTAATCCCATTTTATCAGAGTCAGCTTTTGTTTTAGGTTCAACTGACATTTGAATAACAGGTTCTGGGAATTCCATAGATTCTAACACGATTGGGTGTTTATCATCACATAGAGTATCTCCAGTTGTAGTAACTTTAAGTCCTACAGCTGCAGCGATATCCCCTGCATGTACTTCATTAATTTCAGCTCTATGATTAGCATGCATTTGAACGATACGTCCAAAACGCTCTCTAGTATCTTTAGTAGCATTTAATACATAGCTACCTGCTGTAATTGTACCTGAATACACACGGAAGTAAGTTAAACGACCTACGAATGGGTCTGTCATAACTTTAAATGCTAAAGCAGCAAATGGCGCTTTATCATCAGATGGTCTAGCTTCTGTAGTTCCATCTTCTAATGTACCTTCAATTGCTGGTACATCTAATGGAGATGGTAAGTAATCAACTACTGCATCAAGCATTAATTGAACACCTTTATTTTTGTAAGCTGAACCACAAAGTACAGGGAAAAATTCTGAAGATAATACTCCAAGACGAATAGCTTTTTTGATTTCTTCAATCGTTGGCTCTTCACCTTCTAATACTTTCATCATTAATTCTTCATCATAATCTGCAATCATTTCAACTAATTGTTGTCTGATCGTTTCAACTTCATCTTTATATTCATCAGTAACATCAGTAACTTCAATATCAGTTCCTAAGTCATTTTTGAACATATGGATTTTTCTTTCAACGATATCTATGATACCTCTGAATGAAGTTTCTGCACCAATTGGTAATTGGATAGGACAAGCTTTTGCACCTAAACGATCTCCGATTGATTTAACTGACATCATAAAGTCAGCTCCAGTTGCATCCATTTTATTACAGAAAACAATTCTTGGTACTGCATACTTAGTTGCTTGTCTCCATACTGTTTCTGTTTGCGGTTCTACTCCAGCTTTAACGTCTAAAACTGCAACAGCTCCATCTAATACTCTTAATGAACGTTCTACTTCTACTGTAAAGTCAACGTGACCTGGAGTATCAATAATATTGATTCTTGTCCCATTCCAAGCAGCTGTTGTTGCAGCTGAAGTGATAGTAATACCACGTTCTTGTTCTTGAGCCATCCAGTCCATAGTTGAAGCTCCATCATGAGTTTCACCAATTTTATGGTTTACCCCTGTATAGTATAAAATACGTTCAGTAGTAGTAGTTTTACCGGCATCGATATGAGCCATGATTCCGATATTTCTAGTATTTGCTAGTGAATATTCGCGTGCCATCTTAGTCTCTCCTCTCTACTACCAACGGTAATGAGCAAATGCTTTATTAGCTTCTGCCATTTTATGAATATCATCTTTTTTCTTAACTGATGCTCCAGTTCCATTAGATGCATCAATGATTTCATTTGCTAATCTAATTTCCATCGTTTTTTCATTACGTAAACGAGAGTAATTAACTAACCATCTTAACCCTAAAGTTAATCTTCTTTCAGCTGATACTTCAACTGGTACTTGATAGTTTGAACCACCAACTCTACGAGCTTTTAGTTCTAACATTGGCATTATGTTTTGTAATGCTAACTCAAACACTTCCATTGGTTGGCGTTGAGTTTTTTCTTCTATAATATCAAATGCATTATATAAAATTGATTGAGCGACACCTTTTTTACCGTCGATCATGATTTTATTAATTAAACGAGATATTAATTTTGAGTTGTATATTGGATCTTGTAATACATCTCTTTTGGCAACATGTCCTTTTCTTGGCATATTTTATTTCCTCCTTTTCATAATCGACTATTTAGCCGCTTTTGGTTTTTTAGTACCATATAAACTTCTAGATTGACGTCTTTCGTTAACTCCAGCACAGTCTAAAGTTCCTCTAATAATATGGTATCTAACCCCAGGTAAGTCTTTTACACGACCTCCACGAATTAAAACAACACTATGTTCTTGTAAGTTGTGTCCAATTCCTGGAATGTAAGCTGTAACTTCCATACCGTTTGATAAACGTACTCTCGCATATTTTCTTAATGCTGAGTTAGGTTTTTTAGGTGTCATTGTACCTACACGAGTACATACCCCTCTTTTTTGTGGTGCTGAGAAGTTTGTCGCAACACTCTTTTGTGAGTTATACCCTTTATTTAATGCAGGTGATTTTGACTTCCAAACTTTGTTTGTACGTCCTTTTCTAACCAATTGATTAATAGTTGGCATTTGATTCTCCTTCCTTCTAAATATTTGCACACATTTCCAAGTGTGCCATACTTTAACAAAATTTTAGTTTCCATTTCTGGAAACACATAAAAACTGCTAAGCTTTTTTATAATACACTACTTATTTTCTTAAGTCAATAATAAAGTATAATATTTTCAATAAAATGTCAATGTTTTTTAAATAAAAAAAGCACTCCACATTGAACTGATATCTGTCAAGTAGACACTAAGTTCAAAAATAATTAAACATCAA
>CAYJNO010000030.1:0-19421 GCA_964371715.1 uncultured Erysipelotrichaceae bacterium | reverse complement strand
ACAAAAAATATGACTGTTTATAATTTCTAAACAGTCATATTGTCAACAATCTGAGACACTTATAAAAGTGTCTAATAGTATTTATTTTGAAGTTAATGCAGCCATTGTAATATAGTTATAAGGTTGATTGAAGTGTGGTAAGAATAATATATCTAACAGTTTTAATTTATCAATAGTTACTTTTTCTTGTATTGCTAAAGAGAACATATGAATTCCCATTGAAATATCATACTTAGAAGCAATTTGAGCTCCTAAAATAACTCTTGTATCTTGATCATATACGATTGAAATTAATACTTTAGAATTTTCATCTTTAATAAATCCTGGCTTTTGTAAATCTTCAAAACTTGTTTCAATAGCGTTCATTCCTAGAGATTTAGCTTTGCTTAATGTTAATCCGGTAGAAACCATGTTTAAGCCGAAAATTGAAATACCATTTGAACCTTGTACTCCAACAGTTTCTAAAGCAGTATCACACACATTATGTCCTGCAATTACACCAGATCTTACAGCGTTAGTAGCTAAGGCAATATAATTTATATCATCAATTGAATTATCATAAACAGTTGCACAATCTCCAACAGCATAAACATCCTTCATAGAAGTTTGTTGTTTTTTGTTTACTTTGATTGCTCCATTTTTAAATAATTCTAACTCTTCTAAAGCAAGCGCATTGTTAGGTTTAAATCCAATAGCTAAAATTACCATATCACATGGATATTCATTTTTATCAGTTACTATAGCTTCAACTGATGTAGTCCCTTTAAATGATTTAACGTTTTCATTATACGCAACATTAATTCCATTTTCGATTAATGTATCATTCATTAATTCAGTAAATTTATCATCATAATAAGTTGATAGACAAGTAGGTGCTAAATCAATTAATGTCACGTTTTTATTAATTCTCTTAAATGCTTCAGCAAGTTCAACACCGATATAACCTGCTCCTACCACAGCAACATTCTTACAGTTAGGATTTTCAAGTTTTTCGATTACATCTTGTGCATTTTGATATAGTTTCACTTGTTGGATATTTTCTAATTTTCCACCTTCAAACTGTGGAATAATAGGTAATGAACCTGTTGCTAAAATTAATTTATCATATGTTTCAACATATTCATTTCCATGAATATCTTTTGCATAGACTATTTTATTATCATAATCAACTTTACTAACTCTAGTTTCCATATGCACTTTTGCACCTTTTGCTTCAAGAGCTTCTTTACTTGAATAAAATAAACCTTCAGCTCCATCGATTTGTTGACCTATCCATAAAGCCATCCCACAGCCCAAAAAGCTGATGTTTGAGTTTGCATCAAATACTACTACTTCATTTCCTTGGTAATTATCAAGGATTGTATTAATCGCTGCTGTTCCAGCATGATTTGCTCCAATTACTATTATTTTAGACATTTTGTCCCCCTTTTAGTTACTGTCGATAACCTTTTTTATCATATAATAAATTAATTATTATTTAAATATGTAAATTAAAAATTTCACATAAATTTCATAAAACAAATAAGAAATATATTATGTATAATGAATGTGAGGTGTTCAAATGATAAGAAATCTTTTAAATAATTATAAGACAAATAATCATCAAGAAATAATTGATAAGAAATTAATGTTAGAAGTTATAAATGAAAAAAATGTTCTTAATCGCAATAATGAAAAAGGACATTTTAGTGCTTCGGCATGGATTGTAAATAATGACAATAGTAAAGTATTAATGATTTATCATAATATTTATCAATCATATGCATGGATTGGTGGACATTTAGATGATGAAGAAGATATTTATAAATTAATTAAGCAAGAAATCAGAGAAGAGACAGGATTAAATATACAAGATTATGAATTAATCAAACTTATAAGTCTTGAATCTTTACCTGTATGTACTCATCAAAAAAATGATGTGTTAGTAAAAGAGCATTTACATTATAATCTTACTTTTTTAATAATTGCTAAAGAAGAAGCAAAATTAACATTAAATCTAGAAGAAACAAGTGATATTAAATGGATTGATATAAATGATGTATTAACAATATGTGATGAAGAAATAATGATACCAATTTATGAAAAGTTGATAAATCGTACAAATGAATACTTAAAAAAATGAAGCAAATTACATATAAGTAATTTACTTCATTTTTATTTGATTAAATGACATGCTTCAATTACATCATCACATGCCTGCATAGTTTCTACATTATCCCATAAGTTATTGTGTGGGATTATATTATTTGTAACACAATGTATAAAATACTGCATTTCTCCTACAAAACCATTGATATATAAATCTTTTTCTCCACCACTCATGGTACTGTTAGCAGGACGATAAATTAATTCACATTCGCTAGGCCTTTGCCAATCACCATCATTATCACTTAATTGATGAAGTGTAAATTTACTAAAATCACTTACTTTAGCAGTACCATATTCTCCGGTTACTGTAATGAATTCCTCATGAGAAGACCATGCTTTATTACTTGAGAAATACATATTTCCACATACTCCACTTTCAAAAAGAATAGAGAAGCATAAATTTGTTGAATCATCTAAATTGTGAGAAAATCCTCTAACATCTGTTACCTTTCCAAATATGTAACGAGCTAAATCTAAATAATGAATCATTGCGCATTTAAGCATCATTTCATCGCTGTTAACAAACTGGCTACAATCGACAGACATCATGGCATTAAAAGATAAGACAGTACCAATTTTGCATTCTACAGCTTCCTTTAACATTGTATGCGCAGGCGCAAAGCGCTTCATAAAAGCTACAAAGCCTGTTACATTATATTCATCTGCTAATAAAGCGACTTTTTCAGCTTCTTTTTTTGATAATCCTAATGGCTTTTCAACTAAAAATGGTTTTCTTGCTTTAATAACATCCAAAACAATATCAAGTTGATTATCAATACCTGTTGAAATAACTACAGCATCAATTTCATTATTTTCTAACATTTTTTTATGATCATCGTATGCAATAGCATCACTTAGACCAAAACGTCTAATAGCATTTTCAGCAGTGGTAATACTTCTTGTTGCAACTGCGATAATTTTAGCATTACAAATTAAAGCTGATGGATAAAGGTTTAAAGATGCATGTCTTCCAGCACCAATAAAAGCAAGTTTTATCATTAATTTTCTCCTTAATAATTATAGATTTATAAGATAATCAATAGCCATAAAATAGCCGTTAAACCCATGTCCTGCAATTTGCTTTTTGACAGCCATACCAATATATGATAGTTTTCTAAACTCTTCTCTAGAATGGATATCAGATAGATGAACTTCAATTACCGGAATAGGACTTATTGCTTTTGTAGCATCTAATAAAGCAATACTTGTATGAGTATAAGCTCCAGGATTGATAATAACAGCATCATATTTATTGAAATAAGCTTCTTGTATCCAATCAACTAAATAACCTTCGTGATTTGATTGTTTGATAGTTAGATCTATATTCAAGTTATCACAATACTTCTTTAATTTAAGACATAATGTATTATAATCTTCACTTCCATAAATAGAGGGTTCTCTAATTCCTATCATATTAATGTTAGGGCCATTAATTAATAATATTTTCATATATTTACTCCTCACTATTAAAATAACGACGTCGTTTACTAGATTGAATAAATAATCTTTTCATTTCATCAATATCTTCATTTGCTAAAACATCTCTGAAATGAGTAATCTCATCGATAAATAAATCAATGTGCTTTAATAAATTAGTTTTATTTGTTAAGAATAGTTCTGACCATAAATGTTCGTTAATATCAGCAATTCTTGTTAAATCTTTAAAACTATCTCCAGTATATTCCTTTAAGTGTGTGCTATCATTTGTGTTCATTAAACTAACAGCAATAACATGTGTTAATTGTGATAAAAAAGCAATCATTTCATCATGTTCTTCAATGCTTAATGTACATATTCTTCTAAAATTTAAAACTTGAGCTAATTTTGTAATTTCGTCAATTGCTCTTTGTGTATTATCACTTGTTGGTGTGATAATAAAGTTAGCTTTAGTGAATATTTCATGACTACTATTAAAGACACCACTAACAGCTTTACCAGCCATTGGGTGAGAGAAGATAAATTCGACATCACTTCTTAATATTTTTTTAATATCCTCAACTATTGCAACTTTAACCCCACTAACATCTGTAATTAAAGTATTAGCTTTTAAATATTGTTGATTTTCTTTAATCCATTCAATAATTAAAGTAGGGTACAACCCAAATATTACAAAATCAGCACTATTTATTAGCTTAATATCATTTGTTGTACTTCCATAGTCAATTAAATTATTTTCTAAAGCATAATCAATTGATGATTGATCAATATCAATTGCTGATACTTCATAACCTTTATTTTTTAAACCAGATGCATAACTTCCACCTATAAGTCCAAGACCAACAATTAAATATTTCATTTTATTCCTCTATTATTTCTACTTTGATACCTAATGATTTTAAGTCATCAAAGAAATTAGGATAACTTTTATTAATGCTTTCAGCTTCAGCTATTAAAAGAGGTGTTTTTGATACAGTAGCCCCTATTGCTAATGCCATAACGATACGATGGTCTTTATGCCCAGATAGGATATCATTATAATACCAATGATTATTTGGATTTATATATACTTCATCATTTGTACTAGAAATATCAATATTTAATTTCTTTAACTCATCTTCCATTGCTTGAATACGATCACTTTCTTTGATTCTTAAACGATTTGCATTAATCATAGTAGATTTTGTAGTTGCAAAGGTTGCAAGTGTAGTTAGTGTAGGTCCAAGATCTGGACAATTTTCCATATTCATAGTTGTACCATTGAACTCATTTTTATGAATGTAATAACCATCATCAATTAGATCAAATTTAATATTCATATCTTTAAAAATATTTAGGATATTTTTGTCACCTTGTAAAGAATCGTGTTTTAAGCCTAAACATTTTAAAGGTCCATTTATAGCACCAAGAGTTGCGAAAAATCCAAATTGACTATAATCACCCT
Organism: uncultured Erysipelotrichaceae bacterium; assembly: GCA_964371715.1. Taxonomy (GTDB): domain Bacteria; phylum Bacillota_I; class Bacilli_A; order Erysipelotrichales; family Erysipelotrichaceae; genus CAYJNO01. The sequence continues at coordinate 14,392 of CAYJNO010000030.1, read as the reverse complement.
CAACTCTAATATCACTTGATACATATTTTTGATTACCAGGTATTACTATAGTTAAATCATCTTTAAAAAAAGCAGTAATCTTAAAATAGCTTAACATTTGTATTGTTAAATCTATATAAGATTTAGATTCAAAAGGTGGAAGTATTTTAATTATAGAATCTTTTTCACAAAGGGGTAGGGTAAATAATAATCCTGAAATAAATTGACTTGATACATTACCTAATACAGTGAATTCTCCACCTTCAATAGCTCCATCAACTTCAATATATTCTTCATTGTGAGTATATGATACTTTCTGATTAGTAAAAATATCTTCATATAATTTTTGTGGTCTTTTTAATAATCTATTTTTCCCTGTAAATCTCACTTTTTGATTTGTTAGAGAAAATATAGGGATAAAAAATCTTAGAGTTGAACCAGATTCATTACATTCTATAGTCTGTTCTTTTAAATTATTAAAGTTACTGATACCTGTAATTGTTAAAGAATCTTTACTTTCTTCAATTATTGCACCAAGTTTTCTCATACCAGCAATTGTTGTTTTAATATCAATAGAATAATCAATGTTTGAGATAATACTTGTACCTGCTGCTAAAGAAGCACAAATAATTGCTCGGTGGGCCATTGATTTACTAGGTGGAATAATAATTTGATCATTTGTTAAATTAGATGGATAAATCTTAACTAACATTTGATATCACGCTCAATTGCACTAGCAACTTTCTTAGCTTTATTCACTAATTTTTCAAATTTTTGAGGTTTTAAACTTTGTGCACCATCACTCCAAGCACACTCAGGTTTTGAATGTACTTCAATAATTAATCCATCTGCACCAGCAGCAATTGCAGCTAATGACATTGATTCAACAAGTGACCAATCACCTGTTGCATGGGATGGGTCTATAATTATTGGTAAGTGTGTACGTTGTTTAATTACTGGAATTGCACTTAAATCTAAAGTGTTTCTAGTATATTTCTCATATGTTCTAATACCTCTTTCACATAATATTACATTATGATTACCACTTGCCATAATATATTCAGCAGACATAATCCACTCTTCAATTGTATTAGCTAAACCACGTTTTAATAAAATCGGTTTTTGTGTTTTACCTAAGGCTTTAAGTAATTCGAAGTTTTGCATATTTCTAGCGCCAATTTGAATGATATCAACATATTTATCAAACTCTTCTAGTTTATCAGAACTCATTAATTCAGATACAATTGGCATACCAGTTTTTTCTCTAGCATTTACCATTGCTAAGATTCCCGCAGTTTGCATTCCTTGAAAAGCATAAGGACTAGTTCTTGGTTTATATGCTCCACCTCTTAACATACATGCTCCAGCTTTTTGTACTTGTTTGGCGATATCTAAAACTTCTTCTTCACCTTCAACAGAACATGGTCCGCCAATTATGACAATTGGTTCATTACCACCGATTTTAATTCCATTAACTTCAATAATAGTGTCATTAGGATGGAATTGACGATTTGCTAGTTTGTATGGAGCAGCAATTCTAGTTACATTTTCAACAAATTCATAAGCCTTGATTTTTCTTTCATCTAAGCTAGCTGTATCCCCAACTAACCCAAAAACATCATGTAATTCTCCTGGTATATGATTGACACTAACGCCAAGTTCTTCTAATTGTTGTCTTAATAATTCTTTTTCTGCATTACTTGCATTCTTTTTTAATGTAATAATCATCACATAAACCTCTTTTCTATATTAGTTATTAATTCTTTAATTCCATTTTGTATATCTTGATTATTTTGAATAGTAATATCACTATACTTTTGATACAGAGGATAGCGATATTGATATAACTTCTCTAATTTATTTTTATCATTACTTAATGGTCGTGAATCTGAAGTAACTAATAAATCTAATGAACGATCAATAAAGTATATTTCACCATTTTTCATTAGGTTAAGTATATTATCTTCATTTAAGATAATACCACCTCCACAACTAATGATACAATTGGTATTATCGCTTATGTTTTCAGTTATCTTTGATTCAATAGTTCTAAAAGCTTCTTCACCATAAAGTTTAAAATATTCTGCGATAGGTATTTTAATTTCTTTTGTTATTTCTTCATCAATATCAATAAGTTGGCGATTGAGTTTTTCATTTAACGCTGTAGCTAAAGTAGTTTTACCACATGATGGCATCCCAATTAATACAATATTTTTTTTATCGTTATATATTTTATGGTAAGTTTCGATAATTTTATTTTCATCCACTTCTTTATCTATGAAATAACTTATTGCAAGAATTGCTTGAGCAATTAACATCATTAAACCACCAGCATATTTTAAATTTTTTAATTTTGCTTTAATTAATAATTTAGTTTGCAAGGGATTATAAATTAAATCAACTACACTTTCTAGATTATTAAACCTATCAATATCAATAGGACACTCCGCACTATTTGGATACATTCCACAAGGTGAGCAATTAATGATGACTTCAGCATCATTATGAAACTTATAAGCTTGTTGATAAGTTATTGTTTCATTACTAATATTATGTTTTACTAAGATAATATCTTTAGCGTTTAAGTCTTTTAAAACTTCAATAACAGCTTTACTAGCTCCACCATTTCCTAAGATGATGACTTTTTTATTGGAAATATTAATGTTATGAAACTCTAATGTTTTTAAAAAACCATAATAATCTGTATTATAACCATATAGTATACCATTTCTATTGACAATGGTGTTAACTGCATCAATCTTTAAAGCTTGTTCATCAATATGGTCGATACTTGACATTACAAGGTTTTTATAGGGTATAGTAACATTTAATGCATCAAATTCTTTGTTATTAATAAATGGAGTAACTTCATCTTCCATTAACTCTATCAATTCATATGTGTAATCCTCTAATTGTTCATGAATAATTTTAGAATAACTATGTGATAGATGTTTTCCAATTAACCCCTTAATCATTTGATTTAGGGGCAAAGTAATTTATGCCATATCTTTCTATCAGTAAATCAATAATAGCTAAAGCTAAAACACTATCTATAACAACACGGATACGATGAACGATACATGGATCATGACGGCCATTAATTGTAAGTGTAGTTTCTTTGTTTGTTTTAAAGTCTACAGTATTTTGTTCTTTATAAATACTTGGTGTAGGCTTGATTGCTGATTTAATAATTATTGGCATTCCATTAGAGATACCTCCGTTAATTCCACCATTATGATTTGTGCTTGTTTGAACTTTACCATCTTTAATAATAAGTTCATCATTTGCGATAGAACCATACAGGTTTGAAAATTCAAATCCACTACCAAATTCAACACCTTTAATACCACCAATACTAAATAGATATTGCGATATTATACTTTCAATTGAGTGAAAATATGGTTCACCAACACCACTTGGAACACCTAAAATACATGATTCTATGATACCGCCAATTGAATCTTGATTATTAAATGCTTCTTCAATGACTTCATGCATTTTAATATTTACATCATCATTTATTGTTGCGAAATATTGATTATTTAATTTATTAATTTGCTTTATAATTTCATTTGTATTTGTACTAAAATTTTCATCTTCAATCTTAGATATTTTTTTTATATGAGAACCAATATATATTTCTTTTGCTTTCAGGATACTTATAATTATTGCGCCAGCAGCAACAATAGGTGCAGTTAAACGACCTGAAAAATGACCGCCACCACGATAATCTTGATATCCATGATATTTAACATTAGCAGTATAGTCTGCATGTGATGGTCTAGCAATAGTAGCAGTTTTTGTGTAATCCTTAGAATGTTGATTACTATTTTCAATGATAAATGTTAGAGGTGTTCCTGTAGTGTAGTTATTAAAGACACCACTGATAATTTTTACTTCATCGCTTTCAACTCTATTAGTAGATATTTTTCCCTTTGGTTTTCTAAGGTTCATTTGTTTTTTTATAAAATCATTATCAATATAAATACCTGATGGTAGACCATTTAAAGTTGCACCAATAAATGGTCCATGGCTCTCACCAAATAATGAAAATTGTAAATTATTTCCAATGATACTTTTCATTAAATTGTTTCCTCCATTAAAGCGTTTATTTCGCTAACTGTTAAAGTTTTAAATGATTGCTCATTAAAGTTATTGGCAAAGATAAATTCAATTCCATTATGGTTTGCTTTTTTATCATTTAAAATATAGCTTATTACCTCATCTTTGTTAAACTCAATATTTACATCTATATTTAATTTTTTAATAATATTTAAATAGCGTCTTAAAATATCTTCATTTTTAATAACATATTTTAAACCTAAAGCTACAGCTTCACCATGATATAATCCAGATAAATTAAAATAGCTTTCAAATCCATGTCCAAGTGTATGTCCTAGATTAAGAATTTTTCTAATGCCTAGTTCTTTTTCATCTTCTTCAACAATTGACTTTTTAAATAGTAAAGCTTGATAAATAATTTCTTCAATATAATCAGTGAAGTTATCTTTTTCAAATAACTCAAATAAAAATTCATTATGTAAAATACCAGCTTTTACAGCTTCAATTAATCCGCTATTATAATGTCTTATAGGTAATGTTTTTAAAGCTTCTATATCAATAAAAACTGCTTTTGGTTGATAGAAAGCACCAACACAGTTCTTTGTTTTATTTATATTAATAGCAACTTTTCCACCTATTGAACTATCAATTTGAGACAGTGTTGTTGTAGGTATTTGATAAAAATCAATACCACGCATATATGTTGAACTTACATAACCTGCAAGATCGCCAATAACACCACCGCCAAGAGCGATAATAGCGTCTTTTCTAGAGAATTTATTATCTAATAAATATTCTATAATCGATTCATATGTGGATAATGATTTAGATACTTCTCCACTTTTAACAATTTTCAAAAAAGCATTATTAAGTTGAATTTTTAATTTTTCAATTAATTTGTATGGAACCAAATCATCAGATATGATTAATATTTTTCTATCTTGATGATCGATATATTTTGCAACATGATTAATTATATTTTGTTCAAAATAAATTTTATAACTAGAATTTGTTAGGTTAATTTCAATTTCTTTCATATTCTCCTCCATATAACTATATATATAATAAGCTATCAAAGGGATAAATGCACGAACTATTTTAATAAAATGAAAACAGTTGTCAATATAATGAAAGAATTTACATATGTATGAAACTTGAATTCAAAAATAAAAAAAAGTTGTTATAATAAACAACTTTATAGCTATAGAGCTTCTTTAATTTCATTCACCATTGTTAAGTATTCTTCATCGCTTAAGTATACTTTTGCAGGATTCATTTCAAATGTTGTAGCCCATTCAAATTCATCTTGGTATTTTGGAACTAAATGGAAATGTAAATGACATCCAGTATCACCATATGCACCATAGTTAATTTTATTAGGGCTATATAAACTATGTAATGCTTTAGCAACTTTATTTACATCACTGAAAAATCCATTTCTTTCCTCATCATCAAGATTAACAAGTTCACTAACGTGTTTATTACTAGCAACAATAACACGGCCTTTATGACTTTGTTCTTTAAATAAATAAACTTTAGAATGCTCTAAATCACAAATTTTAATTCCGAAATTAGCTAATAAATCACCTTCTACACAATATGCACAATTTTGATCTAACATAAAAATCCTCACTTTTCTAATGTATACATTATAATATGTTTATAAAAAAAAATAAAGATTAGTGAAAAAAAATTAAATTTATAGTATATTTTTTTTGACAAATTAGTAAAATATATATAGGAGTAAATAAATTATGGAAAAAATTGAAAATTTAGAAGTAGAGCAAGAATTTAATTCAAGAGAAGAGTTATTAGCTAAACTTAAGGAAGTTTACCAGGAGATTAGCACACAAGAAGCATTAAAGTTTCAAAGAAAATGGCGTACATTTGAATCATGGGATTCGGCTTATGATGAAGAGTTGAATGATGAGTTTTATGCATTAGTTAACCATAGTTTCTCAAAAGTGAAAGAAGAACAAAAATTAAATGAAGAGGCAAAGAAAGCTTTAATTGTAAAAGCAAATGAAGCGTTGAGTAGTAAAAATTTAAATGAATCTACAAAACTTATGAGTGACTTAATGAGTGAGTGGAAAAGCATTCGTAGTGCAGGAAGAGAAATTGATGATGAATTGTGGGGTCAATTTAATCAAGCAAGACAAAACTTCTATGACATGAAAGCTTTAAATTACAAAAATTTACAAGAAAAATATCAAGCTTCAAAAGTGTTAAAAGAAGAGCTAATAGAAGAAGTGAAAATATTAAAAGATTCAATAGATTACAAAGTTACAAGTGATCGTTTAAATGAAATCATGAAAAAGTGGAAAGAAGCTGGAAGTTCAGGTCGTGAGTTTGATGATACATTATGGAATACTTTTAATGAATTAAGACAAGTGTTTTATGATAATAAAGCAAAACATTTTGCTGCATTAGATGAACAATACAAAATGAATGATGAAGCAAAAAAAGCTTTAATCAGTGAAGTTGAAGCAGTAGTAAACACTAAGTACTATAATACTGAAAATACTGAAGTTATGAAAGAGTTCACATCAAAATGGAAATCAATTGGTTTTTCTGGTAAAGAAAATGAAAATTCTAACTGGGTAAAATTTAAAGCTTTAACTGATAATTACTTTGAAGGATTAACAGCATTCAACAATAATCGTCAAGCAATGTATCAAGAGAGATTAGCAAATCGCAAATCAAGTTTACAAGCTAAAATTGAAAGCGAAAAACGTGCAATTGAGCGTTTAAAAAATGAAATAATAGGTACTATTTCAGAAAGAGGCGTTAAACAATTAGAAGAAGAAATTGAAGATATAAAAGAATATATTAAAGAATTAGAAGAAGAAATTACACAATTATCATAAAAAGATACTCAATAAGATGATGTTTATCATTTTATTGGGTTTTTTTTAAAATGTTTCTAAAAAATAATTCACAAATAACTAAAATAAATGTAAAATATAAAAGTAAAGGTGAGTAGATGGTCCAATTAAAAAGAAATAAACTAAAAATCAATTTAAAAAATATAGCTCTATTTGTTGCTATATTCTTTTTTGTATTATCTACGACGATTAGCTTTCAATACGCAAATGAAGATGTAGAAACAATAGTGATTGGTTATGAACCAAACTATGGAATCATTGATGATATAAACTCAATTGATCATAAAGGATATGGCTATGAATTGTTATTAGAAATGGAAAATTATACAGATTATAATTTTGAGTTTTTACCATATGATTTTGATGAAGGAATATCAGCATTAGAAAATGGTGATATTGATGTCTTTGGTCCTGTAAGCTACACTAATGAAAGAGCAGAGATTTTTAATTACATAGAAACAGTGTTTATAAAAGAGCAGGTTATCTTAGCAGCGAAAAAAGATCGAAGTATTGAATATCACTATAATGATCCGTCTTCAATTGCTAATAAATCTATTTCAATATATAGTGATGTTACATTGAATGATTACTTAATTGATTATGTTGAAAAAAATCAAATTGAAGTAAATTATTTAGAAAGTAGAGATCCTGATGTTTATTACTATCGAGATGATGCAGATTTATATTTAGTTAGTTCGTTAAATAGTACATTAGATTATCAAACTGTTTTAAATTTGGGTAGTACTGAATTATATTTGATAACTAATGGTGATAATGAAACTCTAGCAAAAGAATTAAATAGTGCTTTAGAAAACGTAGTAAATAATACCCCAAATTTAACTTCACAATTAAATTTAAAATACTATGAGGATAATGATTTAAATTATCGACCATTATCAAAAGAAGAAAGTGAGGCTTTAAATTCATCTACTTTAAAAGTTGGGTTTTATGAGGAAAATTATCCATATCATTATCTAACAGAAGATAATACACCAATTGGAATAGAAATAAACTTGATTAATTATTTAAGTATTAAATATGGTTTTGAAATTGAAATAAGTGCTATAGAAGATGTCAATAGAGATGATTATGATATTATTTTAAACCAATATAATAATGATTTAACAGGATATATGACTTCAAGCACTTATATGAATCGGACAATGATGCTTATTAGTGAAGAACAAGAATTGAATGGTAAAATGAATATTGGTTATATTAATAGTCCAGGTTTATCACCAAGTGAGATAAATGAAAATTATAAAGATGAAATGAGTATTGCTTTTGGATCAATAGATGAATTAATGCAAGCCTATACAAATAATGAAATTTCAGCTATGCTTGTAACTGATATTGAAGCATATTATTTAATTAGAACTTATAGATTAGATGAGATGGTTCTTAATGGGACACCAATAACTCGTTCATTAAAGATATATCTAAATGAAGATATGGACTTAGAATTAAGTAAAGCTATTAACGTTATGCTTAATAACTTAGATAATAGTGTTGTTGAAGAATTTATCGCTTATGAAACAAATAATATATTAAATGATGTAAGAATTGAAAATCTAATAGCTGATTTTAGAACAGAAATTATAATATTAATCTTAGCACTGATTTCAATTATGCTAATAATAGCATATGTTTTCCAAGTACATAAAAAAAGACAAATAATTTATTTATCAAATCATGATAATTTAACAAATTTATTATCAGTACAATATTTTAGAACAAGATCACTTGATATGTTGAAGGATGCTAAATCATATGATTATGAATTAATATCATGTGACATAGATAACTTTAGAATCATCAATAATATCTATGGTTATGAAAAAGGAACAGAGATTATTGAGACATTTGGAAAAATATTAAAAGCTAATTATAATGGTAAAAAGGGAATTGCATGTCGTGTTGTAGGTGATAACTTTTTAATATTAAGAAAAAGTGAAAATAGTGAGCTATTGAAAGATATTTTTGAAAAGCAATTGATTGAAGAAATTAAACTTATTATAGGCAAAGGTTATAAATTAACATTATCTGTTGGTATTTATCCAATCTATGATATTAAAGAGCCATTAAATGATTTAATTGATAGAGCTAATATGGCAAGAATTGAAGGTAAAACATCACATAAAAGTACATATATTCACTTTGATAGAAAAATGCAAATTGCATTTGATAAACATAATGAAATAGTATACCGAATGGAAGATGCATTACTAAAAAGAGAGTTTTATGTATTATATCAACCTAAAATAGATTTAAGGACATTAAAGGTTATTGGAGCTGAAGCTTTAGTAAGATGGAAAACAGAATCAAATAAACTATTCTTTCCAGGTGATTTTATTCCTGTATTTGAAGCAAATGGGTTTACAGTAGAATTAGATCTTTATGTATTTGAAGAAGTTTGTAGCTTTATGAAGAAAAATCGTAATAAATATAATATACCTTTAATATCAGTAAATCTATCAGCTAAAACAGTAGAGGTTGAAAAAATAGAAGAGAGACTTGAGGAAATAGCAAAAAAATATGGTATTCAAGCAAATGAAATAGAGATTGAAGTAACAGAGAGCAGTTTAACAAGTGAATCTGAATTAATTTCACTTAAGGTAATGTTGATTAAAAGAGCTGGGTTTAAAATATCAATGGATGATTTTGGCGCTGGACAATCATCGTTAAATCGTTTAAATTCAATTGATGTTGACGTTATAAAATTAGATAAAGCATTCTTAGAAAATAATATCAAAGAAGGTAAGGGGAATGTAATTTTAGAGTCTGTTATCTTAATGGTAAAAAAACTAAATATGAAAGTAGTATGTGAAGGTGTGGAAACTGTTGAACAAATGAAGGTACTACAAAGCTTTGATTGTGATATAGCACAAGGATATTACTTTAATAAACCACTATCAGAAAATGATTTTATTAAATTACTGGAAAATAAATAAAAAACACATAACAAAAAAATAGTTATGTGTTTTTTTAGGCATTAGTGTAATGCTTGTGAAAAAAATTGTTTTTATAGTTGCCAAAAAAATAGGATAATGCTAGAATATTATTGTTAGCTTTAACTAACTCAGGAGGAAGTATGAGAATAGCATTAGCAGGGAATCCAAATAGTGGTAAAACAACACTATACAATTTATTAACAAAGCAAAATGAAAAAGTTGGTAACTGGGCAGGAGTTACTGTATCTAGTAAAGAAAGCAAATTAAAATTAAATGTTGATCAAGACATTACTATTGTTGACTTACCAGGTGCATACTCATTTTCACCATTTACAAAAGAAGAAAAAATTAGTAAAGATTTTATCACAAAAGAAAATTTAGATGTAATTATTAACATTGTTGATTCAACAAATCTTGATCGTAATTTATTTTTAACTACTCAATTATTAGAATTAAATATTCCAGTAGTTATAGCATTAAATAAAACAGATTTAAGAGGAAAAAAAGAAATTGAAATTAATGTTGAAGAACTTAAAAAAGAATTAAATGTTGAAGTAGTTGAAGTTTCAGCTATTAATAAAGATGAAAAAGAGTTAAAAGTATTAATTGAAAAAGCAATTGAAGCATCTAAAGCTTCAAAAAATGAAGCTGAAAGACACATTTCAGATGAACAAAGATTTGAAGAAGTTAAAAGTTTAGTTTCAAAAATTGAAAAAAGAAGTGAAAAAAGTAATGACTTATCAGCACAAGATAAAATTGATAAAGTATTAGCACATAAATGGTTAGGTATCCCAATCTTTGCAGGTATTATGTATGTAATATTTGCCTTATCACAAACATATGTTGGTCCATGGATTGCAGGATATTTGGAAATGTTTATTGGAGTAATAACAGAATTTGTTGATGGTAGTTTACCAGCAACGACATCAGATGTTTTAAGATCGCTATTAGTTGATGGTATTATTGGTGGAGTAGGTGCGGTTTTAGGATTCTTACCATTAATTATGGTATTATTTTTCTTACTAGCTTTATTAGAAGATTGTGGATATATGGCAAGGGTAGCTGTAGTAATGGATCGTTATTTTAAAAAAATTGGATTATCAGGTCGTTCAATTATCCCTATAGTAGTCGGTCTTGGATGTGCAATTCCAGGTATTATGGCTACAAGAACTATCAAAAGTACAAAACAAAGAAAAACAACAGCAATGTTAACACCATTTATGCCATGTGGAGCTAAATTCCCTGTAATCGCATTATTTGCTGGTGTATTCTTCGGTGGAGAATCTTGGGTTAGTACAGTATCATATTTTGCAGGAATGTTACTAATTGTCCTTGGGGCAATAGTAATTATGAAAATTACAAAAGAAGAAAAAGTAAAATCTTTCTTTATAATTGAGTTACCAGAATATAAAGTGCCGAGTATTAAATTAGCATTTGGTTCAATGATGTCACGTGGAAAAGCTTTCATCGTAAAAGCTGGTACAATCATATTATTATGTAATACAGCAATACAATTAATGCAAACATTTAACTGGCAATTCCAAGTAGTTGCTGAAGGTATGGAAAATACTTCAATTCTTGCATCATTAGCCAATCCATTTGCTTTAATTTTAATTCCAGTTGGATTTGGTACATGGCAATTAGCAGCAGCTGCAATTACAGGATTCATTGCCAAGGAAAATGTTGTAGGAACTTTAGCAGTAGTATATTCAATTACTAATTTCATTGATACTGATGAATTAGCTTTAATTGGTGGAGAAACTGAGGTAGCGGCAGTTATGGGATTAAGTGCAAGTGCAGCATTAGCATACTTATTTTTTAACTTATTCACACCTCCATGTTTTGCAGCAATTGGGGCAATGAATTCAGAGATGGAAGATAAAAAATGGTTAGCTGGAGGAATTTTATTCCAATTAGCTGTTGGGTATATTGTGGCATTCATCGTTTATCAAACAGGGACATTTATAACACTTGGAACTTTCGGTGATGGATTTATTTATGGTTTATTAGCAGTAGCAGCAATGGTTGGTTATATTATTTATTTAATGGTAAAGCCTGCTAAGGCATAATTATATATAGCAAAGCAACTAATTATAGTTGCTTTTTTTAATAAATTAAATATACAAAGTCTTGCGGAAAACGATTTCCTATGTTAGACTTCAATCATGGAGAAAAATTATGTTAAATAAATATATTAAAGAAAAATTAAATAAAGAATTAAAAGATTGTTCAAATGATGAAATTTATCTTTCATTACTAGGATTTACAAAAGCTAAATTAGCTGAAAAAGATGTTAATGTCGGAAATAGAAAATTATACTATATTTCAGCAGAATTTTTAATTGGTAAATTATTAAGCAATAATTTAATTAATCTTGGTTTATTTGATGCTGTTAATGAAGAATTAAAAGCAGTTAATAAATCATTAACAGAGATTGAAGAATATGAACCAGAACCTTCTCTTGGAAATGGTGGATTAGGACGATTAGCAGCATGTTTTTTAGATTCTATTGCTAGCCTTGGGCTTCCAGGAGATGGAATCGGGTTAAATTATCATATGGGACTATTCAAACAAAAATTTGAGAATAATTTACAAATGGAATATCCAAATAAATGGATAGAAGAGAATAGTTGGTTAACAAAACAAGAGGTAGGATTTGAAGTTCCATTTAGGGACTTTGTATTAAAATCTACTTTATATGATATAGATGTTGCAGGCTATAATTCAGGTATTAATAAATTGCATTTATTTGATGTTGATTCATTAGATGAATCAATTATCAAAGAAGGTATAAACTTTGATCAGAATGATATCCAAAAAAATCTAACTTTATTCTTATATCCTGACGATTCAACAAGAGAAGGGCATCTACTAAGAATATATCAACAATATTTTATGGTAAGTAATGCAGCACAATATATCTTATATAATTTAAAAAAAGAAGGTAAAGATATTAAAGATTTAGCAAAATATGTTGCAATTCAAATTAATGATACACATCCTACACTTGTAATCCCTGAATTAATAAGATTATTAATGAATGAAGGAATTAACTTATATGAAGCTATAGAAATAGTAAAAAATACATGTGCTTATACTAATCATACTATCTTGGCTGAAGCATTAGAAAAATGGCCATTAAGTTATCTACAAGAAGTAGTTCCACATTTAGTTGATATTATACAAGCATTAGATCTATATGTAAGATTGCAATATAAAGATGAAAACGTACAGATAATTGATAAAGATAATCGTGTACACATGGCACATATTGACATTCATTTTGGATACAGTGTAAATGGAGTTGCTGCATTACATACAGAAATATTAAAAAATACGGAACTAAATCATTTCTATAAGATTTATCCTGAAAAATTTAATAATAAAACAAATGGAATAACATTTAGACGTTGGTTGCTACATTCTAATCATGAGTTAAGTACTTATTTAGATTCACTAATTGGTGAAGACTATAAGAAAGATGCAACAAAACTAGAAAAATTATTAAATTATAAAGATGATGTTAAAGTGTTAAATACATTGAAAGACATTAAAAATATAAAGAAAGAACAATTAGCTAAACATTTGAAAGATACTCAAAATATTGATGTAAATATTAATTCGATATTTGATATACAAATTAAAAGATTACATGAATATAAAAGACAACAGATGAATGCATTATATATTATCTATAAATATTTAGAAATTAAAAAAGGTAATATTCCAACAAGACCATTAACATTTATTTTTGGTGCAAAAGCTGCTCCGGCTTATATTATTGCCAAGGATATAATTCATTTACTATTATGTCTACAATCAATAATTGAAGCTGATAGTAGTGTAAATAAACATATAAAACTTGTTGTAGTTGAAAACTATAATGTAGCTCATGCAGAAAAACTTATTCCAGCATGTGATGTATCAGAACAAATTTCATTAGCAAGTAAAGAGGCTAGTGGAACAGGTAATATGAAGTTTATGCTAAATGGGGCAATTACACTTGGAACAATGGATGGAGCTAATGTTGAAATAGCAGACTTAGTAGGAGATGATAATATCTTTACATTTGGTGAAAGCAGCGAAGAAGTCATTAAACACTATGAAAATAAAGATTATATTTCAAAAGACATCTATAGTGAAGATAAATTAATTAAAGAATTAGTAGATTTCATTGTAGATAAAAAGCTATTAGAAGTTGGTAATAAAACAAATCTTACAAGATTGCATCAAGAACTAATCAATAAAGATTGGTTTATGACATTATTAGATTTAAATGATTATATTAAAGTTAAAGAAGAAATCTTTGAAGCGTATGAAAATGATGAGAACTGGCAAAAAATGTCTTTAGTTAATATTGCTAAAGCGGGATATTTCTCAAGTGATCGTACAATTGAACAATATAATAATGATATTTGGAAATTAAAGTAAATTAAATAGCTAATCAAAATGATTAGCTATTCAGACCGTTGACAAAGTACATAAGTATTAGTCGATGGTCTTTTTTTATTATCT
>CAYJNO010000029.1:0-20423 GCA_964371715.1 uncultured Erysipelotrichaceae bacterium | reverse complement strand
AGCAAAAGAAATTGCGTTAGCACATGCAAATGTAAATGAATCTAATGTAAGCTATATTCAAGTTAATTATAGTTATGATAATAACAGAGCAGAATATGATGTTGATTTTGTTAGTGAAAATGTAGAATATGATTATGAAATTGATGCAGTAACAGGAAATATAATCAGTTACGATTATGATTTAGAGCATTTGAATACTAATGTATCTACTAATAATGAATATATTTCAAGTGATGAAGCTAAAAAAATTGCATTAAATGATGCTGGGCTTAATGAATCGGATATAAACTATATTCAAGTTGAGTTTGATTTAGACGATGGAATTGCTTCCTATGATATTGAATGGGAGCTAAACTTTAAAGAATATGATTATAATGTTAATGCAGTTAATGGAGCGATAATTAAAAGAAGTATTGAAAATGATGACTAAAAAAAATGTATGAGTCTTAATCTCATACATTTTTTTAATCGATAATATCTGGTTGTTGACCAGTATGTAACTTCCATTTACAATCTGTTATTTCAAAATTTGTAAATGTTGCTTTGAATGAACCATCTTCAGGGCTACATGCATAAACACCAAAGTTTATAAAATCTGTAATATTAAATAAATGAAAAATTCTCAATTGCTCAAAGTTAATTCCATCCATTGAGGATTCAACACAAAAATCACTATCTCTTCTACTTAGTCTAAACCAAAGTGAATTAATTGTTGAAGTTATTTTTGTGGTTGACCAATCAGAGTAACCATTATTAGTAACTACACATCCTAAATAACTATTAGTCATGTCACCATATTCAATAGACGCTTTAATCCAATTTTCACTATTTAGGTATAATATGATACCTGCTTGATCAAAGTTATGAGAACTATCAAATTCAACTTTAACAGTAAATGAAAATTCACAATTTGATGTTTTCATTTGTAACATTGGGGCATTATCATTTCTAAACTTATAATATGTTCTTTGCCATAAATCGGTATGACTCTCTGTAAATATTTCTATTTTATCATCACTTACTAAATACATTTTTGGTTCATTAATCCAAAATAAATTCCTAATATCAAAATTCATAAATTTACTCCTTATTTAATAAAGTTTTTCATAGCTTCCACGGTTTGTGATTGCTGATCTGCTGTTTCGATAATTGGCTCAACATAACCAGATTGAATACCATAGTTACCAAATTGATAATGGGTACCATTTTCTATTTCAATTACATTTGTATTGTAATTAATACGTTCTTTATTGTTGTATTCAGTAGAACCATAAATAGTTAATGTTTTATCCAATGGTATATCACCATATACAGGGGAACCTAATACAATTAAACCTGCAATTTTATCAACATTGTTTGAAGCGTAATCACTAATCATTGCACCACCTAATGAATGTCCACACAAATACCAAGTATCATATTCATAAAAATCCATCATAATTTTATCAGCAACATCTTTATTAAAAACAGCAAGATTTAATGGCATTTTAACAATAATAACATCAATGCTTATTTCTTTAGATATTTGATACATTAATGGGATATAGGCATCAGGTTCAACAAGTGCTCCAGGATAAAATATCATGGCAGTAGAAGAATCTTTATCTCCCTTAATAATATAATATTCATCATCTTCTATGATATTATCATTTTCTAAGATAATTTCTTTTACAATATCATCTGCTTTATATGGGGTTAATATAATAAATAAAATTGCACACAAGATAACAACAAAAAATAATAAAATAAATCTAATAATATATTTAAAATATCTTCTTATATAAATCATAATTTAGATACGCTCTATTAATTCTTTCAGGCGATTTTGTAGTTCAATGATTTGTGGTGATAGGTTTTGATGATCAGTATCTTCTTTTTTAGAGTCATAAATTTCATCTAGTATATGTATTATTTTATTAAAATCACTTGCTCTAGTACGATCTAATACTATCTCATCAGTTCGATCTATAATTACCTGGATTACACTTCCAACACTATTGTTATGATTAATTAATGGAACAATAAAAATATCAAATATTTTATGTAAACTATTATTTATAATTTCTTTAGTAGCTTTAGTAATTGATTTTGTTGTAAAAGTTTCTTCTATTAAATCTTTTGTACTATGTATGATAATATCTTTTAATTTGTCATTATCATCTATATCAAAGTATTTAAATACAAAATCACTAGCATAATCTAAGTTAAAATCTTTATTTAATATAATATATCCACATGGTGTAGCATTAAAAATCTTCAGTAGTAAATTATTTAGATCTAAGTCTGATAAGTTTTTCATTTCAGTTGAATCTTCAGTTACAGTATTTGAAACTTGTGTTATAACTCTCTCTACTACATTACCTTTAGATTTTTTTGGTATTTCAAATATAGAATTTTTAAAACTAGTAAAATCTAATTCAACAAATATATCAACAAGAGATGAATCTAATTGCGTTCCACTAACCCTTTTAATTTCATCAATTGCATATTCGTGAGAAAGCGACTTTCGATATGATCTAGTTGTTGTAATAGCGTCATATGTATCAGCTATAGCGATGATTTTTGAGCCAATAGATATATCATTATCTTTTAATTTATCAGGATATCCAAAACCATCAATACGTTCATGATGATGTTTAGCTATTTCTCTAATATGGTTAAAACTTGATAAGTTTTCTAACATTTCATATGAATAGACGGGGTGATTTTTAATCATAAAAAATTCTTCATCAGTTAATTTACCCTGTTTATTTATTATTGAATCAGGTATTTTGACTTTACCAATATCATGTAAACTTGCTGCAATTGAAATATCTAATAATTGATCACGTTCTAAATTACAAGCTAAAGCTAAGTTCAAAGCAATTCTTCTTACATTATCAGAGTGCTTAGCGGTATAGCTATCTTTAGCTTCTAATAAATTAGATAATATGTTTAATATTTCATCATAATCTTTATTTCTTTGTTCACGTTTAATCATTTCAGTAGTTCTATCAATCATTATTTCTAAGATAAACTCTACTTCTCCTTTTTCATTAAGTTGTAAAGGAATAGCATAATCGTCAATAAAGCGTAATGTTTGATCATGTAAAATGTCTTTTCTTTTAACTAACACATTTTCCTTTGTAATAAATGCTTTTGCAACAGCACAATTACCGCATCTAACACCAGCATTAGATAAATTATAACACTTATTACCAATTGTATTATTAGGGTCTAATTTTCTAAGCTTAACAAAACTTTCGTTAATAAAGTGAATTCGATATTCTCTATCTAATATTACATAAGCTATTGGTGTATTATTCAATAACATTTTTACAAATTCCATTTTAGAATATAAATTATAGTCTTTCATAAATCCTCCACTATTAACCATATAATATTATTCATTAATGTAAAAGTAAACTTAAAATTACAAAATTGAATAAAAATTACATAGATTGATAATATAAAGTGTATAGCTGGTATAAAATTTCATAAATGATAATTATTAAATGAATTTAATAAAATTTATATATAGTGTTTATATTAAGGCTATAAATGTATATAATAATAGAGGTAAGTAAATAATAGGGGGAATATATGGATAATGAAACTTATAAATTAAAGAATGCCTTTAGTTTAGAGACGTTAATATTTGTAATTATCTTTGGTACTATTTCATATTTAATTGGAAGTGAAATGGGACTAACTAACTTTATAAACACTTTAATGAATACAGCAGCTGCATTGTTAACGGATACAGTATGGTATATCATGGCTATAGCTGTTTTAGCAGGTGGTTTATCAGGTCTTTTAACAGAATTTGGTGTGGTTGCAGTAATTAATAGATTGCTATCACCGTTAGTAAAACCATTGTATGGCATGCCGGGTGCAAGTATTGTAGGTATAATTACTACATTTTTATCAGATAACCCTGCTATATTAGCACTAGCAAATGACAAAAATTTTGTTAGATATTTCAAAAAATATCAAATACCAGCTTTAGCAAATATTGGTACATCATTTGGGATGGGGTTAATAGTAGTTACATTTATGTTAGGTTTACAACCACAAGATGGTACTAACTTTTATTCGGCAGTATTAGCTGGATTATTAGGAGCGATTGTAGGAAGTATAATAAGCACAAGATTGATGTTAATCCAAACAATAAAAATATTTGGTAAAGAAAAAGAAGCTTTAGAAGATGATAGTGATTTAGGAAAAGTAGAGTTAGATAAAAGAATAATTAGAAATAGTTCACTAATAAACCGTTTTATGGATGCACTTTTAGATGGTGGACAAAGTGGTGTAAAAATGGGGCTTGGAATAATACCAGGAGTTTTAATTATCTGTTCATTTGTAATGGTATTAACTAATGGCCCATCAGAACTTGGTACATATACAGGTGCAGCTTATGAAGGTGTTGCATTTTTACCTTGGTTAGCAGCACAGTTAGACTTTATTTTAAAGCCACTATTTGGATTTACATATGATGGGGCAATTGCAGTACCAATAACGGCCTTAGGATCAGCAGGGGCATCTTTAGGAATGATACCTGATATGGTTAGTAAGAACTTAATTGGAGCAAATGAAATAGCAGTGTTCACTGCTATGTGTATGTGTTGGAGTGGTTATTTAAGTACACATATTGCAATGATGAACGAATTAAAATGTAATAATTTAGTAAGTTGTGCAATTTTTGCACATACTATAGGTGGGCTATGTGCAGGAATTGTAGCTCATCTGATATATATGATATTTTAGAAATTGAATTAATCAAAATTTAGAGGAGATTAGTTATGAAATTAATGGATAAGGTTTTAGGTAGAAAGAATTTAATATTTTATTTTTTATGGTATACATTTATTCTTCAAGTAGTAATCGCAATTGTATTGAGTAACTTTACAGAATATTTAACCTTAAATCAATTTAATAACTATACACTACTAATAGTAAATACAATTGGATTAATATATTATTTTCTTAAGAATAAAACATACTTAAAAGAAGAATTTATAAAATATAAAAAACAGGCCAAAACATTTTTTATCAAAATAGTTAAATGGCAATTTATAATATATTTTGGCAACATGATTATTAGTTTAATTGTCTTGGAAATATTTGGCTTAATTGAAAGTGAAAATCAAATGTTAGTAGCTGAACTTGTAAAAGATAATATATTTATAAGTTTCTTTTCAATCGTAGTATTTGCTCCACTTGTCGAAGAATTAGTATTTAGAGCTTCAATCTTTGGAATGTTTTCTAGAAAAAAAGCAATGATTTTATCATCAATTTTATTTGGATTAATGCATGTTGCAATATCAGTTTTTTCTGGAAACTATATGGATTTAACATTTTTCTTTAGTTATGCTTTTATTGGTTTTTGTTTAAGTATGTGCTATGTGGAGAGTGAAACAATTGCTTCACCAATTATTCTTCATGGAATAAATAATTTTATTGGATTTCTTGTAATATTATTAACCATATAAAAAATACCTATTCGTATGAATAGGTATTTTTTATAGAATGAAATCAGAAATAGTATGACAAATTTCAGCAATATTAGAGCCAACTAAAAATTCAAATCTAATTTGGCCAATGTGTGAGTACCACAGTATTAATTCACTATCTATATCAACAACTCCTGATGTCTCGATAGAATATACTTGTATTTTACTGTAAGGTAAAGATGTAATGTCTACCTTTTTACCAGTGATACCTTGATGGTTTACTGCCAATACACGACGATTAGTGAAGACTACACCATCTCTTACTGTTTTATAGCAAGAAATAATTTCTTCACCATTTATTAAAATCTTATCAATGATACTTGAGTAGTCATCGTCCTTCACTCTTCTAAGTTTTAAATATTCTGCATTTTGAAAATCAATCATAATAAACCTCCTATTAAAATAATTTTAATTCAAATAAGTTATAAAAGCTATTAGGACTATGAAATAATTAAAAAAAATTATATAATCACTTAAAGAGGTAATTTATGAAATTATTAAAAAATTTAAAAGAAAATGAAAAATCAATAATTAAAATCTATTCAATCTGCTTAGTTATTACACTAATTGCGGTAATGATAGGTTTTTTTGGTGGATCAATATTAGATGTTGTAAATAGTATATTAAGTACATTAAGTCCTTTTATTATAGGTTTTGTGATTGCATTTCTACTTAATCAACCTTATGTGTTTATTTCAAATTTAATGGATAAGGTATCACCGAATAAAAAGCGAAAAGGAATCTCAATATTATTAACATATATATTAGCGATTATCTTTATTATATTATTGTTCTCATTTGTAATTCCCGAAATGATTTCAAGCATTCCTGGAATTATAGAAAGTATATCTTTATATTCTACTGAACTTACAATCTTTTTAGATGAATTAATTGTATCAATGGATCTAGAGGGTGAAATAATCAATCAACTTAATGCGATAATAGACTCATTGTTTGCGGAACTTGGAAATATATTATCAGTAGTAATAAACTCAATTACTGAAATGGTATCAGGTATTATTAGTGCCTCAACAAATACAATTTTAGGTATTGTGATATCAGTATATTTTATATCTCAAAAAGCACAACTTAGAAAAGGTACAAAAAGAGTAGTTGTTGCTTTTAGTAATGAAAATGTTGCAACTAAAATAGGTAAAGTTGTTGATTTAAGTGCAAATATTTTCAATAAGTTTATTGTAGGTCAACTTAGTGTTGCATTTATTTTAGGTCTATTATGTTTTATAGTTATGTC
This sequence comes from uncultured Erysipelotrichaceae bacterium, assembly GCA_964371715.1. GTDB lineage: Bacteria > Bacillota_I > Bacilli_A > Erysipelotrichales > Erysipelotrichaceae > CAYJNO01. The sequence goes on along the minus strand of CAYJNO010000029.1, from coordinate 13,679 downwards.
AATTTTCCAAATGGAAAATGCAGCATTCATTAGTACCGTTGTTGGTTTCTCAAATATTATTCCATATTTTGGACCGTTTATTGGAGCTGTTCCAGGGGTTATCTTATTACTAAGTACAAATCCAATACATGCTCTAATGTTTATCGGTATAGTAATAGTTTTACAGCAAGTTGATAATACTTTAATATCACCAAGAATTGTTGGTAATAGTGTTGGACTCCCAGGACTTTGGATTATCTTTGCAATATTAATAGCAGGTGGATTATTTGGAATACCAGGTATGATTATTGGTACACCAACATTTGCAATAATATATACACTAGCTAATAATTATATTGATAAAAAAATTAAAGCTAAAGAAATAATATCAGAATAAATTAAAAGCCGTATTAATAAAATGAAGATACTTTATAATACGGCTTTTAATTTACTTTATGTTAAGAATGTTAATTATTTTTCTTATAATAAGATGGGGTAATTCCGGTATATTCTTTAAAGTTCTTAGAGAAATGTGCAAGATTTTTAAATCCTAATTCATCAGAAATTTCACTCATTCTTTTAGAGGTATTTATTAACATTGATTGAGCTTTATTCATTTTGAGTTGATTAATATATTTACTAGGAGAGATACCTAATAATTCCATAAAAATTTTATAAACATAATTCTTAGAAATATTAAAATGTTCACTTAAGTAATTAATACTACAATCTTTATCTAAATTAGAATTTATATAGTTAATACAATTGTTTAGGATTTTTTCCTTATTTGTATTAGTGTAAAAAGCATCAAATTCTACATCAACAGGTTGATCTTTATTACGAATTAATTCTATTGCAAGAATCTTAATTAAAGCACCAATTTTACTGTAAAAACCAGTATTTTGTGTTGAAGCTTCACTTTGAATTAGATTTAGAAGTTCAACGATGCGAACAGGAATTTTTACATTATAAATATTTGATTCAAAAAGATTTAACACGGCATCAACTTTATTTGGTGGTGCTACATCAAATAAAATATAATATACCTCAGTCTCTTTTAAATCATGATTTTCAATAAAGAATAAAGTGCTTGGTTTTAAAACCATAATATCATTAATACCTAAATTATATTGGTATTCATTGATTTTAACACGGCTATTACCTTTTAAACAAAACAGTAATTCAATAGAATCAATATTATATTTCTTTACTGTTTCGTCCTTAATTTGTAAGGAACCAACATCCTTAATTCTAAACTTAACATTATCAAGTAATTTACTTACGGAATCTCTTTCTAAGATAGAATCAGTGTTTTCTAGAATTTTTTGTGTCATACTATTTACCTCTTTTATATTAGAATTATAAGCTAATATATTAAAGACATAAAGCGATATGCATTGATAATGTGTAATATAATATACTAGAAAAATCTATATAGAATAAAGTGGTGATTATTTACTATAAAACATATAATATAGTAGTAAAAATATGTAGCAAAAAAAATAATAAATGCACATAAATTATTTTGCGTATAAATAAAAAATAAGAAAAATTGCTTAATTTTATATAAATTATAATTAAAATTATCGAAAACATCAAATTAGTGTGTATTTATGTTAGTATTAATATAAGTACATAATATATATAATAATATCTAAGACAAAGGGGAAAACTATGGAAAAAATAAAAGTTAAAACTGTATGTGGATTTGGTGTTGGAAGTAGTATATTAATGAAGATTCAAGTTGATGAAATTTTAAAAGATTATAATTTAAATGCTGATGTAGAAGCCTGTGATCTTATGACAATTAGTGCAGTAGATTGTGATTTGATTTTTACTTCAACACATTTTTTTGAAGAAATATCAAATATGTGTGATAAAGTAATTATTCCTATTGATGATGTATTAAATAAAGATACTGTCAAAAGTGCTGTTGATAATGGCTTAAGGCAATTAAAGAGATTGGAGGAAAACTAGTTGAACTTTTTAAATTCATTTACAAGTTTACTTCAAAATCCAGCAATCTTCTTATCATTAGTATCTTTTATTGGATTAATCATTCAAAAGAAATCGATTGATAAAGTTGTTAGTGGAACACTAAAAGTTATGATAGGTGTTATTGGTCTATTAACAAGTGTTGGTATAGTCAGTGGCTCTTTAGAGCCTTTAGCAATGGCAGTTTCTTCAATGTTTAATGTAAGTAATTTTAAGTTAATTGCTGATTATGGGACTTTTTTAATTGATAATGGAACAGCAATAGGTATTGTAATGTTATGTGGATTATCAATAAATATTATAATTGCAAAATTTAGTAAGTTTAAAACAGTTTTTCTGACAGGACATATGATGTTTTTTTATTCTATGCTATGGCTAGCGGTTGGTGTAGAGGCAAAGCTTACAGGAATTGTATTATATATTTTCGCAATAATATGTTATCTAGCATCAACAATGATTTTACCAAATTTACTAGTCAAAGATATTGAAAACTTAACAAAAAGTAGAAGCTTCTCAATAGGTCATTCTGCAAGTTTATTTTGTTATCTTGGGGCAAGATTTGGAAGTTTAATTAATAAACCAGAAGAGGATATTGAAAAAATTAAATTACCAAAGTCTTTAGAATTTTTAAAAGATCCAATTATTACATCAGGTATTTCAATGATATTAGCGTATAGTGTAGTATATTTTTTAATAAGCAAAGAATCACAAGCATTAATCTATACTGGTAATGTATTTGAATTTATCTTAATTAAAAGTATGACTTTTGCTGCTGGTATGACATTTTTATTACATAGTATAAGATTAATGATGAGTGAACTTGTTCCTGCATTTAAAGGTGTATCGGATAAATTAGTTAATGGAGCAATACCTGCTTTAGATATACCATTAATTTTTCCATATGGAGCTAATGCATTAATGGTAGGTTTTATTATTTCTTTAACTGTAAGTTTACTATCGATGTTTGTAATCAACTCTATGGGTGTAAGTGTATTTGCTGTATTACCTGCAACAATTGCTTGTTATTTTGATGTTGCGCCAAGTGCAATATTTGCAAATAATCGTGGTGGAATAAAAGCAGCGATTATATGGAGTGCATTAGCAGCAATTATAATGAATATTATTGTTGTATTGGCAATGCCATTAGTTGCTAATACGGTAGGTAGTTTCGTCCAACAATTTGGAGCTAATGAAGAAAGTATATGGATAATGATTTTCACTTTATTTGCTAGATTACTAAATTTAATTGGACTATAATTAATAAGAGGTGAATTTTATGAAGAAAATTGCAAAGTTTGAAAAGGTAAGTTTTGAACAATTTAATAATAACTATCAAGATATCTTTAAAAGGGAGTTTAAACTTGAAGAATTTGATAATATACCATTACCAAAAAGAGCTACTATAGGTTCAGCGGGTTATGATTTTTATATACCTTTCAGTATTTCAATTGAAAGTAAATCAAGTGTAATTATTCCAACAGGGATTAGAGTTAAGATTGACGAAGGTTATGTATTAAGTTTATATCCAAGAAGTGGACTTGGTTTTAAATATAAATTAATGTTAGATAATACAGTAGGTATTATAGATAGTGATTATTATTATTCAGCAAATCAAGGACATATAATGGTTAAAATGACTAATAATTCAGATAAAACATTAGTTTTAAATAAACATAGTGCATTTACTCAAGGTTTATTTAGTGCATATTACTTAACAGTTGATGATGATGTAACTGCCATAAGAGATGGTGGATTCGGAAGTAGCGATAAAAAGTAAAAAAGGTTAATTGTTGTTGAAAATAACAAGATATGTAATAATCAAATAAAGGAGACAAGTTATGAATTTATATGACATTGAAGTTTTAAAAGTAGATGGTAGTGTTGAATCTTTGGCTAATTACAAAGGTAAAGTTATGTTAATTGTAAATACAGCTACAAAATGTGGATTTACTCCACAATATGAAGATTTAAGAAAGTTACATGAAAAATATAATGCAAAAGGATTGGAGATTTTAGATTTCCCATGTAATCAATTTGGCGAACAAGCTCCAGGTAGTGATCAAGAAATTAATGAATTTTGTGTTTTAAAGTATCAATTGCCATATAACCAATTTAGTAAAATTGAAGTTAATGGTGAAAATGAAACAGAGCTATTCAAATATTTAAAAGAAAAAAAAGGTTTTGAAGGATTTAATAATGAAAAAAATCCTTTAAATAGCCGCTTAAAGGAAATGTTTGAAAAAAGAATGCCTGGATATGAGAATACACCTGATATTAAATGGAATTTTACTAAATTCTTAATTGATAAAGATGGAAATGTTGTAAAAAGATTTGAACCAGTAGATGAAATGGATCAAATAGAAAATGAAATCATAAAATTATTATAAATGGAAAAAGAATATTTAAACATTGTTAGTTTTAACCTAAAAAACGATAGTATATTAACATTGAAAAACTATCGTTTTTCATCACGTTTAAAACTTATAAAAGCACTGTTTAATGTAATTGAATTTGATGTTATGGGAATTCAAGAACTTCTTTTTTCAAATAAAAAATTAATAGATAATATTTTGATAGATTATTTTAGTATTGGTAAGGGAAGAAGTAATAAAGATGATGAAACAACAATTATTTTCTTTGCTAAAAAAAGATTCAAGTTAGTTAAAGAGGAAACCTTTTGGCTAAGTGAATCACCTACTGAGATTGGGTCAAAAAACATGATAAGTTTATTTCCAAGAATCTGTACTATGGCAATAGTAGAGGATTTATATAATAATAACCACAAATATTTATTTGTTAATACTCATCTAGATCATTTGTTTCCAATAACTAGAACATATCAAGTAAAAAAACTATTAGAGTTAATCGAAAATTTTAAAAATGAGGTTAATGCTTCTACTATAATTATGGGAGATTTTAATACAACATTAAAAAGTACTGCATTAAAGCAACTACAAGAAGAACCGTATAAATATAAAGGGATATTTTCAAGTAAATCTAGTAATACTTTACATTACTTTAGAGGGGTTGAAAATGAAGCAAAAGATGCGATAGATCATATTTTTTATGATGAAGATTTTCAATTAATTAGTCATGAAGTAATTAATTTTCAAATAGATAATAGCTACCCATCTGATCATTTTCCAATAACAGCAAAATTTAAACTAAAGAGGTAAATAAATGAAAACAGCATTAGTATTAGGTGGTGGTGGCTCTAGAGGCTCTTATCAAGTAGGAGTAATTAAAGCTATCATGGAACAAAAAGTAAAAATAGACATTATTACAGGTACATCAATTGGTGCATTAAATGGTACAGTCCTTGCGCAACATGATGAAAAAAAATTATATGAATTATGGAAGGTTGCAAGTATAAATAATATTTTAAACGGAGAATATCCAAAAGATTTTGCAATGGAAAAGTTATTAAATGATACAAAATTTATTAAACAAGTATTAACTCAATATCAAAAATATAAGGTTGATACATTACCGTTACAAAACTTAATTAAAGAATATTTAAATATTGAAAAGCTAAAGAAATCAAAAATTGATTTAGGTATAGTTACAGTTAAATTGCCAACATTAACTCCATACTATGTAAGTAAAGAAGAATTTTATGATAATGGTTTAGATTATTTAATGTGTACTAGTGCATGTTTTCCAGCACTACCAATATATGAGTTTGATAAAGGTAGTTTTATTGATGGAGGTTATTATGATAATTTACCATTTGATTTAGCATTGAATAAGGGAGCTGAAAATTTTATTTTAGTAGATTTAGAAATAAACTTTACGCATAAACATTTACTTAAATATCCAGCAGTTAAATATATATACCCTAAAGAAAATATTGGTTCAATATTAAATTTTGAAAGAAGCTTATTAGATCGTAATATGACTTTAGGATATCATGATGGATTAAAAGCTTATGGAAAATTATATGGTCACAAATATACATTTAAAAAAGATTTTAAAGGTACATTTAAAAACTTTATATATAATACAATGCTAAAGTGTGAAGCTAACTCAATATTAGATACAAGATTAAAAAATAATAATAAAATATATCTTCAGCTTGAAACGTATTTAAATAAAAGTATATTAACAAAAGATGAAATCACGTTTGCAGCAATAGAAAATATTTTGGATATCCTTGAAATTGATACCATTAATATTTATGAAGAAAAAGATATTTTTGGCTCTATTAAAGCAGCATTTACAAAGGATGTAAAAATTGTGCAAAGTGAAGATAATCTAGAATTTTTTGATGCTATTGTAAAGAATATCTCAGGTACAAGTAAGGTAAGTTTGGTAAAAAAAGCGATTAATATAATAAAATTTCCAGATAACTACATGGATATTAAAGTTAAATATTTAGATTTCGATATATTTAATACATTTCTTGCATATATAATAATAGAAATAGTGGAAAAGTACTAATTATAATAAAAACTCCTATATGTTATATAGGAGTTTTTAAGTGTTAATCTTATCTTTTGAGAAAGATGATAGAATAGAAATATCTTCATTTTTTCTGATTTTAGCAATATTATTGCCAATTAATCTACTCAAATAAGCAAATATAATACTTGTAAATATCAGAATAAGTGAAATAGCTCTTGTATCCAATACTTCACCAGTAGTTTGATCTAATGGAATAATGTAATTGTATAAGATTGCAAGGGCAACTAATAAACATGTTATAGACAAAAATAAACAAATAATAACAGCTAAGTTAATTAACTCATTATCTTCTCTTTTCATGAAGCCCCCCTATAGATAAAACTATTATATCATCGTGAATAAATTTTGTATTGTGATATTATATTTGAAGTTAATAGATTGACAAAAAATTAAATAAAGAATAGAATTATTCTAAACTAGTGATTAGGAGATAAAACTTGTATAAGCGCTAATAGAGAGTTGATCAAAGGTGGAAGGTTGACAGAAAGCTGACTAGTAAATGGACCTATGAAGGCAAGAAGAACGCTAAGGCAAGTATTTAAGACGTATACCCACGTTACAGGGTTAGGGATGTGATAGCATTCTAAAGTGGACTTTTAAGTCAAACAAGGTGGCACCGCATGTGTAATTCAAACACTTGTCCTTGCGTTATTTTTATAACCAGGACAAGTGTTTTTTTCTTTAGGGCACAATAGCTATTACATATATAACATCACAAGGAGAAAAAAGATGAAAAAAATATTAATTTTATGTATGAGTTTATTAATGATGATTTTATTAGTAGGATGTAGTGAAGAAAATGATGAAACAATAAAGATTGGAATTATACAATTGGTTGATCATTCATCATTGAATACTATTAAAGAAGCGATATATGAAGAGTTAGCACACCAAGGATATGGTGAAGATGATGTAGAAATACTTTTTCAAAATGCTAATGGTGAAGAAAGTTTATTACCTACAATAATTGAACAAATGAAAAGTGCAAATGTTGATGTCATAATACCAATTACAACACCAGTTGCTCAAGCGACATTAAAGATTTCAAGTGATATTCCTGTTGTGTTTGCAGCAGTTAGTTCACCAATTGAAGCTGGGCTATTAGATGATATAAATAAACCAAACAATAATATAACTGGTACTAGTGATGAAGTTCAAGTCGAACTATTATTAGATTTAGCAACAACACTTTATCCTGAAACTAATACAATTGGTTTTATCTATAATTCAGGTGAAATTAATTCAGTTAGTAATCTAAAAAAAGTTGAAAGTTATGCAAATGAAAATAATTTAGAATTAGAAGTAATAAGTGTTACAAATGCAAGTGAAATTCAAACGGCAATGCAAGTTTTAGTGAGTAAAGTCGATATTATTTTTTCACCAACAGATAATACTGTAGCAACAGCAATGGTTCAAGCCTCAAGTATTGCAAATGAAGCTAAAATTCCATTTTTTGTAGGAGCAGATTCGATGGTATATGATGGAGCATTTTTAGCTTATGGTATAAATTATGAACAGCTAGGTAAAGAGACAGCTAAGATGGCGATTGAAGTATTAAATGGTAAAGAAGTAAGTGATATTCCTGTAAAAGTATTTAATGAAGACTTAAATGTCTATTTAAATAAAAATACCGCTAATGTAATAGGTTTTAATCAACAAGCATATCTAGAAGAAAACTACAATGTAATAGTTGTTGAATAGGAGAACTTTATGGAGCTAGGAATAATTATTAATTCAATTGAACAAGCATTAATTTTTGTAATCATGTCACTAGGAATTTTTATTACATTTAAAATACTAAATTTCCCTGATTTAACAGTTGATGGAAGCTTTACGCTTGGAGCAGTTGTAAGTGCAGTCTTAACAGTTAATGGACATCCAATCTTAGGTATTATACTTGCACTATGTTCAGGTTTTATCTCAGGTTTTATTACCGCGATCTTACATACTAAGTTTAAAATACAATATATTTTAGCGGGAATTTTAACAGCTAGTGGATTATATTCAATATTTTTAAGAATAGCAGATGGTAAACCTAACTTTTCTTTATTTGCTTATGATAGTATCTTTTCATTGTTTTCTAGGTTACTATCAAACTTTAATCTAAGTAGTTCATATGATGATTTAATATTAATATTTATTTTAAGTTTAAGTATTACTTTAGTGTTATATTACTTCTTTAAAACTCAAACTGGAATGGCTATTCGTGCAACAGGTGATAATGAAGCAATGGTTAAAGCATCGTCAATAAATAGTGAAGCTATGAAAATACTAGCCATATGTTTAGCTAATGGACTTGTATCATTAAGTGCTGGAATAATGAGTCAATATCAAAGCTTTTATGACATCTCAAGTGGTACAGGGATGATGGTTATTGGATTAACATGTATTATTATAGGAGAAAGTATTTTTGGCCATAAATCAATCAAAAATAGTTTTTTTGCTTTAATATGTGGATCAATAATTTATCGTATTATATTAGCTATTGCCTTAAGTGTTGGATTAAATCCAAATGATTTTAAACTCTTTACAGCAATCTTAGTTATATTTGCAATACTGTTTCCTACAATTAGAAAGACTATCTTTAAAGGAGAAAAATATGTTAAAAATTAATAATTTAGAGATGATATTTAACGAAGGTACACCACTTAGGAAAAAAGCTTTAAATAATATCTCCTTGACTCTTAATGAAGGTGATTTTGTAAGTGTTATAGGAAGTAATGGTGCAGGAAAATCGACATTATTAAACTGTATTAGCGGGAGTTATGAAAGTTTAAAAGGTGATATTATATTAGATGGAGTATCAATAAAAAAACTTAAAGAATATAAAAGGGCAAAAGATATTGGTAGATTGTTTCAAGATCCTCTAAAAGGTACTGCACCAAGTATGAGTATTCAAGAAAATCTTGAATTAGCATACCGCAGGGGAAAACACAATCAAAGTATATATCAAAAGTATTTTAAGACAAAAATATCAAATAGTGAAAAAAATTTCTTTAAAACTAAGCTTAGTTTATTAAATTTAGATTTAGAAAATCGTTTAAGTAGTAAAGTTGGATTATTAAGCGGTGGGCAAAGACAAGCGTTAACTTTATTGATGGCAACAATTATACCACCTAAACTATTGTTATTAGATGAACATACAGCAGCTTTAGATCCGAAAACGGCAAAACATGTTATGGAGATAACTGATAATATTATTAAAGAAAATAATATCGCAACACTAATGATTACTCATAATATTAAACATGCATTAGAGTATGGAAATCGCTTAATTATGATGAATGATGGCGAAGTGATATATGATTTTAATAAAGAAGAAAAAGAAAAACTTACGCTTGAAGATATAATGAGATTATTCGCAGAAAAGAATAGTAAAGAACTAAGTGATAAGATGATATTATAAAAAAATATTCAATACGGTTATGTATTGAATATTTTTTGTTTTTCTATTCTGCTACAATTACAGAACCTTGGTATGTATCATTAATGAAATCTTTAACATCATCAGATTTTAAGACTTCAACAAGTGCTTTGACACGTGGATCGTCTATATTTTCTGATTGAACAGCAAGGATATTAACATAAGGGTTATCTTGACCACCTTCTTCTAATACTAATGCATCTTCAATAGGTACTAAATCATTTGCTAAAGCATAGTTACCGTTAATTGCAACTATAGCTCCTTCGTTATTTACTAAAGCAGTATATAATAATTCAGGTTTAATTTCTAGAAATTCTAAATTTAAATTATTTTCAACAATATCAGAAGTTAATGCTTCATTTTTTACAACATTTTCATCAAGTTTAATTAAGCCTAAATTTTCAAATATTGTAAGAATACGTCCATGATCAGCAACTGAGTTACCAATAATGATTTTATCACCATCTTTTAATTCTGAAAGATCAGAAATTTCATTTGAGTATAAACCGAATGGTTCAATATGAATGCCTGCAGCATTTACAATATCATAACCATTTGCTTCAACTTCTCCCTCAAAAAAAGGAACATGTTGGAAGTAATTAGCTAATACATCACCACTATCTAATGCGCGGTTGAAAATAAAGTAATCATCTAAAACAATGATTTCTAATTCATAACCATAATCTTCTAATAGAATTGGTTTAATAAATTCTAAAATAGTTGCGTGTGGATCTAAAGTTGCACTAACCTTTATTAAGTTTTCTTCTTCACTTTTGTCGCTTGAACAAGCAACTAAAGTTAGGGTTACAAATGTAGCAAATAATACTTTTAATAATTTTTTCATCTTTCTTCTCCTCTATCTTTTATCTATTTTTTTAACTATATAATCAGTTATTGCTTGAATAATAAAGACAATAATAACGATAATAGTAGTTGCTAAATATAGTACTAATGGATTATATCTTGCGTAACCATACATATAAGCTAGATTTCCAAGTCCTCCAGATCCAATAGCTCCTGCCATTGCGGTATATGAAATTAAAGATATAGCACAAACCCCAATTCCAGATATTAATGAGGGCATTGCTTCTTTAATTACAACTTTAAATATAATATCTTTAGTGCTTGCTCCCATTGATTTAGCGGCTTCAATTACACCCTTATCAACTTCATTTAATCCTAAAATTACAAGTCTAGCATAAAATGGTGATGCTGCAAATACTAATGAAGGGATTGAAGCGGTAGCTCCTAAAATTGAACCTGTTAATAATCTTGCCAATGGCATAAGAATAATTAATAAGATAATAAATGGGATAGATCTTAACACATTGATAATAAAATCAATAATTGTACTAAGATATTTATTAGGTCTTAAACCATCAGATTTACTTAGATATAAAATAATACCAATAATAGTACCAAATAATACACTAAGAAATAATGAAGCAAAAGTCATATAAATAGTATCACTTATTGATGTTGTAAATAATTCAATATCGATCATCTTATTTCCTCCACATATACATTATTTGTTTTAAGTTTATTAATAAATAAATTTAAATTTTCAAGACTATCATCTATAACACAATAAATTGAACCGATAGCTCCCTTTGCTGTGTTGTTTATATTTGCATGAACGATGTTTACATCAATTGCAGTTTCTTTTATAACTTTTGACAAAATTGCTTGATTTGTTAATTCACCAGTAAAAGTGATTCTGATTAAATGACACTCTGGATATTGGTTTAATAAGTTTTGATTTAAATCATCAATATTTATTGCATCATTAACTTGAATAAATTTTTTTGTAATTGGTGATTTAGGATTTTCAAATATACTTTTAACATCATTCTCTTCAATAATTTTACCATCAGACATAACAGCTATTTTATGACAAATTGTTTGTGCTACATGCATTTGATGAGTAATCATTAAAATTGTAATATTATATTTTTCGTTAATTGTTTTTAATAGCTTTAAGATATCATCAGTTGTTTGTGGATCTAGTGCACTTGTAGCTTCATCACAAAGTAAGATATTAGGATCATTTGCAAGTGCTCTTGCAATTGCAACACGTTGTTTTTGACCACCAGATAATTCTTTTGGATATGAGTTAGCTTTATCACTTAATCCTACAAGGTTTAATAGTTCATCAATTTTCTTTTCTCTAATATCCTTAGGTATTTTACTAATAATTAATGGTAGTTCAATATTTTGTCTAACTGTTTTTGACCACATTAAATTAAAGTGCTGAAATATCATTCCAATTTTTTGTCTTAATTTTTCTATTTCTTTTTTCGTTAATTTACCTAAATCTTGATTATTGATAATTACTTGACCACTATCTTGTGTAGTAAGTTGATTTACAATTCTGATTAAAGTACTTTTACCTGCGCCAGAATAGCCAATAATTCCAACAATTTCGCCTCTATTAATTTCTAAAGTTACATCATCTACTGCTTTAAAAACTTTTTCATTTGATGTGAATTGCTTATGTATATTAATAAGTTTTATCATCATGTCCTCCAATAAAAAAAATCGCCCTATATATAGGACGATTGTATCGTGTTACCACCTAAGTTCATTCTAATATCGCTATTAGAACCTCATCGAGTTCAAAACTACTAAACTCTAGTACTATAACGGGTACATCCGCCATTATCTAAGTTATATAACCTCAATAAGGAGCTCCAAGACCATGTTCAATTTAACTTAATTTATTCTCTTTCACCAAATGAGAACTCTCTTTGAAATTTTATTAAATTTACTCTTCTTTTCTTTGCTTATAAGTCAATATTATAGTAGTGTTTGGTAGATGTCAATAGAAAGATGAAAATATTACATTAAATGAAAAAAATTACATTTTATAAATCTTGTAACTTTTCTAGGTTTTATGTATAATTGGTAAGACATAAGTAAAAGACAGTTCGTAACCATCCTGTCTATAAACAAAACTAGGAAATGTACTATTTGTAGTGCGCATTTTCTATGTGCACTTTTTTTGTTTTAATATGTCCTAATTTTATAAAGGAGTAGAAAATGAGTAATGAAATTTTATTAATAGTATCACTAATTGTGATCTATTCAACAGTTTATTTAGCCTATCGTTTTTTAGGTAAAGAAGGCTGTTATGTGTGGACTGCTATAGCAACAATCACGGCTAATATTGAGGTTTTAATCTTAATAAATGCTTTTGGAATGGAACAAACACTTGGAAACATCTTATTTGCGTCAACATTCTTAGTTACTGATATATTATCAGAAACAAGTGGTAAAAACGCAGCAAATAAAGCAGTTAAAATTGGTATATTTACCAATATCGCCTTTGTATTAATCTCACAATCATGGTTGTTATATACGCCTAGTAGTGCAGATTTTGCAAGTGAGAGTATTAGAATAATCTTTTCGAATACACCAAGATTGATGATGGCAAGTCTTGGTGTATATGCTATTGCACAAGTATTTGATGTATGGATGTACCATAAGGTATGGTCAATAACAAATAAAATATACAAAGATGAGAATAAAGGATTATGGATTAGAAATAATGCATCTACATTAATTTCTCAATTAGTGAATTCAATATTATTTACAGTCTTTGCATTTGGTGGGATATATGATACTTCAACGATTGTTGAATTAGTGTTCTCAACATATATTATTTATGTAATTACAAGTGTATTAGATACACCATTTGTTTATTTAGCGAAAAAATATCAACAGAAAATTGCTGCAAAATAAAAAAATCACTTCATTGAAGTGATTTCAGACCGTTGACAAAGTACATAAGTATTAGTCGATGGTCTTTTTTTATTAT
>CAYJNO010000028.1:0-22540 GCA_964371715.1 uncultured Erysipelotrichaceae bacterium | reverse complement strand
GATTACATTACTTTAGAAACAACATTACTTGCTTCATGGTTAAATAATAAAGCATGAATGTGAAGATTAGGTTAAGAAAAGATGAAATGAAACTGAAATAAAAAGGAGTTTGAGAATGAAAAAAGAAGCCTGAGGGAGTGGCTTCTGTTTTTCGTTTTGTTTATAAATTGAGGGAAAAAAGTATGTGTATGATTACATTACTTTAGAAACAACATTACTTGCTTCATGGTTAAATAATAAAGCATTAATGTGAAGATTAGGTTAAGAAAAGCTGAATAACATAAGAATTATACATTAGTTCAATTGTGATAAAAAATTCACAAAAATATTGTAAAAAGCAGAATTATATTGCATAATACTTGTGAGAAAGAAGGTATATATGAAGAGTTTATTAAAATTAATGCTTGCTGCTTCACTACTGTTATCTTTAGTAGCGTGCTCAAGCGAAGAAGTAACACCTGCTACAACTAAAGAACCTACAGCGGAAGGTGAAGTTTATGAGGCTACAGCTTCAGGTTATAATGGGGATATTACTGTTGCAGTAACAATTAAGGATAACACTATTGTTGATCTTGAATTAAAAGAAAATACAGAATCATTAGTAGTTATAGAGCGTGCATTTCCAATCTTGGAAGAAAGAATCTTAGCTGAAAATACAGCAGTAGTAGATTCTGTAACTGGGGCAACATTCAGTTCATTTGCAGTAAAAAAAGCGGTTAATGAAGCAATGGTAGCTGCAGGTATGGAAGGTAGTGATATTACATTTTCTACACAAAGTGCACTTGAGAAAGATATTGTTGTTGAAGACACAAAAGTTGATGTTGTAATCGTTGGTGGAGGACCTTCAGGTCTTGCAGCAGCAGTTTCAGCAAAAGAAACAAATCCAGAGGCTAATGTATTATTAATTGAAAAATATGATATTTTATCAGGTAATGGTAAATTTGATTTAAACTTCTATGATGTATTTAACTCAGAAGCACAAATTGCTAATGGAGTTGAAGATTCAGTAGAAGCCTTTATTGAATCAAAACAAAATGCTGGCGAAACACCAGAGCGTTTACAAGTATGGGCAGAAGAAACTGCTAGTATTGATGCATGGTTAAGAAGTTTTGGTGTTGAATTAGATCATAACTACGGTGGAAGAAATCATATGGCTGATCAAGACCATTATGCAGGGCCAGAAATTCAAGGGGGACTTGAAGAATACGCTTATGAATTAGGTGTTGAAATCAGAACAGCTACTGCCGGAGAAAATCTAATTTTTGAAGATGATAAAGTTGTTGGAGTAGTTGCTACACATTATGGAGAAACATATAATATCTATGCAGATGCAGTAATTCTTGCAACTGGTGGATTCTCATCTAATAAAGATTTATTAGCTGAATACGCTCCAGGGCATGAAGTGTTAATGACTTCAAATCAATTAGGAACAACAGGTGACTTTGTATCAGTATTCGTTGAAAATGATATGCAATTATTAAATATGGATAACATTCGTGTTTTCCCAATGATAATTTTACCAGGAAGAGACTTATCTAATAATGGTGCAGGTAATTTCTTCATTAATGAAGAAGGTAATCGTTTCATTAATGAAGCTACTGGTGGTTTAGAAATGGGTGTTGAAATTTTAGAGCAAGGTAGTGTTTGGACTGTGTTTGATGCACAAAAAATTGTAGATAATGCAAATGTTAGAAAACAACATGGGTTAGGACAGTTTATTGAAGGGGCAACGCTAGAAGAGTTAGCAGAAAAAATAGGTGTTAATCCTGAAAATTTAGTTACAACGTTTAATTCATATAATGAACATGCTGAAAATCAAACAGCTGATGAATTTGGAGTTACACCAAAACGTCCATTACAAAGTGAAGGACCATACTATGCAACAAAAGTTAACTCTGCTGTTCATATGACTAAAGGTGGAGTAGCTACTAACGAAAATACACAAGTATTAAAAAATGATGGCACTATTGTTGAAGGATTATATGCAGCTGGTGAAGTTACATGGCAATCAGGTGGATATTCACAATCAGTGGTATTTGGAAAACTAGCTGGAGAGATAGCTGTTACAAATATTTCAGAATAAGCAAGAAAATATCACTAATTAGTTGTTAGTGATATTTTTTAACTATATATTAATATTTATTATGCAATATTAAGATTGTAAAACTATTGAAATTTATAAATGATATACATATTATGGGAATAGCTTTTATTGATTTAAGTACAATTACGATATTCGTTTTTTTTAAAGATTTGAAATGTACTATATTAAATGCTATAAGTCCTAAAATGGTAGTTGAAGGGCAAGGTCTGATTATAAGGAAAAGATTACACGTATTAAGTTTGGTTATGGTGGATCATTTCACAAATCATATTATCTAATATTTACATTTTATTATAAAGGAGAAAATAATCGTATAACCAGTTTTTTGATTCTAAATAGGAAGCGTAAGCCATTTATAATTAGTGATAAAATCAAAGTAATAGTATCGACAAATGATCAATATTTTTCAATTATAAAACAACATTTAATGATAATTGCAAGATATATAAGTTTAATGGTTTTACATTTTATTCCATTAATATTTATGTTTTAGGAATAATGATGTTAGCTACAGGTAAATTTTTAAAATAATAATCCCATCTACTAAGTTAGTAGATGGGATTTAATTTATTATCTAATTGCTTGTTCAGTTTCGATATCAAAGATGTGAATTGCATCATAATCTAAGTATAAATCAACTGTGCTTCCAACTTTTGCGTTAGTATTTGGATCAACTCTTGCAACCATATTTGTTTGGTTACATTTGAAGTATAAGTAAACTTCAGATCCTACAAGTTCGTATACTTGAATTTCTGCTTTAATTACATCTTTATATTCTTTTAATGAGAATTCAACATCATGTAAGTTTTCAGGACGAATACCCATCATTACACGTTTTCCAACATAGCCTTTGTCTTTTAATATTTTACCCTTTTCATCATTTAAATGAAGAGCATTATTATCAAATACTAAGTAAACTCCATCAAATTTTTCGATTACTTCACAAACAATGAAGTTCATTTGTGGTGAACCGATAAATCCAGCAACAAATAAATTATCTGGTTTATCATATAACTCTTTAGGAGAAGCAACTTGTTGTACAACTCCATCTTTCATTACAACAATTCTTGTACCAAGAGTCATCGCTTCTGTTTGGTCATGAGTTACATAAATTATTGTATTTTCAAGTCTTTGATGTAGTTTTGAAATTTCTGTACGCATTTGAACACGTAATTTTGCATCTAAGTTACTTAATGGTTCATCCATTAGGAATACTTTTGGATTTCTAACGATTGCTCTACCCATCGCAACACGTTGTCTTTGTCCACCAGATAATGCAGCTGGTTTACGTTCTAATAATGTTTCTAAGTCTAAAATAGCAGCAGCTTCTTTAACTTTACGATCAATTTCTTCTGCTGGGAATTTACGAAGTTTTAAACCAAATGCCATGTTATCATAAACAGTCATATGTGGATATAATGCATAGTTTTGGAATACCATTGCAATATCACGATCTTTTGGTTCAACATCATTCATTAATTCATCATCAATATAAAATTCACCACCTGTAATTTCTTCAAGTCCTGCAATCATACGTAATGTAGTTGATTTACCACAACCAGAAGGTCCTACAAAGATAATGAATTCTTTGTTATCGATATCTAAATTAAAGTTTTTTACTGCTTCAAATCCATTAGGATATGTTTTATTAATATTTTTAAGTTTTAATGTAGCCATAATAGCCCCCTTTATCTAAATTAAGTATAATGTAAAAAAAAAATCAAATCTTTGGTTAAAATAACTAAAAATTGATTTTATATGATAAAAGAATAAACATTTTATAAATTAAAGCATCATTGAAATTTCTAAGATCTAAGTTAGAAATTTGTACCAAACGATCTAATTTATATATTAAGGTGTTACGGTGTAGATATAAGTTACGGGCTGTTACAGCAATATTTAAATTGTTTTGAATAAAGCCTTCATAGATTGCTTGGTTATCATCATTGAATTTTAAATTTGGATGTTTACTTAAAATATCATACATAAAGTCTATAGATTCATTCATACTTAAGGCGTCAATTGTTTTAAGTAATATTATATCATTAAAATTATCTTTGTTATATTTATTAATTAGTTGAAAATCGTTAACTAGTTTTTCTTCATAATATGTAATTTTATTAATATCTTCAATAACATCACTACAATAATAATCAACCTTACATAATAAATCAGTTTCAATAATACTTACTAATTGTTTTATAGTGTCAACTTTAGTGTTACCATCAATAATTAATCGATAATCATTATCTCTATTTAGTAAATAATATTGAGATGAAAAAAATAAATTAACAATAACATTAATATCGCTTGAAGTATTAATAAAAATAATGCGATAACTTGTTAACTTTAGCTCTTTAATTGGTTCAATATTTTTGATTTGAGTAGTAAATAGCCTTTTATTCATATTTTTATTGTACACAAAATCTTAATAAATTTAAATTGATGAATAAAAATTTTTAAAATAAACAATAGTTATAAAAAATTAAAATAAGGAAATATTAATTTAAGAAGTAATAAATAGATAGAAGGAGAAAAAATATGAAAGAAATATTTCAAGAATATGGAGGATTAATTATCGCGGTTATTGTTATTGGTTTATTAATAAGTTATATCACAATGGATGATTCGGGATTTGTATCGCAACTAACAAATGGTATAAGTAGTTCTATTGATAATCTTTTTACTATCGGTGAAGGATATACAGGATAATGAAAGGTTCTGTTAAGATCTTTGGAGTATTAATATTGGGGACAATATTAATAGCCTTTGCACTCTTTTACAACAATATCATTATTGGAAAAGATGAAGTTTTCAATGCAGTAAGACAAACACAAATGTCAATAATTAAAGATGGTGTAAATCTTGGGGACTTAATTGTCCATGATAAGTTAAGTTTAAATGAAGAATATATTCAAGATAATTGGTTTAAACACTTTCAAAAAAACATATCAACATCAAATCTACATAAGTTGGAATACATGAAAACTAATCATAGTCCTCCAGGTATTGCGGTAAATATAAGTGGAGAGAGTACACATCAAGATAATAAAGTAAAATTTGATTATTCAAATGTTGTGATTTTAGAAAAGAGGTGATTGAATGTTGAAGAAATATCGGTTAATAATAAGCTTTATAATTATTTTTACAACAAGTTTACTACTTTATTTTATGTATGGATATTTAGTTAATTTAAGTCTTAATCCTGTAAAGATACCAGTTGCTAATAGTTATATTGCTTCAGGAAGTAAAATATCAATAAATGATATTAATTATGTTGATATCCCAAAAAGTATGGTAATTGAAGATGTTTATTTAAATGAAGAAGAACTAATCGGTAAGTATGTAAATAGTTATAATGCATTAGCGAAAGGATCAATGTTCTATAAAGAATTATTAACTAAAACAGATGAAATCAATGATACAAATAGTTTAAGTTTAAAAGCCAATGAAGTTGCCATTCCAATTGATGTTGATGTGAAAACAAGCTATGCAAATTCAATTATTAAAGGTCAGAGTATAGATGTTTATTTCCAAGGTTATGCAACAAATGAAGATGAAAAAGATGAAAAGGTACTATATGGATTACTAGTTAAGAATGCTAGAGTAGTAGCGGTTTATGATAAAGATGGTCAAAATATTGATCAAAATAATGAAAATGATACAGCAATTATAGTTTTAGCTTTAAGTTATGATCAAGGTGATTTAGTACAACGTGCAAAGTTTTATGGTGAAGTAATACCTATTGTATCTTATGAATCATTAAGTGATCAGGATAATTCATATTATGACATTAATAAAATTAGAGATATCATTTATCAAAGAGCAATTGATGTTAAGTTAACAAAGGTTAATGAAGAAAATGGATGATATTTTCACAAGTATTGACTTTAAAGCACTAGATCGCTTTTTAAAAGATAAAGATGTGACAGATATTAATTGTCGAAATGATAATGAAATATGGATTACATCAAATAGTAAAGGACATTATAAAGCTAAAATAAAAATTACTAAAGAAGATATAAATATAATTGCAAATCAAGTAGCTAATAGAATGGAAAAAGAATTTAACCCTTATAATCCCTGTCTTGAAGGTGATATTATTGGTAAAGATATTAACTTAAGAGTTTCAGCTATCCATGAACATTTAGCGCATGATGGTACATCACTTGCTTTAAGAAAAGTAACTAAAAAATCAATCTTAAGTAAAGATTATTTAGTTAATAGTGGATATTGTACACTAGAAGCTATAGATTTTTTAATAAAAGCAACCAAAGCTAAGACTAATATCATTATTGTTGGTGAAACTGGAAGTGGAAAAACAGAACTATTAAAGTTTCTCGCAACTTATATTCCATCTAATCAAATCATTGTTACTATCGAAGATTCAATGGAATTTAATATAAAAGAGATAAATCCTAAAGCTTCATGTACAGCATTTAGAGTAAAAAAAGATTTTGATTACTCAGCAATTATTGCAATGTCATTAAGACAAAATGTTTCAAGACTTCTACTACAAGAAGCAAGAGGAGAAGAGGTTATAGATCTATTAAATGCAATGAGTACTGGCCATTCTGTGATGACTACGATTCATGCTAAGGGTAGTGAAGCATTAGGTATAAGAGTAAAACAAATGCTCAAAAATGAAGATGTTAGTTTAGAATCAATAAATTTAAGATTATACAGCTTAGTAGATTTAGTTGTTTATTTAGAGAAGAGTTTTGATCAAGGAGTAAAAAGATATATTAGTAATATTATGGAGTTTAAATATGATTATGAATCTAAGGAATGCAAAAATAATTTAATTTATCAAAGAAATCTAAAACTTAAAATACCAAGTAAAGCATTATCACAAAGGATAAAAGCCTATGAATAAACTAATTTTTGGTTTAATACTAAGTAATGTATTAATTTTATTTTTGCTGAATGATAATAACATAATAAAAGATATTAAAGCTTTAAGAACAACTAAGATTATCGAGTTTGTTAATGAATATACTTATTATGGATTAATAAAGAAAATGGAACTATATAATTATAACTATCCTTTAAATAAGTATCTAAAGGATAGTGTGCTATTAGCTATTATAATTTGTACTTTAGTGTACTTAAGTACAAATGCAGTAATTTATACATTAATTGTAGTACTAATTGCAGTATTGTTATTACCTTACTATCATTATTTGAATGCGAAAAGGATCTATTATCAATATTTAGAGGAAAGTATTATCTGTTATGTGACAAGTGCAATTATTTTTGTTAGAGAAAGAAAAAATAGTTTAAGAATTATAAAAGATTGTAGTGAACTGGTAAATGACCCATTAAAATCATCATTGAATGAATGTATTGAAACTATAGAAAAGACAGCTAATTATGAACAGGCTTTAGATACACTTGAAAGTAAATATCAACATCAAGCAATAAAGAAACTACATCTATTATTAAAGAATTATAAAAAAGAGGGTAGTTATAATGAAAATTTATTTGAATATCTTTACTACAATATAGAAGATTTAGAATTAAGTGTTAATGAATACAAAGCAAAAAAAGCAGCAAATCGACAAGTTTTTTATTATATGGTAATTATTAACCTTAGCTCTGTTATATTGATAAAAAAAATGTTTAATAGTCGAATGATGGATTTAAATAGTCCTGAGTTTAATTTTATGGTGTTTGTGTTCTTTATTGCTAATATAATTACGGTTTTATTTTATGAAAGATATTTAAGTAAAGTAGAGGTGATATGTTAATGATTTATCTATTTATGATACCAGGGATAAGTTTATGGTATTTGAATATGTATGATTATGAAAAATTAAGTAAAGAATTTGAATTAGTAAAAAATAGAATAATAGAAAATAACTATGAATTTTATGTCTCTAAAGTAAATGATAAGGGATTAAATAAAAATTTAAAAGATCGTATCGTCTATAGTTTATTTATATTAATATTAGTACTAATGATTTCAGATACTAATATTATATTAAGTCTAATTTGTTTTGTATTAAGCTATAAAGCAAATTATTATTTTATGAAAAACAAATATTTTAAATTGGTAAAAAAGACTAATGCTATGTTTCCATATTATTTAAATAATCTAGCTATATTAGTACATCAAAATGCTGTATTAATAGCCTTAAATAAATCAATTGAGCTCGCACCACATATTTTTAAAGATGATTTAAAAGAACTAGTAAAACAAGCTCATAATGAGAGTACAAGTATTGATCCATATTTAAAGTTTGCAAAGAAATTTGAAAACATTGATGATATTACCAGGGTAATGAGAACATTATATAATTTAGGATTTAAAGCGAGTAATCGAGATATTATGATTACTTCATTATCTAAAATAACTAATGAAAAATTAGCGAACCAAATAAAAATAGATTATAAAAAGGAGTTAGATAAACAGCAATTATGGCCATATTATCTATTTTTATGGCTAGGATTATTGATTGTGCAGATGATAATGATGATTAGTATATTTTAGGAGGTAAAAATGAAAAGTGGAATTGAAATGTTTGGTCTACTATGGGTTTTTGCTTTTATTGTCTTAGTAATACCAAGTATGTTAGGTTTGGTTATTGATTATAAAAAAGCTAATGAAGCAAGTTCGCTAATTGTAGAAATAATCGAAGTACATAATGGATTAAATGATAGTTCAGAAATATTAGTAGAAGATTTATTAGATAAATATCCTGATTTAGAGGTTGAGATATTAAGACAAGCAATTGGTAAAGGAAAATATGTATATACTATAAATACTTCGATTAATTTCACTTTGGATTTGTTAAATTTAAGTATTCCGATAAATGTTGATAAATTAACTAAAGGAGTAAAAGAATGAAGTTATTATATGTTTTTTTACTGATATTAATATTTAATGTTGGAATAAAAGCAGAGGGTGAATGTGAAGTAATAACATATTATTCCAAAGAAGCTTGGGTAGATTATTATAACTTTATACCTGAAAGGTTTGACGATAATTTAAATGCTATAAATAAAAATAATATCATATTTAAATTAAATGCTTTAGGAACTTTAAGTAGAAATAATTCTGTAAACCAAGATGCGATAAATGGACTTGCGCCTTTACAAATAAGTAGTAACATATACCCAACAGATCAAAGATATTTTTCTATTGAAATATTTAAGGAAATAAAAGTTGAAGAGATTGAGCTTGAATTAAATGCATTAAATATTGACGGAACACATAAAAATATAAAAGTATATTTAAATGGAGTTATGGGGTGGGTTAATAGTGTTTCGACTTTAATCGATGGAGACTTAATCTATAGTGGTAGTAGTAAAGATAGAATTACAATTGATATCGATTTACAAAATACAACAAGTATTTTAGTGGTAGTGGATGATATAAAGGAAGATGATGTTTATACTTTAAAGTATTTTCAAATAAATAAATATCAAGTTTTTGAACATGAGAGTTGGACTAAAGAATATATTAGCGGTGCTAATACATATAGTGAAGAAATATGTTTGAGTGTTGGTGAGTATAAGCCAAATGGAACTAATAAATATGTATATAGTGCAAATTCTAGTATTAGTGTTGATGCAAGTTTAATTAGTAGTTATGAACCATATATTGCAAGCCAGTTTGGTGCATATGATTATGGAAGAGGTAATTATATACCAGCCTATAGTATGCCAAATATAGTGAAAACAATAGATCAATATGCCTATTTAATATTAGGTTGGACTAAAAATGGTAATACATATGTTTCTAAAGGTGACTATAATGACTATGTAAGAATTAATGATGATACTGGAATAAAATATGTTGCAAATGCAATACATTGGTCATTAGAGAATCAAAACAATAAAATACATATGTCGTATAGTAAAGATTGGTGTTATCATACAACAGGAAATTATACTGCTCCATGTTATAAATATATGGGACACAGTAATAATGCAAGATTAAATTCATATGATGTAAGTGTCTATACATATAAGAATTATATTAAAAAAGAAGACCAAGTTTTAAGTCATGGTGATTATTTTCTTTATGATGTGAATAATAAAGAGAAAAAATATCTTTTTAGAAGTAGTGAAAATAATGTAGAATTCACATTAAATCAAACAGGTGAATATAAGATAATAAGTACACTTTATGACAAAGTTAATAATCATGTTGAACTAAAATCTAATAGTTTTTATATAGATCAAAAACCACCAAATATTAACTATAGCCCAGCTAGTAGTGGTTGGACTAACAAACCATTAAATGTTGTTGTTGATATTAATGATGAACATAGTGGTCTAAAAGATACTAATATATCCTATAAAGAATACTTAATAAATAATAATGAATTATTATTTACTAAAGAAGGTATTTATAAACTTAATGCATATGCAATAGATAATGTAGGAAATGAAACGATAAAAGAATCTGAAACATACAAATTAGATTTTACAAAACCTAAAGTAGAGTTTGATTATGGTGAAGATCTAGTAAATATAGCAGTAAGTGATGAATTATCAAAATTACAATATTTTGTATATCAAATATCATATGATCAAGGAAATACCTTTAACAATACAAGCCATAAGATATATGGTCCAAATCTAACCTTGTATTTAATGAAAAATAAATCAATCATTGTTAGAGTTATAGCGTATGATAATGCTAATAATATAGCTATAGTAGATTCTAAAATAATTGAAACATATGAATCTACTGCATTTATAGGCAAGGTATTTAGCACAATATATGAAATTAATCAAGAAAGTGAAATATTAGTTAATGTAGAATGTACAGGATGCTTAGAAGATGAAACAAGAGAGTTTAAGACCTATGTTAATGATATGTTAGTCAATACAACAAATGTTTTAGTAAATAATAGTGAATTAGATATAAAACTAACATATAGACCAATAGAATATGAATCAAATATAAAGATAGAGATGTATAAAGAAGGTGAATTAGAAACTGCAATAAATTTAAAGACTTATGCAAAAAGTTATGCATATCAAATAAATAATAATACTATTAACCATCAAGGTATTGTGGCAAGTTATAGAGAGTCAAATCAATCACAAATTGATTATTATGAGTATTTAATAGTTGATAATATTAGTGAAAATAATACAATGTTTCAAGGCCAGGGTTTAAATGTAAATGCTAACATTGACTATCATAATGAATGTATCAGTTTTATAGATTGGAAATGTAATCACAGTGATTATCTTGAAAAGATAACACCAATTTTTATCATTGATAATGGTGCATTACCTTATAGTGAAGTATTTAAATATGGAGATCTATATCAAATATCAATGCTAGTCGAAAATAATAATTTAATTCTACCAAATACATATGTTGATATTTTTACAGGTGAAGTATTTAAAGAAAATGACGAAAATAGAATCAGTGGTTTAAATAAATGGTATTTAGATAAAGATATTAAGCTAGGAAAACATGAAGCATTAATCAAGGATAGTTTAGTCGGTATAAATAAATTCAGTTATGAATTAATAATAGACTATATAGTTGATGAAAAATTAGAAGATCAATATGATGCAAGATTTATCAATCCTAATAATCCATATCTTGATGATAATAGTATATGGATAAATAATGATTGGTTATCAACATTAGAAATGAGGTAAAAATGGGTTTAGATATGTTTTTATATAGTAAAAATAATTATGGAGAATTACAAGAAAAAATTTATTGGCGTAAAGCTAACCATATACATGGATACTTTGAAAGGGTGAAAGACCCAAATAAAAGATTAGAAAGCTGTGAAAAAATCGAAATAGATGAAAAAGTATTAATTAAACTATTAGAAACTTGTTATGAAGTGAGAAAAAATAAAGAGTTAGCTGAAAAGTTATTGCCAAGAGTTGAAGGTTTCTTTTTTGGGTCAATGGAATATGATAACTCATATTATGAGGATATTGACTATACAATAGAAATGATAGAAGTGTTGTTAGTAAATAGAGAGGCACATGAAAATATTTATGTATATGATACTTGGTATTGATACAAATATAATGCATAAATATAGTTTTTATTTCTAATTAAAACATCAATTATTGCCAGAAAATATTTATTATGTTATCATACATGAGTAATGATAAGAAGAGTAATTATTATGATACTTTTAAGAGAGTAGTGGGTTGGTGAAACACTATAGTTAATAATAATGAAGATGGTCTTTGAACATCAAATTCGATAAGTAGGGTTTGACGTATTGCTCGCGTTAAGAGATTGAGTTATAAATTAAGGTGGTACCACGCATAATGCGTCCTTGGGATCACCTTTTATATTTTTTTAGGAGGAAATATGAATAAAAATAGTTATTATATTACAACAGCAATTGCATATGCTTCTGCTAAACCACATATTGGAAATGTATATGAAATAGTATTAGGTGATGCTATTGCAAGATATCAACGTTTATTAAATAAAGATGTTTATTTTCAAACAGGAACTGATGAACATGGACAAAAAATTGAAGATGCTGCAAAAGAACATGGTATAGACCCACAATTATATGTTGATCAAACAGCACAAGTTATTAAAGATCAATTTGATATCATGGATTTATCTTATGATCGCTTTATGAGAACAACAGAAACCTATCATAAAGAACAAGTGCAAAAAATCTTTAAAAAATTATATGAAAAAGGTGATATTTATAAATCTGAATATGAAGGTTTATATTGTAAAGATTGTGAATCATTCTTTACTGAAGCACAATTAGTTGAAGGTAAATGTCCAGATTGTGGAAAAGATGTTGAAAAAGCCAAAGAAGAAGCATATTTCTTTAGAATGAGTGCTTATGCAGATCGTTTATTAAAACATATTGAAGATAATCCTAAATTTATTCAACCAGAACTTCGTAAAAATGAAATGATTAATAACTTTATTAAACCAGGACTTCAAGATTTATGTGTATCTCGTACAACATTTGATTGGGGTATTAAAGTAGATTTTGATCCTAAACATGTTGTTTATGTATGGATTGATGCTTTAACAAACTATATTACAAGTTTAGGTTTTGATGCTGATGGAAATCATGGTGAATTATTTAAAAAATATTGGCCAGCAGATGTACATTTAATTGGTAAAGATATTTTAAGATTCCATACTTTATATTGGCCAATTATGTTAATGGCATTAGATGTAGAATTACCAAAACAAGTATTTGGTCACCCTTGGTTATTAGTGGGCGAAGGTAAGATGAGTAAATCAAAAGGAAATGCAATCTATGTTGATGAACTTACAAAATACTTTGGTGTTGAAGCGGTAAGATATATCATGTTACATGAAATGCCTTTTGCTCATGATGGAACAGTAACTTATGAATTAATTATTGAAAGAATTAATTCTGATTTAGCCAATGTTTTAGGTAATCTAGTTAATAGAACAGTATCAATGACTAATAAATACTTTAATGGTGAATATATTAATCATGGTATTGAAGATGAATATAGTAAAGATTTAATTAATGTAGCTAATGAAACAGTTAAATTAGTAGATAAATCAATGACTGATTTAAAAGTACAAGAAGCTATAGAACATGTAATGACTTTATTTAGAAGATGTAATAAATATATTGATGAAACTACACCTTGGGTTTTAGCAAAAGATGAAGCAAATAATGAAAAGTTACAAACAGTATTATATAACTTATTAGCCGCTATTAGAGTTGGAGCAGTATTAATCAAACCTTACTTACCAAAAACAAGTGCTAATATTTTAGAACAAATTAATACTAATTTAGATACATATGAAAGTTTAGAATTTAATAAACTTCAAAATGGAAAAGTTGTGGAAAAACCAACAATCTTATTTGCAAGAATTGATGAAACTGAAATGTTAGAAAAAATTGAAGCTGATAAACCACAAGCTATTAAGGTACAAACAGAAGAAGAAATTGCTTTTGATGATTTTACTAAAGTTGAAATGGTAGTTGGTGAAATTAAAGAATGTGTTAAACATGAAAAAGCTGATAAATTATTAATATCACAAATTGACATTGGTGGTGAAATAAGACAGGTAGTATCAGGTATAGCATCAAGTTATAAACCTGAAGATTTAATTGGAAAAAAAGTAATCGTTGTGATTAACCTGAAAAAAGCAACTATTAGAGGAGTAGAGTCTAATGGAATGGTTTTAGCAGGTGATAATGATGGTAAAGTACAAGTATTAGAAGTTAATTTACCAAATGGAACAAGAATAAAATAAAATATGTAGAGGGATAATTTATTCCTCTACTATTATTATATAGAGGTGAAATATGAATGATAATGTATTAGGGAATGATTATAACTTTAATAAATTAATTAAATATACATTTCCAACAATCTTAATGATGATTTTTTCTTCATCATACTATGTTATTGACGGAGTTTTTGTTGCTAGATTTGCAGGTGATATTGCTCTTTCAGCAATCAATATTATAGTACCTGTATTTAATTTAACATTTGCAATAGGGCTGATGCTTGCAAGTGGTGGTACAGCAATTATTGGTAAATTAATGGGTGAAAATAATTATGATAAAGCCAATCGATTTTTAAGTACTTTATATCTGACAGGAATAACACTAGGTATATTATTGTCTTTAGTGTTAAATATCTTTTCTGAAAATATAACATTACTTTTAGGGGCGGATGCAACATTATTTAGCTATGCAAACCATTATTTAAAAGCTTTATCGCTTTTTCCAACATTTTTTATATTACAATCATTTGCTAATATTTTATTTGTAACTGCAGGTAAACCAAAATTTGGATTTCTAGTAAGTTTAACGGGTGGTATTACCAATATTGTTTTAGATTATGTATTTATTTCTGATTCAATGTTAGATTTAGGAATAGCAGGTGCTGGTTATGCAACAGGGATTGCAAATTTATTACCAGCTATTATAGCTATAATATTCTTTGCCTTTAATAAAAAAGGTAATTTATATTTTAGAAAACCACTTAATGATTTTAAGCTAATTATTGAAGCAATGTCCAATGGAGTGTCAGAGCTTGTTACTAATCTTGCAACTGCAATAACAACTATACTTGTTAATGTTATTTTATTAGATTTAGTTGGGACAATTGGAGTTACAGCGTTTACGATTATTTTATATGTTCAATTACTGCAAGTAGGAATTAACTGGGGTTATTTAACAGGTGTTGCACCAATTATAAGTTTCAAATACGGTGCTCAAGATTATGAAGGGTTAAGAAAAGTAGTATCAATAAGTATGAAGTTTTTATTTATTACTGGTATTATTATAGTCTTTCTTACTTTCTCATTAAATGATGAGGCTGTAATGATCTTTTTAAGTAAAGATAGTACAGCTTATGAAATATCTAAACAAGGATTAACATTGTTTTCAATAGGGTATATCTTTAGTGGAGTAAATATGTTTATGTCGTCTTTATTTACTTCATTATCAAATGGTAAAGTTTCTGCAGTCTTATCATTTTCTAGAACATTCTTCTTTATATTGATAGCTTTACTAATTTTACCAAAGTTTTTTGGGGTTGTTGGTGTCTTTTTAGCAATACCTGTAGCCGAGTTTTGTGCGTTAATATTATCGATGTATATCTATAAAAGATATCAAAAGGTTTATAACTATTAAAAATATATAGTATAATAATACTTGGAAAGAAAAGGAGTCTATAATGCAAGTTAAAGACAGGTTTTTAAGATACGTAAAGATTGATACACAATCAGATGCTGCTTCTAAAACAACGCCAAGCAGCTTAAAACAATTAGATCTTGCTAAGGTGCTAATTGAGGAGTTGAATGATTTAGGTTTAAGTACTAAATTAGATCAAGGTTATGTTTATGGACATTTAAAATCAAATGTAGATTATGAAACAAAGACAGTTGGTTTTATCGCTCACATGGATACATCACCAGATTATAGTGGTGCTAATGTTAATCCAAGAGTTGTGGAAAAATGGGATGGAAGTCCTATAGTTTTAAATGAAGATAAAACAATTAGCTTAGACAAGTTTGGACATATGCAAGAATTTGTTGGTGATGATTTAATTGTAACTGATGGTAATACATTATTAGGTGCTGATGATAAAGCAGGAATTGCAATAATAATGCAGTATTTAAGTTATTTAAAAGCTAATCCTGGAATAAAACATGGAGATATTAAAGTTGGATTTACACCAGATGAAGAAATTGGACGAGGAGCAGATTTATTTGATGTTGAATACTTTAATGCTGATTTTGCTTATACTTTAGATGGGGGAAGTGTTAATGAGTTTTGTTATGAAACGTTTAATGCTTATGGAGTAAAAGTTGATATAAAAGGTGTTTCTATACATCCTGGTGATGCTAAAGGGAAATTAGTTAATGCTATTACATTAGCTAATCGTTTTGATGGCTTATTACCGAATATGCTAAGACCAGAATACACTGAAGATAAAGAAGGTTTTAATCATTTACATGATATAAATGGTAGTGCAAATAATGTAGTTATGGAGTATATTGTTAGAAATCATTCTAAAGAATTAATAAATAAACAAGTAGAAGATTTCTATAGAATTCAAGATTATTTAAATGCTGAATTAGGTTATAAAGCAGTAACTGTAGAAAGTATCTTATTATATGAAAATATGTATGAAAAACTACATGATAAAAAATATATTCTTGATTTAGCGATTAGTGCAATTGAAAAAGAAGACTTAAAAGTTAAAATTATTAGTGCACGAGGAGGTACTGATGGATCAAGATTAACATTTATGGGATTATTATGCCCTAATCTTGGAACTGGTGGTGCAAACTATCATGGGCCGTATGAAACTGTTTCTATAAATCAAATGGAAAAAGGAGTAAAAGTAATTGCTAATATCGTAGATAGCATCAAGGAGAATAGATAATGATATATACATGTACACTAAATCCATCATTAGATTATTATATGGAATTTGAAAATAATATAAAAATTAATAAAACAAATCGTAGTAATTTAGAATATTATATGGCTGGAGGTAAAGGAATAAATATTTCAATTATTTTAAGTAATCTTGGAATACATTCTAAAGCTTTTAGTTTTATCGGTGGATTTACTAAGGATTTTTATATTAGTTTAATTGAGCATCACTCTCATTTAGAACCAAGTTTTGTAACAGTGGATGGACATACACGTATAAATGTTAAAATAAAAGATAGTACAAACACTGAACTTAATGCAACTGGGCCATTTGTTAATGAAGTTGCAAGAACTAATATGTTTAAAAGAATTAAACGTCTAACAACAGAAGATATTATAGTATTAAGTGGTAATACTCCAAAAGATTTAAATGTGTATTTAAAAGATATTGTTAACTATTTAAGTGAAGAAAACATTCCATTTGTTTTAGATGTAGATGAAACAATGGAAAAAGAATTAATAGAATTTAAGCCATTATTAATGAAATTTACACTAGATGAATTATGTAATTACTTTGGTGTCGAGGTTAATGAAGAAAATATTGTGGATTATGCCATTAAATTGAAAAATTCAGGGGCAAAAAATGTAATCATAACATTAGATGAATATCATTTATTAATAAATGATAAAGGTGTATATAAAGCTAAAATAATAAAAGAATATAACTTGGATTCAACACTTGCAGGAGATACTGTTATTGCAGGCTTTGTATTTAACTTACAAAGAGGTTTTGATACAATAGAGTCGTTTAGGTATGGATGTGCATGTGGAATTGGTGCATCATTTAATCAAGGACTTGAAGGAAAACAAAAAGTTGAAGCTTTATATGATAAAATAAAACTTGAAGTAGTAAAAGAATTTTAGGAGAATTTAGATGAAAAAAATAATTAGTAGCTTACTTATATTATTAATGTTAAGTGGATGTACAAGTACAGAAGAAACGAGCACTATTACTTATGAAAATAGTGTTGAATTAGCAACGTTTGAAGTTGATATGAGTTCATATCAAAATATGCATTATCGTGATCATGAATATTTAGGTATTAGTACACAAGATGCAATTAAACTTTTAGAAGAAGATGGTACAGGAGTATTATTCTTAGGGTATGCAGGATGTGGTGCCTGTAATACAGCTGTTCCTGTGTTGAATGAAGTTGCCAAAGATACAGGAATTAAAGTAAACTATGTAGAAGCAGATAAAATTAATGAAGCAGATTTCAATCAATTTGTAGAAGTATATAATGACTATTTAGAGTCTAGTAGCAATGGTGAAAAAACAATCTTTACACCTGCTGTTTATATTATTGTCGATGGTGAAGTTAAGGCTTTCCAAATTGGCTTACCAGAGCTTAGTGGTGGTGCTTTAACCGATGCTGAACATGATGAAATATATAATTTATACCTTGATATGTTTAAAAAATTAAACTAATTATTTTTTAAGTAAAAATAATTTAGTATAATATAAAAAAAGGGAGAAATAAATGAAAGAACCAGTATTAGTTATTTTAGCTGCCGGAATGGGAAGCAGATATGGTGGATTAAAGCAAATAGATGCTTTAGGTGATAATGGAGAAATGATTATAGATTTTAGTATCTATGATGCAATCCGCGCAGGATTTAAAAAAGTAGCTTTAATCATTAAAGAAGAACATCGTGAAGTTTTTGAAAAGAATTTAACAGATAAAATCAAGGATAAAGTTGAAGTAATTTATATTTATCAAAATATTAATGATTTACCAGCAGGATATTCAGTACCAACTGATAGAATAAAGCCATGGGGAACAACACATGCTTTATTAGCTTGTAGAAATCAAATTAATGAACCTTTTATGATTTGTAATGCAGATGACTACTATGGTGTATCAAGTTTTAAAACAATGTACAATTTCTTAACAACTGAAGTAAATGATGATTTATATGCTATGGTAGGATATAAATTAGCTAATACATTAACAGAACATGGAACAGTTACTAGAGGAGTATGTGAAGTTGAGAATGAAATGTTACAAGGGGTAGTTGAAGTTCAAAATATCAGAAAAGTAAATGATAGTGCAGAATGTGAAATTGATGGTGAATGGGTAAAAATGCCGCAAGATAAATTGGCATCAATGAATTTTTGGGGCTTTACTCCAAATATCTTTAAACAATGTGAAGCATTATTTGAAAACTTCTTAAAAAATAATATTGAAGTTAATCCAATGAAGTGTGAACATGTTATCCCAACAGCAGTTGAAGAATTATTAGTAAAAGAAAATATAAAGTTAAAAGTATTCTCTACAACAGATAGTTGGTTTGGTGTTACTTATCAAGAAGACAGACCATTAGTAGTTGAAAACTTAAAAAAATGTAAAGATAACAAAACATATCCAGCAGATTTATGGAAGTAAAACTAAGCTTAGGCTTAGTTTTTTTATGTTCATACATTGATCATCTTATTACTGTTTTTTTATAATACAAAGTACAAATATTAAATAAATCTAGACTATTTTTTTTGAAGCAAAATAGTAAATGTTTAAGTTGTAAAAAAAAATATATAAAAAATAAAATTTTTTTTTTTTTTTTAGACAATTAATCTTAGAAAGATTTAAAAAAATTACACAACAATGACAATAATATACGTTATATAAAAAAAAGAGAAGAAAGTTAATGAGATATAGAGTGAATATTTATCAAATAATATAACATTGTGTATCTATTCTTTATACACCATCTACAACGCATAGAAAAATATATACATATTAATTATATAATGGGTATAAATATACATAGAAATCTAAATATTTATAAAATTACACAATTGACAATTATTTGTAGTTATGATAGTTTAATATATACGAACTAGATAATAGAAAGGTAACTATGACTATGAATATAAATATATTATTAAAATTAAAAAAAATATTATTAGTAACTTTAGCATTTGCTTTAATGCTAAGTTAATGAAGAAAATATTGTGGATTATGCCATTAAATTGAAAAATTCAGGGGCAAAAAATGTAATCATAACATTAGATGAATATCATTTATTAATAAATGATAAAGGTGTATATAAAGCTAAAATAATAAAAGAATATAACTTGGATTCAACACTTGCAGGAGATACTGTTATTGCAGGCTTTGTATTTAACTTACAAAGAGGTTTTGATACAATAGAGTCGTTTAGGTATGGATGTGCATGTGGAATTGGTG
This sequence comes from uncultured Erysipelotrichaceae bacterium, assembly GCA_964371715.1. Classification (GTDB taxonomy): domain Bacteria; phylum Bacillota_I; class Bacilli_A; order Erysipelotrichales; family Erysipelotrichaceae; genus CAYJNO01. The sequence continues at coordinate 2,327 of CAYJNO010000028.1, read as the reverse complement.
CATCATTTAATCAAGGACTTGAAGGAAAACAAAAAGTTGAAGCTTTATATGATAAAATAAAACTTGAAGTAGTAAAAGAATTTTAGGAGAATTTAGATGAAAAAAATAATTAGTAGCTTACTTATATTATTAATGTTAAGTGGATGTACAAGTACAGAAGAAACGAGCACTATTACTTATGAAAATAGTGTTGAATTAGCAACGTTTGAAGTTGATATGAGTTCATATCAAAATATGCATTATCGTGATCATGAATATTTAGGTATTAGTACACAAGATGCAATTAAACTTTTAGAAGAAGATGGTACAGGAGTATTATTCTTAGGGTATGCAGGATGTGGTGCCTGTAATACAGCTGTTCCTGTGTTGAATGAAGTTGCCAAAGATACAGGAATTAAAGTAAACTATGTAGAAGCAGATAAAATTAATGAAGCAGATTTCAATCAATTTGTAGAAGTATATAATGACTATTTAGAGTCTAGTAGCAATGGTGAAAAAACAATCTTTACACCTGCTGTTTATATTATTGTCGATGGTGAAGTTAAGGCTTTCCAAATTGGCTTACCAGAGCTTAGTGGTGGTGCTTTAACCGATGCTGAACATGATGAAATATATAATTTATACCTTGATATGTTTAAAAAATTAAACTAATTATTTTTTAAGTAAAAATAATTTAGTATAATATAAAAAAAGGGAGAAATAAATGAAAGAACCAGTATTAGTTATTTTAGCTGCCGGAATGGGAAGCAGATATGGTGGATTAAAGCAAATAGATGCTTTAGGTGATAATGGAGAAATGATTATAGATTTTAGTATCTATGATGCAATCCGCGCAGGATTTAAAAAAGTAGCTTTAATCATTAAAGAAGAACATCGTGAAGTTTTTGAAAAGAATTTAACAGATAAAATCAAGGATAAAGTTGAAGTAATTTATATTTATCAAAATATTAATGATTTACCAGCAGGATATTCAGTACCAACTGATAGAATAAAGCCATGGGGAACAACACATGCTTTATTAGCTTGTAGAAATCAAATTAATGAACCTTTTATGATTTGTAATGCAGATGACTACTATGGTGTATCAAGTTTTAAAACAATGTACAATTTCTTAACAACTGAAGTAAATGATGATTTATATGCTATGGTAGGATATAAATTAGCTAATACATTAACAGAACATGGAACAGTTACTAGAGGAGTATGTGAAGTTGAGAATGAAATGTTACAAGGGGTAGTTGAAGTTCAAAATATCAGAAAAGTAAATGATAGTGCAGAATGTGAAATTGATGGTGAATGGGTAAAAATGCCGCAAGATAAATTGGCATCAATGAATTTTTGGGGCTTTACTCCAAATATCTTTAAACAATGTGAAGCATTATTTGAAAACTTCTTAAAAAATAATATTGAAGTTAATCCAATGAAGTGTGAACATGTTATCCCAACAGCAGTTGAAGAATTATTAGTAAAAGAAAATATAAAGTTAAAAGTATTCTCTACAACAGATAGTTGGTTTGGTGTTACTTATCAAGAAGACAGACCATTAGTAGTTGAAAACTTAAAAAAATGTAAAGATAACAAAACATATCCAGCAGATTTATGGAAGTAAAACTAAGCTTAGGCTTAGTTTTTTTATGTTCATACATTGATCATCTTATTACTGTTTTTTTATAATACAAAGTACAAATATTAAATAAATCTAGACTATTTTTTTTGAAGCAAAATAGTAAATGTTTAAGTTGTAAAAAAAAATATATAAAAAATAAAATTTTTTTTTTTTTTTTAGACAATTAATCTTAGAAAGATTTAAAAAAATTACACAACAATGACAATAATATACGTTATATAAAAAAAAGAGAAGAAAGTTAATGAGATATAGAGTGAATATTTATCAAATAATATAACATTGTGTATCTATTCTTTATACACCATCTACAACGCATAGAAAAATATATACATATTAATTATATAATGGGTATAAATATACATAGAAATCTAAATATTTATAAAATTACACAATTGACAATTATTTGTAGTTATGATAGTTTAATATATACGAACTAGATAATAGAAAGGTAACTATGACTATGAATATAAATATATTATTAAAATTAAAAAAAATATTATTAGTAACTTTAGCATTTGCTTTAATGCTAAATACCATTTCTCTAAATACAATCTATTTAGCAGAAAATGAAGAAGTTGAAGTGATTGAAGAAATTTCAACAATGAACAATGAAGGAGAGAACAGTTCAGTAGAGCCAACAATTGAACCGACAGTTGAACCAACAGTTGAGCCAACAGTTGAACCAACAGTTGAGCCAACA
>CAYJNO010000027.1:0-23562 GCA_964371715.1 uncultured Erysipelotrichaceae bacterium | reverse complement strand
TTGAAAGAGGAAGAGAATCAAATGATATACAATTTGTGCAAAATTTAGTTGATGCTGTTAATATTGTGACTGCTGAAAACAGAGTTAGACCAACACCTGATTATCCAAGTTCATATTCTAGTTTGACACATGAAGAAATTATGATTATATGGGATACCGCTTCAGGTATCTCAAAGATTGATGATAATGATATTGGTATACAGCCTCTATCAACAAATTTAGAATTTACTGCAGCAATTAAAGAAATACTTGGTGATGGTCCTTTTATTCCTCAATCACAAATAGCAAAAGATAATACGCTTATGATTACATTTAATGTATATACTGGTGAAGCTAAATTATGGGGTAATGCTGGTGAACCAAATGCATGGCGTTCTATTGGGCTAAATTATTAATATTAGACAATTCACTTAAAACATAAAATTAATTTATATAACATTAATAACAATAACAAAGTCAAAACTCAAATAGTTGATATTCCAATTATTTGAGTTTTTTTATGTATTATTTTATAAAAACCATATATACATATATCTTGAGCATATAAATCCATATATTGTACTGTTAATATTTTTATAGATAAAGGATAGTTATATAGTCCACTATTGATTTTATATAATATAATTTACATTCATAAAAAAAGAAATGTTCCTTTTTTTAGAAAACATTTCTTAATGTATTTTATAAATTTTGATTATGATTCGTATTTTCTTAATACTTTAGACATTATTACTTGTATTCCTAAAATAATTGCAAAGAATAAAGTATATGAATCAAAAATTGCCATTTTATCATTTATATTTTGAGTAATAATGAATAACATAATTGATGCTACAGTAAATAATGCAATCATTACAATAGACATTTTATCTCTAGTATAATCTACTCCATCACCTTTTTTATTAATAAAAATATATAATATAGTTACTAATAAGCTTATAATTGTCAATATTAAACTAAATACACTCCAATATGAACCTTCACTTGCTAGTAACGGTACCTCATTTTCAACAATTATTTCATTTTCTATTACTTCTTCACCATTGTCTACTGTTACAGAATATACACCTTCATCTAAAGTTTCTAATAATTCATCATTTAGCGTAATATTTCCTTCATCATCTATAACATAATCATCTTGATCTAATACTACATCATCAAGTTTAACAATTACATCTTCTTCAGGTTCTGCAGTTGGTTCAATTGTTGCCTCAACAGTCGGTTCTACTGTTGGTTCTGTAGTAGGTACTACTGTTGGCACTGTTGTTGGTACTACTGTAGGTACTACCGTTGGTTCTACTGTTGGTACTACTGTAGGTACTACCGTTGGTTCTACTGTTGGTACTACTGTAGGTACTACCGTTGGTTCTACTGTTGGTTCTATTGTTGGTTCTACTGTTGGTTCTATTGTTGGTTCTATTGTTGGTACTACTGTTGGTTCTGGAACTTCAACATATCTTCCAAATCGAACATAGTTATCTCCTCCATATTCAAATATACTTGATTCAGTTACATCAATTGCAACATCTCTATTATCTCCTGCTCTGATAACAGTTCCATCTTCTATTGTATGAGTGTTTGCGAAGTATGTTTGTTTCGTTACACTATCTGATGATACATCTAATGTAACCTCTGTGTAACCTTCTAAGTTAAAGAAGAAGTAGGCTGCGAATATTCCATATAATTGACCTGTATTTGTATCAGATGTTAACTTAACATCAATTTCACTATTAGTTGTCTCTAACGATTGACTACATATTAAAGCTACGGTTGTTGTATCCCCTGTAATATTTGCATAAACATTAATTTTACTGTCACTTACATTCATGACATCAGCAAATATTCCTAATAAACCATTTGGTTTTGCTTTTGCTACTTCAGATCCAATTGTAATTTCGCTTCCATTTGTAATATCTACACCTGCACCCAATACACCCATTATTGCATTATCATCAATAACTAAATCTGAATTATCAAATACATAATAACTTTTATTAGTATTATCGTTATTACCAATTAATCCATTCTCTATATTACTTACATTAATTGAAGTGCTTTCTAATATAACTTCAGCATTATTAAATAGTGCATTATTTATATTTTTAACTTCTTCCGCTTCAATACTTAAATCAGCAAATGCATCACTTGAAGTTATATTTAAACTATCATAATTTATAATTCCATTTTCACCAATTCCGTTAATTACATTTTTACCAATTAAGTTAATATTAACTATATTTGTTCCATCTGCTGTTGTATCTCCTATTTGAATAATATTACCGCCTGCAACTTCACCTGTAATTAGAGCTTCATTTAATGTTAATGTTTGTGTTTCTGAATCATACTTTATTGAGAAACTACCATCACCCAAAATATCGTTTTTATTACTATCGCTTACTTGTACACCTTTTACCCAAATATCATATAGTACTTCAGCAGGAGTTTCAGGCATACCAATATAAGTATATAATTCATTACTATAATTTGTTATAGGTTTTTCTATTGCTGTTTCTACTGTATCACCTTCTAAAAATACTGCTCCATCATATACTGAGTGCATACCTATACTCATGTTTTTAAAGTAATTATATGTTCCTGTGTGAGACATTGTAGCTTCAATAAATCCACCACCTGTAAATGTTAAATCATCAAAATCATATCCTGTTAATCTTCCAGTATCTTGCATAATACTTCCAACTAAAGTCATTTCAACATTATTAAATTGTACTGGATTTGATGACCCTATTAATCTAACGTCAGATGAACGCATATTGTTATTACAAGTAATATTAATGATTGAATTTGACACTTCTAAAAATGAAGCTGTAAGTCCTCTCCAAGTTGGTGTATTACTTTCAATTACTGTTTCATCACCAATATTTAATGTACTATTTAATATTGTTGCTTCAATAGCAAATATAGCTTCTGTAACCATATGGTTTGTATTTAAGTTTACATTATCTAAAATAATGTGTCGCGCACTTGATACTCCACTTACGTAATATGCACTTTGACCATTTGAAAAATTATAGTCTATATTTTTTGTAGTTACAGTTTCTATTCCCCATATTCCATATTGAACATCATAATAATTTGTACCACCTATTGTAAGTACTCCGTTATTTTCACTTGAGTCGATTGTTGTATCTATAAAAGTAAAAATTCCAACTCTTGCAATACCATCGATAATATTATTACCAATAATATCGATATTCATATCTATTATATCTGCTGATCCGTCTGTGATTTGTACTACATTACCAAAATCATTTGCAGCTGTAAGGTGTGCATTATTTAGAGTTAATGTATTTGTATCAGAATTATAATAAACAGTTGCTCCTTCATCAAGATCACCTAAGATATCATGTTTATTACTATCAGTTACTAAAATATCTAGTACATAGATTGGATATTCTTTGATTGTTCTTGTTTCTAATCCATTATCTAATAAATTCATTACTTCTAATTCAGTATTTTCTGTATTAACTTCCGTATCTTCTTTTACTGATTCTTCATTCATATTTGTAGCTTCTAAAACTGTTTCAGAAATGTTCTCCATTTTTGAAATTTCATCAATATTATTTGCTTTTACAACATTTGCGACATTACTAAAGCAAAGAGTTAATATTAATGTTAATTTAATAATCGTCTTCATTATAATTCCCCCCCCAATAAATTGTTTACTCATATGTAAAGTATGTATAAATAATACATCATTTCTATACCACTGTAAACAAAATTATTATCTTTTTATATCTTTTTTTTATTGATTTTTAATATTTTTTATATTAAACACATTTAGTTTTACAACACCTATAATTATGTTTCCTTATTTTGCATTTTTTTGTGCTAACTTATATTTTAATTTGCTTTTTTACTACCTATTTATTATTCTTATTTATCATAGATATTTTCTTATATAAAAAGGATACAAACCTCATTCTAGTTTTTGGTTTGTATCCTTTTTAGTTGTTTGACTATATATTAGCTTATTTAATATTAAACTTTTCTGACCAAACTGTGTCTGTCAATATATCATATTCTCCAGTTGTTGTATTTATATGAAATACAAAATCTGCACTATTACCAAATACGGATTCTGCATCATTTATTCCTCTTAAATCTTTATCATTATTGCCAGCATAAGAAAAATCTCCAGCTTGTGCATTTAGTATATTAGAAATAGTGATATCTAATTCCTCTAAGCTTTTATCATTTATTGATATGTTTGGTGCTGTTCCTACAAGATCAGATGTAGCTCCTGTATAAACTGGTCTTACTATTATTGCTCCATCAGGAGTGTGTCTACCATCTGTACACCATCCTATTTCAACTATAACTCCACGTGTTATATCAAGTGATGGATCAGCTAATGATAAAACTGTTGCATCAATAATACTTTGTGCTATTTGTAAATCATTGCTTTCTCTAGACCTTTCAACATATTGGATATATTGTGGCGCTAAAACTACTGCTAAAACTGCAATTATTGCGATTACCACTATTAACTCAATTAGTGTAAATCCTTTATTATTCATATTATCCCCCTTTATATATTACTCGAAAGTATAATATAATTTTTATTATTTATTGTCTATTAATATTATCTTTTATAATCCACTACTGTATAAGTTGCCTTTGAAAACAATTGAGGGTATTATAGTAAATGTAGTTTATAAATGAGGGAGAAATTATGTCAAAAAAACTAATTATTATTGTATTATCTTTTATTGCAGTACTTGTTTCAATATTTTTAGCTGCTCCATACTTCACAAATATTGAAACATTTTCAGAAATGCTTATGTATATCGACAGTAAAATCGGAGTTGTTATGAGCTTAACAGCACTAACAACTGCTGTTTCAACTGCCATCACTGCTGTTCCAGGTGATTTTGGTGAATCAGTAGCATTGCAATTAACAGGTTTTTCAAATGAATTTTTAATTATCTTAATTGGATTATATTTTGAAAAGTATTTTTTAATTATATGTAACTTTGTTGCTTGGTATTATATCATTCCATTTACACTAATCTTAAATATAGTTAGAACAGTTTTCAATTTGGAATTTTTAAAACAAATTATTTTTAAGCTAGTATGCTTTAGCTTATTAATTGTACTTACTATTCCTACAAGCATTAACTTATCTATACTTATAGATGACATATATGAAATTTCAACTACTGAGTTAGAAAATACAGGAAATGAAATCATTGATGAATCAAATAATCTTCAAGAGCAAGATAACACTAATGATGAATCAACAAATGAAGATGAAGGATTTTTTAATGGGATATTTAATGGTTTCAATAATTTTATTAGCGATAGTTCTCAAGCCTTAGAAGATACCTTTAATTCTTTAACTGGTGGAGTTAGTGATGTAGTAGAAAAGGGTCAAAATTTAATTAGTGATTTAGTCGAAGCAGTTGCGATAATGATTATTACATCATGTGTTATCCCAATAATTGTATTCTTTGTATTCTTTTGGGGTATTAAATCTATCTTTGGTATTCAATATAATTTACCATCAAATGGTAATGTATTATCCTTTATAAATAATCCAAAAAATGTTAATAAAAAAGAAATAGAAGCATCTAAAGAAGAAGTTTAGTCTATACTAATAAAATGCATGATTTTATATAAATCATGCATTTTATTTTATCTAATTTTCAAAATAATCTAATAAATACTTTTCAGCTTCTAAATTCCACACATTATTATTTGCTTTACATATTTCACTTAATATTTTGAACAATTCTGGATAAACTTCTTGTTTATCAAAATCTTCAATTGCAACAAGTGGAATATCTGTATGTGGATAAATTATTTTTTTGCCCCCTGGCAGATTTGGTAAATTTAATATTGCATCTGGAGCAGCATTTAAGCCACCGATGTGAGTTAACATATATGAAGGATTAATTACCTCTTTATTTGATAAATCAAGTGATATTAACATATCATCAATTGATCCACCAGATGTTCCTACAATATGTGTTGACTCATAATGGACATTATAGAAATTAAATGGTGAACTAAATGTTTTATCAGTTGGACCGGCAAAGAAATTTAAACAACCATCATAACCAAGTATCGCATCAGCTTGTTCAAGCAGCACTTTACTTGCTGCGTAGACAAACACATCGTCATACCCTGTATTATCACTTAACATTCTTAATTCATCAATTGCATTTTCAATACTAGTGTTAAGATACACAAGTTTTATTCCTTTTTCTTTTGCTTTTTCCACTGATAATAAACTTTGTGCTCTATTTAATCTTTCTTCATCGATGTCAGTAACTACTATTAAACTTGGATTTATCGGACCATTTATTGCATAATCAATGGCTCCAAGACCCATAGGTCCTGCACAACCTAACAACGCTAATTTACCACCTTTTTTGATTCCCATATCATGTTTATATACATATTGTTTTGTATGATATGAAGCATTATATGCTCCAATAATACATGACATTGGTTCAGCCAAAGATGCATCAGCAAAGTACTCACTATGATGTGGTAAGACACATCCCTTTTCTATTGCTAATTCAGAGATAATGCAATATGTTGCATTACCCCCAAAATATTCATAGCTATAGCCAGCAGAATATCCACTCTCTAAGCCCATAGCTGGTTGTAAAACAAATTTTTGATCAACTTTAAATTTATCTTGTATTTCTTTTCCAACTTCAACAATGATTCCAGCAAATTCATGTCCTGTAATTATTGGCTTATCTGCTATATCATTTGGTACACGCTTATGATTTACCCCAAGTTTTGCTGCTTTGTACGTTGATAAACATAAACTATTTGATATAACTTTTACTAAAAGTTCTTTTGGACCTATTTTTGGTAATTCAAATTCACGGATACGAATATCCTTTTCACCATATAGTGCTGCAACCTTTGTTTTCATTTATTTTCCCCTTTACCCTGCTAAGTTTAAATATAATTCTTCTAATGAAGGATCTTGTAAATAGTTTTCTATTTCTACTACTGTTATATCTGGATATTTTAATCTTACTCTACTAACTAAATTTTTATGTGTTACAACAACATCAGTTCCTACTGGAATCTTTTCAATCGCACAGTGTGAAACATCAATATCAACATTTGCAGATTTTAATTTTCTTTTAAATGCATTAGCGCCTAAAGCACTTGAACCCATTCCAGCATCACATGCAAACACTACTTTACTAATTGATGTAGTAACTTGTGTATTAAATGTAGTAGCAAAGATTTCTTTACCTTGCTGTTTCATTTCTTTTGCTTTAATAGCTGATTTTTCGTATTCTTCATCTTCTTGTTTAGATGTTTTTAGAATTAATGATGCAGTTGCAAAAGTTGCTGCACATGCCCCAACAACACCTAAAGTCATTCCTAAGAAATTACCTGGAGGAGTTAATGCAATATATGCGAATATTGAACCAGGGCTTGGTCCTGCAACTAAACCTGTTCCCATTAAGTCAAAGATAAATGTACCAGTAGCTCCACCTAAAATCATTGGAATAATCATAATTGGTTTCATTAATACATATGGGAAGTAAATTTCATGGATACCACCTAAGAAATGAATAATTATTGCACTTGGTGAAGATTTTTTTGCCATCCCTTTACCAAACATTGAATATGCAAGTAGTAACCCAAGACCACTACCAGGATTTGAAGCCACCATAAAGTAAATCGATTTACCAGCTTCTAATGATTCTTGCATTCCTAAAGGATAATAGATACCTTGGTCAATAACATTATTTAAGAACAATACTTTAGCTGGTTCATTTATTAGAGATAATAATGGTAAAAAGCCTGTAGATACTAATGCTTCAATTCCCATTGTAACTAAATTATTAGCCTCTAAAATAGCTGGACCTATAAATGAATACGATAATAAACATAAGAATAATCCAATTATTCCTAAAGAAAAATTATTTACTACCATTTCAAATCCTGTAGGTATTTTACCATCAACTAATTGATCAAACTTTTTAATTACATAACCACTTACAGGACCCATAATCATCGCCCCTAAAAACATTGGAATTGTAGATCCTACAATTAATCCAAAAGTTCCTACAACACCTGCAATTGCTCCACGATCTCCTGCAACTAATTTACCACCATTATATGCTAATAGCATAGGAAGTAAATAAGTAATCATCGGACCAACTATTGTACCAAATGCATCATTTGGTAACCACCCTGTTGGAATAAATAATGCTGTAATAAACCCCCATGTAATAAATGCCCCCATATTTGGGATAACCATTGCTGTTAGAAAACCACCAAAGGCTTGTACTTTTGCTCTACTAATACTCATCTTATACCCTCTTTTCTATCTTATAGTTTAATTCATCAATCATATCGATACATAAATCTGCATCTAAACAATTATTCAACATTCTTATAACATTTTTACTGTCACTTTCTTCATAGAATTTTGTTGCTTCTTCAATTGATTTTCCACCCATGACTTTTCGATTAATTAATCGCTCTTTTAATTGTGGTAATTTAGCTTTTATTAAGACACTATAGTCACATAAAGCTTTTAACTCTCTCCACTTATCTTCATTAAGTAATAACCAATTCCCTTCAATCAAAATAATGTTTTTTTCTACTTTTATTTGATCTTCAACAACATCATGTAAAATACGATCATATATTGGCCAAAGTATATTTTCATATTTTAAATGCTCTATTTTATTGAATAATTTCTCGATATTAAATGTTTCAGGACTTCCCTTTATATTTTTTAGTAATGTTTTTCTTCCGTCGATATTATGATAATTATTATTTAAATATTCATTATCATAGTGGAATCCATCCATACCTAAAGCTTGTATATTATCATAACCTTTTTCTCTTGCTAATTTTTCTAATACTAAAGTTAAAGTTGATTTACCAGTTGCTGGTGGTGCTGCAATAAAAACAATGATTCTATTTTGTTTTAACCTATATAATTGTTGCATCTTATCAACTAAAGTAAGCAATATTTCATTTACAGTATCTTCACTGTAATTTGCTTTTATCTTCAAGCCATTTACTACTAAATCATATTCAACTACAAGATTCATACTAAATCCATTATTTCTTCTTTAGTAGAACATGCTAATATTGATTTTATTTTTTCTTCATCTATTAGAAAATCTGTTAACTTGGCTAATAAATTCATATGTTCATCACCACTTGTTGCTGCTAAAGTAATTAATAATCTAACCGGTTTATTCTCTGGAAAAATTACTGGTTCATTTACTTTCAATAAAGAGATACCAGTTTTAATTACACCTTTATTAGGATCAGTATGTGGCATTGCAATTTCTGGTAAGATAACCATATATGGTCCATTATCAATTACACTTTGAATCATTCCATTTACATAACTTTCATTTATATAACCATTATTTAATAATGCTTTAGAAGATTTAATAATACTATCTTCCCAACAATCAACTCTATCTATACATTCAATGTGATTTTTATTTAAGTATTCTTTCATATTTTTCCCCTTCAAAATTCAATAAAATTTTTATAAGTTTATGATAGCACTTACATGTTAGTTTTGAAATATGTAATTTTTTGCATATTTTTGCGCAAAAAAATGTTCTTTCATAATTTCTTAATTATCTTATAATATAAGTACATATAATGGTGAGGGTAAAATATGTTAAATAATAAAGAGTTAAAGTTTTTAGAATATATCTCTAAATATGAATCAATAGAGATTACAGCTTTACTAATAGAATTCAATATCTCAACACGTAGCATCCAAAACTATATCCGAAATATTCAAACATTTATTCCAAATGCAAAAATATATATTAAGTCTGGTTATCTTCACTTAACTAATACTGAGGTTATCAAAGAATACTTACAAGAAAATATTGTAATACCACACTCAGCAAACCTAAAAAAATTACTATTAATATATAGTCTTTTAAAAAATGATCATTTAAACATCTCTACAATGGCTAATAACCTTGAGATAAGTAGATCTTCTGTAAAAAACTACTTGGAAGAGATCAACGCTTTGCTTACTAAAAATAATTTATCATTAGTTTCAGATCATAAAAAAGGTCTAAGGCTTGTTGGTGATGAAACAAACATTAGACAATTATTTTTACAATTATTTTTTGAATATAAAAAACTATCAAAATTTGAGCAAAAAAACCTTAATTTTTATTTTAATTCTTATAATAATATTCATAGTCTGATTAAATCCTTTGTCAATAGTATTCTTATTGAAGAAAATATTCAATTATCAGATTCATCCTTTGAGATAGTTGAAGCTTACATCCAAATTTTAATACATCGTTCATCTCAAAATAAAGTTGTTGGTTATTTTAATAATGATGTTGCACTTTCAACAAACATTATTAAAAATTTTACTGATTTGTGTGATGAATTCAATTTTAAATATTCAAAAATTGAACTACAATATTTATTACAATTTATAAAAAACTGTAGTTATACACATCACTTATTTAATAATATTGATAATTGGTTTGACTATCATTTATTAGTTGTAAAAATTATCGATTTATTCTCTAATGAAATCAACCTTAACCTTAATCTTGATCATCAACTTTATCGTAGTTTAATGTTACATATTAAACCAACAATGTTTCGCTTAGAAAACAATATTAGACTTGAGGATATCAATGTTATTGAAGTAATAAATAAATATCCAAATGAATTTCAAATTACTAAAAATGTTTTAAATAAATTGAACTTTTTCACTTCTCATAACTTTGATAATAATGAATTAGCATTAGTAACTATCCATTTTTTAACAGCTATTAATCGAATTAAAAATATATCAAACACTAAAAAACATCAAGTACTTATTGTGTGTTCTCATGGTTATGGTACTTCTAAACTTTTAGAACAGCAACTTAGTGAAAAATACGCAATAAATGTTGTTGATTGTATAGCTTTAAATCGTATTAACCAGTTTATTATTGACGAAAGTATTGACTATATAATTACAACTATAAAATCATTAAACCTTAATTGTAACACTAATATTATTCATGTTAACCCAATCCTCTCTACAGAAGATTTTCATACTTTAGACAGTTGTTTAGACAAAAATACTTTAAATAAAATTAAGTTAAGTGAATTACTTACTATAATAGAAGAGAATACTCATATTCACGATAAACCAAAATTAATTAATACATTAAAAAATAAATTTTCTAACACATTAATTGATGACTTAAGTAATACAAAATTAACATTATTAGATTTACTTCCTATTGAAAACATATTGATGTATGATTCATTTTTAGATTGGCAAAGTGTAATCTTAGATGCTGGTCAATTTTTAGTAACAAATAACTACGCAATGCCAATGTATAAAGATAATCTATTATATTCTTTTAATAACTATGGTAGCTATATGATTATTGATGATTTAATTTCAATACCTCATGCCAGTACACATGATGGAGAAATAATTAAATCGGGCATCGTTTTAACAGTATTAAAACAACCTGTAATCTTTGAAAATAGACCACTATCAATATTCTTTACTTTTTGTTCTCGTAATAATACTGAGCATGTTGAAGCATTAATTACTATTGCAAACTTAATCAAAGAAAGTAACTTTAAAGATGCAGTTACAAATAATAATATAAGCAAAGATGCATTATATTATTTGATAAAGGATTTTGTATATAATGAAAAAATTAATTAAATTAATTTTTTTAGGGTATAACTTCTTATAATTTTTAAACTACAATAAATAGTTTATTCTATATCTTATGATATGCATCATGAAGATATAGTACGATATGGTAAATTAAGCAAAAAAGTAAGTAGAATTCCACTTACTTTTTTAACCCATTAAATACTTTTGTAATGGTTCTTTAAACTTTTTACTTAAGATACCTAATACTTTGCCAATCATTATTGCCGCGATTATAGTACCCTCTCTTATACCAACTAATTCTTGAAAGAAAAAGAAAGATAGACCAATGGCACATAATACAATAATTGAATCAACAATAACTTTTATTTTTGGCATTTCAGTTTTTGTTTTATCTGCTATTGCAATCATTAATCCCTCTGCAGGTTGAGGAACAATATTAGCATTCAAGTAAAATAATAATCCTAATGCAACAACTACTATAGAAAGAATTAAATATATTAACTGTATAAAATAGTTATTTGGAGAAGGAATAAAAGCAAATATTGAATTTGTAAAGTTAACAAAATAACCAAACATTGTGGAAAATACAATTTGTAAAATATTAATAGGCTTAAAATCTTTTCCAATAATTATAAATTGTAATAGTATGAAGAAACTAAAAACTATAATTGTAAACATACCTTGATCTAAACCCGTTACTTGACTTAGCATATAGGGCAATGAATTAACAGGAGAAACTCCAAGATTAGATTTGATTGATATTGTTACACCAACTGCCAATAAAAATAAGCCTAAAATATAACTTAAAACTCTTTTGATGATATTCTTATTCATAATTCACTCTTTCTTTTAATTTATTTAAAGATATTTTACCACTTGCTGTTTTTGGTAATTCATCTAAAAATATATATTCTTCTGGAATTTTATACTTAGCTAATTTATCACTTAAATATTTTTTAAGTAATTCTTCATCAATTACGTCGCTACTTACAATACATGCAACAACTTTTTCCTGAATGACTTCAGCTTTTTTTCCAATAACTTTACATTCTTTTATATTAGGGTATGTTAAGATATGTTTTTCAATTTCTAAAGGTGCTATATTTTCACCAGCTCTTATTATTAAATCTTTTTTTCGTCCTATGATTGTTAAGTTGTTATTGTTATCTAAAGTTCCTAGATCACCAGTTTTTAAATATCCATTTTCATCATATAAATTTTTTGTCTCTTCAGCTAATTTATAATATCCTTTTGTTGTATTATAACCTTTAACTAAAATTTCATTATCTGCTGCAATTTTTATTTCAACATCTTCGATTACTTTACCTTGAAACATCGACTTTTCTTCAAAGCTACTATCTAACTTTGTGATAGTAACACATGGTGATGTTTCTGTTTGTCCATATGATGATATTAAATTAAAGTTTTGTAATTTATTGGTAATGTCAATATAATCTTCTTTTGAAAAATAAGATCCAGCTATTATTCCATTTCTTAATGATGATATATCATACTTATCAAAATTTTCATATTTTACTATGGCCAAAAACATTGATGGAACTCCATTTAAGACACTAACTTTATATTTCTCTATTAACTCTAGCGATGTTTGACGATGAAAACTATTAGTAATAATTAATGTATGCCCTGTAAATAAAGATGTTAATAAACAAGTACTTGTACCAAAACAATGAAATAAAGGAACATTAACTAAAAATTTATCTTCTTCATTCCACCCCATACTCTTACTAACAGAATAAGAGTTTTTTAATAGATTCAAATGTGATAGTACTACCCCTTTACTAACAAAAGAGGTTCCAGAAGTAAACATAATTAATGCTTCATCATTTTCTTTTGCGTTATAATAATTTAGCTTATCTTCATTATTTATATCTTTAACATCAAAATCTTTATAGTCATAAGTTTTTTTAGGTATTGTAATATAAGTTGTTTTAGTATTAGCTTTTAAATGATTTAATGATTCGATAATATTTTCTTTATCACAGTTATTACAATGCATTACATACTTACAATCAGAATAATTAATTAAATCTACTAACTCATTCTTTTTTAATAAAAAATTAAATAAAACTGGTATAGCATTTAATTTTAAAACAGCATAAAAAACGATTATCCAATTAGTACTATTAGCCGAAAGAATACCTACTTTATCTTTTTCCATAATACCTTGATTTTGTAAATCAAGTGCTAGTAAAGTTGATAATTCATCAACTTTACTATAGCTTAATTTACCTTCATCTCCATCAATAGCAATATTTAAAGGTGTCTTTAACACACGATCTTTTAAACATTCTATAATCGTTTTTCCATAAGCATACATAATTATTTTTTGTCCCAGATATATAATACTTTGTTTTCAATTAACTCATTTATTTCATTATCAGAATATCCAACATTTGCTAAGATTTCTTTACCATGTTCACCAATTAAAGGTCCTCTATTATATTCTGGTGTACCCATTTCAGCAAATTTTACTGGAGGTCTTACTAATGTTCTTTTATTTCCATTATCGTATTCCATTTCATAGAAACATTCATTAGCCCATGCTTGTTCATCTTCTAAAATCTCAAGCCATGATTGAGCTACAGAGAATGGTAAATCAACTGCTTTTAATAATGGAACCCATTCAGCTACAGGTTTTGATTTCATAGCTTCCATAACAATATCATATACTTCTGTTGTAGCATTATTTTGTTGACAGTTTAAAATTGGGAAATAACGATCATTACCAATTAAATCTTCTCTGCCTAAAGCAGTCATAAATTTATCAAAGTAAGTATTGTAGTCAGGACACACTGTTTGAATATAACGATCATCTTTTGTATTCCAACATGCATTAAATGGATTAGCACTTTCTCTTATATTAATAGGATATGTTCTAGCAAACCCATCATAATTTGCTGCTTGAATCATCATTCCCATATTATAGATTGCTGATTCAAATAATGAAGTTTCAACTTTTTCACCTTTACCAGTTACTTTAGCATGATATAAAGCTGCTAAAATACCTGCTGCAAGATTCATTGCTACATTATGATCACCTGCTCCTGGAATGATATTCATTGGTTTTTCACCTCTTTGTCTTAAAGACTCTAAATAGCCTCCACGTGCAAAGAATGCTGTAAAGTCAAATCCTGGTAAGTCCTTATCTGGTCCAAATTCTCCATAGCCTGTACACATTGCATATACAAGTTTAGGGAATTTTTCTTTTAAAGTTTCATAGTCTAATCCAGATCTTTCTAAAGCTTGAGGTCTCCAGTTTGTGATAAATACATCTGCATCTTCTAATAATTTAAATAATGCTTCTTTTCCTTTTTCATCTTTAGTATTTAAAGATATACATAATTTATTACCATTTTCTAAGTCCCAAGTAGTATTTTCATACATATCTAAAGGTCTTCCTTCTGATGGTGCAGTATAACGTAATGGATCACCTTTTGCTGCTTCGACTTTAATAACAGTTGCACCACAATCCGCTAAAAAGCGTCCTGCTCCAGCTGCTGCAATAAATGTTGCTAATTCAACTACTTTAACACCTTCTAATAATTTTTTACTCATGTCTAGTCTCCTATTTTTTTAGTTCTTCTATTAACGTTGGAATTACTGTATATAAATCACCAACAATACCATAATCTGCTACTTCAAATATTGGAGCATTTTCATTAGTATTAATCGCAATGATTTGCTCTGACTCTTGCATACCTGCAACGTGTTGAATTGCTCCAGATATTCCACAAGCTATATAAATTTTTGGTTTAACTGTCGTTCCAGTTTGACCAATTTGATATGAATGATCAATCCATCCAGCATCAACTGCTGCTCTACTTGCTGCAACTGTTCCATTTAAAGCCTTAGCTAAATCATTTAATAGATCAAAGCCTTCTTTTTTACCAAGACCCATACCACCACAAACGATTACTTCTGCATCTGTTAATGATACAAGCTCTTCTACACTTTTAACTATTTCTAATATATTAGTTCTAACTTCATCTGCTTTTAAGTTAACTGTTAATTCAATTACTTCACCTGTTGCATTTTCATTAAATTCTGATTTTGCCATAACACCTGGTCTAACAGTTGACATTTGAGGTCTATGATCTGGACAAATTATTGTTGCCATTAAATTACCACCAAATGCAGGACGAGTTTGTAATATTTTTTTATCATTTTCATCAATTTCTAAAATTGTACAATCGGCAGTTAATCCTGTATCAGCACGTACTGCTAAACATGGTCCTAAGTCTCTACCAATATGTGTTGCTCCAAGTAACATTATTTCTGGCTTATACTTTTCTATAGCTTCAAATATTACATTAGTATATGAATCTGTACGATAATCTTTTAATAATTCACTTTCTGCATAATATACTACATCAGCTCCATAGCCAAATAATTCTTTTTGTAAATCCTCAGCATTATGTCCACATAATACTGCACAAAGTTTACAACCAACTTTATCAGCTAATTTTCTACCTTCACCTAATAATTCAAAAACAACAGGCATTATTTTATTATCTCTTTGTTCAGCAAATACCCAAACATCTTTATAGCTAGTTAAATCTTTATTTTCCATTTTATTTTTTCTCCTTACTTTTAAAGATAGTGTTTTTCTTTTAATGAGCTAACTAATTTTTCACTCATTTCACTAACACTTCCACAAAGCATTTCGCCCTTTCCTTTTTGTTTTGGTACAAAAGATTTAAATACTTTTGTTGGAGATGCTTTTAACCCACAAAGGTCAGGATTTAAATCTACAGCTACATGATCCCAAATAGTTATTTCTTTTTCATATGCACTTATAATTCCACCAACACTCATATATCTTGGTTCATTTAATTCTTTAACAGCTGTTAATAAACATGGAGTTTTAACTTCAATTACTTCATATCCATCTTCCATTTGACGATGCACTACTACTTTATCATCTTTTACACTTACTACTTTTTCAACATAAGTTACAACTGGTATTCCTAAACGGTAAGCTACTTGAGGTCCTACTTGAGCTGTATCTCCATCAATTGCTTGTCTTCCAGCAAATACGATATCGTAATCACCAATTTTTTTAATACCTGCTGCAATTGTTGTTGAAGTTGCACATGTATCTGCTCCACCAAATACTCTATCCGAAAGTAAATAAGCATTATCAGCTCCCATTGCTAAACACTCTCTCAACATATATGTAGCTTGTAAGGGTCCCATAGTTACTACTTCAACTATTGTTTCTGGATTTTTATCTTTTATTTGTAATGCTGCTTCTAATGCATTAGCATCATCTGGATTTAAAATTGATGGTATCCCCTCTCTAATTAAAGTTCCTTTTACAGGATCTATTTTAACCTCATTAGTATCAGGTACTTGTTTAACACAAACTAAAATTTTCATTGTTTAACTACCTCCTATTTCTTTAACAAATGATTTGCAATAACCATTTGTTGTACTTGACTTGTACCTTCATAGATCGTAAATACACGAGCATCTCTGTACATTCTTTCAACTTTATAATCTTTTATATAGCCATATCCACCATGAATTTGAACAGCTTTTGCTACAATTTCATTACAGATTTCTGAGGCATAATATTTTGCCATTGAAGCATTTTTACTTGCTGGTTTATTTGTATCCATTAAGTAAGCAGTTTTATATACTAATTCTTTTGCTGCTTCAAGTTTTGTTGCCATATCAGCAATCATAAAACTTATTGCTTGAAAGTCTGCAATTCTTTTTCCAAATTGTTTTCTCTCTTTTGCATATTTAATAGCTTCATCTAATGCTGCTTGAGCCACACCAATTGATTGAGCAGCAACTCCGAGTCTTCCTGTATCAAGTGTCTTCATTGCATTTGTAAATCCTGCTCCAAGTGCACCTAACACATCTGATTTATGTACTCTTACATTTTCTAAGATAATATCTGATGTTGCACATCCTGCAAGTCCCATTTTATTTTCAGGTTTACCACATGATACTCCTTCAAGTTTCATATCAACGATAAATGCTGTGATTCCTTTTGTACCTTTACTCATATCAGTTTTTGCATAAACTACTGCATAATCTGATAAAGGAGCCATAGTAATAAATGTTTTACGACCATTTAAAATATAATAATCACCATCAACTACTGCTGTAGTACTCATACCGCCAGCATCAGATCCGGCTCCAGGTTCTGTTAAAGCAAATGCTAATTTCTTTTCACCAGTTACAATTGGTCTTAAATATTTTTCTTTTTGATCAGGTGTTCCAGATAATAATAATGGACCACCTGATAATGAGTTAGGTGATGAAACATAAATTGAGGCAATAGGACTCACTCTTGTTATTTCTTCCATAATTAATACATAAGTTCTAGCATCAGCACCTTGTCCACCTAAGTTTTTTGGAATTTTTATACCAAAAAATCCAGCCTTAGCCATTTTTTGAATTAATTCTTCTGGAAATACTTTTGTTTCTTCTATTTCATCTAACAAATCGTTAGGGAACTCTTTTAATGCGAATTCTCTAGCAAGCTTTCTTGCTAAATCATGTTTTTCTGTAAAATACATTGTTTTCTCCTTTGTCATACTAGTATACTAGTTCATAATTTAAAAAAATATCATACAAGATACAAAGACTTTTAGCTTTGTATCTTGTCATATATTTACTTTGAAACTTTTCCTGTAGCTTCTGCAATCATTCGTATTACAAATGGAATTACGATAACTGCAATTGTTAAGTAACCTAAGTATCCATAACCTTTTACAACTAGTGGTAATAATCCAAATTGAGCAATACTAAATGCTAAAATTGTGAATATTAATGCTAATACTGCAGTACGTTTTTTACGTTTACTAACTGCAACTTGTTCTTCTTCTTTTCTTTCAAATTGATTAACAAATCTTTGTACCGATCCTGCAATCATATTAACAGCTGTTGAAATTGCTCCTAAAATAATTAAGATTGAAATGATTGGTGTTAATAATGCTGATCCTACACCACTTTTAACTAGTGTTAATGTTGGTAAAGCATCTGTTGCAACACCTTCATTTAAAGCAATAGCCATCATACCTAAAGTACACATAAAGATAATACCAGCATTTACAATGAAACCATTAATCATACTTGATTTAGCATCTTTATCTGATTCAAATGCTTTAGCATGTTGTGTTAATAATCCTATTGATGCTAATTGGAAAGATGCATAAATAAAGAAACTCCACATAGCAGGACCAATAGGTGCTGGATTTTTAGCCATAGTTGAAATTGTATCAATAATTGCATCACTTTGAACAATAATATTTGGAACGTATACTACTAATAATCCAACAATAATAATTACTGATAAAGTACTAGCTACTTTTCTTACAAAATCTGTACCATACATTGTTAAAACAAAGATAACAACACCAATAATTAATGTACATACCATAAATGGAATATTAGTAAGTTGACTTAATGTTTGTCCTCCTGTTGCAAAAGCAACAGCTGGTGCTAAACAAATTAAAACAAAGTATACTAACTCATATAAGTTAGAAAATATTGCCTTATATTTGCCATAAAATGAATCTGTAAAACTACGATAATCATATGTATCATGGTTTTTAGCATATCTTAAAGCATACCATTGAAAGAATGCCCCCATTGCTTGAGCTAATACTGGTGTAATTAATGCCCAAATTCCAAATGATACAAAGTACTGATACAACTGTGCTCCTGAGGCAAACCCTCCACCAAACTGAGTTGTAAACCAAACAAAAGCTACTCCCCATGCTATTGGCATTTTGTCTTTATTAATCATAAATTCCTCCTTCAATTTTAGTATTATGATTGACTATAAATTTTCTACAAATGTTTGAATCAATGTTTTAGCTTGTTCAAAGTTAACCATTTGTCTATCAACTTCCACAAGCATTAATGGAATATTGTTTGCCTCACATGCTTTTTTGATTATTACATAATCAAATTCTTCAGGATCACAAAACTTAGTTAATACCACTAAAACACCATCGGCATTTGTATCTTTTACCATATTGACTATTAAATCTGCTCTTTTTTTGTCTTTATCATATAAAACTGAACAATTATCATAGTTACCAAATTTAGTAGCTAAATCATATAATGGATCTTTTTCAATAATCGTATCAACTCTATATTGTCTTGATTCTGCTGCAACATCATCATTTACTATTTGTATATTAAATTCATCAAATATTTCTAATAGATTTTTTGAATCAACTAAAATACCCGATGTAACAATCTTTACTTTATCTGTTACAATACTCTCATTATCCAACTCAATTAATAGTTTTTCTAATAAGTCATTATGTTCTGCTTTACTCATAAAGAAGGCACTTTTAAATATTGCTGATCTTTGTTTTGTACTAACGTTAGTGTTATTTATTAGCTTCTTTGATAACTCTCTCATTAATTCATTATGTTTATTATAGATGTTAATTGAGTTAACTAAACTTTCTTCATTAAATTGTTTTCCACTTATCTCTTCTAGTGTTTTAATTAAAGTTTTATAGTTTTCATAAGTAAAATCAACACCAAATTTTGCTTTTCTATTTTGTGGATAAGACATTGGTATAAATGGAATATCTTTTACAGCATATTTCCAGTTTTGACCAAGACATTTTAATGAGTCACAAAGCGATGGTACTAAAAGTCCACTTGCCCCTTCATACTCATTTTCAATTCCTTTATCTAATATAGTTTGCATAATACTACAAATAAATGCAGGGAAATACTTTTTTGCTTGAGTTATTTCACTATCTGCACCCCATGTTCCAAATGGAATCATTCCAAATGAATCTACTATTTCTTCTGGAGTATAAACTGGTGCACATAGTATTACTTTTTTATCCTCTTTTAAGTATTTTTTAAATTGTGTTTTTGGAGAATTAGCAATGATTTCAAATTCATTTAATAATTCATTAAGCTTCATTTTTTCTTTCCTCCATTAATTCTGCTAAACCTTGTACTCTTGTGTCATATTGGGCCTCAGAGAAGTTTCTAGGATCTGCTTGATCTCCATCAAAAGATACTACTGGAACATTAGTGGCTTCACCAATTTGTTTGCTCATCTCATACATAAAACCTGACCATAATTTACATGATCTATTTGTATGAACTAAAATACCTTCTGTGTTTGTTCTTTTAACAATATCTATTCTTGTATCTCTTCCAGATTCTAAACTTACTGAATTTGGTACACCACAATAACATCTAATCATGCCATCAAAATCATCATATAATAATCCAAAGGCATCAGCATATATTGTAGCTACCATATTTATTCCACGAGATTTTAAGCCCGTTGCTGTAACTCTTAAATGTGGCCAGCATGCTATACCTTCAAACATTATGCGATATTTTTCTTCCACTCTAAATGTACTTGTGCCATCTTTAACTGCTTTTTTATATTCTTCCAATAAACATTCAAATGCTTCTGCAGCTTCAATTGTACCTCTAGCACATACCGCTACTGCCATATGATTTAATAAATCAAATCCATTTAAAGGTGATGGTTCATATTTAGTATAAGAAGTTGCTTCAAGCCATGCTTTAGATGTTCGATTAGAAATTTTCATAACTTCTTTAAATTTTTCTTCATCCCATTTTTTACCTGTGATTTCTTCTAATTGCTTAATAGCAGCTTTAAATTGATCCCCTACATATTTAACTTGTGCATCACTTACTTCTTTACCTGGAGTAAATGGTATATCAATTAAAATTAATGGTATATCTAATTCCTTAGCAATATTTTCATACCACTTAATCATACAATTACATATGTTATTACAACATAATACAAAATCTGGTAATGGCATTGGTTGTTCTTGACTTGATTGATCTTTCATATAAGCTAATGATATTCTTGCGTATGCACAAATATCATTTGAATAACCTTCAGCTTCAGCTTCACTACAAAGTTTTTCTCCTGCACCTCTTGCTGCAATCGCTGCTGCTTGATTTTCAGGATAACAGACTTTAACATCTAGCGTTTGAAATAATTCTTGTGGAAAATTACTGGCACACCATCCAATTTTTTCACCTTTTTCTTTTGCTTCAAATACTTCCTTATAATGCTTTTCGACAATCTTACCTAATTTATATTTAGCTGAATTAGGATCTACTACATACTTTGGCTTTTCAGACATTACCTTTTTTCCTCTCTAATTTTTCATATCCATAAAGTGCTGCTCCAATAGCTCCAGCATATTGAGCTAAATCACTATATAGTACATCTGTTTTGAGTTCCTTAGCTATCGCATCTCTTACCCCAATATTTTGGGCAACTCCTCCACTCATACAAACTTTTTCATTTATACCGACTCTTTTTGCTAAAACAGCTACTCTTTTCGCAACTGAGTTACATATACCTTTTATTAAGTCATTAATATTAACACCATTTGCTAATTGAGATATTACTTCACTTTCCGCAAAGACTGTACAGGTACTAGATACTTTAACTTCATTTTCAGCTTTTTTTGCTAACTCTCCCATATCATTGATATCAATGAATAATATATTGGCCATTACATCTAAAAATCTTCCCGTACCTGCTGCACATTTATCATTCATTAGAAAATCTTTCATCTTACCATTCTCATCTAGTGAAATTACTTTGGCATCTTGCCCTCCGATATCAATTATTGTTCTTGCATCATTAAACAAATAATGAACTCCTTTAGAATGACAAGTTAACTCACTTACTTCATAATCAAAATTACTTATTAATTTTCTACCATAACCTGTAGAAACAATACACTCAATCAATTCTTTTTTTACATTTTTATCTTTTAAAAGCTCCTCAATTGCCAAGTCAGCACCCTTTGTACCAGCTCCTGCTTTAATTAAAGATTTTGCTATAATTTCTTTATTTTCATCGATAATTACACATTTTGATGTTGTCGACCCAACATCGATGCCTAATATTTGCATAGTTCCCCCTAGCGAAATTAGGTATACTAGTATACCAGTCATGTTAAAATATTAACATGAGACAAAATGTTTGTAAATACCAAAAAGTTATTTTTTTAACATAGCTATAGTAAAACAAAAAAAGCAATCTCTACGATTGCTTAAACGAAGTAATTTGGATATTCTTCTTTTAATTTTTTTGATAAACTTTTAACTGTCATTAAATGATTTGATATAGCCTTTTTTGTTTTATACTCATCATTATTTCTGATAGAATCAACAATTTCTTTATGTTCTTCATAAAGTTCACTAAGCCTATTATTAAAACATATGTCAAGGTTTCTCCACCTAGAGAGATGTGCATAATAATTATTCATTAAATCAAAGGCATTTCTTTTATTAACACTATTTACTAATAATTTATGAAACTCTGCATCTAATTTTCTAAAATTTTCGTCATAAATATTATCATGAATAGCCTTTTTTTGACTTTCAATATTTTTATTTAGTACAACTACTAGTTTTTTTCTCTCTTCATCATTTAATTCATTAAATATTTCTTCAATTATCTCTTTTTCTAATGCCGTTCTTATCGTAAGGATATCATCGACTAAATCTAAATCTATTTTCGCAACATATGTTCCTCTTTGTGGAAATATATCAATTAATTTTAAATAATGAAGTCTTGTAAAAACTACTCTGATAATTGATCTACTAACATTATATTCAGCACACATTTGACTTTCATTTATTGAACTTCCGGGTAAATATTCTAATTTAACGATTTTCTTTTTAATGCTTTTAAAAATATCTTCTGCTGTATTAACACTCATTTTAATTCTCCCTTCCCTTCATTAAATTATTATAAAATATATCTTACTCTTTTGCTACTTTAATATAAAAAAGATAAGTAAATTTTTACTTATCTTCCTCTTTATTCAATGTAGTCATGATTATTCTTTCTATATGTAAAGCTAAATAACCAGTTTCAACACTTTTAA
>CAYJNO010000026.1:0-25679 GCA_964371715.1 uncultured Erysipelotrichaceae bacterium | reverse complement strand
TAGATACAGCAACAGAGAAAGAAATAATTAAAATCTTTAAGATGTTAACTGAAGAATATGGAAAAACAGTAATTGTAGTAACACATAGCGATACAGTTGCAAATCTTGCAGACTTAAGAGTTAAGCTTGTTGATGGTAAACTTGTAGATCTATAGGAGACACTATTTTACTCAATCATATTTGATTTATGTATTATCTAAGTATTATAATAGATTTATAAAATATTATTTATAAATAATATTTTAATAATAAGATTAAAGAACGAGGAGAGAGAATGAAAATGTTTAGAAAAGGTTTAGCGGTTTTGTTGTTAGCTTTTTTAGTAACAGGTTGTAGCAATGATTCATTTGATGTTATGGAAGTTGTTTCTAAAGCAGAAGAAACAATGGAACAAGTTACATCATATGGAACTGAAACAAAAATGATAATGGATGTAAAAGTTAGTATTGAAGATGAATCAATGTCATTACTATTAGATTTATCAGCAAATACAAAATCGGCCTTTGGTGATGAAAATATTACATACAATGAAGTGGTAGTGACAGCTGAAGCGTTTGGTGAAAGTAGTTCTGAAAATATTGAAATGTATGCTGTAGAAACAAATGATACTATTACTACTTATTCAAATGATGGATTAGGTTGGTATGATTCTACTGGCTTTGGAACTGGGCTTACAGATTTTGAAGTAGTATATAGTAATTTAAGTGCATCATTAGAAAGCTTTAATGCAAAAGCGGCAGGTAAAGAGGAAGTTAATGGTATTGAAAGTTACGTTATTGAATTAACTGTAGACAAAGATACAATTGATGAAATTGGTGGTGAAGAAATTTTTGATGCTTTAGGAGGACTTCATGTTGAAGGTGAATTGGAAATACCTGTAAGAATATATATTTCAACAGCTGATTATTCAATGGTTGGCATTCATTTTGATTACAAAAATTTTGCAGAAGAGATATTCAAAACATCAGGTATTATACCTGGAGTTGATGAAGATGATCTTAGTGTTGAAGTAAATGATTTTTACATGTCTATATATGCAAATAACTACGGTGAATATGATGATTTAACAATTCCTCAAGAGGTGTTAGATGAAAGCAATGGTGGAGTAGATAGTGAATTTACATTTGAAAAAGTTGAAGGAGATGTATCTACACAAACTAACCTGTGGACTAATGCAATATTATATACAGGAGATGGTGAAATAACTCTTGGAACAACTACATTAGCTGACTTATTTGCTTTAGGTTTTACAGATTATTTCGGAGAAATAACACCTGAAACAGTAGAAATAGATAGTGTTTCTAGTATTTTTATTAGAGATAATACCGAAATCTATATTAGTGGTGATTTATATGAATCAAGTGACTCTATACAAGATACTGTATTAGATTATGTATCAATTGATAGTTATAGTATCGACGTTACATTAGAGGGTGGTATTGGATATGGATCATCACAAGATGATGTTATTGCATTATATGGTGAACCAAATATATATCGTATATGGAACGATGGTGAAATCGAGTTAGAATATCAGTATGATAATATTTATTTAGAGATTTCAATTTACGATGGAATAGTTAAAGATATAACTATTGGTATATACTAAAGTTTTATAGTAAAGCACTAGTGTTATTGGGCACTAGTGTTTTTTTAATAATACTATATAAAAATATGCGATATACTGTATAATTTAAATGCAATGATAATATAGAGTTTTTAATTAAGAATAACAAGAGGTCATGATATGGACTTTAATGATAATGGAATAAATGCTTGGGAAGAAAATGCTGAATTTTGGGATGAGCAAATGGGAGATGAATCAAATTATTTTCATCGTGATCTAGTAAGGCCATATGTAGAAAAGCTACTAGATATTGATGAGAATGACTTGGTTTTAGACATTGCATGTGGCAACGGGAATTTTTCTAAACGTATGGTAGATAAAGGTGCTAGGGTAATTGCATTTGATTATAGTGAAAAAATGATTGAACTAGCAATTAAAAGAAGAGATAACTATTTAGATTTAATTGATTTTCATGTATGTGATGCTACAAAATATTATGAATTAATGAAACTTAAGTTAAATAATGGATATACAAAGGCTGTTTCCAACATGGCAATAATGGATATTTCTAAAATTGAACCTTTATTTAAAGCGGTATATGAAATGTTGGATGAAAATGGTATATTTGTTTTCGCAACACATCATCCATGTTTTACATATGAAAATAATGATTACTTTACAAGTTGTATTAATAAAGGTATAGCAATAGAAGGACAACCCTCTCTTCAAAATTATTATCACAGATCTATAAGTGATATATTAATGGTAGCATTTAAGGCTGGATTTGTTATGGATGCATTTTATGAAGTACCATTTCCAAAAGAAAATACTCCTATAATTATGACTATTAGGTTAAGAAAATACTAAACAATATATAGTTCACGTTTTATATTGTTTTGTATAAAATAGTGGTATAATATTTATAAGGAGGAATACTATGAAAAAGATATGGTATTTTGCAGCATTACTATTCATATTTACAGGTTGTAGTAATACATCAATGTCAAATGATGATAATACTGATAATGAATGTGAGAAAACTAGTGATACAACAATTGTAAATAATGAAAGACTAGCATATGAAGTAGCAACACATGAATTTATAGTGGATGTCGATGGTGAGCTTGAAGAAGTTTGGAGTGATGTTTCTGATATTAGAGAATTAGAATTTCCATGGGATGAAAAAGAAGCACCTGAAACTGTATTTCGAGCATTTGTAGCAGATGATATATTTTATTTCGCATTTGAAGTGAAAGATGAAGAAATTTTACTTGAAGAAACATGGGTAGATGAAAAAACTTTAGATAATGAAGATAGGGTAGAGTTGTTTTTCGCAGCAAGTGATGTAGATCAACCGGTAAACTATGAAATTTTACCATACTATGCAATTGAAATTGATGCAGCTGGTAGAGTGCATGACTATCTAACTTATTACTATCGTAATATGGATAATACTTGGAATATGGATGGTTTAGTCACTGCAGCTAGTATTGGTGATAATATGTATATTGTTGAAGGTAGTATTCCAGTTAGTTCGCTTGATGAGCTAGGATTAATTGTTGATGGTGTTATTAGAGTAGGTGTATTTAGAGCTGAATTTAGTTATTCTGATACAAATGAAATTATTCAAGAATGGATTTCTTGGGTAGACCCTATGACAGTTGTTCCTGACTTTCATGTAGATAGTGCATTTGGAGAATTTATTTTAAAATAAATAATTTAGGCATATATTCAAGTCAAGGATATATGCTTTTTTTGATTATATCATTGATTTAAAATAAGATTAAAGTAATGTAAAATTAAATTGTTAATATCTGTTGCTTGAAGCAATGATAATTAGAATGCTAATTTTAGAGTATAAACAAGGAGGTATAGGGTATGTTAAATGAAAATATCAAAGCAATAAGAAAATCAAAAGGTTTATCACAAGAAGAATTAGCAGTTAAATTAAATGTAGTACGTCAAACAGTTTCTAAATGGGAGCAAGGGTTATCAGTACCAGATTCAGAATTATTAGTAGCAATATCTAAGAATCTTGATGTACCAGTTAATGTTTTGCTTGGTGAACCAATAATTGAACAAAGAGATAACGAGTTAAGAGTAATTTCTGAAAAACTAGAGATAATAAACTTACAATTAATGAATAAAACATTAAGAAGGAAAAAGATAACTAGAATCATATTAATGTTAATTTGTGTTTTAATTATTTTAGTATTTATAGGAATAGTATTACTAGATGGTAAATATCTAAATTGGGACTATAATAATCCTCAAACTGCTGTTTTAGGCGTTGGTGTTCATTCATTTGTATGGTTATTTGTAAGGATAGCACCATTTATTTTAGTTGGGTCACTATTATGTGTTTTATTGACATTTAGAAGTTCACGATAAACAATAAAAAATGAAGTACTCAGTTATAGTGACAGAAAATTAAAAATATTAGTTAAGCAAGATTATAAAAATGAATTCATTATTCGAGTCATTGTTTAAACTAAACATAGATTTAAAGTAAGAGCATTTTAAAATCGATAAAAATTGCAAATGAAATCATTGCATATATAAGTTATAATGGCTAGGAAATACTAGTTACCAAAAAATGTAAAGAATAGTATATTCAATAAATAATCGATATGTTATTTATTCACTATATGGAGAATTAGAATGAGAAATAATGAAGAATTTGATTTTTTGATTTTATCAATTGTTGAAGAAATTCCTTATGGAAAAGTAGCTTGCTATGGACAAATTGCAAAATTAGCAGGCTATCCAAAACATGCAAGAATGGTAGGTAAAGTACTATCTAGATCTGCACTATATGGAAATTACCCTTGTCATAGGGTAGTAAATAGTAATGGAAGATTGGCACCAGGTTTCGACCAACAGGAAAATCTATTACTACAGGAAAATGTAATAGTAAATAATAATCATGTAAATATGAAAAGATATAGTTGGTAATAAATTGATTTTTAAAAAATAAGCACAGTGTGAATACAAAATAGAAAATGCTATAATATGGTAAATAATAAACAAATTTGTTGTTGAATGTATCCATATGAGTGACATTTTCTTTTATACTTAATTTTAAATTGATAATTTTTAATAGGAGGTAAAAGTATGCTATTTGCATTAGCGTTTAAACAATATATTTTTAATATAATATTTAACCAATCTAAAATAAAATATAAAAAAATGACTTTTGTATTACTTACAAGTTTAAGTCAGATCTCTTTTACAAGCCTTATAGGTTTAATTGTTATATTCATAAATGTAGAAATAACTATTTTTATAATTAATGTTCTATTATTAATACAACTATTATTATTAGTAGTAGCAATAGTAGTTAATTTAATTACATTAAGAGTTGTATTAATTCCTGAATATGAAAAAGATAATGGTAACTTAAGTAATAAGGATAAATTAGTACTAATCAGTTTAATTAGTATCATTATATTAAATTATTTATTGTATATGTATAATTACTTGATATTGATTTAATTTCAAACACAGTTTCAAGAATGTGGATCAATCGATTATTATGAATACGTTTAATTCAAGAAATTTACAATGATTAATATGGTTATAGGTGTATAAAATAACTCTTAAATAGGATAATTTCTTTAATTATCCTATTTAATTTTAGGAGGATAAAATGAAGAACTTATATCGTATTTTACTTGTAGTATTATGTTTAATATATATGCATTTTTCTAGTGAAACAATAAATCAAATAATTTGGAATAACTTAAGTACTCCTTTTATTGATAATAGTTATGAAAAGCTAAACCATGAAGAATTTATTGTTGATATCAAATTAGATGATGTTGAAGAATTTACAAAAGTTCTTATTGCAACTGCAAATGAATTTGAAGTTATTGTTTCTACAAATTTAATTTTTAATAACGAAGATATAATGTACCTATATGCACCAAATGAATATAAAAATATTTTGAATGATGTTATTCCAAAAATTGATGATAAGAATATAAATTATAATGAAACTTTTATAATTTCCCATGATTACAATAATAGTGCATTGTATAAAGATAACTTAATACTTAATTCAGTATATAAAATCAAATCAATTGATTATTTATATGTTGATGAATTAGAGTTTTTTTGGAATATTAGAGTTTCTTCATATTCAGAAAATAATATATCATCATTTAAAAATACGGTTAACTACGTATTAAAAGGGTATTATTTAAATGAATCCGATCATGATATTAGTTCAGGTTATGATTTAAATGACTATATCATTGCTATGTTTAAAAGAAATTATTTATTATTTAGCCTAATTTTAATAACAACAATTTTTATAGTATTTGAAGAAATAAAAAGTAGAAAAAAAGAAATATCTATATGTAAATTATTGGGCTACAACAATATAAGTATTTCAATTAAAATAGCAAAAGGGTTAATAATAGATACAATTATGTTTCCTTTAATTACTTTAAGTATTATTAATATAGTATTTATGAAAGCTAATACACTTATTTTTGAGCTAACAATATTGTTTCAAGTTATATTACTACTAATATTGTTATTGTTTAATATAATTCTACTTATTTATGTATACTTGTTTGTAATAAATATTAAGATGGAACATAAAAATTTTAAGAATAAAATTATAAAATATAATAAAGGTATTTTTACAACTATAAAAATAATAATCTTTATCTTTATCATTCCAATCATCATATTAGATAACAAAAATTTATTTAATATAATTCATAATCAATATCTTCTAAAAAATAACTATGTTGAGATAGCAAGTATATCAAAATTTGTAGGATTTGAAGGTCTAGGTGATTATACAAATCAACAAAATTTTATAAATGATTTAGATAACCTATATGAGAATAAAGAAATAGATAATTTATATAAAATTAACGTTTCTAACATCGATGTATATGGTAAGCAGTGGATTATCTACATGGACAGCAAAACAGCAGAATATTACAATATTTCTTGTAATGATAGATGTGTAGTAATTAACTCCTACATAAATTATCATAATATATATCTGAATAAGGTAAGTAAAAATGTCGAAGTTATTAACAATAATACAAACTACTATATTCATACTCCAGGAAGTACATTTGAATACTTTATCAAAAACCCTATTATTCTAGTTAATGATATTAACCAAAGTATTTATACATATTTTTATGTAGAAAGTGAAGTTAATACTATAAAAGGATTTGAAACAGTACTTAATATGTTAAATCAAAATAATATAGAAGGAATACGAATAGAAAGTTTAAAAGGAGAATTAGATATATTAATTGATATTAATAACGATGCACTCATATCAAGTGCTTATACTCTTTCTATGTACATAATGATTATAATACTAATATCAAAAATATTTGTCGAAATAGAATGGTTTTATAATAATAAAACCATAAGTGTTAATTATATATTAGGGAAATCTTACACAAGAATATTAAAGAGTGTATTAATCGAAAATATATTGATTTACATTATAATTTTTACAGTTTTACTAAATTTACATGGATTCACATATTATTTGTTATGGGTTTTAATTATTACGTTTCTATTTGAAACAATTATTACATATATA
The DNA here is from genome assembly GCA_964371715.1 of uncultured Erysipelotrichaceae bacterium. Lineage (GTDB taxonomy): Bacteria > Bacillota_I > Bacilli_A > Erysipelotrichales > Erysipelotrichaceae > CAYJNO01. The sequence continues at coordinate 18,528 of CAYJNO010000026.1, read as the reverse complement.
TTGATTAAAAGTTTAATTAGAAAAAACATTGTGAGGATAAATCGATGAAAAAAATAGAATTAAAAAATGTATATAAATCGTTTAAAAATAAAAATGTTTTAAATGATTTTTCACTAGATGTATATGATAATGAAATGCTATGTATCTGGGGTAAAAGTGGATGTGGAAAAACAACACTCCTTAATATTATAGGATTTATGGAAACAATAGATAAAGGAACTTATATATTTGAAGGTAAAGATAATATAAAAGCTAATTCAAGTAAAGCATTAAAGTTATATCGAAATAAAATTGGCTTCTTATTTCAAAACTATGCTTTAATTGATAATAAATCAGTTAAATATAATTTAATGCTTGCCTTAACAAAAGGGAGCACTAAAAATAAAGTAAAACAAATAGAAAAAGTACTGTCAAATTTAAATATTAGTGAATTAATGGAATCTGTAGTTTATGAATGCTCTGGTGGTGAACAACAAAGAATTGCTATTGCAAGATTGTTATTACAAAACTCAGAAATTATCTTAGCTGATGAACCAACAGGAAGCCTTGATAATGTAACTAAACAAGAAATATTTGATATTTTAAAAATGCTTAAAAATAATGGTAAAACAATTATTGTGGTATCACATGATAAAGATTTAAGAAATATTTGTGATCGTAGTATAGACATGTAATCAAAATAGTGTTGTAAATTATATTTATGTCTTGTAATTATTTAATAAAATTATGATAAGATATTAAGTCAAAAAGAGATACACCACGTAAGAAATAAATGGTAAAATATACACAAATACTGTATTTTATTGACCTAATATTGATTTTATAATAGTATTAAATAAAAGAGAACTTACAAAATAGCTTATTATACTTTTATACTATAAAGGAGATATTTTATGCGTGAAATACCAAAACCTATTTATCGATCTAAAATTCGTTCTTACTTTGGCAATATATATTATTCGTTTTTAAGAAAATTATTATGGATAAAAAAACGTAAAATATTTGCAAATGAAAAAACAGATAAGGTATTACCATATACTGTCTTTTCACACAAAACAATCCTTAGAAGAAAACTTAAAGATGTAGATATGTGGATGCAAGAAAATAAAATTGTAAACTTAAATATTGCTGTTAAACAAATAAATGGAATTACAATTAAACCTAACGAAATATTTAGTTATTGGAAATTAATTGGAAATCCTACAAAATCTAAAGGTTATCTTGATGGAATGATACTACATAATGGTACTTTTAAAGCAGGTACGGGTGGTGGGTTATGTCAACTTTCTAATTTAATATTTTGGATAAGTGTCCATAGTCCCTTAACAATAATTGAAAGGCATAGACATGGCTATGATGTTTTTCCAGATTCTAATAGAACCCAACCTTTTGGAAGTGGTGCAACATGCTTTTATCCCCATGGAGACCTAATGATTCAAAATAATACAAACGATACATACCAAATTATTTTATCCTTAGATGATGAATATTTAATTGGGGAAATAAGATGTTTATCAAAACCATCTACAATGTTTAAAGTGATTGAGCGTAATCATCAAATGAAACCTGAATATTGGGGTGGATATGGTCGATATAATGAACTATATAAGCAAGAATATGATAGTAAAAATATATTTTTAAATGAAGAATTAATTGTAAAAAATTCTGCTATTATGATGTATTCTCCATTTTTAAAACAAAATAGCAACTAATAATAATTAAACTACTTATTATGTTTATCCAAAACTATAAATTATAGTTTAAATCATATAGAAAACATATGTAACTATACAGTAAACACACATCATATTAAGTCATTTTTTATAATATAAAAAAGTTGTATAATGAATATAATGATTATCAATTTATAAATGAGGTGCAAAATGAAAAAAATAGTTCTGATAATATTGTTAATAATGGCACTTTTCGGATGTCAAAAAAAGATGAACAGTTTATCGACGATTGAAAGCAATGATGTAAATAAAATCATCGTTACTCTTGCTATGGGTAATCCAGAATACGGTGCAAATAGTAAAACTATTATAGATAGAAATGAAATTAGTGAATTTATTAATGTTTTTAATAATGGATACTTGGGAGATATTGTAAAAAACGAGGATATTGAAATAGGGGATATCAGCACTTATAATTTTTATAAGGATGAAGAAATTATTTTATCTTTTTCATTTAATGTTAATAATACGGAAATAGTATGGCACAATGATTGTTGGCGATATGTAATTTATCCTGAAAATTCTTTATTACCTTTTGAATTGTATGAACAATCTACATCTAAAATAGTTCTAGTTGATGAAGATGGTAAAGCAATAGAACCATTAGAATAGGTGGTTTTTGAATTAGTAGAAGTAAAGTTTGCCATATATTGTAAGAAAATATTGCATATCGATATAAGAAAAGTTTATATAATAGGAGGGATAATCAATGAAAAATTTCAAAGAAATGTTACCATATCTAATTATAAATATAATAGCATTTTATTTAATGCCTATAATTATTAAAGATACTGGGACTGCAATGGGAGTTATGCTAATTTTATTACCTTTAATATGTTTTATAACCTCATTAATTTATGGAATAAAACATTCATTTAATATAATTTATCCAATAATCGTCGCACTTCTATTTGCACCAACAATATTTATTTACTATAATTCAACAGCTTCTGTTTATATTGTGGGATATGGAATTATATCACTTGTTGGAAATTTTATTGGAAAAATATTTTTTAAAATTAAAAAGTAATTATTATTATCATAAAGCGAAGGCTTTAACCTTATGAAAGAGAATCTTATTTCATATATACTTAAATAAGTGTTAGGTGAAAGTAAAAAACATAATAAAGAGAATCGATAAAAACATCGATTCTCTTTTGTGCTATTATATAGCCATAACATTAATATCTATTACTAGAATTAAGTATTAATTGAATATTTAATTAATGACTAGAAATATTATTAGTTTAAGGTATAACATAATTTAAGCTAAGTACAATAATATAATCAACTTTATTTTATGTATAAAGCATGCTATAATGCATATTAGTTTTTAAAGATGAATTAAATTTCTTAAATAAAAGGAGTATATAATATATGAGTAAAATGGAGCGTAAAAGAGCTATTAGAGCTAAGAAAAAAAATGAAACATTAGAAGAAAGTGCACAAAATGCCAAAACTAACATTAACTGATTTGGAGGATATATGCGTTAAAAAGATATATTTATAATATTAAATAAATCAATTTAGCTATCAAAATACAATTTGTTAATGATTAGCCTTGCTCTTTAAAGTTATTATTGTAATAAATGAGTTTAATTTATGTGTCTAAATTATGTGCCTATTAATGATAATGTAAATTAAACTTTTAAATTAAAAGTGTGATTTATCATAAGTATAATTCATTTTTCTACTAATTAAAAATTACTTTTTTTTACTATAACATTATTATAGTTACTATTAATTTTAGATTTCACAGCCATAAACATTAGCACTTACTTTCTTCATCATTAAATAATATTAGCATTACACACACTTTAGAAATCCAAAATTTTCTAAATGTATTGAACAAATATAAATAACGGTTTATTCATAAATATAGAACACAAAACAACACTACTTCTTTTGTTTGCATTAGGATGATAAATTTATGCTAAGTTATATAGTCTCGATAAAGCAGAGTGATGAAATAAATTAAATTTAAGAATTCTATGGAAGCAGGATTTCTAACAGAAAATACGCTATACACATTAGAGCAAGAAAAATGGTGTTATATTATACTTAAATGCAAATTATCATACAAAAGTAATAAAAAAGTTAAGCATATGAAAAATTAAAAGAGATGTAAGTTAATATATTCAAATAAATGCAAATGATTGGTTATATTGTAATTACCACCATAAATAATAACTTTATTTATTTGTAGGAATGTAAACTACAAATTGTACAGTGTATTTGAAATATGATTAATATTTTGTCAAGGTGTTAGCTAAAGAAAATAATATCGTTTGATAAATAATTGACCATAATATATTATTTGTATATGTAATAAAATAATAGAAAGGAGAATAATTGTGTTGAAAAGAAATAAATCATTGCGTGTAATGTCAAAAAGATGTGTGTGTATTTCATACGCATGTTACGGAGCACCATTCTATGTGTCTGATGGATCTACAATGTATTTTAGCGATAGAGCATCTGTAGCTAATTCTGTAGGACATACTTAAGCATAATTTATAAAACGGAATTACGAAAAAATCGTTTATTCCGTTTTATAACCAATTAAAGTTAACTATAATTTCCAAATATCATTACTAAAGATTAGTCATTATATTAATTGAATATAGAATTAATATATAAATAGAAAGGTAGATATGTAATTTTACATATTTTTATGGTAATACTACAAATGATAGATTTAACTAAAACAAGTAGTTTAATATTAAAAACACCATTAGCTAAATATATATATAATGATGTTATCAAGAGTTATACATTAATTACAAATGATACATATAATAAATTAAAAGAAGAAATAATAGAAGATAATGAAGAAATACAAAAATTATATAAATCTGGTTATTTTGCAAATAGAATACACAATGACATTGACACAAAATCTAGTTATCACTCAATTGAGCAACAGAGTAGATTAATAAAAAAAATGGTATTGCAGGTAACAAAGAGCTGTAATTTAAGATGTTTTTACTGTCCATACTCACAGGATGGTTCATATGATAGAAAACATTCGCTGGAAAGAATGGACAAAGAAGTGGCCTTAAATGCAGTCACTTTTTATCTAAACATTCGTGGGATTCAGAATATAAAATAATTGAATTTTATGGAGGCGAACCATTATTAGAGTTTGAGCTAATAAAGACAGTAATTGAAAAATCTAATTCGCTATTTAGAAAAAATGAAATAACATATAATATTATTACAAATTTGACTCTATTGAACAATGAACACATTGATTTTTTGATAAGAAATAATGTAAATTTGTTTGTAAGTATAGATGGAGACAAAGAGATTAATGATGAAAACAGAGTTTTTTTTGAATCTAGAAAAAGTGTTTTTGATTCGGTAATCGATAATTTAAAGTATTTATACCTAAATCACAGGGAATACTATAAAATGCATATAAGATTAATGATGGTGGTAGATCCAAAAAGAAGTATTGCTGAGCATATTAGTATAAAGGAGAAATATAAATTCTTAGATGAATTAGATATAAGGATATTATTAAAAAATGATGACTTTCTTGAAGAAAAAAATATTTACTCATCAGATTTCAATTATGAAAATCAATATATGAATTTTTTAGCATTATCATCAATTGAGAAAAAATTTGACTTAACAAAAAAATTGAAATATTTTCAAAATGTATATTTGCATCAACTTAATAATATAAAGTATATAAAAACTAGCAATATAAATGATAATGTGTTACCAGGTGGACAATGTATCCCTGGGATAGCCAAAATATTTGTATTAACAAATGGAAATATCATGAGTTGTGAAAAGTTATCAGAACTAAACCCTAAAAATGTTGTAGGAAATATATATGACGGATTTGATATAGAAAAATGTTTAAAAGTTATTAATTGTACCAAACAATTATTGAACAAGTGTAATAATTGCTTCGCATATTCTGATTGTTTAATGTGCTCTGTTGGTATTGAATCAGAACAAACTGATAAATATTGTGAATTATATAAGCAAGCATTTCATGAAAAAATCAAACTGAAAATAATATTTAAAGAAATTGAGGAAAACAAATATATCGAGAAGGTAAAAAAATATGAGTAATAAAATCAATCTAATCTATCCTATAAATAAAAAAAATTACTATATCGCAAACTACTTGTTTAGAAAATATGATAATACCAAGCTGTTTTGTGATTCAAAATCAAATTTAGCTTATGAGGACTTATCAATAATATTTAATAGATGTTATACAGGTATTGAAATAAATCCTTTAAATGAAGTTAATGATTATATTTATGATAATATTTTCATACTTGATGATACATTTGATATACTTAATGAGTTTTTTGAACACATTGCTAGTATTATTTTTAATAGAATATATATTTTAAAAAATATATACATTCTATTTTCATCACATTTCTCCAAAATAGATATCAATAAAATTAATATAATAGATGATAATAGTGAAACAAAACATGGATTTTATTTTGATATTAATGTACCAGTAATTCTTGTTGGAGGATTATATAAAATGCCTGATAATATTGATATAATGATTAAATTATCAGAAAAGTTCGTTGAAAAAAAAATAAAATGTTACTCTATTGCTGATGATAAAAATGCTCAATATGTAGATAATTTTGAAAATTATTATCCTTCAATATTAAATAACGAAACAAATTTTATAGATAAAGTTTTTAAATTGAATTCACAACTGGAAAATATTTGTAGTAAACATACCCCTTCCATAATAATTTTAGAATATGCTTCCGCATTAATGAGATTAGATAATAATTTTATTTTCAATTTCAGTGAATTTGCATATGTAATTAAAGAGGCATGTGAAGTTGATTATTTTATAGCTAATGTTAGTGACACAGTTAATAACGAAATTTTATCAGACATTGCCAATGATATTAAACATAAGTTTAATTGGGATTTATATTCAGCATTTATAAGTAATCAAATATATTTGTGGAACGATAACTATGTAATAGATTCTAAAGTTAATTTAGTCTCATTTTCAGAAGATAAAATAAGAAGGAATTTAAAAAAATATGAAGAAAATAGTAATGTGAAAGTATATGATATAAATATTGATATTGATATGGAGGAAATTACTAATGATATTATTAAAAGACTACAATGAAGTATTTAACAAGGTTAAAAATATTTATATGTTATTGTTTAATGAAAATATCTCAGATATTTCTTCCGTATTATTTGAAAACAAAGAAATTACTTATCAAGAACTATTTATTTATATAAAAGTTATAGAAAAATATTTTAATATACAATTTAATGAAGAAGATTTCTTGAATAATAATCTATACACAATAAAAGAAATTAGTGAATTGACAAGCAATAAATTAAATAAGCATAACAATTTAAATTAAAAGGAAGGAATTTATAATGAGGGCATTATCGTTACTAGGTAGAGAAATTAGAAATCTAATATTTTCAAGTAAGTTTATTTTTCTTTTTTGTATTTCTATAATTATCACTATTATTATGATAAATACAGCTGAAAATAAAGAAAAATTAGATATTAACAAACAATTAGACTATAACTTTCAAGCATATAATGCAAATTATTCTTTTTATAATTCATATGATGAGGAGTTATTTTTAGATACATCTTTAGTTTATCAAAACTTGTATAATGCATTAAATGATAATAATTCAAAAGAATACTACTATCAATATCTTATGATATTTGGAAACGATGTAAAACTAATAATAGAGAGTGAATATAATGTTAATGATATATTATATGATTATAGCTCAGAGCATTTAAATAATATATATAATAATATTTATAAAGATAATGAAGATCCAGTAGCATTTTTAGCGTCAGGTCCTCAAAATACAATGCTTAATATTGCTGCAATATATACTAAGCAGCATTATTACTGTTATGAAAATAATGTTGAAATAATAATGCCCAACACTATTAATTCAAGAACATTTATTTATCAATTTATTAGAAATGTGATGCCAATTATATTATTGTTATCTTCTTTTGTTTTAACAACTGGTAATATTTCATCTGATTTAAAAAATGGCATATGTAAAATTTATATGTCAACTAATATGAAAAAAGTATCATATATTATAATTAAACTATTAAGTATCGTTTTTGTTAGTATTTTTATTATATTAAGCACCATGATAATATTTCAAATATATTATTTTGTTACAGAAGGCAACTATGATATAGACATAACTGTTTTGATTTATGAATATGGATTAACAAATTTATTAAATCCTCTAGAATTAAGCAATGTTGGATCTGATGGATTTTTAAACTATTATGATCAAATACTTATAAGTAATGTTCCTAGAATTGATGGAACTGGAAGATATATCGATGCTTTACCTTTAGGTATTAATACAACATCAAATATAATGGTCATTTTATTAGCAATAACTTTAAATACTCTTTGTTTAATAACTTTGATACTTGTACAAATATGTTTTGAAATAAACACAAAAAAACTTGGCTTTGGAATAATTGGATTACTTGGTTTTATTGGATTGGAGTATCTTACTGATTTATTAATACCAAAGTTTAGTTTAATAGATGGATTAAATCCATTAAGTTTAATTGAGGGATTTTCACATACTACATTTTTTGCAGTATTAATAAATGTATTAATCTTAATTTCAACTTTATTTATTATTAATTACATCTCAATTAATAAATTAGAACTTTAGGAGACAAAATTTATGGAAAAAATAATAAGTGTAAATAATCTGAATAAGTTTTATGGAAAAAAACAAGTACTAAAAAACATCTCATTCGATTTATATGAAGGAGAAATTGTAGGTTTTGTTGGGCCAAATGGTGCTGGCAAATCAACTACTATGAAAGCACTATTGACACTAGTTAGTCCAACATCAGGATCAATCAACATTTGTGGTCATGATTTAAAAAAAGAACGTGAAAAGTGCTTATCTTATATCAGCGGACAAATTGAATATCCAGCATTTTATCCAAATTTAACAGGAAAAGAAAACATAGATTTTTTTGCATTAATCAAAAATGTTAAAAAAAGTAAGGTTAAAGATGTTATAGACTTTATGGATATCAATGATAATATTAATAATAAAGTTAAAACTTATTCAATGGGTATGAAACAAAGACTAGCCATTGCAACAGCATTACTAAATGATCCAAAACTACTAATATTAGATGAACCAACAAATGGACTAGATTTTAAGGGAGTCATTGATTTAAGAAATTTATTATTCAAGCTAGCTAAAGAAAAAAATATTTCTATATTCATTAGTTCACATTACTTAAATGAAATTGAAAGACTAGTTGATCGTATTATTTGGATTAATGAAGGTAAATTATTAGATGTTAATCATAACAAAGAAAAAAAAGTTTATAGTATCTTACTAAGTTCAACTATAAACCTTAGTAACTATAAAAATTTTGACATAGTAAAATATGATGGTGCAGATTGTTACTACAAATATAAAGGCGAAAATTTAAGAGAATTAGTAAAAGTAATTACAAAAGAAGAAATTGATATCATTGATATAATTAAGGAAGAATCAAAACTTGAGGATGAATACGTAGATATATTAAGGAATAATAATGCTTAAACTAATGTATAATGAATTAATTTATTTAATAAAGAATAAATTAATATTTGTATTATTTGCTTTTCTTCTTTGCTATTTTTCTTCTCTATACTTTTATTATGGAAATCTGAACAATGAAAAAATAAATGAATTTAAAGATTCTATTGAAGTTACATTCCAAGAAGTACAGACTATTAAATTAAATCAAAGATCTTCAAATTATTTATCAAACAGTGATAATTTATATATTGAAAGTTTCAATGATGTTCTATTTGATTTAAAGATTGATAATGAATCTTTAGAGTCAAACAAAATGTCATGGCAAGAACGTTTGTTATTAGAAAATTTCTATATGACATTGATTTTACAAGATAGCAGTTTTAACTTTAATGGTAATTATTCTGATTTTGATTACCTAAATCAGATAGAAATAAATAATATTTTTTTAGAAAATAATATTAGACCATATGAAACAGAATATGAAATGAATATGCTTAACTATCTATTTTTATCAATAAATACTATAACAATAATTATATTATTAATAATAAATATAATTATTGTTTCAACACTTATTCTAGATGACTTTGAATATAATACATATAAAATTGTTTATACTAATACATACTCAAAAAGTAAAATTTTACTTTCTAAAATAATGGCTTCATTGATATATACAATTCTATTATTTCTAATATCTTTATTTATTTGTTCATTACTTATATTTATCATAGATGGATTTGGAGAAGTTAACTATTTTTATTCGATAAATAGTTATTTATTAAATTTTAAAGATACTATTATATATCTAAATTCATTAGAAGCAATTATTGTAAAACTAAGTTACTTGTTATCAATTATCATATTTTCAAGTAGTTTATTTAGTTTTATCTCAATAAAAATTCGTGATGTAAACTACTATTATTCTATTGTTGTGATGATAATTACATTATGCTTTGTTATGAATAATTTAATTGAGTTAGAATATTTAACTTTTATTCCAATACTAGCATTCAACATTGATGAAAACTTAATTCAGGCAAACATTAATATATTTGTATTACTTGCTATATCTTTTGTGTTTAGTATAGTTATTAATTACTTTTCAAAAATAACAATTAATGAATCATAAAAATCTATACTCTTACCTTTTAAAAATAGCTTAGCCTGAATAACACAACACGATAAGGTTATAAGAAATTTTTATTATTCCTAAATAGTGAATTTTCTAGTTTTATTATAAAATGTTTATTAAATGCAAAAATATGGTAATGAAAATATTGATTTTAGACATTTATAAAGTTGAATTTTTCGTATATTTAAACCTTCAACAATATCATATATTTGTTAATTTCAGTTCCTTATTGCTTGTTATTCATTAAATTTATTTTGGAATTAATAAACTGTTCCCTTCCAATCAACTTACATTATTTAGTCACCTTAATGTAAAGCTATTAAAAAAATATTTTCAATAATTATACTTCAAAACAATATAAACTATCATTATTTCAAGATAGTTTATGTTGTTTTTTAAATATTATAATCCTATAACAATAAATTTTCCGATATGTTATAAATCAAAAAATAATTCTTCAGTTACACGATTAAGATTTTTAAACTAGAAGGTTGTCTTTGTTCAAAAATAAATGTGACTATTGTTGTGCGATTATCATCGAAGAGTTGATGTAAGCACACCTATGGGTTCCATTGGATTTACTAACTAATTTATATCCAATGATTTTTTTGCAAGTTAATATGTATTATAGAATCTTAAATATCTAAACCATTAATATAAGTAATATTATTTAGACTCACAGGAATAACCTTATTTGAGACTTCGATAGTTCTACTTTCAGTTTTGAATTTATGCCAAGATGATACATCATGATCCAAATTAATTAAATTTTTATAGTGTGTAGCATTTAGTAAGAAAAAACAAAATTGTAAAAGACGATAATAATTAAGCTATATACACGAATAAATTGATTGTATGTATACTCGACGAGCTAACAAAGTTAATTGTAAATACTAAAGTGTGTATAATCACTTGTAATGTTAGCAACAATTTTTCAATAGATTGAGACTAAGGTGCAAAACAGTACTCAATTTATTATTAAAAGTAATTTATATTATAAAAATTGTACCGACATCATTATTTTGTCAAAATATTCTTTTATAGATTAAACACTTAAAATTATTTTTTATTTCTGCTAGTTTATAATTTTATTTTTTAATTTACCCTCTAAATAAGGACGTATTGATATTACAATGATCGCTTTTATTTTATTTTGTTGCTTTATAGTTATTTTATCTTTATCACGTTTATTAAACATATCTATTAAAAATAAATAATCATTATATCCATCATACTTATTATATTCATTATCAACAAATGCACCGTCAGCAACCAAAGCAGCAAGTAGTTTTCTAGTAAAAAAATCTGATGTAAGGGATATGTACTCATTATTTCTAATTGCTCTATACAATCTAAACATATTTTCTTTTATACTTATTACTTCATTTAAATCATCTCTCTTAAATTTTCTAATGCAAGAACTACCAATTGGAAATAACCTATTTCCATTTTTTATATTTTCCACAGTATAAAGATAACGTATATTTTCTTTTCCACAAACACACCCTGAATTTGCAGTTTCATCTTCTGTACAATCAATTATGCACCATTCGTGTATTGCTTCATCCCAGTTATTTGATTCAGACAATTCTATAACTCCTTTAATTAATTTCTTTACATATGTACTCACCATTTTCAAACCTCCTTATTTATTTTAATTGGTAAAATAGGTAGCAATATCACCATCATTACACTTTAAAGTCTTACAAGTTTCTTCTACTATATATCTATTTAAACAAATTCGTACACTACCATTAAGATGTGCAACTGTGTAATTCATGGACTTATTCATTATTATATCATCGATTTAATATTAATTAAAATGTAGATTAAAAATTTCAGCTATATTTTATCGTTCTTTTATACTTAGTTTACAAAGTTTGGACATAAATATCAAAGAACTACTGCCAAGTGCTATACTTTTCTTAAATTTGATATTAAAAATATTCATCTCGTAATTTCAAAGTAACAAGAAAGTGCTTAGGCTTTATTATTTATCTTTAAACTATCTAAAAATGATACGATAAGTATACATAATTTGTTGTAAGAAACTAATCGAAAAAAAAGAGAAAAATGGATAGATTTAAAAGTGGTTATAGTATAATATAAAATAATTACTACATAGAGAGAATTTTATTATGTTAGCATTTTTCGAAAATGAATAGATTGTTGGTATAGGAGGAGGGATAGTTAGTGATTTAACTGTCTTTTTTATCACTAATAGATATTTAAAAGTAAAGATAATTCGAAATATCTTGTGCAAATAAACCAAGCTAATTTAGATATAATACATACTTTAAAGTCTTATATAGCAGAAAAAGGATTACCCGACACGGAAATTATCAATTCAATCATAGCTTCTATATCAAGAAAATATAATGTGAAGGAGTCTGAATTATTTTCAATTTACGAAGGAACACATATTAACGATATAAAAAATGATGTCCGTAATCTTGAGTTTACAAAACTTCATAATTATGATGAAGAGAGAATATTTGATATAGAAACATTTAAAGCTTCAAATGAAATATCAATTGATAAAAATAAAAATATTTATATTGACAATGACATGTTGCTATTTTTTAAAGAACTCTAAATATTTGAAAGATAATAGAAATTATATAAACATATATTTAGAGACAGAAAGATACTTGTATATGAAATTAAAACTAATCGACTTTAATGATTTATTAGCTAATATAAATAAGAGTGATATAAATATAAAAGATGTAGAAAAGGTTAAAACTGATTTTATTGACAAATATGATCCAAATGTATTCAATAAATTAATATATAAAGACGCAATTATTTCAAAAAAATAATGAAATGTTTAAATTTAAATAGCTATAAAAGTGAAGTAGATTTTGAGATTAATAAACTTCAAAGCATAATAAAGTTTAATAGTGATATATTTGAATTAGAGAAAAAAGAAAAGAAGAAGTTTATTATAATATGAGAGAAACATTTTATTTTCTTACAGGGTTTGTTTTATCCGTTCCATCAATAACTATTTTCGTTGATTTATTATATGAAATGACACCTGAAATATCTTATTTCGTAAGTAGTGCTAAAGTTAAAAGTGTATTAATTGCTGTTACTATAGTGATAATTTATATAGTGCATAAAAGGTTAAAAAATAACTCTAAATAAATATATAATAAGTATTGTGTAATATTTAAATGGTATACTACTGATAAAGGAATAATTACTATATTGCAGTAAAAGAAACAGCTTTAGTAACTAATTAAAGATTGAAAAAAAGTGAAATAGATTATGTAACTACTAAGCAAATTTACATATTTTTAAGAATTACAGTTGATTTATTACAAAAAATAAGATTTAAATTTTTAAATAATGTGGTCATCTTTTAGGCCAAAGGTATAAATATTTAAAAATAACCTAAAGATATACTAGTTACGATACTAAAGTTTCAGCAAAATATTAAGATATTCAACAAGGTTATAATATGTATAGTTAATACTATAATCATTATTTCAGGCTATCTCGGGAAAATAATAGTAATAGTATGTTTATAATCGCCTGTATTTGTAAAAGTTTGTGAAGCTTCATAAAAAATGACAAGTAAAAATTACGAAAATATATATGACATAGTATTTATCATCGATTTACTAAGTTTGTAATTAAACTAATAGATTTTATGACATTCATTCCATTGATAATTTGTACTTAAAATAATTATTTTTTATAAAAACGTCAATAGTCAGTCTTTCAAATTTGATAGTTGTAAAGATTACAAAAAATTATATAGTGTTTAATGCTATAGAAGATAAATACATTTATACTAGATTTTAACGCTATTATACAAAGTGAAAAATAATAGAGTTTCTTTATGATAGAATTACAATATAAATAAGATTAATGGAGCAAAGTATACTACGAAGAAAATAGATAACGTATTCATTTGTGGATGTCAATTAGAAATGTAGGAAAACCTACATTTTTATTTAATCGAAATTATCATTTGATTCATTCATTTTTTTCATACTGGTCATTCAATCTATATGATGTTCCATTAATTGAAATTACATGACAATGATGTAATAATCTGTCTAGTAGTGCTTTAGTTAAAACAGTATCATTGAATATATCTGAGCACTTTGTAAAGGGTGAATTTGTTGTTATTATTGCACTTGTTTTCTCGTATCTTTTTGATATTAAATGAAAGAATAAGTTTGCAGTATCAGTATCCATTTTTTACTATCCTAATTCATCAACAATCAACACCTTGTATCTACAAAACCTCTTTATTCTTTTATCTAATCTATTTCATAACTTGCATTTCGTAGCAGTGATATTAAATTTTGAAATGTTATGAGATATACATAATACTTTTTTTAGCTACCTCAATACCAATAGGTATAGCTAAATTCGTTTTCTCCGCTCCAGGTGACACACAAAAGATTATATTCTCTGCTTTCTCTATGAACTTAAAATCCATTACAATCCCTAGCTATTTGTGCTAAATAAGATATTATACTTAAATGCTTCATCAATGTTAACTCCTTTATAATATCTTGTTTTATTTTCTCGATAGACCTCCTATAAAAGGTATATGATGAAATAAAAGTGATAATATGATATGTTGTTTTCGACTAAATAGTTTTTTTGTTTCCTACAGAAACATATTATCATTTAGAATATTTATATCTATTCCGTTGACATTAATAAGCTAATCTACTTTATCATCTTAAGTTTCGGTGATGCTTAATTTATCTTTTATTTGATAAGATGACAGTGCAATAAAAAAATATGAATACTGTAATATTCGCTCTAATATGTCCTTTGTAATAATTCCAAATACAGTTTACATATAACAATTTCTTATATTAGTAAGATAAATGAAAATTTTTATTCTAGAGTAGACTTATCGTTTGACATATTTATTTGTAATTAATTACTTAAAAATTTAAAGTTGAAAATATGAATAATAGTACATGTTTATATCAAGGACCAAGTTTATTTAACTTCTTATTTTAGTATCACTATAATAATTATGATTATTGATATATAATATAAATTAGGGAGGGGTTTTATATGATTAAATTTGCTATTGTTGATGATGAACATGTAATTGCAACAAAAATAGAGAAAATATTGAATGTCACACTTTTTAATATGGATATAGAATATAAAATTTCAATCTTTACAGATGCAAAAAAATTTATTAGAAATTTAGAATTATGCAATGTAGATATAGTAATCCTTGATATTGAAATTAACGATTTTAATGGAATAGAGATAGCCAAGTATATAAAAAAACATAATGAAAAAATTATTGTAATTTATGTAACAGCGCATATCAATTATATTAGAGAATCATTTGGACTGAATGTGTTTGATTATATAACAAAACCAGAAATGAAAATTGAATTACCAAAAACCATAATTAATTTAATAGAAGAAGTAAATGAAAATTATATTTTAACATTTATCGCAGATAGGAAGAAAATAAATGTAAATACAAAAGATATAAAATTTATAAAATATTATGAGAGAAAAGTTGTTTTGGAAACAATTCATGAAATTTATGATATTTCAACAATTTCATTAAAGCAAATCTATAATGATTTAAACAAAAATTTCGTTTTTATTGACAATGGAAGTATTGTTAATTTAGAACATGTAAAATCAATAAATGATAAAAAAGTTACATTACACACTTCAGAGACCTATTCAATCTCATCAAGAAAGTACAAAATTGTGAAAGGCGAATTTAATGACTATTTGATTAGTAATGGTAGAAAATGGATATAATTGTAATGCAATTAATAGAGTTTATATTTTGTTTAATTGATAATATGATCCTTTACAAATTTGCTTTGCTATTCTTAGAAAATAAAGATAAACCATACTATTTATTTTATCTAATAATAATTTCTATTTTAATTTATATTGGAGGGATATTTATTCCAATGAACATTTATAGTACGGTTACAAATTATATACTAGTTTTGTTATTTGTTATCTTTACATGTAAAGGAAATGTTAAAAACAAAATATTAGTCGGTTCATTGTATTATCTTCTAATGGGAATCTACATTATTTCTACATCATTTATTTGGCAATCAATCACAGGAACAACAGTAGCAATAAGTAATGCTAATGTTCAACTGTTATCTAGATATATGTATACATTTATTTCTAAGGCTTTGATTGCTTGTGTATTATGTTTTACAACGAGCTTATTTAGAAGAAAAATGAGTTTAAATACAGTCGAATTTAAAACAATATTAAGTGTCTTAGTAACTTCATTATGTATTATATTTCTATTAGCAGAATTTATTATATATAAAGAAATATCGATAGTATATATATATATAATTTCTATTTTTGCTTTATCAACAGTTCTATTTAGTTTAGTTGTAATTAGAAAATATTATCAAGCTAAAATTGATGTTGTTAATCTAAATACACAAAATAAAATAATGGAACAACATAATATACAATTATTCCAAGAGCTAGAATCAGATAAACAAATTTATAAAATAAAACATGATATAAATAATTTGTTTATAGTAGGAAAAGAGTTGCTGGATGAAAAAAAATATTCGGAATTAAATGAGTACTTCAATAAAATAATATCTGACAGATTCATTGAGAAAAATGTAAAAACAATTGATACTACAATTAACGCAATAATAAACAATAAAATTGCAATAAATACACACCTAAATTTTGCAACTAAAATGGAAATATATGACTATAGTTTTGATAAAATTGATAAAGCAATTTTGCTTGGTAATTCACTTGATAACGCTATAGAAGCAAGTCAAGAAAGTAAACAAAAGATTATTAAAATTTATATAAAAGAAACTGAAAACATATTGTTAATACATATCAAAAATTCATATAATGGTGTGATACAGTTTAAAGATGGGAAATATCTATCCCTAAAAAGAAATGGATTACATAGTGGATTAGGGATTAATAATATGAGACATGTTGTTTCTAAGTATGAAGGAAAAATAGAAATTAATTATGATGAATATTATTTCGAAATAAGTATTATAATAACAAAATGAAAAAGGGGACACTATGGTAGCTAATTTAGCCGATAAAATTGCATTGAAATTATATTCAAATAACAAAATTGAGAAAAAAGAAGTTGAATCTATTGCCTTTGCAATAGAGTTAATCATTACCCATATAATATGCTTTTGCACTATATTTTTTATTTCTTTTTTAACTGAATCATTTTTTAAAACATTAATATTTTTATTATGCTTTATCATACTTAGAAAAGATAACACAGGATATCATGCGAAAACTTTTTTTCAATGCTTTATTCTTACAAATGCAACATATATAATATGCGTTTTTATTGCACCTCGATATTTAAATGATAATATCATATGGATATTAATACTGCTAATAATTTATGATCTATATATATATATTAAATATAAGCGGAAGGATAGAATTATATCTATTTTTTTTGCTTTGACTGGGCTTTTAATTTTCATAACAAATATAAAGCTTACAATAATTATTGCAACAACGTTAATTATTGTAAAGATAACAGATCGAAAAACTGAACTATAATATATTTTTAACATTTGTCCAATATTTTGACACACTTATACAAAGTTTGATTTAAGTGTGTTTTTTATATGTTAAAATTTAAACAAACAAGGAGGTATAATTATGAAATTTATCGAGAATGTTTTACTTAATTTGTTAAGAAAGATAGCGCAAAACTGTAATACAATATCAATTTGGGATTATTATATTCCAAATAAGAAAAGAAATTTTTTTACAAAGTAGCTAATTTTTTTATAATCTGATATGTGTATATTTAGAAATGAAGGGGGAAAGCCAATGACTTAGTAATTGTGATTGCATATAGAGAGTAAGAATTGTTTAAATAGAAAAGGAGGTAGTTATTTTGAAAAAACTACATACAAAAATCAAGTTTATATTTCTATGTTTATGTTTGTTATCATTTGCAAGTATAGGTGTGTTTGCCAAAGTTGGTTGGACAAATGATGGATGGTCTGGCCCTAATTTCTTATATAAGGCATGTAATTCAAGGACAACAGTATTTGATACTCCACA
>CAYJNO010000025.1:0-25690 GCA_964371715.1 uncultured Erysipelotrichaceae bacterium | reverse complement strand
TTGCTTTAAAAATGTATGATAGTAAACAACATAGCATTAAAGAAATAACAGCAACTACAAAAATTTCTCAAGCAACACTATATAAACATATAAATTTAAGAAAGGGTCAATAACTGACCCTTTTAACATATTGATTTAAAGTGTATAATAAATATAAAGATTATTTATATAATAAATGGAGGAATTAGATGAAAAAGTTGTTAGGTATCGCAATGGTGTCGGGTATGATGTTTGCGTTGGTTGGTTGTTCTAGTGAACCGGAAAATGATGTGCAAAGTTATGCTGGACTCAATGCTGAGATTATTGCAATAAATTCTGAGCTTAATGGATTTACAATTCAAAGTTTAGATGCTGAGAGTATTTTAGGTGAAAAATGCTATATAAATCTTGAAAGCGATGACGTCCATTATATATATGTAGATAATGAAACAGAAGAACTGCAAGATTTACAATATAGCGATTTTGTAGTTGGTGATGTTATCACAATTGATATTGATACAAACGAAATTCAAAATAATAGTGTTGTTCCAGAACAAATTCAATTAATTACACAACGAATAAAATGAGCATATGACGAATAGGGGATTATACTTAGTTAGTTCATTAAAGAAGCTAGTAAATTTAATTATCAAACACTAAATAGAATTGAAAAACAACGGGGTCAGTCAGTGACTCCGTTGTTACTTTTCTAAATCATTTTTAATATTTTTTTTATTATCGAGCGAAGTGACACTTTTTTGTTTTACTTAAAAAAATGTATGATAGTAAACAACATAGCATTAAAGAAATAACTGCAACTACAAAAATTTCTCAAGCAACACTGTATAAACATATAAATATAAGAAAGGGTCAGTAACTGCCCTTTCAACATATTGATTTAAAGTGTATAATAAATATAAAGATTATTTATATAATAAGAAATGAGCAAAATAGAAACCACCCTAAAAAGTAGCACATACACAAAATAAAACTAATTAAATAAACGCACGAAACACTCGTTGACTTAAAATCAATGAGTGTTTTTTTGTGCAAAAATTAAAGGAGGAAATAAAAATGTTAAAAAATTATAAGACTTTCGATTTATTAGAGGAGTATTTATCCTATCTATCAACTATCAAAGGGCGATCAATCAATACGATTATTGAATATCGTACTGATATTCTAATGTTCCTTGAGCATCTGAGAAACAAGCGTGATTTACCTTATAGCAAATACGATTTGTGCGAGTTGAAATTGTGTCATTCCTCTGCTTTCACAAGCTATTTTTATAGCTTCTCCGACTTGCTTTAAGTCAAGTTCTCTTTCGTCAATCTGCATTTTAATTTCACCCCCTATCATTATACATTTCGGGTGCAGTAATTTGAATGTAGTACAAATTCTAATAACCTGTATTTTAATTTCGTATACAAACTATGGAAACTTGACTTTATTCGTTCGTCCGTACATAATTATATTTGAGATATTTTAACTTTTATACATTGTGGAGATTATGGTTATGGATTATATATCGGTAAAAGATGCCGCTGAAAAATGGGGGATTTCAGAACGAAGAATACAAAAACTTTGTGAGGAAAACCGCATTGATGGTGTGTTAAGAATGGGTAGAATGTGGCTTATTCCCAAAGTTGCAGTAAAGCCGAAAGATGCAAGAATAAAATCAGAAAACAATTTGAAATAAATATTAATCTTTAAGGTTTCCACAAACTTTCTTGTTACACTTTAAGTATAAACAACGAGAAAGGATGATTATAAAATGGATACGATTTTAAAAACTACAAATCTCAGCAAGAAATTTGGTCAACAAACAGCGGTCAACAATGTGTCATTAAATATACCAAAAGGTTCAATCTATGGATTGTTAGGTCCAAACGGTGCAGGGAAATCAACAATTTTGAAAATGATAGCAGGAATACTAAAGCCTACCACTGGCACGATAGATATAAGCGATCACAGTTGGAGTCGCAAAGACTTAAAGAATATAGGTGTTTTGATTGAAGCACCACCGCTATATGATAACCTAACAGCTTATGAAAATCTCAAAGTAAGGACATTAGCACTTGGGTTATCAGAGAATCGAATACAAGAAGTTCTGGATATCGTGCGCTTGACTGATACAGGCAAAAAGAAAGCTGGACACTTTTCATTAGGTATGAAACAAAGACTAGGCATTGCACTTGCACTATTGGCTGAACCGGAATTGTTGATTTTAGATGAGCCTACAAATGGATTAGATCCATTGGGTATTCAAGAACTTAGAGAGCTAATTAAATCATTCCCCCCACAAGGAATAACTGTAATTTTATCGAGCCATATTTTGAGCGAGGTTCAGCAAGTTGCAGACTATATTGGAATTATATCTAACGGCAAGTTAGGTTATGAAGATATTGTAAATCACAATGTTGACTTGGAAGATACTTTTATGCAAGTTGTTGTTGCAAATCAAAGAAAGGGGGAATAAATGATGTTACGTCTTTTAAACTCAGAACTACTAAAGAAACGACACACATTTTCTTTGAAATTAGTAATAGTTTCCCCTTTTATCACTTTAATATTAGGATATATCTTGAGCGGAAATTCCGTTCAACTTACAGGATATAATTGGTGGTATATAATAATGCTCCCTATTAGTCTATCTATTTGGTGTGCCAGTTCAGTTTCTAACGAAAAACGCAGCGGGTATCAAAATCTACTTTGCATACCAATTAAATTGCAAACAATATGGATTAGCAAAGTGCTTTCGGTAATGGTATTGTTGTTAACATCTTGTTTGCTAATATGGGGGTTATGTTCGATATTTGGAGCATTTACAGTTATGCATATTTCCGTTATCAATGGATTTATTGGTTCTTTGCTTTTATTTTTAACATTTATATGGCAAATACCACTTATCATTATAGTGGCAAAAAAATTCGGATATTTATTTGCAGTATTAGGTTCTTTTGGCTGTAACATCATTTTGTCAATGATTGGAACAACCAGCAGTTGGTTTTTATGCAATCCGTTTTCAATCCCTGCCCGTGTTGTATGCCCTTTTTTTGGCATACAACCTAATGGCTTACCTATCGAGAATGGTTCTATTTTATTAGAAACAAATCTGATATTGCCAGCAGTTGCTATCAATATAGTCTTATTTGGATTGACACTATATTTATTGAAGTTTTCAAAAAGAATGGTGGGGTGAATGCAATGGCAGAATTATTAAGGTATATAAAAAGTGACTTGTATAAATTATACCATTCGAGCTTTTTGTTAATACATCTGATTTTCCCGATATGTGGAGCAGTGATGACTCTAATATACGCTATCTTTGCACATGTTAGTGATATAAATAAAATAGCAGCTTTTTTTCAAATTATTTCAATATCTTATCCGTTTGTAATAAGTATTGTTTGTGTTATCGTTGTAAAACAAGAAGCAAATGCAGGAAATTGCCAAAATATATTAACATTGCCAAACAGAACAAAAGTTATTATATCTAAATTAACAATTCTTCTCGGATTTAGCCTATTATCTTTAACTCTTTGTGTAATGCTTACAATTGCTTTTATTCGTTTGGTTGGCGTATCATTGTCGTTTTCATACTTATTATTAATTATGCCAACAATTGTTCTATGGAGCAGTAACATTTTAATTTATATATTACATTTGATATTAGCGTTTTATTTTGGACGGAATGCTTGTATTGGAATGGGTGCAGTTGGAAGTCTTTTGTCTGCACTATTACAAACAGGACTAGGTGCTGGTTTATGGTTTGTAATTCCTTATGGATTTGGAGTTAGATTAACAGAGCATTCATTAAGAGTATCATTGGAAACTGGAATAGATCTACCTTTAGAAGTTCAGTCAGCCACATTTTTTTGTATTGGAATGACTTGTGTGGCTATCATTTTAATGATTATATGTTTTAATAGATATACTGGTAAAATATCTGTCGATTAAGAAAGGTGATTTTGATGAAAAGTTTAGGAAATGTGATATGGTTTCTATTTTGCGGATTATGGCAAGGAACTTCATGGCTAATAATTGGTTTTCTATGGTGTATTAGTTTATTTGGGATACCTATAGGATTGCAGTGCTTTAAGTTTGCAACTCTTGCTTTTTTTCCATTCGGAAAAGATATACAATATAGTAATGGGGTAACCTCTTTTTTTGCAAATATTATTTGGATAATTTTTGGTGGCATACCTTTAGCAACAGCAGCCCTTGTAAATGGATTGTTATTGTGTATTACAATTATAGGTATACCATTTGGAAAGCAGTGCTTTAAAATTGCTAAACTTGCTTTAATGCCATTCGGTGCAACTATTACTAAAATTTGATACAGAGGAGGAATTGAAATGGCATACATATTAGCAGTCGACGATGACAACGCAATGTTGCAGCTTGTCAGACGAATACTTGAAAAAGATAATCACCATGTAACTTTATTAAATGACCCAAAAGCTGCTCTTAACATGGATTTTAGGAATTATGATTTAATTTTACTTGATATTATGATGCCTGACATTGACGGAATTGAAGTATGTAATCAAATACGCTCTTGTGTAGATTGTCCGATTATATTTCTTACAGCTAAGACACAAGAGTTGGATATTGTGCGTGGCTTAGGAATTGGTGGCGATGACTATATTACAAAGCCCTTTGGAGCAAGTGAACTCCGTGCTCGCGTCAATGCACACTTACGTAGAGATAATAGAGAGAAAAAACAAGCTGTAACGATTTCGGGAGTTACATTTTATTTAAATTCAAAAGAAGTAGCTGTTAATTCAAAAAAACTTTACCTAACAAAAAGTGAATATGAAATTTGTGAATACTTAGCTCTTAATCATGGGCGTGTTTATTCTCGTGAGCAAATTTATGAGAATGTCTTTGGGTTTGACGGAGATAGCGACGATAATGTAATTGCTACTCATGTAAAAAACATACGAATAAAAATGAATGAGGAAAACATATCACCAATAATAACTGTTTGGGGAGTGGGATATAAATGGGAATAAAAAAAATACACACAATCTTTATGAGATATATATTGAGCTTTGCAGGTATTGCTTTACTTATTGTAGTTGTCAATTTAGGTTTATATTTTTTATGCATCAATTTAGGTGTTATAATTCCTACAATTGAAATTGAAAAACAATTAACTGCGGCAACAGAAGCATTAGAAAAATCAGATGAATTAAATATCAACGATATACCTCAATTCTGTGATTATGCTCTTTTTGCATTAGATGGCACATTTACGCATGGAACGCTTGACGAAGAAACAGCCATTTCACTTTGGGAAAACATTGTAGAAAATACAGATAGCCAAACTAATCCTCATGAAATTAGAATAGTTAATAGAGAAGATGAGTTGTTAATTTTGTCTTATAGAATGACTGCTCAGTTTAGTAATACTACGCTTCGCAATATTATTCCAGCGGCTGATTTATTATTGATTGGAATAATAATCGGTGAAGTAATATTGCTCCTTGTTCTTATCTCACGTTGGTTTGGAAAAACTCTTAGCAAAAAGATAGATATATTACTTGAAGTCACAAAAAAAATTGAAGATAACGATTTAGATTTCAAAATTCAAAGTAGTAGTATTTTTGAAATTGACCGTGCTTTAAATGCGCTTGATAGTATGAAACAAGCTCTAAAAAAATCACTATCTGAGCAATGGCAAGCAGATAAAATTAGACAGGATCAAATTTCTGCTTTAGCACATGATTTAAAAACTCCACTGACAATTATTCGTGGAAACACTGAACTTTTATATGAAACTGTGATTTCTGAAGAACAAAAAGAGTGTGCTGATTTTATTGCCAACAGCTCAATTCAAATGCAAAATTATATACAGATGTTAATTGATGTTACAAAATCAGATAAAAATTTAAAGGTTAATTTGCATACAGTGGAAATTGATACTTTACTAAAAGAAATAAAATCACAAGTAGCACCATTGTGTTCACTTGCAGGTGTTTTGTTGAAATGGAAAGAAAATTATAATGTCAAACAAATACTCATTGATTATGAGCAAATAAAACGAGCAATAGTGAATATTATATCTAACTCTGTAGAGTATACACCTAAAGGTGGTGAAGTTTTTTTCGGAATTTATGACGATGAAGAATATTTATACATGGAAGTTTGTGATACAGGATGTGGTTTTTCTTCAGAAGCTTTAAAGAGAGCGACAGAACAGTTCTACATGGGTGATAATAGCCGTAGTTCAAATACACACTATGGAATAGGATTATATATGGTAAATATCATAGCAACACAACATAATGCTCAACTCATCTTAGAAAACTCTAAAGAAACTGGTGGAGCAAAGGTAGTTATAAAGTTTTCTCTCTAAATCTAACGCTGTAAAATGGACGATACTAATATCGTCCATTTTATTTTTAAATCTTTATGGAAAACACAAAAATATAGTTTATGCTATAAGTAAGTAAAGAAAATTTGTTTAGTTGCCGCACGATGGCAAAAAAAACCGTCGTGTAGCAACCCTATATATGCGTGCATAAACTAGCTAAATCAAAACATGACGGTATCAAAACGCTAAATGCGAAGGAGGTACTGCTGTGTTTTTTTCTTGTCTTAATATTGGTGATCCGTTAAAAAAATTCTATTCACTTAGGGGTAAATTCGGACAACGTAAATGCAATTAATTTGTATAAAAAATTAGGTTTTGTTGAAATTGGAAGATATGAAAAGTTTTTCAAATTTAGCGATAGTTATGGCGATGAAATTTTAATGAATTTATATCTTTAATCTATACAAAATGAGCAAACATTGTATAGCACTACTTTATCCATTGCTATACGCAAAACAAAACCATTCACGAAGTTGTGATTTTTGAGTGGTTAAATAAATTTTATATAATGAATGGAGTGTATACAAATGAATGTCAAGAAATCAGCAATCGTGTTTTTAAGTTTATCTCTTATAAGTCTTTGTGTAGGAATAGGTGTAGTTGCTTATAATTGGGGATATATGCAATGTGATATTGATAATCTAATAACTGGAACGAGTGCTCCTGCTAATATTACTGTTATTACAGGAATACCTTTTATTATCATCACATTAGTATCTATAATAATTGCAATAGTAATATCTAAGAAGAAATAATTGAATGAAATGAGCAAAATAGAAACCACCCTAAAAAGTAGCACATACACAAAATAAAACTAATTAAATAAACGCACGAAACACTCGTTGACTTAAAATCAATGAGTGTTTTTTTGTGCAAAAATTAAAGGAGGAAATAAAAATGTTAAAAAATTATAAGACTTTCGATTTATTAGAGGAGTATTTATCCTATCTATCAACTATCAAAGGGCGATCAATCAATACGATTATTGAATATCGCACTGATATACTGATGTTCCTTGAGTATCTGAGAAACAAGCGTGATTTACCTTATAGCAAATACGATTTGAGCTTTGTTGATAAGGACTTTTTACGAAGTATTAGCCTAAATGATATGTATGCTTTTATCGCCTACTGCCAAACAGAAAATAATGCAAGTGCAGAAATGGAGCGATGATTATGTGATTTACAGTAGAAGAAACAAACTTAATGAGCCTTTATGATATAGGGACAAGGTAAGAAATGATTGATAGCCTTACGGAGATGCAGGTAGATTTACAATTGGACGAAATGGAACTTTTGGAACTTTCAAATTCGGTTATGGAGAAATTAAAATCAATGACGGACGATGATTTTGATGATCAACAATTTGAAATTGCAGCAGATGTTGAGTAGGCAAAAGCCTACTCAATTTTAACGATATGACGAAAGCTTAATATTTAGTGTGCAGATTTATAGTGCTTTGATATAGTATAATAGTTAAAACAAGATTAGTTAAATAATCTTCGAAATAGAAAAATAGCTTTATAGCCATGCAATTTATTGATAGAAAGTTGCGATTATTATGAAAAAGACTTTAAATTTATCAATAGGATATATTTTAGTGTTTGTGCTTATTTTTTCAATTATTAACTTAATTTATGCATTTATTGATTGGAATAATTCCAAGCACAAGTGCTGAAATTACATTTTATGATATGATGTCAGCTATGTATGCTGCAGCGATGGTAGGTTAAAGACAAACAAGTAACTATAAGCTATATCATTTTAGATTTTTAAATAAATTTTAAAAAATCTAAATTTTATGCAACGATTGAGGCACTACATACGAATATATATTTAGAAGAGGAATTGAGGTGGAGATTTGAATGACGAAAAACTAATAAAGCTAATTCTCCGCCGGGGATCAAAAGAGGCGGCTGATACGCTTATACGAAAATATTATGATGAAATATTCAGATTTGCCTTTAAGCAAATGAACAATAAAGATGATGCACTTGATTTAACTCAAGAAATCTTTATGGCTACATTAAAATCATTATACAACTTCGATAGTAAAAAGGCGGGTTTTAGAACGTGGCTTTATAGGATTGCAACAAATAAAACTATTGACATAAGACGAACTTCCAAACCTATTACTGTTCCATTAGATGAATTTGAAATATCACAAGATGATTTCATCGAAAAAGTATTACAGAAAGATTTACTTGAAAGGATAGAAAAGTATGTAGCCACTTTCCCGTCTGACATACAAATTGTGTTTAGACTTCGTATATATGGGGAGTTTAGTTTTCCCGAAATCGCCGAACAGACAGGCGAGTCTGAAGAAAAAATAAAAGCACAATATTACAGGCTATCGAAAAAATTGAAAAAGGAGTTTTGTTCCTATGAAGAATGAAAAAATTAAACTATCTGATACAGAAAAGCAACTTAGTATAGAATTTATCTTGCAAAATGCAATGCCAAAAAAGCAAAAACTTGTCGAAAGCGTTTTGCTTTTATACAAAAGAATTGGAATTAAAGGATTATTTTTTGGAGTTGGTGACAGTGTTTTTTTAGCAATGATTTTAGTGTTAATTCTATGGCTACCCCCTATGTTTTCGGCACAAGAAGATACTTATTTATTGTTTTGGTTGTTTTTCTTGTCCCCTTTTGCTTATGCGTTACTTCATTATTTTTGTGTGTGGAAACAAATTATGACAGGAACATATGAGATGATGCAGACAACACGAATTTCACTCAGACAATTAACTGTATTGCGAATGTTGTTATTCGGAGGTTTTGGTATTGTTTTTTCTGTTGTGACAGGTACCCTTGTCTCTATTGTATTAGCAAACAATATACCTATGATACACAGCATAAGTGTTAGCTTTTCAGGATTATTCCTATTTGCATCATTTCAAATATGGACAGATTTGAAATGGAATAATAGGAAAGTCTATTTTATTGTTCCAATTATATGGTTGGTTTTAGGAGTAATCCTGTATTTGACAGAACATAATATAAACTTGCTCATTACTTTACCTACTGTTGTTTTCATCGGAATTGCTATTTTTTCGTTTGCCACATATCTATTTACATTGAAATCATATTATTTCAAACCGCAGGAAGGAGCTTTAAACTATGCTTACAGTAAATAATGTTACAAAATCCTATGGAAAATTTATCGCACTTGAAAATATAAATCTTACTTTTGAAAATGGTGTTTACGGACTTCTTGCCCCAAACGGAGCAGGGAAAACAACTTTAATTAAAATGCTTGTTACATTACTGTTTCCGACAAAAGGCGAAATCCTTTGGAATGGTGAAGATATTGTTTCTCTAGGCGGAGATTATAGAGGGATTGTCGGCTATCTTCCACAAGATTTCGGTTATTATAAAAATTACTCACCACGACAATTTTTAAACTATATATCAGCATTACAATGTCTGGACAGAAAAAAAGCAAAAGTACGAATTGATGAACTTTTATCCCTTGTAGCTTTGGAAGATGTAAAAGATAAAAAAATGAAACAATTTTCTGGAGGTATGGTTCAGCGTGTCGGTATAGCACAGGCAATGCTTAATGATCCCAAAATTTTAATTTTGGATGAGCCGACAGCAGGACTTGACCCAAAAGAGCGTGTACGTTTTCGTAACCTAATTCACAATCTCGCCGAAAATCGAATTGTTATTTTATCTACTCACATTGTATCCGATATTGAAACAATAGCTAATCAAATTATTATGATAAAAGACCGAAAATTACTTTGTTGTGATACCCCTCATAATATCAGCAAAACTTTAAGCGGAAAATTATTTGAAGTACCGATAAAGACAGCAGTAGAAAATGCCTATGTGTTAAGCGAACGTCAAGGCGAAAATGGCGCAGTATTACGTATTGTTACTGATAATCCTATGACAAGCGCTATTTCCGTAGTTGCTGGATTAGAGGACGCTTTCCTATACACTTACCGAGAGGATAGCTTATGAGAAAAGAACTTGTAATTTGGGAAATTAAAAAGGCTTGTACTGTGCCTATGATTTGGGTTTTTGTATTACTTTGCATAGGCTATAATTGCTTATCTGTTATATCTGCAAAGCACAGCGGAGAATATGTATCTTATGTATCGGATGTAGTAAGTACGATAGGAATGAGAATGGGTGAGGAATTTGATGAAAACCTCTCCCTCTCGCCACAAAATGCATACAAGGATAGTTTGATTGCTTTAACAAATAATACTGAAGATATTTTTGAAAGCACACAAGCTAAACAAGTTGCTCAAAGCTATATAGACACATTTTCTCTTAATGGTTTTTCAGCAGATATATTATTAAACAATGCAGAGAGATTGCAAAAACGAATTGATATACTTGCACAAAACGACAATTCACTTGACCTTGCGGCAGGTGAAATGACGAGAGATATGATAAGCGATGGGTTAGTACGCTCGCTCTGCTCTCCAATTATTTTGCAAGGTATAATATTGGCAGTGATAATTTCACTATATATATCGAATAATGAATCATTGTCACGAACTACCTCAAATGTTTATGCAAGCAGAACAGGACGAAATATTCAAAAAATCAAATTTATTGCTGGAATTGCTGTGACAACAATAGCTTATTTGACTATCTGCTTTATTTCGGTATTTGTTTTTGCATTTGTATGGGATTTGGGTGAAATATGGAACTCTCATATTTCAAGTCAATTTCACACAATCAATGTGTATTTCATAAGAACGCCTTTTATTTCGTGGATTGATTTTTCTATACTTACCTATTTGATTGCTGTATTGACTGTTGGAATATTTGTTGCATTTATTTTCTGTTTTATGAGTTTTAATATAAGCCTTTTAAGTGGAAATATGTATTATGGTTTTTTAATTGTGATATCTTATGTTGCTTTAGAAATAGGACTGATGATGCTTTTCAGCAACAACGGTGTATGGGGGTTATATCAGTTACTTTCATTTTTACCGACACAAATATGGTTATCTATGCGAGGGTGGTTTACAAGCTTTGGAATTACAAGCATATTACCATTTTGGGAATGTTTATCTGTTTTGATATGCTATTTTATATTAGGCATAATGAAACTGTTCCTGTATAAAAGATTTTTGCGAAAGGATGTGATTACAAATGTTTCTTGAAGAAATAAAGAAAATATGGAAACCTATTATTTTACTCGTAATTGCACTTGTAAGCCTTGTATATTTTTTTATGTTCCTTCATTATGATGTCAAAAATTTTGCATATGGTATCCCAGCTAAAGGCTACTATGAAACTGCTGTAGATATGGTAAAAAAATATGGCAACACTTTAGAGCCGAAAGAAATGGAGCAAGTTAAGGTTGAAATGCAAGAGTTGATTGCTTATGCCGATACTTACATAGCGAATAACGAAATTGCACAGCAATATAACATTAACACCATTGAGGATTTTTCGATTTTCAGACAAAATGTTTATGACAATAATTTGGAAAATATATATGATGATATGGATAGTATTACAGCTGATTTATATGATGAAAGCACAACTGGAAATGTGGCATCTAAACTTCGTGCCTACAATCAATTTATAGAAAGTTACACAGAGTATGAAAAACAAATCGTTAATATAGATAATTCCAACCATTTAGAGTATCAAAGGGCAATGGAATTGCTCTCTGATAATTCTAAACGCAGTATATTTTCACAAGAAGTATTAGATCACACTGTAAGGTACCTAACATATCTGTTGATATTGATAACTCTTTCTGTCTGTATCTTAACTGCACCCGTCGCGGTTAAAGACAGAAGCAGTAATATGGTGCCGCTACAATGGTCGAGCCGACGCGGAAGAACTATCTTTAAAGTACAGCTAAAAGCAAATATTTTATCAGCATTTTTGATGACTACAATAATGCTAATTGTATTTGGTAGCATATTTCCGTTAGATAAGGTGCGTATGTTTGTAGATTCAAGCATAGTATCATTCATCACACAATCATACGCTTGGGTTAATTGGACATACGGAGTGTGGTGCGTAGCTTTAATTATGATGTGTTATGTTATCAGCATTTCCACATCTGTTATAACATTTGTATTGTCATATTACAGTAGCAACTACATTTCTATGTTATTAAAAGTGCTACCTCTTTTCGTAGTAATCACGATATTGATAAATGGCATTATGGATTATCCGTTTTTCTATTCTTTTTTTATAAAAAATAATCTATATATGCTCACAGGCATACCAATGATTGAAATTATTGTTACAGTAACCATTTTTATAATCGGTGTAGTGATGGTGTTGATTTTTGACAACAGAACAAAAAAGGTCGATTTATCGGATTAAAACAAAAGAGCATTTAAAAACTCATGGAGGTGCATATGGAAAGCAAAAATGTAAAACTCATAGTAGCCCTTGTAATGATAGCAATAGCAGTTATCTTCTTTATCTATGCACTCAGCAATCCGCAAGCCAGTTTTCTTTGGAGCAATTCGGTTACATATGCCATTTATGGTGTGTATGGTATAATTACAGGTGTAGTGTGGGTATTAGTGCTCAAACACAAATCTAAGTAGACAAAATGAGCAATACCCTGCGAAAAGGAATAATGAAAAAAATACAAATGAAATTTTCATTAACTAAACCTTTGATAAAATAGAACTAGTTAAGCACAGCACTTATTGATTAATTCAGTAGGTGCTTTTCTTTTACCCCAAAACAAAAAAAGGAGGAAACGCCCTATGGCAAACAAAAAACAGATATACGCTGAAATGTTCGAGCAGACTGCCGAACAAGTAACAAAAAGCCTGTCCAACTGGACGGGCTTTTTAGATGTTATGGGTAGACTATATAAGTACCCATTTCACGAGCAACTTATGATTTACGCACAACGCACCGATGCAACAGACGATTGCGGAAATGCAATTATGCAATTCTTGTATAGCAATTCGTATTCATGTATCATTGAGATATAGAAAAAATATGGAGGTCATCTACATGAATGAAAATCAAACTATCGGTGAGTATTTATCTTACCTAAGGAAACAAAATAATTTGTCACAGGAAGATTTAGCGGAAAAGTTAAATATAAGTAGGCAAGCAATATCAAATTGGGAAAGAGACAAAACGCAACCTGATACTTCCACAATAACAAAATTGAGCCAAATCTACTCAATCAGCGTAGATGAAATATTAAACCTAACACCACCGACAGACAATTTTAACAAAAGAGAATCTAGTACAAAAATGTGTAAATCTATCTACATTTTAGTTTTTATTTCTGCTGTGTTGTATGGTATATATATACCCATATTTAATAACACAGAATATGGGTATTTAGGGTTAGTTGTAGTCGCCGTTATTTTAGCAATGGCTACAACTGTTTATTTTATATTTGAAAGTATTATCAAGAACAATAATTTTTCATTTGTCGGCGGTTATAACAAAGTCAAAGAGTTTGATATTTTGAAATTAAAGCAAATGCTTTACAACATTGAAGTCTACTTTTTAATTAGCTCACTCGTATTTAATCTGCTATCATTTGCCGTTACGTTAGCAGGACAAGCGACATATTTGTTGTTTATCTTTCTATTTGCGTATATCATAAACTTTTTAATTTACACCTGGGTTATCAACCTAAGAAATCAAGATGAAATATTGATAAATACAAAAACGATAGAAAAATCTAACTCTTTTAGACTAATGACAATTACTGTTGTAATAGCCGTATTTATACTGACAACAGTTTTTGCGGTTGCTGGCTTTTCGTTGTACCTTGATACAGAAAGTAATCTTATTGCTACTTTCCACCCAGTACCCTATATACTTGTGTCTTTACTTATCAATATTGTCACACATATTTTTGAGGTTAGTTTTGTTAATAAATGCAATAAAAATCAAGTAGCATACAAGACAACAAAAATATTTTATTTCGCTATTTGTACCAATCTCATTATTTGGGGAGCGTTACTATATAGTTTTTACTTAAATCTATGAGAATTACTCTCATAAATTGTCGGCTTCTTAATTTCACATATCAATAAATAACTAGGTTACCGCACGATGGCAAAAAAACCCGTCGTGTAGCAACCCTATATATCCGTGCATAAACTAGCTAAATCAAAACATGACGGTATCAAAACGCTAAATGCGAAGGAGGTACTGCTGTGTTTTTTCTTATCTTAATATTGGTGATCCATTAAAAAAATTCTATTCACTGTAAAGGGGGTTTTCTACACTGGATACGAAATTAAACTTCAAGCAACACTATATAAACATATAAATATAAGAAAGGGTCAGTTACTGACCCTTTTAACATATTGATTTAAAGTGTATAATAAATTAAAGATTATTTATATAATAGGAGGGATAATCAATGAAAAATTTCAAAGAAATGTTACCATATCTAATTATAAATATAATAGCATTTTATTTAATGCCTATAATTATTAAAGATACTGGGACTGCAATGGGAGTTATGCTAATTTTATTACCTTTAATATGTTTTATAACCTCATTAATTTATGGAATAAAACATTCATTTAATATAATTTATCC
This sequence comes from uncultured Erysipelotrichaceae bacterium, assembly GCA_964371715.1. Taxonomy (GTDB): domain Bacteria; phylum Bacillota_I; class Bacilli_A; order Erysipelotrichales; family Erysipelotrichaceae; genus CAYJNO01. The sequence goes on along the minus strand of CAYJNO010000025.1, from coordinate 10,804 downwards.
AATAATCGTCGCACTTCTATTTGCACCAACAATATTTATTTACTATAATTCAACAGCTTCTGTTTATATTGTGGGATATGGAATTATATCACTTGTTGGAAATTTTATTGGAAAAATATTTTTTAAAATTAAAAAGTAACTATTATGAGCATTTGACGAATAGGGGACTAGACTTAGTTAGTTCATATAAGAAGGTTATAAATTTAAATATCAAATTCTAAATAGAAGTTAAAAAAGCAACGGGATCAGTCATAGACCCCGTTGTTACTTTTCTAAATCATTTTTAGCATTTTTTTCTTATCGAGCGAAGGTACACTTCTTTTTTTATCAACTTCTACTTGCTTTTTAGCGAGTCCATCTAGTGAAAAGTTATTTTCAATATTTTGATCATTATTAATATAATTTTTTAATGCTTTTCTAATTTAGGAAAATTGCAAGTTCTATCTTTGATATTTTGGTTGCAATTCCTACTTGTGATTTTTTCATATAGTTTCTTTGCTTTAACTAAGATTTTATCTTTATTCTCTAATTTATTGCACCAATCTAATTGATTAATAATCAAGTTATGATATTTTGTTTTTTAATCGGTAAGATGATTAGTGTTGAGTTCTTTTTTTAACCAAAAGATTAAATTTCATACGCTGGCTATTTATCTTAATATAAATAAGTTTATTGTGACCTATCCACTTAGATTTGATTAATAATTTATTTCAATATTAGTATTTACATTTAAGTTTATAATAATTTAATAATATTCAATTCCATAGATAATATTATATTAAATTAATAATACCTTTCGAGTAAAAAATATGCCACTCGATAGGGAAATATTGTCTATGTAAACTTCATATGATATTGATAATAATATAAGCATGCTTAAAAAAATATGAAGTGAAGTATTTATATTATTTCTTTCATCCAAGAAAAGGAGTGATTACATTAGTAAGTTTAATATTTAGTATAGTTAGTTTTTTACATCTTTGACTAAAGATAAAAATAGTCTAGATAGTGTATTATCATATTTTGATATGATAATATGAGGTATTTATGAAAAAATGTAAAATATTATTTGGAATATTTGTGATGTCTTGTTTTATAGTAGTTCCAGTATCGGCGGCAAATTGGAGTTATAGTGGAACTGGAATTTCAGTTAATTACTCAGATAATTCATCTGAAGTATCTGTTAGGTCAACAGTAGGGTTAAGACAGTCAACCTATTACTCAGCTTGTGCAGCGGTAAATCATGGTGGATTCACATATGAAAATTGTTCTAATCTTGTTAATAATGGTAAGTCTGCTGTGTATGTTTGGTATACGTCACAAAGTGCATTCGATAATCATGTACATTATATTTTAGATATTAATCAATCTGTAAGCATGATTAGATAAGATGAATATATAATATCCAATAGGCATCTTTAATTTGATGTCTATTGGAATTAATTTAAAGGAGAAAATGATGTTAAAAAAATTTATAGTTTTATTTATATTTTTATCGATATTAAGTTTTCGTTCTGTCTCAGATTACTATAATACTAGTCTTGTAGAAAACTATAACAATTGGAATACTTCACCAAATAAAGTACAAATTAATTTTAGAAATATAGATGGTATTAATCAAGAGCAATTTGTAGATTATCTAGCTACTTTAGCAGAAAAATATGATTTAACTATTGGACAAAATAGTTATGATAAATACCTAAATAGTACAGTATTATATATATTTAGTGAAAATATAGAATACATGAAAAATATATTACTAAACGAAGGAGAAATAACACAATTAAAAGTTTTTCAAGAGTATTCTACTAATAACAAAATAATAAATAATAGGATTTTTAATTTAGGATTTGAGGAACAATTAATAATAAGACCTTTAAAATATGATGGTATAATAAGTCCATTTGGATATTTTGGTATATATACAAATGATGGTGAAGGAATATCTTTTGATATACAAGTTGCAATAAAAAATGAAATTACAAATAAATATGAAAATATTATAATTGATATAATAGAGTATGATGCACATGAAACTAATTTAATGGATCTACAAAGAAATAATTTAAAATCTTCATTTGTTAATAATATCCTATTTACAGTATTATTTATTTTAATTATGATAACTGATATTTTAAACAATCAAAAGTTGATAAACGTTATGAAACTAAATGGATATTCAAACTTGCAAATATACAATAAATTGATTCTTAAGAATATAATAATTTCATTTTTTGCATATATATTTTCAACTTTCATTATATTCATAATATTCATACCATTTGATTATAAGGAAGTTTCTTTAGTATACAATCTATCATTTATTCTTGCTTTTGCCAATTTATTACTAGTGTGTTGTTTTACATTTATTCTATACTCAATTATTAAACTTGTCTCAATTAATATATCAATTAAAGGTAAATCATATCTATTAATAACATCATATTTTTTAGGAATAACAAAATTAATTGTTCTAATTGTAAGTACTTCTTTACTAATTTCAAACACTATTGAGGTAACTGCTTTTATAAAAAACTCAATATATGATGAAGTTTATGAAGAAAGGTATAATAACTTATATAAAGTAAGCAACTTATCTATAAAAACACCTGACGGGATTGCACCATATGAATTTTTTGAGAGCCAAATATTTCAAGATATTCTATATGAAATACAAATTGAATCTAATGGATTCTACTTTTTTAATAACTATATTGAGCCTGAAAACGGTGATAATAACATAAATATTGAGTATACTCAATACTACACAGTAGATCGAAATTATGTTTTTCAACAAATACCAACTTTAGCGAAAGACACTCTGAAACAAAATGCAGTATATATAAATAATAAAAGAGATACATATAATATAAATTCTGAATTTATAGATAATTCGAAATATTATCATTTTGGAAATATTGATGGTATAGATGAAATATATTATGATGGTAATCCTGAAAATTTTGGTAATCTATTTTTCTATGATGAAAGCTACATTATAGACAAACCCATATTTTTACTTGATGAAGAGCATTCAAAGTATAATGGATTGTTCGGACTACATTTTTATTTTGATGGTAGTATAGATGAAGCTAATGAATATATTAACAGCAAATTTAATGGAACTTCAGTTATTGATCCTTATATAATCACGAGTGTCTATAATCAATATGAGACATTTTCAGAAAGCTCACTAACAAGAAGTATGAAAGGTTTTTTAACAGTAGGGCTAATTATTTTAATATTCATAACAATATCATTCCAAAATATATCAATAATGTATAAATCAATGAAAAAAAGAACATTCATTGAATATTCAGAAGGATATTATATTCCTACATTTATTAAACGTTGTCTCAAATTGACACTTATTATATTATCTGTTTTTTTCGTAGTATTGACTTTAAAATATAAATATCAAGATGTGATTTTATATGGAATCATAACAACATTTGTAGTAATAGAAATATTAGTAAATTCATTTTATGTTATAAAAGTAAGAAAGCTGGGAGGAAAGAAAAATGAAAATTAAGATTAAAGGATTATATAAGAATTTTGATAATTATAAATTGTTTGAAAATTTAAACTTAGACATAGCATCGGGATCAGTGACATGCTTGTATGGAGTCAGTGGTTGTGGAAAAACAACACTGTTAAACATAATTGGAATGATTGAGGATTATAGTTTGGGAGAAGTGTATTATGATGACGTAAAAGTTATTAAAGAAAAAGAAAAAAGAAAGTATTTAACTAATAAAATAGGGTTTATATTTCAAAATTTTGGACTAGTGGATAATCTAACAGTTGTAGAAAATATAAAGATTTCAAAAAAAAATCAAAAAATTAGTAGTGAAATTATTGAGAATGCTTTAAATAAATTTGGATTAATTAATATAATGAATAGAAAAATATATGAACTTTCAGGTGGAGAGCAGCAAAGAGTTGCTTTAACTAAAGTGTATTTGAAGAATGTTGAATTAATTTTAGCAGATGAACCTACGGCTTCTTTAGACGAAGAGAATACGAATATTGTAATGAACTATTTAAAAGAATTTGCGAAATCAGGTAAAACAGTAATTATTGTATCACATGATAATGAGATAAAAAAATTAAGTGATTATGCATATAATATAGATGAATCAAAAAGATGAATAAATTATAAAAAGTGACATTTGTTATAAGAAAATAAAAATGTCACTTTTTATATAAATATAGGTTAACATCAATACAGTAAACTCATTTGTAATCTAAATATCGCTTATTAATATACTATAATTATACTGATAAATATAATTATACTTTCTTGTATCGATTTAATGAGCTTGGCTCATTAGGTTGACCTATAAATAAACTACAGGCACTATTAACAGTAAAAATAGTTAATAATGTTAATGTTGAAGCGAATAATTTCATTAAAATGAATTCTAGATTTTTTTTCATATAATCCCTCCTTATCTATATAAATATAGAGTAACATTGAATAAAGTTTTTTAGATAAATTTGGTGTGCAAGGTCGAGGTTAAACGTATAATACATATAATAAAAACACAGGTAAGCATTCGGTACTAAAAGGAATAAATTTTAGTACTAAATACTATTATTCGATGTACATAAGCAATACATGCTTAATTATTTAAAATCCAATTAATATATGGATATATTAATTGGAGGTTTTTATGTACACAAAAGGGTTACAGAAGTTAATGGATGATAATAAATATAACATTAAAGAGTTGTCAATAAAACTTCGTACAGAACCTGAAACTGTAAAAAGATGGATAAATGGACTAGGTGAAATGAGGCTTGAAGAAATTATAATGTTATCAAAAATACTAAACTCTTCTACTGAATTATTAATACATAACGAATATAAAAAAAAGTTAGATTTATCTACGCTAAACAATGATCAGTGCAAAAGTGTAATTATTACTTATAATATTATTAAAAATAAGAAAATAAATAATATTAATTTAAATAGCCATTTTCATACAAATAAGACATTAGGTGAAAAATTGAAATTTCTAAGAACTTTAATTACAGATCATACACAAGTTAAATTAGCAAAAAAACTTTCAGTTTCTCAATCTACAATAAGAAATTGGGAACATGACTATAGTAAACCTACAGTAGATAATATTGTTCAACTTGCTGCATTATATAATGTAACAACAGACTACTTAATATTTGAGAATCATGGATTCGAGTTATCATCATTAGATCTTTCAAATAAACAACATGAGTTAATTATAAGCATAATATCTTATTTTAGAGAGGAAAATTATGAAAAACTTATTGAAGAATAAATTATATAATTGTTTAACATCAAATAGTATAAATATAGAATCTGATGTATTTGAGTATGGATACTCTTTATTTTGTTTATATATTTGTTATAGTTTAATAATAATTCCAATTGCAATAATAAATAAATTAACGATAGAAGTGTTATTTTTTATAGTATTTTATCTTCCGTTAAAGAAAAATATAGGTGGATTTCATGTGAAGTCTAGTAAATTGTGTGTAATATTATCTGTACTTATTTTAATTTTAATTCCATCTATAGCTGTTAAAATAACACCAATAGACCTTAGGGTTAGCTTTATAATAATATGTGTATTAATTATTATAACTATGCTTTTTAAAACTAAAGGACACTATAATAAAATATTAACAAAAAATGAAATAAATAAATTTACATTGAGATCTGTAATAGTTGAAGTTATATATATTTTTATTGCAGTTATTCTTTATAATTTTCAATTATATGAACTGTATAATCTACTTATGTTAACATTAATATTTTCAGTTTTAGGGATATTAAGGATTACAAAGTGAATAGAGAACATAGATCATAATTTTAGTAAAATTTTATATGTAAAATTATTATATTATATATGATATTATTGATACATAGGACATAGAACGTGGAGGGGAAATGAATATACTAATTTATGATGATAATGAAAATGATATCAGTAATTTGAATAATCTAATTAATTCTTTTTGTACTAAATATGATATAGATTTTAAGGTAGATAAATGTCCAAGTAATGATTATTTATATAATAATATTTATAAATATGACTTGATTTTTTTAGATATAGAAATTGGAGCAATAAATGGTATCGAAGTAGGCCTAGAGTTAAAAAAAATATATAATAATATAAAAATCATAATAACTTCTGTTTATAAAAAATACCTTATAGATGGATATAAAATTAATGCGGAAAGATATTTAATAAAACCAATTTCAAAATCTATGTTTGAGAGTGAACTTGGTGAAATTCTTTTAAGTTACATATTATATAACAAAAACTTTTTAGATTTAAATACAAATAAAAAAATATATTATAGAGAAATAGTGTATTTTGAGTCGATTAATAGGTATGTATATATTTACTTAAACAATGGAAAAATAATAAAAAATAGCAATACATTAGAATATTGGGGAATGCAACTAAAGGATTTACAATTTTTTCAGATATATCGTTCTATAATAATTAATTTAAATTACATCAGTGGATACAATAGTGAAGATGTTATATTAAACAATAATGTTAAGTTACCAATTTCACGACGAAATAGAAAAGAATTCATTAACAAGTATATGAATTATATTCAAGGAGAGTAAACATGTTTAACCATATTACTTCGAATTTAATACAGTTATTATGCTTTGTTTATTACTCAAGTAATATTCTAGAACATAAGGGTAGAAAAATTAATGTTACTGTTAAGTTCATTTTTGCTTGGATACTATTTTCACTGATTAATCATAATGGTATGTCAACAAATAAAGCGATATATATATTTGTAATATATTTATTATTTATGATAATTACATTTAAAGATACTGTTATTAAGAAAATTTACCTAACTACTGTATTTTATATTTTTGTTGCTAGTTCGGAAGTTGTTGGTACAACATTATATAATATTGTATTTCAAAATATAGCCATGATAACATCAACCTCAAAAGAATATTTATTACTAATACTTATTAGTAATATGATATTATTTTTATTAATATTTAGTTACTTAAAATTTCGAAGATTGATAATTATTGAAAATATTCCTAAAAGCACATGGTATATATTTCTTTTACCATTTACTACAATTATAATTTTTATAAGCATTGATAATTATTTTATATTTATTACTGAAAGTTATTTTTACATAGTAATCTTGATTGGTTTAGTATTTTCCAATATTGCATTTATTTATAGTTTTTCAAAATCTGTTCATAACATAAACTTAAAAAATGAGATTAAGACAATGGAAGAACAAATGAAATTACTAGAGCAACACTATAAATATAATTATAATAATTTGCATGAGTTATTACATATATGCACTAAACTAAATAATCATGTAAAAAATAATGATTATCAAAATATCTCAAATGAGATTAATAAATTAACAAGCACTACATTCAAAACATTCAATTATATCTTAAGTAATTCTCTTACAGTAAATACATTGATAAATAATAAACTTAAAATAATAATGGAAAATGATATAGAGATACATACAGATATTAGATATAATGAGTTTGAGAGTGTTTTATATAGTGATATTTATATTATATTAAATTGTTTGATTGATACTGCAATTAAATGTTCAATAGAATCTAATAATAAATATATATCAATAAATACTAATAAATTAAATAATCAATTTTACATAAAAATTTTATTCTCAAACGATAAGTATGATAAAGATGAAGTTATTTCATTTCTTAATATATACAATATGCTAAAAAAATATGATTTGATTTTTAATTATAAAAAACAAAAAATTACAAATTATTCTAATATTTTTATCATGTTTAATATTTAGGTTATATTGTATTTTAAGTATTATTTACATAAAAATTATTAGGTTATAATTATTTTAATATGTACTAAATTAGGTGTTAAATAATATAAATTACTATTATTATTGTTGTTATTATACATAATAATAAATTTTATAGCCATTCAAAAGGTGTTAGGATTTTTATATTTATAAGATGGTAATATGAAATAAAGGAAACATATAATCATAAAAAAGCTATAAAAAAACTATTTAGTATCAATAATATAATAAATGTAGCTCTTTGTAATATTTACATAAACCATGTTTCTTTTATTAAAAATTCTGAAATATAAAGTGTGAGCAAATGAAAGAGATATATGTAAAAAAGAGGTGAACTCAGACATAATTATAATAATGTATGATATAACTCTACTAATTTCAGTAGAGTTTTTTTTATATGAAATAAGAGCACCACCATCTCCTGTTTTTTAATAGAAATAATTAAAAACAGGAGGACAATATGAAATATTTAAGCAAAGATGATTTAAAATCATTAGAATTAATAAATAATGAAGTTCAAGACGAAGAATTAAAGGATAAGTTGTTAAAACTATATATTTCTGATATTAGAAAAAATGAAGATAAGATAAGAAGACATCCTTCTTTTAGTCTTGATTCAAGTAATGAAGAACAGATAGTGAAAATAGAATATGAACTAGCTAATAATAAAGAAGATTTAAATGAAATTATTATTAAAAAACTTTTACATGAAGAGCTGTATAAAGCAATTAATCAGTTAGATGAAACTGAGAAATTGATTATACAGCTCTTTTTCTTTGAGGAAATGTCTACTAGGAAAATTGCTAAAGCATTATCAATATCACAGACAAAAGTATGTGAAATAAAGACAAAATCACTAAAAAAGCTAAAAAAGTTAAAAAAATTGTAAAAAAATCCGTTCAATTTGCAATCTCGTGCCGTAATAAGTGAAGGGTTTAAAATTCCTTCAAAAGCAAATGACTCAAAAAAATAGAAAGAGTCAAAATAATTAAAGTTCTTTGACATTCGAATATTAGAAATAGATAACTTTTGTTACTGGTGAGCAGTTTCTATATATACGCCTATAGATCAATTCTAGCGATAAATATATATAGGATAAATAGGGCTGATAACTTTATGTATGCGATGATACCAATTACAGATAATGATACTTTGCTGGTGGACATCCGAGCGTGAGAGGAATTTCCAAAACCGTCGCAGGTAAGATCGGCACCTCCTTGGATTGGGGGACGTGAAATTCGTATGGGTAAATCAAAACCATTTATTTCTAAATTTAAATTAAAAAACAGGATAGCCACTATTTTTATAGTGGCTTAATTAAAAGAATGGAGGTATTCCTATGAAGAAAAAATGTGCAATAGGATATTTACGTTTCAATAAAAATGATTCAATTGAATTTAAAAATGCTATGCAAAATCAATTAATCTTTGCTCTATCAAAAGAAGGCTTTAAAATTATTGCTTTTATAATAGATATAAAACCCAACTGTTTAAAAGTTAGAGATTTAGTTAGTTCATTAAAAGAACCAAGATTTCTTGCTGCAAAATATGTTATTACATATCGCAGGGAAATGTTTAAAGATAGTGATATATATGCTTAAATAATAGTACCAATCAGCACTTATAAGTGGAACCACTTATCTGCAACAAACTGGTACTATTATTTAAGCATTTATACTTCAGATAAATAAATAGCTTATTGACATAATAACTAATTAGCAAAGCTTTAAGTTTATTTATTGATGTTAGTTGTTAAAAATTACAAGTAAATAGAAAAATAATATATCGTTTTGCGAATCAAAATATTTTGATATCGACGAAATATTAATATATTCGACAAGAAAGAAAAACGTATTTATGACATAATAAAAGTAGATACAAGCCATTGAGAATCAGTAGTTTTATTAGAGAAAATTTAAACAAAAAAGAGTATGCTTACTGTTGAAACAGTTTAAAGTATACTCTTTTAATTTGTATATTGTTTATAATTATCTAATCTGAAAAATAGAAGATATCTACAATTAAGTTTTGATTATTAAACATTATATTGTATACTTAAGGTTAGTAAAAAGGTAGGTAAAATAAATGGCAGAATTTATATTTCAAATGTATAAAGCACGTAAGTCACATGGTGATAAAGTAATCTTAAAAGATGTATCTTTATCATTCTATACTGGTGCAAAAATAGGTGTTGTAGGACCAAATGGGATGGGGAAATCAACACTGTTAAAAATAATGGCTGGACTTGAAGAGATTACTGATGGTGATGCAAGATTAACACCTGGATTTACTGTAGGTATTCTTCAACAAGAACCATTACTAGATGAAGATAAAACAGTAATTGAAAATATTAGACAAGCATTTAGTGGTATTTTAGCTAAAGTTGATCGCTTTAATGAAATCGGTATTGAAATGGGTGAACCTGATGCTGACTTTGATAAATTAATGATCGAAATGGGTAATTTACAATCTGAAATTGATGCAGCAGATGCTTGGGATATTGATACAAAGTTATATCAAGCAATGGATGCATTACAATGTCCTGATGCTGATGCACCAATTAATATCTTATCTGGTGGGGAAAGACGTCGTGTAGCTTTATGTAAATTATTACTAGAAGCTCCAGATTTATTATTATTAGATGAACCAACCAACCATTTAGATGCAGAATCTGTATTATGGTTAGAGCAATTCTTAAAAAATTATCCTGGAGCAGTACTTGCTGTAACACATGATCGATACTTCTTAGATAACGTTGCTGAATGGATTTGTGAAGTGGACCGTGGACAATTATATCCATATGAAGGAAACTATTCAACATACCTTGAAACAAAAGCAACAAGATTATCTGTTGAAGGAAAACAACAAGCTAAACTTGTTAAAAGAATTCAAGCAGAGTTAGAGTGGGTTAGAAGTTCACCTAAAGCTCGTCAAACAAAAAGTAAAGC
>CAYJNO010000024.1:0-30043 GCA_964371715.1 uncultured Erysipelotrichaceae bacterium | reverse complement strand
AGCTTGATGTTTAATTATTTTTGAACTTAGTGTCTACTTGACAGATATCAGTTCAGTGGAACGCGCTTTTTTGGTGTTCATTTAGTTAATTGCTTAATCGCTGCAGGTTACTCTGTTACAATTGCAACAAGAGGTCAAAGTTCAGATAACTTTAAAGATAAAGTAAATCGAATTACCCTAGATCGTCAAGATGAAGAAAGTTTAGAAGTTAATTTAGCAAATAAACATTATGATATTATTTATGATAACATTGCTTTTAGTGCTAATGATTTAGAAATTCTATTTAAGTATGTTAGTTTTGATCGTTATATTGTTACATCAACATCAGCAGTATATCGACCACTCTCAAATTTTGTGAGTGAAAGTGATTTTAATCCTCATACTTATCCATTCACGCATCATTTTAGTAATAATGTTGAATATGGGGAAGGAAAAAAATCTGTTGAAACATATTTAAGTCAAAAATGTCCTGATATTAATTATGCTATTGTTCGTATTCCATATGTCTTAGGATTAGATGATTATACTTTACGTCTAGATAAATATATTGATTCACTTGTTAATGATAAACCATTATATATTGACAATTTATATCATCAGTTTAGTTTCATCAATGCAAATGAAGCTGGAAAATTTCTAGCATATCTTGCTGAAAGTGAATTTAAAGGGGAAATTAATGGTGCAAGCTATAACCCTATTTCTTTATATCAAATGTTAGATTACTCTTGTTTAAAATTAGGTTATAACACAAATAAAAAAATTAAAGAGTTATATCTTAATAAAGATAATCCTAAAGCTCCATATAATGGTCAAAGTGCAATTAGTTATGACACTAGTTTAGCTAGTAGTATTGGTTTTGCTTTCAGCAATATTGAAACATGGATTTATCCATTAATTAATGAATTAATTAAAAGATATCAATAAATAAAAAAAACATGCACTAGAAAGAGAATTTGCATGTTTTTTTTTATATGAAATATAGTCTTATACTTGATAGTTCTAAACAAGGATAAATATGGGGGGGGATTAATTTACCTCTTGTTAAGTATTGTTTGTTATTATTATATTATTTATCTACCACAAACTATACTTCCTATAAGATTATATTTATACAACCGTTAAATGTAAAGTATTTTTTTAATTTTTTTATGAAATATTGTCATTTTTTTATAAAAATTATACAAATATATATCAAAAACAAAAAATATGCTCGAGAAATTTTACACATCAATAAATTTAAACATTTTTTATTTTGCTACAAGCATAGTAAAAAGTATTTTTTGTACATAATTAACTTTTTTTCACTTATAATTTTAAAAAACAAAAGCTAACCTCAAAGTTAGCTTTTATTTTATAAGTTGTAACATAATTTATTTAGTATGTGTGCTAAATTATTTAAAAATGTTAAATTTGCATTTTCATTTATTTTCATTGCATAAGTACATGTTGCATGTTCTAAGATATTTAAGAAAATAATTTCATCTTCATCATTAAGCATGCTCTGTATTATTTTTTTTCTAAAATGCATTGGTAGGTAAGAAAATAAAGTTACTATATTTTCTTCTACATCCTTAATACCATAGCTTGATAAAATTGCTTTTAGATATAATTCACACGCTTGTTCAATAAGCGTTGCACTACAAATTTCATCATATTCAACTATTATAGATTTTTGTTGATTTAAGTAATGTGCATTATCATAAAACTTATCAGCAACCTCTAGTAACTCTTGATACTCTCTATGATTAATATTTAATGTCATATATTATTGACCCCTTTACCTTATATCCTTATCATAGCATATTTTATTATAAAGAAAAGTCACTTCACTAAATCTTCATCTAAAGTTCATCTAATGAATTAACACTTACTATTTCCTTCTAAAGCATCATATAATTCTGTAATATATTTGCCATTAAAACAAGCTAAACATAAAGAACATTTTGATTTATTACGAAAGATTGATTCAACAATTCCTTCTTCACTAATAAAGGCTAAAGAATCTGCTTCAATAAACTCACATAATTCATTTACATTTAATCTACTTGAAATTAATTCTTCACTAGTTGAAGTATCTACTCCATAAAAACATGGATATTTAATAGCTGGTGATGCAATTCTAACGTGTACTTCTTTAGCTCCAGCTTCTTTTAATAATTTAATAATACGTCTTGATGTTGTTCCTCTAACAATTGAATCATCAATTAAAATAACTCTTTGGTCCTTTATTATCGATGAAACAGCAGATAATTTCATCCTAACACCTTGTTCCCTTAACTCCTGTGTTGGTTGAATAAAAGTACGTCCTACATATTTATTTTTTATTAAACCCATTTCATAAGGCAATTTTGAAGCTTCTGCATAACCGATTGCTGCTGAAATAGATGAATCAGGAACACCAACTACCATATCAGCATCTACATGAGATTCTAAAAATAGTTGTTTACCTGCTTCTTTTCTAGTGGCATGTACATTAATACCATCTAAATTACTATCAGGTCTTGAAAAATAAATGTATTCCATCGTACATAAGTTATAAGATGTATCTTCAGTATATTTTTTACTTAGATCTTTACCATCTTTTATTCTTACTACTTCTCCAGGCTCTATATCTCTTACAAATTTAGCCCCAACGATTTCAAAGGCACATGTTTCTGAAGTAAATACATATGCACCATCTGGCATTATCCCCATTGATAGAGGTCTTAATCCATATTTATCTCTAGCAACATATAGCGCACCATCAACTAAGATTAAAAAGGCAAATGCTCCATCAAGTTTATTTAATGAATTACATATACGATCTATCATACGTCCTTTTGCACGCATAATTAAATGTCCTAATATTTCAGTATCAGAACTTGATGCAAAGATACTTCCTTGCTTTTCAAGTTCTGCTTTTAAATCATTAGCATTAACAATGTTCCCATTATGAGCGATACCTAATGAACCATCAAAAGTTTTAAAGAATAAAGGTTGCACATTAGCAATACCAGCACCACCTGCAGTTGAATAACGTACATGCCCAATAGCAACATCACCTTTTAACTCATTAAGATTTTGCTCATTATAAATTTCATTTACTAATCCTTCACCTTTAATAATATTATATTTTTTATCATCTTTAACTAAGATACCTGTTGCTTCTTGTCCACGATGTTGCAAGCTATGTAAGCCATAGTAACAAAGATTTGAGGCGTTTTTACTTCCATAGACAGCAAAGACACCACACTCTTCATGAAGTTCTCTATCCATGATTTTCCTCTTCTATTTTAATATCACAAAGTTTATTAGCTACCCCAATATAAGCTTTAGGAGTCATTTGTAATAAGATGTTTTTATCCTCTTCACTAATATCTTTTAATGTGTTTGTAAACTCTAAGATTTTTTCTTTAGAGATGTTTTGTCCTCTTGTTAATTCTTTTAAAGTATCATAGGCATTTTCAATACCATATTTACGTAGCATTGTTTGAATAGGTTCGGCTAATACTTCCCATTTTTCATTTAAATCAGCAGCTAATTTATCATGGTTAACTACACATTTTTCAAGTCCTGCTAAAGTTTCACTTATAGCTTGGAAAGAATATCCAAATGCTAAACCAAGATTTCTTTGACTAGAAGAATCTGATAAATCTCTTTGCATTCTAGACTTAGCTAATTTATTAGATAATGACATACAGATAGCATTTGACATATCAACGTTTGCTTCTGAATTTTCAAAACGAATTGGATTTACTTTATGTGGCATTGTACTACTTCCAACTTCACCTTTAACAGGTATTTGTTTAAAGTAATCTTTAGAAATATATAACCACATATCAACATCAAGGTCTACTAATACATTATTAAAGTGTCTTACGCCATCTAAAATATGACATGTATAATCATGGCTTTCAATTTGTGTTGTTAATGGATTAAATGTTAATCCTAAATATTCTTCTACAAACTTTTTAGATAATGTTGGCCAATCTAGTTTTTCAAATGCTGTTAATATTGCACTATAATTACCAGTAGCTCCATTAAATTTAGCTTTAATTTTGATTCCTTCTAAATGTTTTAAGCTACTATACATACGATAGGCATATACTTTAAATTCTTTACCAATTGTAGTTGGTGTTGCAGCTTGTCCATGAGTGAAAGCTAACATTGCTACGTCTTTATAATTTGTAGCTAATGTATTAATGTGATCATATAAAGCATAAGCTTTTGGTAAATATGCTTTTTCTAAACCATTTTTAATCATACAAGCATAAGCTGTATTATTAATATCTTCTGAAGTACAACCAATATGTACAAAGCTTCTTAAATATTCATAACCTAACGCTTTTAATTCATTAGCGATAAACAATTCTACTGCTTTTACATCATGTCTTGTAACATTCTCAATATCTTTTACTTTTTTGAATGATTCTTGATTAAAGTTCAAAGCAATAGCTTCAATTTCTGCCATTTTAGTTACATCAAACTTATCTAAAACTTCATTATCAACATTCTCAATTAAAAACTTCAACCACATTACTTCAACGTATGTACGATATTTAACTAATGCATATTCTGAGAAATAATCTTTAAATGTCTCCTTAACTGTATTATATCGTCCATCTAACGGACAAATTGTATAACTTTCAAACTCTAATCTTTCCATATTTATTTTCCACCTTTAAAATACTCTACTGCTGATGCAAATAGTCTTTGATCTGTTGGTCCATAGATATTTTTCATTCTATTTTTTCCAACTCTTTCACTATGTGCCATCTTCCCTAATATTTTACCATCTTTCGAGATAATTCCTTCTATACAATTTATAGAACCATTAGGATTATCATCAACATATTGACTAAATACTTGTCCATTTTTCATTAAATCTTCTAAAACATCATCATTACATACAAAACGACCTTCACCGTGTGAGATTGGGGTCATAAACTCATCATTAATCGATACATTACTTAACCATGGTGAATTTACACTACCAATTCTTGTCTTAACAATTTTTGCTTGATGTCTTTTAATCTTATTGAATGTTAATGTTGGATCATTTTCATCCATATCTTTGATTTCACCATATGGTAATAATCCAAGTTTTACTAAAGCTTGGAAACCATTACAAATACCGATAATCAATCCATCACGCTTATTTAGTAAAGTTTCTATTTCATTTTTTAAAGCATCATTCCTTAAGAATGTCGCGATATATTTACCAGATCCTTCTGGTTCATCACCAGCACTAAAACCTCCGGCTAACATTAAGATATTAGCTCTTGATAATGCATCTTTTAACTCTTCAATTGATTCTTGTATCATTTTAGCAGTTTTATTTTTGATAATTACAAGTTCTACTTTAGCTCCTGCTTTTTCAAAAACTCTAATTGAATCATATTCACAGTTTGTCCCAGGAAATACTGGAATAACAACTAATGGGGCCTCTACTTTAGTAGTACATGGTTTGTAGTTTACTGCTTGATGATTACTATATGTATAAGCTACTTCTTCACAAATTGTTGGATATATTCCTTCCAATGTCTGAGTATGCATTTGATAAGCCTCATCTAATGCAACAATATTATCTTGATAATTAATAGTACTATTAGGATTTGTTTCACCAATAATACGATAGTTATCAAACACACTTAAATCAGTATCTTTATTAACTTCGATAATTATATGACCATAATTTTTCATTGTTAATTCTGAGATTGTTAATTCATTATTTAAACTAACACCAATATTATTACCAAAAGCCATTTTTGCTATCGCTTCTAAAATACCACCATTTTTAATTGTATAGGCACTATAAATTGCTTTTTTATCATTTAATAACATTATTTCTATCCATTGTTTTTGTAAGTTATTTAAATCAATTAATTGATATTCATCTTTCTTTAAAGTAACTTCAACTAAAATAGTATTTGTTTCTTTTAATTCAGGAGTAATTATTTTATCCACTTCACTTGTTGTAACAGCAAATGAGACTAGTGTTGGCGGAACTTCTAAATCCATAAATGTTCCAGACATACTGTCTTTTCCGCCAATGGCTGCTAAGTTTAAAGCATTTAATACTTTGTTTGCTCCTAATAGCGATGCAAATGGTTTACCCCATTTATATGGATCATTCAATAATTTTTCATAATATTCTTGGAATGAAAAATGCACTTTACGATAATCTCCACCCATAGCTACAATCTTACTTAATGATTCAATTACAGCATAGTTAGCACCATGATATGGTGACCATTTTGAAATATCAGCATTAAAACCATATGTCATTAGTGATGATGTTGTTGTTTCATTATTTAATACAGGAATTAAAGCACACATACCTTCACTTTCAGTACGCAGTGTTTTTCCACCAAATGGCGAAATAACTGTATTATTACCAATAGATGAATCAAACATTTCAACAAGTCCTTTTTGACTTGTAACATTTAAATTACTCAATGTATCTTTTAATACTTCTTTAAAGTTTTCATTAGTACTTCCTACAAAAACATCATTATTAAAGTCTGGTAAAGCAACTTTAATTTCTTGATATCTTTTTGCCCCTGAAGCATCTAAAAAGTCGCGTGAAATATCTACTATTTTTTGTCCTTTAAAATGCATAACTAAACGATTATCTGCTGTAATTGTCGCAACATTTACAACTTCTAAATTTTCTTCATAACATTTTTGAATGATATAAGCTTCATCTTTTGGTTCAATAACTATTGCCATTCTTTCTTGTGATTCAGATATTGCAAGTTCTGTACCATTTAAACCTTCATACTTCTTTAATACATTATCTAAAGTTATTGTAAGTCCTGGTGCAAGCTCACCTACTGCAACACAAACTCCACCTGCTCCAAAATCATTGCAGCGAACTATTTTACTTGCTACAGTTTCATCTCTAAATAATCTTTGAATTTTTCTTTCTTCTATTGGGTTACCTTTTTGAACTTCTGCACCTGATGTTTCAATTGAAGTTACATCGTGCGATTTACTAGAACCTGTTGCACCACCAATACCATCACGGCCTGTACGACCACCAATTAATAAAACAATATCATTAGCTTTTGGTGTTCCTCTTTGAACCTGTCTTTTTGGTGCTGCAGCAATTACTGCTCCAAGTTCCATTCTTTTTGCTGCATAACCTTCATGATAAATCTCTTTTACATATCCAGTTGCAAGTCCAATTTGATTTCCATAAGAAGAGAAACCATGAGCAGCTTCTTTACAAATTTTACTTTGTGGAAGCTTTCCTTTAATTGTTTCTTCTAATGGTTTTAAAGGATCACTTGCTCCTGTAATACGCATTGATTGATAAACGTAAGATCGTCCTGATAATGGATCTCTAATTGCCCCACCAAGACATGTTGCTGCACCTCCAAATGGTTCAATCTCTGTAGGATGATTATGTGTTTCATTTTTAAACATTAATAAATATACTTCTTCACTATCTTCCATCTTTACATTTATTTCAATTGAACATGCATTGATTTCTTCTGATACTTCTAAATCTTGAAGCATTCCAAGTTTACGAAGTTTCTTCATCGCTATTACTGCCATATCCATTAAAGTTATTGGTCGTTTAGTTTCAATACCATATACTACATGACGATTTTTTTCATATTCATTTAGTTCATTTTTTAAGACTTCACTAAATGGACCATCATCAATATTTATATCAGTTATTATTGTTGAAAATGTTGTATGACGACAATGATCTGACCAATATGTATCTAATACTTTAAGTTCTGTTTCACTAGGGTCTCTATTCTCTTCTTCTTTATAGTATGCTTGAGTTACTAATAAATCATCAATCGACATTGCCATTCCATTATCTTTTAGATATGTTTCAAGATCTTCCTTTGTAAATTTTGTAAATCCTTCAATTATTGGTACAAGTTTTACATCAATTACATTTTCTTCAAGTGTTTCTGGCTTATTTAGACTTGCTAATCTTTGGTCAACAGGATTAATTAAATATGCTTGAATTTTTTCAAGGATTTCTGTACTACATTCATCAATCAAATACACTTTCGCAAACTTCACTTTTGCTTGATGCTTTGGTTCTAAAATCATAAAACATTGTTCACAAGAATCTGCTCTTTGATCATATTGTCCTGGAAGATATTCAATCGCAAAAACACTATAACCATTTGTATCTAACTCTTCATGATAGGCATCATCAACCATTGGTTCTTTTAAAATTGTTTCAATACCAACTGTTAATGTTTCATCACTGATTCCACTAATATCATAACGATTTACAATTCTTAGTTTTTGTAAGTCTAATTTTAAATCATGATTTAAACTATTTAATAAACTATGAGCTTCATCATTAAATTTAAATTTCTTTTCTACATAGATACGTCTAAGTGTATTCATAAATTTCTCCTATATTAACCCAATATCTTTACGATATGTTTTCTTTGTATATGTTATTTTTTCTGCATCAGCATATACTTTTGATAATGCTTCTTGTAAAGTATTACCACTATTACATATATTTAATACTCTTCCTCCATTAGTATAGATTAAGCCATCTTTTTCATATGTTCCTGCATGAAAGATTTTAGAATCTATATTATTGTTTAAGCCTTCAATGACATAGTTTTTTTCATACGCATTTGGATATCCAAGACTTGCAAGTACAAGACATGCAACATGTTTATCATTCCATTTTATTTCTGTATTATCTAAATCTTGATTAATACAAGCTAACATAATATCCAATAAATCACTATCAAGTCTTAACATAATAGCTTGAGTTTCAGGGTCTCCAAAGCGTACATTAAACTCTAATACTTTAGCTTTACCATCTTTAATCATTAATCCAATAAATAATACTCCACGATAATCAATATTTTCAGCTAATAGACCTTTCATAATAGGTTCTATAATATCTTCATTAAATAAAGCTTCATCTTCTTGTTTTAAGAATGGGTTTGGTGACACAGTCCCCATACCTCCAGTATTTGGGCCTGTATTTCCTTCATAAATTTGTTTGTGGTCTTTAACACTGACCATCGGTTTCATCAATTTACCATCTACAAAGCATAATAATGAACATTCAAAACCATCTAAAAACTCCTCAATTACAACTTCTTGATATGCAATATCAGTATTAGTGATTAACATTTCTTCAAGGGTTGAGATTGCCATTTTTTCATCCTCTGCAATAACTACACCTTTACCAAAAGCTAAACCATCAGCTTTTATTACTACAGGATAAGTATATTCTTTTAATAAACTAACTGCTTCATGATAATCAGTCGTACGATGATATTTAGCAGTTGGTATCTTATGTTTAATTAAAAACTCTTTAGTATATGCTTTACTCGCTTCAAATGTTGCTGCTTTTTTATTTGGTCCAAAGACAATTAAGCCATTGCTCATTAAATAATCACTTAAACCATTACATAAAGGAATTTCAGGTCCAATAACTACCATTTCAATTTTATATTCTAAACATTTATTTAATACTTCTTCAGCATTATAGATATCTCCATCTATTCCTGTAGCATATTCATTAATACCTGGATTTTTAGGCATCATAAATAACTTAGTTACTTTATTACTTTGGCTAAGTTTATAACATATGGCATTTTCACGACCACCATTACCAATAATTAAAATTCGCATATCTACCCCTAATGTCTAAAATGACGTAGACCTGTAAATGTCATACTCATATCATTTTCATCACAATAATCAATTGTATCTTGATCTTTAATTGAACCACCTGGTTGTACTATTGCATTAATACCAACACTTTTTGCCAGTTTTGCACAATCATTAAATGGAAAGAAGGCATCACTTGCAAGTACTGCATTAGTAAAATCTTTTGTGCTATTATTTTTTATTGCATTTTCTAAAGCCCAGATTCTCGATGTTTGTCCAGAACCGATTGCTAAAGTAACTCCATCTTTTACAATACAGATAGCATTTGACTTACAATGTTTTACAACGCGCATTCCAAAATCCATATCTTCCAACTCTTTTGCATTTGGTGCTTTTTTTGTTACAACCTTTAACTCTTCATATAATTCTTTATTTAAATCTTGAACTAAAACTTCACCTTCTAAATATTTAATATCATATTTTGAACCATATACATCGAAGTTTTTCAGTTTTAAGATACGTAAATTCTTTTTCTTTTTAAGTTCTACTAATGCATCTTCATCAAAATCTGGTGCTGCTACAATTTCCAAGAATATTTCATTCATTTTTTCAGCTGTTTTTAAATCTACTTTAAAGTTTAAAGCGATAATGCCACCAAATATTGATAATGGATCAGCAACATAAGCTTTATTAAATGAATCAAATGGACTATCACCAATTGCTACGCCACATGGTGTTGAATGTTTAATAGCTGCAGTTACAAATTGATATTTATCAAATTCTCTAATCACTGCAATTGCACCATATAAATCATTAACATTATTAAATGATATTTCTTTACCGCTTAATTGTTCATAATCCAATAAACTTTTTTGTACATATGAATCATGATATAAGCTAGCCTTTTGATGTGAGTTTTCACCATATCTTAAAGTATCTTTTTGCTTTAAACTAATATTAATAATTTTTGGATTTTCTTCTTTAGTTGCATCTGAAAAATAACGTGATATAACTGCATCATAACTTCCTGTTAAACTAAAAGCTTGATATGCAAGTTTTAAACGATAATCTATATCAATATTATCATTTTTTAATCGTTCTATTACTTCATCATATTCATTAATATCAGTTACGACTAAAACATCTTTATAGTTTTTTGCAGCTGATCTAATCATTGATGGTCCACCAATATCGATATTTTCAATCATTTCAGCTAATGGTTTATTCAACGCTAATGCTTTTTCAAATTCATATAAATTAACACAAACTAAATCGATTGGTTTAATATCATATTCATTAATTTTATCAACATGAGTTTGTAAATCACGACGATATAATAAACCACCATGTACTTTAGGATGCAATGTTTTTACACGACCATCTAACATCTCTGGAAAACTTGTTACTTCATCTATGCTAATACACTTGATATTATTTTCTTCTAGTACTTTCATCGTGCCACCTGTCGAAATAATTTCCCAACCAAGTTCTACTAGATTTTGACAAAATGATACAATATTAGTTTTATCAGTTACACTAACCAACGCTCTTTTCATTTGATTTTTACCCTTCCATCTTCAATGATTATTTCATCATCACAGTATTTTTTTATTACCCATGGTAATAATTCATGTTCAGTTTTTAATACTCTTTGTTGAATATCTTCTGCTGTATTTAAATCAGCAATATCTACTGCTCTTTGTGCAATAATAGGTCCACCATCAACAATCTCACTTACAAAATGAATTGTAACCCCCGTAATTTTAACACCTCTTTGTAATGCCATTTTCGCAACATTTATCCCATATGCACCTTTACCACAAAAACTTGGAATTAATGATGGATGTATATTTATTATTTTATCTTTAAAGGCATTAATAAATTCTGGTGTTAAGATAGCTAAATAGCCTGCTAACACAACTAAATCTACTTCATACTCTTTTAATGTTTGTATTAATTTTTCATCATCTTTACTAATAACTTTTGTTGGTATATTAGCATTTTGTGCTCTAGTTAAACCGAATGCACTTTCTTTATTTGAAACGACTAAAACAATATTACCGTTTATATCGGTAATATTGTCAATAATTGCTTGTAAGTTGCTGCCACCACCTGATACTAAAACAGCAATCTTTTTTACCATTTTAATTCAACCTGTCCTTTATCAGTAATTTCGCCTATTATGTATGCTTCTTCATCAATCGCTTTTAATATCTCTATTGCTATATTAGCTTCTTCTTTTTCTAAAACAACAACAAACCCAATCCCCATATTGAAAACATTATACATCTCATCTTTTTCAATATTACCTTTTTCAGCAATTAGATCAAAGATTTTAGGTGTTGGAAAACTATTAACATCAATACTTATTCCAAGTTCAGGCTTAAGCATTCTAGGTAAATTTTCATAAAACCCACCACCTGTTATATGTGCCATTCCTTTAATGTCTACTTCATGATTTAATAAGTGCTTTATAGCTTTAACATATATTTTTGTTGGTGTTAACAATTCTTTTGCTAGGGTATTATTAAAACCTGGATAAATTACATCTAATTTTAATCCAGCATCTTTTAATAATACTTTTCTAATTAATGAGTAACCATTAGAATGACAACCACTTGATGGTAAACCAACCACTACATGACCTTTTTCGATCTTTTGTGTATTTAATAGCTTACTTTTCTCAACAGCTCCTACACAAAAACCAGCAATATCATAATGATTTTCTTCATACATGTCAGGCATCTCTGCAGTTTCCCCACCAATTAAAGCACATTCACTTAAGATACAACCTTCAGCTACACCTTTAACTAATGCTTCAATTTTAGTTGGAATATTTTTACCAACTGCTAAATAATCTAAGAAAAACAATGGTGATGCACCTGTTACTAATACATCATTAGTACACATTGCAACAGCATCAATTCCAATTGTGTCATGAATATCACTTTCAATAGCTAATAAAAGTTTTGTCCCAACACCATCAGTACCTGAAACCAATACAGGTTCTTTCATATTTAAAGAACTTAAATCAAACATTCCCCCAAAGGCTCCAATTGAATCAATTGCACCTTTAACTTTTGTTCTAGCAACATGAGATTTAATTAAATTAACTGATTCATAACCAGCTTCTAAATCTACTCCAGCTTCTTTATATCTATTACTCATTTATTTGCTCTCCTATTATTTTTGTAATCTGTTTAATACTTCTTTATAAGTTTCAATTAAATCACCAATGTCTTGTCTAAATACATCTTTATCATATTTTTGATTAGTGTCTTTATCCCATAAACGACATGTATCTGGAGAGATTTCATCTGCTAATAATATTACATTATCATCAGTTTTTCCAAATTCAATTTTAAAGTCTACTAACTTTAAGTTAAATTTTAAGAAAAATTCTTTTAATAATTCGTTAATTTTTAATGTAGCCTCTTTAATATAAGCTAATTCTTCTTTTGTTGCCAATCCCATAGCAACAGCATGATCTTCATTAATTAATGGATCGCCATATGCATCATTTTTATAGCATAATTCATAGATTGGTTCAGTTAATGTTACACCTTCTTCAAATCCAACTCTTTTACAAAATGATCCTGCTGTTATATTTCTAATTATTACTTCTAAAGGAAAAATAGTAACTCTTTTAACTAAGATATCTGTATCATTTACTTTTTTCACTAAATGTGTTTTTATTCCGGCTTCATCTAGCATTTCAAAGATAATAGCTGAAATTGTATTGTTTAATACACCCTTCCCTTGAAATAAGTTATGCTTTTCACCATTACCTGCTGTTGCATCATCTTTATAATGAATTAAATATTCATTAGCATTTTCTGTTTCAAAAACTTGTTTTGCTTTTCCTTCATATAATAGTTTAGCCATTTTATTATTCTCCAATCTCTTTCATTAAATCATCATTAGCTTTTAATACTGCATTAGTCATTTGCTCACGATACATATCTATTGCTTCTTTTAATACTGGATATTTTAATGCCATCATTTGCACTGCTAATACAGCTGCATTTACCCCACCATCAATTGCTACAGTTGCTACAGGTATTCCTGGAGGCATTTGTACTATTGATAATAATGCATCCATCCCATCAAGTGCACTACCTTTAATAGGTACCCCAATAACTGGTGCACTTGTTAGTGAAGATATTACCCCTGGTAAATGTGCTGCCTTTCCAGCAGCTGCAATAATTACATCAGTGCCATTCTCTTTAGTTTCTTTAATAAAAGCACCTAATGCAACATGTGCACGATGTGCACTTAATGCACGAACATCTACAGCAATGTTAAATTTTTTTAATAATTTGATTGTTTCTTCTAATTTTGAATAATCATTTTTTGAACCCATTACAACAGCAACTCTCATAATTTTCCTCTTTCCTAAAATAACCCATCTATATTACCATCTGCATCTATTGTCATTCTCTCTGCAGCTGGAATTTTTGGTAAACCTGGCATTCTCATAATACTACCGGCAACTGCTACTAAAAATCCTGCTCCCACTGAAGGGATTAAATCATTAATATGAACACTAAATCCTTTAGGTCTTCCTAATAAAGTAGGTTGATCCGATAATGAATATTGTGTCTTAGCCATACAAATAGGTAGTTTATCTAAACCTTGATTTGTATAAGTTGTTATTTTTTTAAGTACTGATTTATCAAATGTTACATCATCTGCCCCATATATTTCTTTGGCAATTGTCTTAATTTTATCTTCAATACTTAAATCTAAATCATAAAGAGTTTTAAACTCCGGTTTTTTATTTTCTAATGTTTCTAATACTTTAGTAGCAAGTTCCATACCACCATCAGCACCATTTGCCCAAACAGTTGAAATTGCTACTTCAGCATTCATTGCTAAACACTTATCTTTTAATAATTGAATTTCTGCTTCTGTATCTGTAGGGAATACATTAATCGCAACAATACTTGGTAATCCAAATTTTTGGATATTTTCAATGTGTTTTTCTAAGTTTGTAATACCTATACTTAAAGCATCTAAATTTTCTGTATTTAAATCATTCTTATGTACGCCACCATGTAATTTTAAAGCTCTACATGTTGCTACAATAACAACAGCATCAGGCTTTAGATTACCTTGTCTACATTTTATATTTAAAAACTTTTCTGCCCCAAGATCTGCACCAAAACCTGCTTCAGTAATTGTATAATCACTTAATTTAAGTGCTAATTTTGTAGCTATCATTGAGTTGCATCCATGGGCTATATTTGCAAATGGACCACCATGTACTAATACAGGTGCATTATCTAATGTCTGTACTAAATTTGGCTTTATTGCTTCTTTTAATAAAATTGTTGCAGCTTCTGTTGCTTTAATATCATCAACAGTAACTGGGTTATTATCATAAGTATAAGCTATTACCATTTTAGCTAAACGCTTCTTTAAATCCATTAAGTCATCAGCTAAACATAATATAGCCATAACTTCACTTGCAACACTAATATCAAATCCATCTTCTCTTGTCACGCCATTTGTTTTACCACCAAGTCCTACTACTATTTTTCTTAAAGCACGATCATTTAAGTCTACTACCCTTTTTAAAACAATAGCATTTGGATCAATATTTAATGCATTACCTTGATGTAAATGGTTATCTAACATTGCAGCAATTAAATTATTTGCTGATGTTATTGCATGAAAGTCACCTGTAAAATGTAAATTGATGTCTTCCATTGGTACTACCTGTGCATAACCACCACCAGCTGCACCTCCTTTAATTCCAAAACATGGTCCTAAAGATGGTTCTCTCATTGCAACTAATGATTTTTTCCCCATTTTAAATAAGGCTTGGTGTAAGCCAATAGTTGTTGTTGTTTTACCTTCTCCTGCAGCAGTAGGGTTGATAGCTGTAACTAGAATTAATTTACCATTGGAATTATTATTTTTACTTTTAATGGTATCAAATGATATCTTAGCTTTATATTTACCATAAAGCTCTAAATCATCTTCATTTAAATCTAAACTTAAGGCAACCTCCTTAATTAACTTCATCTTTGCAGCTTGTGCAATTTGAACATCACTTAACATACTAGTCCTCCAATAGTTAAAAATTTATGTCGTTTAAACATAATTAAAAAAATATAAATGATTTTTTATGTAAGAGTTAATTAACTCTGCCCAGACGGTCGGCGATGTAAGTTTATACTTCATGTGGTCAATTCCACTTCCGTCAGTCATATAACGAATTAAATATAACATTTTTATTAATATAAAACAACGATATCTATATAAAAATTAGTACTAGATTTATGATATTTGGATATAAAACGGTTACATTATAAATTAAAACAAAATCTATAAAAAAAGATGATTATTTCCTAAACAATAATCATCTTTTATATTCTATAATTTTTTTACTCTACTATTTTGAATTCGTTGTGCCTTTTTAATTGCCGTGTAAATCATTATCGACTTTTGCCCTAACATTAAAGTAAATGAATCTTTTGATTCTGTAATACGATCGGTTCCTAATTCAAATAAGCCATCTCTATCAACTGACCCTGTATTTCTTACTTTAACAACTAATTTAAATGGTGATGCTGAAATACTAGATACATTATCATACCCACCAATTACTTCTTCAAATCTTGTAACAGTTTTTTTAACTTGTCCTGTTTGAATTAAGTCTGTTGCTAAAAACTTGAAATAGAACAATATTACTAATATGTAAATTGCAAAGAAAATTGATCCTACCAGCAAAATATTCATTAATTTAGGGAAAATATCAGGATCTCTTAAATGTATTGCAAAGTCAAATAGCGTACCTGGAAGTGCAGTTTGTGTACTACCATCATATGCAAAACCTAAATTAGCACCAATCATATTTAGTGTAGCAAATAAAGCACCAACTAAACCAAAGTGAATAATTAATAAGAGTGGACATAAGAATAATAACACAAGTTCTATTGGCATCATACTACCTAGTAGAATAGATGCGATAATAGCTAATACAAGTAATGGAAACTTTCTAGTTTTATCAGACTTATCTGTATATAGTATCCAAAATCCAATAAGAATTGCAGGATAAATAAAGATATTTAATACATAATACGGTGTGATAAATCTTCCAAATCCACTTGGTGAAATACCACTATTCATCATTGCATTCCAAATGCTTACATCCCCAATAATAGTTTCTCCTGTTAGAGTAACCCAAGATCCACTAAATGAGCCATACCAGAATGGCTCACGTATTAATTCCGCTAAGCCAAATACATTTAACACTCTTTCAAAAAATCCATATAACATTAGGTTAAAAGGACCGGTTATATCTTGAGCAATATAACTAATTAAATCTAGTAGTACATCAAATACATAAGTCCATCCAATAGCTACTAATATCCCAGCTAATGCACAAAATATAAAATTATATATTAGGGCAACTGTATCTTCTTCTATTACATTGAAATATGAATGATCTCTTCTTCTAGAAATTTTATATGAAGTTCGTGTACACCAACCTACTACAAAGGCAGCAATTAACCCTGTTTGAATTGGATATCTTATTACCTGTGTGAAATTACTAGCTGTAAAGCTTACATAGTTTATGTTCAATATATTACTGAAGGCAAATTCTGGTAAAGCATTTGATGCAAACATCATTGTTGCGATCAAATATACTGCATACCCTGTAATAGCCATTAATATAGGAACATATGAATTTGTTCTTCTTGATACTAGTTTTATTACGACAATTAAGGGAAAATTGCTCACAATAAAACTACCAATCTTAATTAGAAATTCCGTAATTACTAATATAATTGGGTTTGTAATTGTATAAAATATTGCGAAATTATCATTTTGCAATAATAAGCCCAGTCCCAACATGATAAAACCCATTAATAGGATTTTAAGCGGGAATCTTAGAAGCTCTAATTGTGAATTAAATCTTGTCATATATTACCTCTAATCTATGATAACATATTTAGAATAGTTTCTTAATACGTTTGATAAAATTATAGTCCTTAAGTCTAAGTACTTTAACTTTTTTTTCTGAACTATAGATATCTATTTCTTTTTCCTTAGTTAACTTATATTCAAAATGATCATTTAAAATTGAAACATCTTCATAATACTTATTTTTTAAAGTAATTTTTGTATTAACTGGTAAAATAAGCGATGAATTTAAACTCGGATACTTTGGTGTTACTACTGGTGATATCTCCGTTAATTGTAAACATGGTACTTTACTTGAAACAATTGATCCATTTAATGAACGATTATATGCGCTGCTACCAAAAGGCGAGCAAACCAAAAATCCACTGCCTCTAAATGTTTCGAATAATTGATCATCTATATATACTTCGATAAGCTGAGCGCGTCTTAGTGTTTCAACTCTAATTTCATTTAAGGCATAGTACTTTTGGTTTAAATCGGATTGTGCACAAATAAGACTATACTCTTCGAGATGCCCTTGTTTGTTAATAAAGTCATCAATACATTTTTGATAATCATCCAAAGTGTAATCACTATAATAACCTAAGGTACCTCCATTGATACCTACAAAGACAATATTATCTAAATCATCTAAGTAGTGATGAATTGCGTGTAGAAATGTTCCATCCCCACCTACAACAAAGCAAACTTCAGGCTTAATGTCATCATATAAATACTGTGTGCTTAATTTTTTTATTATATAATCCTTAATTTTTTGATGTCGATTATTTCTTGTAACAACATTAAATTTCTTCATGAGCTTTCTCAACTAGCTTTTTACACTTTCTTTCAAACTCACTTCTAGGAAACATTATAGGTGCTCCACAGCCTAAACATTTGATTTTTATATCTGCACCCATTCTAATTATTTTCCAATGCTTTGATTTATTACAAGGATGTTGTTTTTTCATTTCAACTATATCATTAATATCATAGTCTTTAATCATTTCGTTCACCTCTACTATTATTATATGCTTCAAATGTATTTTCTAAAAGCATGCTTATTGTCATTGGCCCTACACCTTTTGGTACAGGAGTAATATAACTGACTTCATCAATTACATTATTATAGTCTACATCTCCAACTAGACCATCTTCTAATCTATTTATACCAACATCTATGATTACTGCATCTTTTTTCACATATTCTTTAGTAATAAATTTTGGCTTTCCAATCGCTACAACTAAAATATCAGCTTTTTTACATTCTGCTTTTAAATCTTTTGTTTTACTATGGCAGATAGTAACCGTTGCATTTTTATCACTTAACAATTTCGCAATTGGACCCCCTACTAGTTTACTTCTACCGATAACTACTGCATTTTTACCTGTTAAATCATAATTTATATATTCAAGCATTCTCATAATACCTTTTGGGGTACACGGAATCATTCCTTGTTCATTAGCATGTAATCTACCTATATTTAATAATGATAAACCATCTACATCTTTATTAACATCAATATTATTGATAACTATTTTTTCATCTAAATGCTTTGGTAGTGGTAATTGTACTAAAATCCCATCAACTTCAATATCTTTATTTAAATATGTTATTTCTTCTATTAGTTTTTCTTGGGAAATATCATTTGCAAGTCTAACTATTCTTGATTCAAATCCGACATAACTTGATGCTTTCTCTTTTGCATTTACATAGACATGACTGGCTTTATCATCACCAACTATTATTACTGCAAGTGTCGGTCTTTTTTTATTCTCATTCACTAATTTATCAACTTTTACTTTTATTTCATCTTTAATTTGTGATGAGATTAAACTACCATTTATTATTTTATCCATTAATTATCTCCTTTGAGTCTAGTATGATAGTTACTGGACCATCATTTAATAAGTCTATTTTCATATCAGCTCCAAATATTCCAGTTTGTACATTGACTACCTTTGCTTTCAATATATTATTAAATTCATCGTACAATTGTTTAGCTTCGTCAGGTTTCATTGCTTTTGTGAAGCTTGGTCGATTACCTTTTTTACAATCAGCATATAAAGTGAATTGTGATATTGAAAGAATACTACCTCCTATTGAATTAAGATCTAAGTTGATTAAACCATTTTCATCTTCAAACAATCGTAATTTAACTAATTTATCAGCTATTTTTTCAACTATTTCTCTATTATCTGTTTCAGTTAATCCTACTAAAATTAAATAACCTTGATTGATGCTACTATAAATTTCACCATCAATAGTACAACTTGCACTTTTAACTCTTTGAATAACAATTTTCATCTTTTTACCTCATTTATAATTATAGCAATTTTTCCACTATTAAAAAAGATTAGATAGCATAAACATTATACAAGTACTTTTTTCAATTTTGTTCTATAATTAATTATAGACAGGAGAATTATATGAATGATATCATTAAAAATATTTTAACTAGAAGAAGTGTAAGAACATTTTCAGATAAACAAATTTCTAAGGAAGATATTCAAACTTTATTAGAAGTTGCACTTTATGCCCCTAGTGGAAGAGGTCAACAAACATGGAAGTTCACTGCAATTATTAATCATGAAATTATTTCATCTTTAGCTGAAGTAATAGGAGAGGTGTTAAATCGCGATAATTATGATTTTTATAAACCTACAGCTTTAATCATTGCATCTAATACAAAAGATAGTAGATGGGCTAAAGAAGATAATGCATGTGCATTACAAAACATTTTTCTTGCTGCACACAGTATGAATATTGGTAGTGTGTGGATAAATCAACTAAATGACATTTGTGATAATGATAGAATTAGAGCTGTACTTAATGAATTGAATATACCAGAAAATCATGATGTCTTTGGTATTGCAGCATTAGGATATAATAAAAACACCCCTCTTGGTAAAGTGACAAAAATTGGTGAAACGACAATTATAGAATAAAAAAAAATTCGAAATTAATCGAATTTTTTTATTACATTACAAAATATATTATGAATATTATATCTAATAGATATATTACTAAATTAACATCTTTAGCTTTTCCTTTTGCAACATGAGCAATAGTATATACTAAGAATCCTGCAGCCATACCTGTAGCAATTGAATAGGCTAATACAGTCATAATGATTGTGATAAATGAACTTGCTGCAATTTCAAATTTTCCAAGTTCAACATCTTTTAGTTGTGTAACCATTAAGATACCAACAACAATTAATGCAGGAGATGTAACTGGAGATAAGAATAAGTCACCTACTGGAATTGCGCTAACAACTGATAATAATGGTAAGAAGAAAACTGATAAGAAGAATAATACACCTGTTGTAACAGCTGTAAGTCCTGTTCTTCCACCAGCAGCAACACCTGCTCCTGATTCAACAAATGATGTAATTGTACTTGTACCTAACACTGCTCCTAAAACTGTACCAATACTATCTGCATATAATGCTTTTTCAATGTTTTCCATTTCGCCATCTTCATTTACTAATCCAATGTCATTACCTACTGCTACTAATGTACCAGCTGTATCAAAGAAATCAACAAATAAGAATGTGAAGATTACGATGAACGCTTCAGATTTTGAAAATAATCCTGGTAATCCCTCAATACCAGCACCAAGTGTATTGATTTCTAAATTAAATGAAATTATTGATGTAGGCATTGCAGGCATTCCACTAATACCTAATACTCCTAAGATTACACCAACAACTGCTGTAATAATAAGACCGTAAAATGCTGCCGCATTTACTTTTTTTGCTAATAAAGCAATTGTCACAAATAATCCAAATACTGCTAATAATACAGTTGGATTTGTCACATCACCTAAAGCTACCTTTGTAGATGCATCTGAAATAATTATACCTGAATTCGATAATCCAATAAATGCAATAAAGAAACCAATACTAGCTCCAATTGCTAATTTTAAATTTTTTGGAATCGAATTAATAATTTTTTTTCTAAGACCTGTTACTGAAATTGCAAAGAAGATAATACCTGAAACTAATACTGCCGCAAATGCTTCTTGATATGTGAAGCCATAACCAAAACATACTGAATAAGTAAAGAATGCATTGATTCCCATCCCTGCTGATAAAGCTACTGGATAGTTAGCCATAAGTCCCATAACGATACATGCAACACCACTTGAAATAGCTGTTGCTAAAAATACTGAATTAAAATCTAAGCCTTGTACCTCAGATAACATACCTGGGTTTACTCCTAAAATGTAAGCCATTGTTAAGAATGTTGTTAAACCTGCTAACAGTTCAGTTTTAACATTTGTTTTCTTTTCAGAAAGTTTAAATAATTTTTCTAACATCTGTTCTCCCTCTTTTTTATTCACCAAATAAAAAAAGGCTATCAATAGCCTAACAGACTATCAACATAGTAACACATTTACGGTGTGTCGTAGAAACTCCTGTCCATATTTACAGGATTATATGGTGAATACCTAAACATTATAGCACTAAAAAATTAAAAAGAAAGTGTAAAGTATTAAAAAAGACATCATAAGATGTCTTTAATAAATTTATTCTTCTATAACAGGATTAGTTCCTGTAGCGGCATATGTTCCTGCTACTAATCCAAATGACATAGCATCAGCATCAGCATTTGATCCAAGGCGGTTGTTACCATGAACACCACCTGTAACTTCACCTGCAGCAAATAAACCAGGAATAATTTCACCGTTTGCATTTAATACTTGAGCATTTGCATTAATAGTTAATCCACCCATAGTATGGTGAACTGATGGCCATTGAGCTAATGCTAAGTATGGTCCTTCACCGATTTGAATCATAGAATCTTTGATTTCTTTATTAAATTCTGGGTCTGTTCCATCTGCAATATAAGAGTTATGTGCATCAATAGTTGCTTGTAATGTTGCAGCATCCATATTGATTGTTTCACCTTGATATGTTTGTGCATTAATATTAGCCACTAATTCTTCAACAGTTTCACCCATGATAATTCTTCCATCAGCGATATATTGTTCAATATCTTCTTGTGGCACCCATGCAGCTACTTCAGCAGTAAAGATAGAGAATGTAGTTACTCCACCTGTTGCTTGCATTGCAGCTGATACATTATCGCGTGTTTCTGCTTCATTAACAAATCTAACACCTGTTTGATCTACATTTAAGAAACCATATGAAGGCCCTGTGAATGGAATTACTCCTGCAGTATCTAATACTCCCGTATCAGGTATTGCATATGGATATAGTTGAATCCACTCCATATCAACTGTTCCTGCTCCAATTTCCTCAGCCATTTTTAAACCTTCACCTGTAGCACTTGAATTATTTGTTGTTGGATAAGCATCTGTTAATTCTGCATTATATTCAACGCGCATATCAGGATTTGCTCCAAAACCACCAGTTGCTAAAATAACTCCATTTTCTGCTTTGATATTTAAATTTCCTTCTTCAGTTGCAACTTGAATTCCAACAACTGTTCCTGTTTCATCCATATAAATTTGTACCATTTTTGTATCTAATAATAATTCAACACCTGCATCTAATACGATTTGTTCTTGAATAGATGTAATATCTGATCCAATTGAATTTTCAGTTACATATGTACGGTAACCATTATGTCCCCCTGGCATCGCTAGTGTATCTCTAACTACTAATCCATTTTCTAATAAAATATTTAAATACATTGGTGATCCATTTACCATAACTTCTACTAATTCTGGATTTGATAAATTTCCACCACCTGCAATCGTATCGGCAATGTGTTGTTCTGCTGTATCAGCAGGTAGTCCTAATTCTGCTTGTAAATCTGCTGCAATTGAACTTGTATATGCAGCATATTGACCACCATTAATCGCGCTATTACCACCTACTGTCGGCATTTTATCTATTAATAATGTTGTTGCCCCATTTTCTTGAGCTGAATGAGCTGCTGCCATTCCTGCAAATCCTGCACCAACAACTACTACATCATATGTTTGATCCCATTCTGTTGGTAGTTCATCACTAGTTAATGGTGCATCTACTACTGAAACTGACTCTACAACTGTTTTGAAATCTTCAATGTTTCCACCAGCTTCAACAATTGCTTGTTCAACAGCTAATTTAATTGCATCAGATGTCATTGTTGCACCTGCAACTGAATCAACAGCAATACTTTGATTATCTACAATTAAGCTTGGAATAGCATCAAATGCAGGTGCAGCTTTATCTGGTGTTTCACTGTTTTCTAAAATATTTACTTCTAAGATTTCAGTTTCAGATAACACAACTTCAACATTTAACCCATCTTTAAATCCTGTTACTGTTTGAGTGTATGTTCCTGCACTCATTCCTGTTGCTTCTTCAGTTGTGTTTTCACTTGAACAAGCAACTAAACTTAATACTAATATGCTTGATACTAATAATTTTAATAATCTCTTCATATTCCCTCCATTTATGTGAAAATATTATCACACAAATAATATAATAACAAGTTATTTTTTTAATTATTTATACATTTAATCTTTATATGTTGATAATGTATATTACTGTGTAATTAGTCACTGTATTAATAAAAAAGATGGATTTCTCCATCTTAAAATTCTTTTAGATTTATATTATTTTCTCTATCAGGTCCTACAGATACTAATGCAATCTTTACTCCTGTAAACTCTTCGATTAATGCTAAGTAATTTTTACAGTTTTGTGGAAGCAAGTCATAATCACGTATTTTACTAATATCTTCTGTCCATCCAGGCATTGTTTTATATACAGGTTTTGCATTTCCATATTCTATTAATGAGGCAGGTATATTTGTCGTGACATCTCCATTGATTTCATATCCAACTAATACCTCTAGATTTTCAAATCCAGTTAAAACATCTATTTTAGTTACTACTAAGTCTGTTAAACCATTTAGTCTAGCAGAATGTTTTACAACACATAAATCTAGCCATCCACATCTTCTTGGACGCCCTGTTGTAGAACCAAATTCATTACCTATTTTGCGTATTTCTTCTCCAACTTCATCATGTAACTCACTGATAAATGGACCTTCACCTACTCTTGTTGAATAAGCTTTAACTACTCCAATAACAGTTTCTAGACATTGCGGTGCAACTCCAGAACCTTCTAATAACCCTGCAGCTGTTGGGCTTGATGATGTAACGTAAGGATATGTCCCATAATTAATATCTAACATACTAGCCTGTGCACCTTCAAACATTACATTTTTATTATTTTCTATAGCTTCATTGACAACACTAACTGCATCAATCATTCTTGGAAGTAATTGTTCTCTAACAATTTCAAATTCTTTTATTAATTGATCATAATCATAAGGTTCTTCATTGTATAACTTTACAATTTGATCATTTTTTATTTTTAAAGTTCTCTTTAGTTTTTCTTTAAATCCTTCATAATCTTTTAAGTCTACTACTCTTAATCCTATTCTGGTAAACTTATCTGCATAGCATGGACCAATACCTCTTTTAGTTGTACCTATTTTATTATCTTCCATTGCTGCTTCTTGTAGAATATCTAACTTAATGTGATAAGGCATGATTAAATGCGCTCTTTCACTTACTTTTAGATGATTTGTACTTAATCCACGGCTTTCTAATACTTCAATTTCTTTTTGCAGTACAAATGGGTCAACAACAACACCTGCTCCAATTATACAAGTCGCATTCTCACTTAAAATACCTGATGGTAATAGATGCAATATTGATTTTTCACCATTAACAATAACAGTATGACCTGCATTATTTCCACCTTGAAATCTTACTACATAGTCCATTTTATTTCCTAAAACATCGACTATTTTACCTTTACCTTCATCACCCCATTGGGTTCCTACTACCACATAAGTTGCCATAATACCTCCATATTAAACACGTATATTATTTTAACATAATATTATTCTTTGATATAGTATTATATTTTATTTATAATCTTTTTATTTACATTGATTAAGAATATATTTACAAGTACAAATCCACAAATTTCAGAAATTATAAAACCATACCAAGCTGCATCAATTCCGTAGTATATATACATAATATATACTACGGGAATAGCAATAATTATTGATCTAACAAGAGTTACAATTAAAGAAAGTACACCTTTTCCTAGCGCTTGAAATACAGATCCAAATATAAAGCAATACCCTGCAAAAACAAATGAAAACGAAATTATTTTTAGTGCATTTATTCCTAATTCATACATTTCAGGTGTTGCATTATATAAGCTCAAAGCATTTGTAGCGAATAGTTGAAATAGTATCGTTCCAAACATCATAATTCCTAAACTCATTAAAACTGCATATTTTATTGTCTCTTTAACCCTACTTTGGTTTTTTGCACCATAATTAAATGCGACTATTGCTACTAAAGCATTACAAAGTCCATAGACAGGCATAAATACAAACTGTTGTAGTTTTGCATATACTCCGTATACTGAAATTGCTGTTTCAGATTCCATTGCTAGAATATAATTAACGCCTATAAGCATAATTGTTCCAACTGATTGCATCAAAATTGCCGAAAATCCTATACTGTATATTTCTTTAATCGTATTAATATTAAACTTAAATTCTTTAATATTAATATTTACTTCTTTAACTTGTTTATTTACAATATTTAAACCATATATCGCACCAATAATTTGCCCTGTAATTGTTGCAATCGCTGCTCCTTTTATTCCTAAACTTGGAATAAATATAAATCCAAAAATTAATATTGGATCCAAAATTACATTTATTAGTGCACTAGCAATTTGCATCTTTAAATTTGCAACTGTATTTCCTGTTGATTGCAGTATTCTTTCAACCATAATCTGTATAAATATCCCAAATCCTCCAACAGTACAAATTAAAGAATAATCGTATGCCATATTTACAATATTAATATCACTGCTAAATGACATAAAAAACTGTTTTGAAAATAAAGTAACAACAATAGTCAAAATTAACCAAGTCATTATCGCAATGAATAATCCGTGCATTGCTATATTACTTGCTTCATCTCTTTTCCCTTCTCCAAGTTTTTTTGCTAAGACTGCTCCCATACCTATTGCACTACCAACTGAAAGTGCAATTATTATCATTGATACTGGGAATGCTACTGATACTGCATCCAATGCTTCAATAGAGTAGTTTGCAACAAACATACTATCTACAATGTTATATAATGCTTGAATAAACAAAGCAAGCATTATTGGTAATGACATATTAATAAGTAATTTATTAATTGACATCGAACCCATTTTATTCATATACTTTCCTCCTAAATAATAAAAACCACTCCTGTTTTTTAGAGTGGTTTCATCACTTGTTAGAAATACTTTTTTGTGGTTTTTATAGCCTATAAGATTATAGCTAATTAACTTTTATATTGCAAGTATAATTTAATAAATTAAATTTTCCCATTTTATTCTCCTATAATAATAATAGAAACATAATGAGCTTAATGTCCAAGTGATTGGATAAACATAATTTACAACCTCAATACTATTAAAAATAGGCATTGCAATTTCAAGAATGCTCACCCTGATTACACACCAGCAAAGAAGCATAATCATCATTGAAACTTTTGATTTACCTGCACCTCTCAATACTGCACTTGTACAGTGAGAATATGCCAGTACAAAAAAGAATAATGAGGCTGCCTCAATTCTTCTTACCCCATATTCAATTACTATTGGATTTTTATCAAAAATACTAATGAAAGCTTCAGGAAAGATAAGCAAGACTATCCCCATTGTTTGTGCTAAAATCATTGAACATACTACACCAAATTTTACCCCTTTTTTTATTCTATCTATATTATCAGCACCAAGATTTTGACTTACAAATGTTGTTAAAGACATAGAAAATGAAGTGATAGGTAAAAAAGCAAAGCCTTCTATTTTATTAAATGCCCCACACCCTGCCATCGCCAATTCGCCAAACATATTAATATTTGATTGAACTATTATATTTGCAAACGATATGATTGAATTTTGAAATCCTGCTGGTAGTCCAAGTTGTATTATTTTCTTTAAAATATCTTTTTCAATTCTGACCCTTTTAATATTAAGTTTGTAAACATTATCTGTTTTAGTAAGTCTAATTAAACATAAATATGCACTAAATAGTTGTGAAATTATAGTTGCTAAAGCTGCACTTCCAACACCCATCTTGAATACTCCAATAAAAAGTAAATCTAATATTATGTTGATAATTGTAGAAATCATTAAATAGAATAGTGGTCTTTTACTATCTCCAATCGCTTGTAGTATTCCGACAAAGCTGTTGTACATTACAAAGCCTATAGATCCTGCAAAATAAACTTGAAAATATGAAATTGAATTTTTAATAACAGTTTCTGGTGTACCCATTAAATCCAAAATTAATGGAGTAAATGTAATCCCCAATATTGTAAGTAAAATACTTACTAATAATCCAAATCCAACAGAAACATGTACTACTTTTTCTATATTAATATTATCTTTTGCTCCGAAGTATCTAGCTAATAAAATTCCACCTCCCATAGATAGCCCTTGGAAGAAGCCAACAAGTAAGAATATTAGTGATCCAGCAGAACTGACTGCGGCAAGAGCATTACTTCCAAGAAAGTTTCCTACAATTAATGAGTCAGCAATATTATAAAATTGCTGAAATAAGTTACCCAATAAAATAGGTAATGCAAAAATCAAGATACCTTTATACACATTTCCATTTGTTAATGTATTTTCATTTTTCATATTTACCCTCATATTAAAAGATTATAACATAAAAAAAAAGATTTAGTGAAATACTAAATCTTAAACTAACTCCATTGTTTTTATTACGTCATTATTTCTCATTGATTTTACAGCTTTTATATTATCAGTTACTTGACCAAAAACAGTATGTACACCATCTAAATGAGGTTGAGGATCATGTACAATAAAGAATTGACAGCATCCTGTATTCTTTCCTGCGTGAGCCATTGATAACGCACCTTCTTTGTGTATTAAAGGATTACTACTTGTTTCACATGGAATTGTATAACCAAGTCCTCCTGTACCATTTCCATTAGGACAACCACCTTGTGATACGAATCCTGGTATTACTCTATGGAATGTTTTTCCATTGTAGTATCCTTCATTTATTAACTTTATAAAATTTTCTACTGTTTGTGGTGCATGTTCCTCATATAATTCAAAATTGATAACTTCACCATTTTCCATTGTTATTTTCGCTTTTTGCATTCTAAATTTCTCCTTACATAAATATTATACAGTATTTACTAAAGTTATGATATTATTAATAAGAATTTAAAAGAAAGTTGGTATTTTAATGTATGATGTAATAATAATTGGAGCTGGATGTAGTGGTCTATTTGCTAGAAAGTTATTAAAAAACTATAATGTTTTAACGTTAGAAAAAATGAAAACATCTGGGAATAAACTTTTATTAACAGGTAATGGAAGATGTAATATAACAAATTTAAAACAAAAAAAAGATTTGATTAGTATGTTTGAACACAACAGTAAATTTTTGTATAGTACTATTAATAAGTTTGATGCTTATGATATTTATAAGTTGATAAATGAGGAAGTAGAACTAGTAGTAGAAAAAAATGATTGTGTTTTTCCTAAATCAAATAAATCAAGCGATATACTTAATTTTTTATTATCAGATTGCAATACTGAAATTAATTATAATGCTGAAGTAACAAAGGTTCAAAAAGAAGATGATTATTATATAATCACAACACCATTTGATACTTACAAATCAAAAAATGTTATTGTAGCAACAGGCGGCGTAAGTTTTCCACACACAGGTAGTACAGGTAGCGCAATAGACTTTGCTAAATTTTTTAATATTAAAGTTGTTGACTTATTTCCTTGCGAAGCACCTATTATTTTAAAAGATAATTTTAATTTAGCTGGAACCTCATTTTCTAACGTTGAAGTAAGCTTTGATAAGAAGATAATTGATGGCCATTTAATATTTACACATACAGGACTAAGTGGAAGTGCCATAATGAAGGCTAGTGAATATATTTATAAAAAAAAGATAAAAGAAATTGAAATTAATTTTTATACAAAAAAATCATTTGAAGATTTTTGTAATTTACTAGAAAAATATAGAGAAAAACAAATTTCTACAACCTTAGCTCAAATTTTCACTATAAAGTTTTCTGAGTATTTACTAAACAAGCTTAGTATTGATAAATCAAGATTGACAAAGCAATTAATTCATAAAGAAGTACTTGCTATATTTGATTTAATAACAAAACATAAATTTATAATTGATAAAGTTGAAAATA
Organism: uncultured Erysipelotrichaceae bacterium; assembly: GCA_964371715.1. GTDB lineage: Bacteria > Bacillota_I > Bacilli_A > Erysipelotrichales > Erysipelotrichaceae > CAYJNO01. Next base: position 273 of record CAYJNO010000024.1, on the reverse strand, counting down.
TTGAAAAAGCATTTGTAACAGGTGGAGGAATTTCTACAAAATCATTAAATCCAAAATCATTTGAAAATAAAGAAAATCAGGGGTTATATTTTATAGGTGAATGTGTTGATATTCATGGCCCTATTGGGGGATATAACTTAACTTTGGCTTTATCAAGTGCATATAGTGCATATTCAGACATAATCACTAAATTTTAGAGATTATGTTTTTTTATTTTGATTACATAAAAAAAAGAACCCCTAAGGGTTCTAAATACCTGGCGACGAGTTATCT
>CAYJNO010000023.1:0-30743 GCA_964371715.1 uncultured Erysipelotrichaceae bacterium | reverse complement strand
TCTTCAGTTAACATCTTAAAGATTTTAATTATTTCTTTCTCTGTTGCTGTATCTAAGTTTCCTGTAGGTTCATCAGCAAAGATTAAATCTACATCTTTCGCAATAGCTCTTGCTATGGCTACACGTTGTTGTTCTCCTCCTGATAATTTATTTACTAAACGATTAGCTTTTGTTTTTACAATACCAAACTTTTCTAATAAAACATATGATACATCTTTGATATTCTTTGGTTTTTTATTATCATTTTCTGACATTGCAAGTTCAACATTTTCAACTCCTGTTAAATATGTAATTAAGTTATATTGTTGAAATACTATTGCCATTTTATTACGACGATATTTATCTAAACCTAATTTTTTTATATTTTCATTTTTAAAGTATACTGCTCCACCTTGTTGTTCATCAAGGCCTGCAATAATAGATAATAAAGTTGTTTTCCCACTTCCTGATGGTCCAAGAATTGTATAGAATTTTCCTTCTTCAAATTCATAACTTAATTTATCTAAAATTGTTCTTTTACTAGCTCCATCTATGTAGCTATAATCAATATTTTCTAATTTTAATAATGTTGACATAAGACCTCCTAGTTTGTGTTTGTTAAGATACGTTTTGGATTAAATCTCATAATCATTAATGAAGGTATAATGATTGAAAGTAAAACAATTCCAAGACCTGCTATATAAATTTGTCCAATAATTAGTGGACTAATTGTTACATCATATCCAGCTAACATATCATCAAGTGTGATTTCAGTAAAATAATTTACATTGCCATAATAATAAAAGTTATCATCAGTTTCATCTTCTAAATCATCACTTGTTGAAATAGTATATTCTAATAGTGAGTTTCCAACACTTCCAGCAATTAATGAACCACTAACAACTGATAAAGTAAATCCTAGTAATGCAATAATTGCAAGTTCAACAAAGAATTGGCTGATAACTTTTGCTTTAGATACCCCTAATGCTAATAAGACACCAATTTCATATTCTCTTGTTTTAAGTGTTAATGCCGTTACTAAAGTTATGATAATAATTGCATTAAATAAAACAATATAAACAATAAAGTTAGCATATAAACTCATTGTATCTAACGGTTTAGATAGACGATCAAATTCTTCATTATTTGCATCATAGAAGAAATAATCACTTGTATTTGCTAGAGTGTATTCATCATAAAATGTTTCTACATCTAATGGATCATTTAATAAAATTGTTGCTTTACTTATATTATAATAATCATCAATAGTTGGTATATTATTTGGATCTTGGAAGTATTCATCATCTGGATATAAAACTGCATTTTCTTCCCATCTACTTAAATCAGCTTCATAGCGTTTATTAATAATTGTAGTTGATGGTGCTAAAATAATATTTTCAGGCGATTCAAATGGTGACATCCAATCATAATTATCAGCACTTGGATCAATTTCGTTTGAGTTATCAAAGATACCGATAATTTCTAATTCATAAAAACCATATTCTAGATCAGTCGATGTATACCATGGATGAGTTCCAGCTTCAATTTGTGCAATATCACTTTCGCTGATTGAACTAATTTTTATTGTATCACCAATACTTAATCCATTTTGTTCAGCTAATGTATCAGTAATTAATGCTACATTACTACTATTATCAATTTCTTCTTGTGTATAGAATCTTCCTTCAACTAAAGTATAGATACCATCTCCAAATTCAATCATATCTGGTACAACATTACCAATTAATTGAATATTTGGATCAACATATTGATATAACATATCTGACGCACTACTCTCAGTTGAATTAAAAACTACACCACCACCATTTTTATCTTCTTCATTACCAATTAATACATGATCAAATCCAACCGCATATAGTATTTCTGTTGTCGTCGCATTAATAGTTTTTACTCTACTATCACTTAAAAATTCGTCTAATGTTGCCTGTGTGATTTGTGGTCTATGGTTTTCATAAAAGTCATTTCTCTCATCTTCATCTTCAATAGATTCAGCATATTCATAATATGCATTATAATCAACTTCATATGTAACTACAGCACGCATGCTTTTTCTTGTTACTTCTTTTGCTACAGTACTTGCATTACTTATTCCAAGTCCTACAATTACAAAGTTACCAATTACAAAGAATGTAATTAATATTAATATACTTTTTGATAATTTTCTTGATACATTTTTAAATGCTCTGCTAAAAAAATTCATCTTTTTTCCTCCCTATGGTGCAGGTGTAACTACAGCTGGTGTAGTTGCTGTTGGTTGATTTTCAGCAACTTGTACAACAATAGTAGACCCTTCTCTTATATAATCATTTGCGCTCACTTCGACACCATTAACTATTAATTTTGAAATATTACCTGGTATTGTTTGTGTACTAAATGTAAATTGATTACTTGCTAAAAAGTTAACCATACTTGCACTATCTTGTAAATCTGTACTTCCTATAACTACTTCAATCCCTTTTGATAATACTACTGAAAATCTTGCATCTAATGGTAAATCCCCATTACAATCATAGCTTTTACCATTGGCATCAGCACATGTTATCGATACTATTTGTCCTTCACGATAAGTCTTAGAATAAACAGCTTCACTTCCCCATTCACCAGCATACATGTCTGCACCTTTACTTCTTTCAGCATTTGTCCAGTCAATCAATGTCTGTAATGAAGATCCAATATATGACTTATCAAGTCTTGGTAATCCAATATTTACATCTATTTCAACTACAGTTCCAGATTCTACTTGGGTATTTGGTGCCACTGATTGTGATAAGATATCTTTAGTCCAATCAGCACTATAAACTTTGTTTTCAATAAATGTTAAGCCTGTATTTGCAGGGTCTTGTTTCCAAATTGCAAATTCATCACTTGTCATATCTACAAAATTTCCAACGGTAATTGATTTACCTTTTGAAACAGTCATTGTTACAGCAGAACCTTGTTGTATTCTTGTATCTTTACTTACTGATTGAGAAATAACAGTTCCTACTGCTTCATCTTCAGTATAGATCTCAACAATTGTTAAATCGATTTTATTACTTGTTGCCCAAGTTTCTACTTCAGCTACATTTTTTTCAACAAAATCTGGCATTGTTATTGTACTTGCAGGTTCTGGTCCTTTAGATATATTTATTGTTAAAGAGCTATCTCTAACAAAACTATCTTCACTTCCTGTTAATTCATAATCTATTACATTTCCTTCACTTATTGTATCTGAAAATTGTAAGTTAATTTTTGTTCTTAATAATTTATTTTCATCAATCCAATCACGAATTTCATCTTCACTTGCCAGTTCTAGATTATTTAAGAAAGTAACTGCTTCATCAGGATTAGCTCCTAATGATTTTACAAATGTAATTTTTACAGTTTCACTTACCATTGTATCAGCTGGAACTGATTGTGAAATAATGTTCCCCTCTTCAATATCAAAGTTATATTCTTCTTGGAATACAATTCCACTATTTTCAATATTATATTGTTTTGCCCATGCTGCAATATCAGCATCTGTTTTATCTATAAAGTTTGGCATTACAATCTTTGGACTTAAAAACAAAAAATAAACTGCAGCAATAATTACAACGATGGCTACTAGACTCCCGATTAATAATTTTGGATTAATACTAACTGGAGCTTTATCTATTCTTTCTATTTTTTCTTCTCTAAAACTTTCGATTTTTTTACTACTTGCTTCTTTTTCTAATTCTTCTAAATAATTTTTCTTTTCACTCATGAAGGACCTCCCCATATAATATTAATTATACACATATACTATTTATTTGACAAATAATGACATAATTTACATATATACATCTATTAGATGCATGTAGATATTAACTTTGTTGGTAATTTATTTATTTTCTTTTAATTCCATAATAATATCACGAAGTTCTGCAGCTCTTTCAAAGTCTAATAATTTCGCTGCTTCTTTCATTTCCATTGTTAATTCTTCAATAACTTTTTCTTTAGCTTTAGTATTACCTTTAGATTTTTTATCCAAGAATTTTTTTGCCATTTCTTTTGTTTCTTTACCATGTATTGCTTCACCTATTGGTTTTATAATTGTTTGTGGTGTAATATTATGCTCAAGATTATAAGCAATTTGTAGACTTCGACGTCTATTTGTTTCGTTTATTGCTCTAGTCATTGAATCTGTCATCTTATCAGCATACATAATAACTCTACCTTCACTATTACGTGCTGCACGACCAATAATCTGAATTAATGATTTATCTGATCTTAAGAACCCTTCTTTATCTGCATCTAAAATAGCGATTAATGCAACTTCAGGAATATCTAAACCTTCTCTTAATAAGTTAATACCTATTAATACATCGATATTACCTTTTCTTAATTCAAGAATTGTCTCTATACGCTCTAATGTTTTAATTTCATGATGCAGATAACCAACTTTTAATTCTTCTTTAATTAGATAGGCTGTTAAATCTTCAGCCATTTTTACTGTTAAAGCTGTAATTAATACCCTTTGATTTTTACTAATACATTCTCTTATTTCCTGTAAAATATCATCAATTTGTCCAATTGTTGGTCTTATTTCTACTTCAGGGTCGATTAATCCTGTTGGTCGAATAATTTGTTCAACAACATCATGATCAACTTTTTCAAGTTCATAATTTCCAGGTGTTGCACTTACATATATTACATCATTAGTTACTTTTTCAAATTCTTCAAACTTCATTGGTCGATTATCAATTGCTGTTGGTAATCTAAACCCATATTCAATTAATGTTCTTTTGCGAGCTTGATCACCATTAAACATTCCTCTAATTTGTGGGATTGAAGCATGTGATTCATCAATTACTAATAAGAAATCTTTAGGGAAGTAATTAAATAAATTATATGGTGTTTCTCCTGGCATGCGATTATCTATATATAAAGAGTAATTTTCAATACCAGAACACATACCAAATTCTCTCAAAGATTCTATATCATAACGACAACGCTGTTCTAAACGTTCTTTTTCTAGTAGCTTTCCTTCTTTTTCAAAGTATTCTAATCTTTTCTCTAAATCTTCTTCAATTCGAACACATGCTCTTTTAATATCATCAGTTTCACGTGCATAACCAGTTGCTGGAAAAACATTATAGATTTTAAATCCTCTAAGTGTTTTTTTAGTAATTGGATCAATCTCTGTGATTCTTTCAATTTCATCATCAAATAATTCAACTCTTAAAAGAAAAGCATCAGTATGACCTAAATAAACATCAATTGTATCACCTGTAACTTTAAATGTTCCTCTTTTAGTTTCTATATCATTACGACTATATTGTCTTAAAAGAAATTTATGTAATAACTCATCTCTTTTAACAACTTCGCCAACTCGTAAAGTAAAAAACATATCTCGATAATTATCAGGGTTACTTGAAGCGTATATACATGCAACTGATGCAACAATAATGGTATCATTTCTCTCTAATACAGAATTATATGCGGCCATTCTTAACATATCAATTTCATCATTAATCATCGCCGTTTTTTCAATATAAGTATCTGTTTTTGGCATATATGCTTCTGGTTGATAATAATCAAAGTTGGACACAAAATATTCTACACGATTATTTGGAAATAATTCTTTAAATTCTGCATACAATTGACCAGCTAGTGTTTTATTATGAGCAAATACTAATGTAGGCTTATTAACACTTGCTATAACATTAGCAATTGTAAATGTTTTCCCAGTTCCTGTTGCCCCTAATAGTACTTGACTTGTTTTATTATCATTTATACCTTGTACTAATTTAGCAATTGCTTTTGGTTGATCCCCTTTAGGTTGATGTTTACTTACCAATTCAAATTTTTCCATTTTACCTCCTATGTTATTTTATATTAATATTCTTAAGATTATCTTAAGAAAAAGATAACTATATCTTAAGATGTCAAAAAACTAGTGGAATCCACTAGTTTTGGTTTAAATAGCTATATGCTGATCTTAATTGAATATCAAGATCAGTGTCTAATTCCCATTGACGATATACTTCAGAGATTAATCCCATAAATACATCTTGGTCAACAATATTTGTACTTGTAATACCATAGTCTGTTTGGTATTTATTTAAGGCATCTAATGTAGCAATACTGAAGTAACCATCACTTCTACCACTATCATAGCCTAGTAAAAATAAAGCATCTTGTAATTGAGCTATAATAGGATTTTCAACACCTGGGTTGATAATCAGATCATCTTCAAAAACCATTAGTGATTCATTTATAATTTTTGCACCTTCTACTTCAAAGTCTGGTAAGATACCTTCACCATTTACTAAAGATAATCCCATTGAACTTTGCCATTGTGCCGTTGTATATTTAATTGCTGAACCATCAACAAATGTTTCAGTAGTTTGCACTGTTCCTTTACCGAATGTTTCTTCACCTACTACAAATGTATTTGGGAAGTTTTCTCTCATTGCAAGTGTAAATGCTTCTGAAGCACTTGCTGAATTATTATCTGTAATAATTACAACATTTGTGATTTCATCAATTGGTTCTGCTGTTGTTTCAAAGACTTCAATAGTACCATCTGTTGATACTTGTTGCATTGCTATTGAACCTTTAGGTAATAAAACTCCAGCAACTTCTACTAAAGTAGTTAGATATCCACCTGAGTTGCCTCTTAAATCAATGATTAATTTAGTAGCACCTTGATTTACTAAGTCTTGTACATGGTTTCTAAATTCTGTACCTGTAGTACTTCCAAAACTCATAACTTCAACGTATCCTGTATTATTTTCTAATAATTCAGATTCAACAGTTGAAGTAACTGCTCCTCTTACAATATCTATACTCTCAATATTTTTACCTCTAATAACTTCAATAGTAACTGTTGATCCTTCAGTACCTTGTACTAAATTTTTGATTTCATCTGATGTTAAACCATCAACAGAGCTACCATCTATTTTATTAATAATATCTCCAGATTGTATTCCAGCAGTATCAGCTGGTGATCCTTTAAATACATTTGTAATAATGTTTGTATTATTAGCACTGATATATTGTACACCTATTCCTACATAGTTTTGATTTAAACTTGTTTGAAAAGCTTGCATATCTTCTGCACTTAAATAAGTTGTATGTGGGTCTATTTCAAAACTTGTCATTCCATACAATGCATTATCATAGATTTCATTTTCTAAATCTTCAAATTGGTCATAATAATACCATTCTTCTGTTAATATTTTTGAAATATCTTCTAATTTCTGATTAGCTTCATTACTAGATGGTGCTGTTAATAAACTAACAGCATAGCCAAATATAAACAAAGACACAGACCATACTACTAGTAATAATGTTGCTAATGTTTTTTGTTTTTGACGATCAATTTTATACTTATCATTTTTACTAATTTTTTCTTTAAGCATTTTATATTCTTTTGTTTCTGATAAAGGTTTTTCTTCAACAACTTCTTGAACAACTTTTGCTTTTCTAGTTTGAGTTTTTGGCTTTTCTTTCACTTCTGTAGTTAAAGTAGTTTCTTTATCTTTTTCTGCCTTAACAGTTTTTTTAACTACCACTTTTTTGGTTGTAGTTGGTTTATCACTGTTTTCTGTTTGCATCTTTTTAGGAGTAACTGTTTGTGATTTAGCAGCAGTTACTTCATCCGCTTTTTTAACTATTTTTTCATTATCTATTTTTTTAACAGTATTTTTTGGTACAGCTTTTTTCTCTTCTACTGTTTTACCTTCAACTAGTTTTTCGCTCATATACTACCTCCTTTATCTTACCAAGTATTAAATACCTCTTCTGGTCTCATTCTACATGGTGCAGACGCTCCGTTTTCACATATCGTTGATAATGCACTATATCCAAATCCTGCTCCAAAACTTAAATCTCCCGTTTTTTGCCAGTCATTGATATAATCTTCTAATTCTCCATCTCCCATATAGATTACTTCTACATGTGTATGGACTCCACTTGAATTTCCACTAGTACCCATTCCACCAATATAATCACCGGCGTTAACAACAGTACCTGCTTCAACTGAAGTGTTTATTAATAAATGTAAATATCTAAATCCATAAATTTTACCATCTACTTCACCCATTAAATAGACAGAGTTTCCTCCACCATAGGTTGCTTCTGGAGTTCCTGCACATGTTGCCCCAAGATAGCCATCTCCACACCCATCATTACTAAATACTACTACTCCATTAATTGCAGCTCTTACTGTTGTACCTCTAGATGCAGTATAGTCAGTACCTAAGTGTAGACCTCCATTTGGATATGCCCATGTATAAGCACTAATGCCATAATTTTCAATAGGTCTTGTAAAACTAGATGATGATGGTATTCCTCCAATACTATCTGATAATGAAGCTAGTGTTTCTTGTAACTCTTCAATATTTCCAGCTATAGTATTACCCTGTGCTTCAAGTTCAGCTTCTTTAGCTTCATTTGCAATTTTTGCTTGTTCTACTTCATATTTTAATTGTTCTACTGTTGCTAAAGCTTCATCTAAAACAATTTTATCTTGTTCTACTATATCACGATCTTGTTGCAGTAGTGCTTTGTCTTGTTCTAGTACTCCAAGTATTGTTATTAGTTCAAACTTCAATTCTGATTCATATGCTTCCATAGAGTTAATTCCATTTGCTCTTCTAATAAAATCCTCAATTGTACTTGCACCCATTAAAAAACTTAGTGCATCATTAAAATGCATAGTTTGTTGAGAGGAAGTCATACGCTCTGTTAATTTTATTTCTAATTCACTCACTTGTGTTTCTTTCTCAATAATATCTTCTGTTTTATTTATAATTGCTTCTTCTCTAATAGCAATTTTTTCTTCAAGTTCAGTAATTAAAGTTTCATATTCTGTGATTGTTTCACTATACTTTGCAATTAATAAACCTTGTTCTTCAATTGCACTTTTTAATATTTCTAAATCACGATCAATTTGCTCTTTTTCTTGAGATAGTGCATCACTTTCATCTGCAAGATATTGTTTGAAATCTTGACATTTACTTAATTCATTCTCCGATAAATCTTCACTATTACAAAATTCTTCCCATGCACCTTCATTTCCTTCATAAGGTGCATCCAAACTAAAATATGTTGGAGATGTTAATACGCAAATGGCAAAGATAGATATTGTAATAATTAATTTTTTCATCGCTTCACCTTTAAGTTTTTAGTTACTGAGAAAAAGCTTCCAACAAGTCCGACTAACATTCCAATACCAACTAGTGATAAACACACATAGAAAATAAACGGATTTGGAGATATTAAGTCAAATACTTCTGTAATTATTGCTCCACCTGTAACATCATATAAATAATAATAACCAACACTTGTTATTATACATGGAACTATTGATCCAATAATTCCTATAATAATTCCCTCAAAGACAAATGGTGCTCTAATAAAGTTATTAGTAGCTCCAACGCTTCTCATAATTGATATTTCTTTTTTTCTAGCGTTAATTGTTAAATTAATCGTATTTTGCATCAAATAAATAGCTAACACTGATAATGATACTACTAATATTAATCCACCAAATCTAATTGCTTCTAGAAATTCAACTAATAATACTGTTACTTCACCACCATAGTTTACTTCACTTACTCCTATGATGTTTTCTCGTATTTCATTTGAAACAGAATCTAATATTTCACCACTACTAACCTCAACATAATATGCATGTTTCATTGGGTTAACAGCTCCCTCAGGCATGTATAATGCTTTTTCTTCTTCTGAATATTGACTTAAGAAAAATTCAAGCTCTGCATCTTTATTTGAAAATTCAACATTCGATACACCAGCAACTGCATTAAGTTCAGATTCTATTCTTTTTAATTCTTCTTCACTTTCATAATTAAAGTCAACAAGTACTGCTATTTTTAAATCAGATTCTACACCAACTGATATTTCTTGCATATTAAAGGAAATAATTATAAAGACACTTATAATTGAAAGTGTAATTAAGACTGCTGTAGCACTAGAAACAGACATTGCCCCATTTCTATAAATACCAATAAATCCTTCTTTTATATGTCTTAACATTCTACTCATCATACTTTACTATAACCTCCATATTGGTGGTCTGATACTATATAACCTTCTTCTAGTGTTATAGTTCTCTTACGATGCTTTTCAACTAAATTTTGATCGTGAGTTACCATTACCACAGTTGTTTTTTCTTCACGATTTATTTTTTCAAGTAATAACATAATTTCATCTGATTTAGCTGGATCTAAATTTCCTGTAGGTTCATCACATATTAATACTTTTGGTTTATTAGCAATAGCTCTAGCAATTGCCACACGTTGTTGTTGTCCTCCTGATAAATGTTCAGGGAAATCATTTCCTCTTCCATCAAGTCCAACAAGGTTCATAACCTCTCTTACCCTTTTACGAATAAGGGTATTTGGCACACCTATTACTTCTAAAGCAAAAGCAATATTTTCAAATACTGTTTTACGTTCTAATAATCTAAAATCTTGAAATACTACCCCTATGTTTCTTCTATATAATGGAACTTTAGAGTGTTTTAAAGCACCAACATCTACTCCTACAACACTTACTTTTCCCTCTGTTGGGATTTCTTCAGCATCTAAAAGTTTCATTAATGTTGATTTACCACTTCCTGTTGGTCCAATAATATAAACAAACTCCCCTTGTCTTATAACTAAATTTATACGGTAGAGTGCATGTACTCCATTTGGATAGGTCTTTTTTACATTTGTAAATTGTATCATATATATCCCTTCCTATATTCTCGTATGTAAGCTAAATCCTTCGCCATGTACTTTATTTGTCTCATTTGCAATAACAAATGCATTTTTATCAATTGCATGTACGATATTTAATAATGTATCATATTGATCATTATTAACAATTACCAAGATTACTGTCTTTTCATCTTTAGTGTATCCACCTACTGCATCCATTAAAGTACTACCACGGTCTAACTCACTATTTATTTTATCATTAATTTCTTTCCATTCCTTTGAAATAATTGTAACTGACATTACTTTATCCCAAGGATATTCCATAACCTTTGCGATTCCAAATGATGTAGCAAATACAGATAATAAACCAATTAATACAGGCTCTAGCCCATAGATAAATAATCCAAATCCTACTGTTATTGCATCTACAATCATTACAAAGATACTAACATCTTTTTTCAAATACTTATGCAGTACTAATGCTGGTATATCCATACCACCAGTACTTGCACCACCTCTTATTACAATACCTAATGCAATCCCTGCAATTAGTCCTCCATATACTGAGGCAAGTAATGGATTCAACTCAATATTAAATTCAAATAATATAACAATATTTAAAAACAATGGATACAATATTGAACTAGCCAACGTTTTTAATGCAAAAGATTTTCCAAGTAAAACTAACCCAACAAAAAATAACGAAATAGTAACTATACTAACCGTTATCTCTTTTGGTATATCAACAAATGGCTCCAATAATACTGCAACCCCTGCAACTCCGCCAGATAATATATTTTGCGGTAATATAAACACACCAACAGCAATTGCTAGTAAGGCATTCCCAACTAAAAGTTGTGTAATTTCTTTAAATAATTTATTATATATCTTCATCAATCTCTATTATACAATAAATTTTATATAAATGGAATTTTTTTGTCTTACAACTTTGTAGCTGACATTTATAAAAAAACTCACAGAAGTGAGTTTATCTTTTCTTGTAAGATTGATATTTTGGTTTTTTCTCATCGAATCGACGATACTGTTTAACCGGTGTTCTTCTAATTAAACATTTTGCTTTATCACCAATCAAGTCTTCGCGCTTTGCTGTAATTAGTGCTTCATATACTAAATCATAATTTTTAGGATTACGATATTGAATTAAAGCTCTTTGCATTGATTTTTCTTTACTTGTCTTTGCAACATATACTTTAGTTAAATCTCTTGGATCTAAGCCTGTATAGTACATTGCAGTTGACAGAGTACCAGGTGTTGGATAAAAATCTTGTACTTGCTCTGGTTGATGCTTGATATCTCTTAAATACTCTGCAAGTTCTATGGCTGCTTGCAAGTCACTCCCAGGATGTGATGACATTAAATATGGTACTAAATATTGATTTTTTTGATGTTTATCATTTAAACGATAATACTTTTCAACAAAGTCTTCATATAGTCCACGACGAGGTTTACCCATCTTATCTAATACTTTATTACTTATATGTTCTGGTGCAACTTTTAATTGTCCGCTAATATGATGTTTAACTAATTCATTAAAGAATGATTCATCTTTATCATACATTAAATAATCATAACGAATACCACTTCTTACAAATACTTTTTTAACTTTATCTACTTTGCGTAGCTTTTGTAATAAAGATAAATAATCTTTATGATTTACTTTTAAATTACTACATGGCTTTGGCCATAAACATTGTTTTGTTTTACATACACCATGTTTAACTTGTTTATCACATGCGACATCTCTAAAGTTAGCTGTTGGTCCACCAACATCATGAATATATCCTTTAAAGTCTTTATCTTGTGTGATATTTTTTGCTTCTTTTAGAATAGACTCATGTGATCTTGATTGCATTACTCTTCCTTGATGGAAAGTTAATGCACAAAAGTTACATGCTCCATAACATCCTCTATTAGAAATAATTGAAAACTTAACCTCTTCAATTGCTGGTATATATTTATACATTGGATGGAAAGTTCTTGTATAGTTTAAGTCATAAGAATCATCATATTCTTGTCTAGTTAATGGTCTATTAGGTCTATTTTGTACAATATAGAAACCTTTATATGGTTCAACTAATGTTTTAGCTGTAATATGATCTGTATTCTCATATTGCACATTAAAGCTTTTAGCATATTTAACTTTATCTTTTGTTATTTCTTCATAATGTGGCAAAATAATTGGATCTACAATATTACTTAATGTTTTTGTTTTAAATACTGTACCATCAAGATATGTTAAATCTTTAATATCAATTCCACTATTTAAAGCATCAGCTATTTCAACTATACTATTTTCACCCATACCATATGATAATAAATCAGCATTAGCATCTACTAAAATACTCTTACGAACTTTATTATCCCAATAATCATAGTGAGCAAGTCTTCTAAGTGAACCTTCTATACCTCCAATAATAATTGTTGTTTTTGGATAGGCTTGTCTAATCATTTGACTATAAACAATTACAGCTCGATCTGGTCTTTTACCCATTTCTCCATTATCAGAATAAGCATCAGTTTTTCTTCTTTTCTTACTTACTGAATAATGATTAACCATTGAATCAATATTTCCTGAAGAAACTAAAAAACCAAGTCTTGGTTGTCCAAATATTTTAAAACTTTCTATTTCACGATAATTTGGTTGTGCAATAATGCCAACTTTATAACCAAATTTCTCTAATACACGAGTAATAATTGCAGCTCCAAATGATGGATGATCTACATAGGCATCACCTGATACGTAGACAAAATCTAATTCATCCCAACCTCTAGCTTGCATATCTTTTTTATTTACTGGTAAAAATTTATTCATCGTATTTACCTCCGTTTGTATTATACTATTTTTTACTTTGTTTTTATACTATATTAAAGCAAATAGCAGCCAATTGGCTGCTATTCAACATTCATTTTAGAACGAGATGCTGCTTTACGTTCATGTGGTTTTAAATATTTCTTTCTAATTCTAATTTCTGCTGGTGTGATTTCTACAAGTTCATCATCATTGATAAACTCTAAAGCTTCTTCTAATGACATCTTTTTAGGAGTAATTAGTTTCATCGCTTCATCAGCTCCACTAGAACGAATTGAAGTTAATTTTTTATTTTTAATTGGGTTAACATCCATATCTAAGTTTTTAGCGGCCATACCAATAACCATACCTTCATAGACTTCAGTTGCAGGATCAATAAATAAGATACCTCTTTCTTGAATGTTCCATAAAGCATAAGTCATAGCTTTACCATTTTCTGTTGATACTAATGCACCATTAACACGTTGTTGAATTTCTCCAACATGTGGCATATAACCTTTAAGTTGTCTAACCATTGTTCCTTCACCACGAGTATCATTGATAAAGTCACTTCGATAACCTAATAGACCTCTAGTAGGTACTAAATATTCAATTTTACTAAAGTTACCTTCTTCAGTAATATTAACCATTATTCCTTTTCTTAAATTTAATTTAGAAATAACTGGTCCTGAATATTCTGTTGGAACTGTACAAATAACTTCTTCTTGTGGTTCCATTACAATTCCATCTTCTTTATGGAAAATTACTTCAGGCTTACTTACAGCAACTTCATAACCTTCACGGCGCATATTTTCTAATAAAATAGATAAGTGTAATTCCCCACGTCCTGATACTTTGAAGATATCAGCACTAATTCCAGGTTCAACTCTTAATCCAACATTTACTTCAAGTTCTTTATCTAAACGATCTTTAATATTACGTGATGTAACAAACTTACCACTTTTCCCTTGGAATGGTGAACTGTTTACCATGAAATTCATCGATAAAGTTGGCTCTTCAATATTAATAGATGGTAATGGATCTATATGTCCACTTAAACATAATGTATCTCCAATCGAAATATCTGCAATACCTGCAATCATAACGATTTCTCCACATTGTGCTTCATTTACAGCAACTCTACTTAAACCTTTATAAACGAATACTTGATTTACTTTTCTTTGTAATTGTTTTTGATCACTATCACATACGATTACACCACTTGATTCTTTTAATTTACCTTTAAAAATACGTCCAATACCTAAACGACCAATATAGTCATCATACGCTAAAGCTGATATTTGCATTTGTAATGGTTCTTCTATTAAATTTGGATATGCATTTGTATGCTTTAAAATTGTTTCAAATAATGGCATGATATCAGTGTTAGTACCATCCATACTATCTCTAACAATACCTTCTCTTGCAATTCCATAAAGAATTGGGAAATCTAATTGTTCATCATTTGCATTTAAATCTAAGAATAATTGATATACTAAATCAATTACTTCATCAACACGTGAATCTCTTTTATCAATTTTATTGATTAATAAGATTGGTTTTAAACCAATTTCTAAACTCTTTTGTAAAACAAATCTAGTTTGTGGCATTGGACCCTCACTTGAGTCAACTAATAAAATAACTGTATCTACAGTTTTAATAATACGTTCAACTTCACTTGAAAAGTCAGCATGTCCTGGTGTATCAACTATATTAATTTTATAATCTTTATAGTTTACTGAACAGTTTTTAGCGTAAATTGTAATTCCTCTTTCACGTTCTAGATCATTAGAATCCATTACACAATCTACCACTTCTTCATTATCTCTAAATACATCACTTTGACTTAAAAAAGCGTCTACTAATGTACTTTTCCCTGCGTCAACATGGGCAATTACTGCTATGTTTATAATTTTTTGATATTCCATATTTTTACTACCTCTTTTTATGTACTTGACTAGTATATTCTTTTTACACATTTATTGCAAACATTATCGACATTTTTTTACAATATTTTACAATTTTCGTGATTTATCAATATAAAATGCTATAATTAAGATATATTGGGAGGTATCTTATGAAATTAATATTGGCTATTGTATCTAATGATGACAGCGCAAGTGTATCATCTGCTTTAACTAAAGCAAACTTTCAAGTTACAAGACTTGCAACTACTGGTGGTTTTTTAAAAGCTGGTAATACAACTATAATTGTTGGTACTGAAAATGAAAATGTTGAAAAAGTAATTGAGATAATTGGAAGTGAATCAAAACGTCGAACAGAAATTGTTCCATCTACTGCTTCTTATGATATTGGAAGATATGCAGCATTCCCTGTAGAGGTTACAGTTGGTGGTGCAACAATCTTCGTACTTGATGTTGATCAATTTGTAAAATTATAAAAAACCCATTAGGGTTTTTTTTATATTATTATTAAAAAATAATACTGCTTTGAGTTCCATTATTTAATTTTACAATGTTACTTGATATGCCAAAGTTTTAATTCTTTTCACAGATCATTTATTGGTCTACTGCAACTATCCTTATAATCTTTTAATGATTTTAGCGCAATAGCAATATCTAACTTTTCTTCTATTTTATCAAACTAAGCTTTTTTTATATGCTTCTTCGATTGAAATTTAATGTTTAATAGAATATCTTACAACTAACTTTTTCTCTTCATTTGATACTCTTATTTTAACTTTCATAAGTATAATCTGATTATTTATTAATTATACTATAATTTTGATTTTCATCATGTTTATAATATATCAAAAAAAGGACTAACTATTAAGTTAGTCCTTAATTATAAATCTAGTATACGTAATTAAACTAATTCAATAGTTGCCATTGGAGCATTATCTCCACGACGATTTCCTGTTTTAGTTACTCTAGTATATCCACCTTTACGATCAGCATATTTAGGTGCTACTTCATCAAATAATTTCTTTAAAACTGTTTGACCTTTTTCTTCGTTAGCAACTACGTTTCTGATGTAACTAGCAGCTTGTCTTCTAGCATGAAGATCACCACGTTTACCTAAAGTGATTAATTCATCAACAACTGATCTTAATTCTTTTGCTTTCATTTCAGTAGTTTCGAATTTTTCTCTTAAGATTAACTCAGTAGCCATATTACGTAATAAAGCTTTACGATGGTCAGCTTTACGACCTAATTTACGATTCCACATAAATCTTCTCCTTTATTTCTTATTGATAAGACTTAAATTGTCTACCTAATTCATATATTTTTTCTTTTACTTCTTTGAATGATTTTTTACCTAAGTTTCTAACACGCATCATTTCATCTTCAGTTTTTTGAGTTAACTCTTCTACTGTTTGAATTCCTGCACGTTTTAAACAATTGTAAGATCTAACTGATAAGTCTAAATCTTCAATCATCATATTAGCTGTCTTAGCTACAACTTCACCAGCTGCTTCATTCATTAATGATCCCATATTGCTCACTAAATCATCAACTTGCGTTACAATTTCAAAGTGCTCAATTAAGATTTTAGAAGCAAGAGCAATAGACTCTTGAGGAGTGATTGAACCATCAGTCCATACTTCTAATACTAAGCGATCATATTTTGCATTTTGTCCAACACGTGTTGGTTCTACATTGTAAGAAACTTTGTTACAAGGAGTGTAGATAGAATCTGTATACACAGTTCCAACTCCTTGAGACATGTTTTGATGAATAACTTTGTTTTCATCAGCACTTACATAGCCTCTTCCTTTGTTTACTTTGATTTCCATATCTAAATGTCCATCTTTTGCAACTTTTGCAATAACGAAGTCTTTGTTTAAAACTTCAACTCCTGCTGGACAAATGATATCTTCACCTTTAACTGTTGCAGGTCCTGCAACAGAAATTCTTAAAGTATAAGTCTCATCACTATCTACTTTCATGATAAGTCTTTTTAAATTTAAAATGATTGTAGCTA
Source organism: uncultured Erysipelotrichaceae bacterium (assembly GCA_964371715.1). Taxonomy (GTDB): domain Bacteria; phylum Bacillota_I; class Bacilli_A; order Erysipelotrichales; family Erysipelotrichaceae; genus CAYJNO01. The sequence goes on along the minus strand of CAYJNO010000023.1, from coordinate 13,313 downwards.
CATCTTCCTCAACGCCTTTGATAGCAGTAAATTCATGGAATACTCCATCAATTTTAATTGAGTAAACTGCTGCACCAGGTAATGATGATAAAAGAACTCGACGTAATGCATTTCCTAATGTCGTTCCAAACCCTCTTTCTAGCGGCTCTAAAACAAATTTTCCATAATTATCTGAATCTACAAATTCTTTTAGTTCAAATTTAGCGCGTTCAAATTTTTGCATATCATTACTCCTTTTCTTTTATCTTATCCACGTGGTCTTTTTGGTGGACGACATCCGTTATGTGGAATTGGTGTAACATCATTGATTGCTGAAATTTCTAAACCAGCAACTTGAAGTGATCTTACTGCCGCTTCTCTTCCTGGTCCTGGACCTTTTACGTTAACTTCTACAGTTTTCATACCGTGGTCAACAGCTGCTTTAGCAGCAGCTTCTCCAGCTAATTGAGCAACAAATGGTGTTGATTTTCTTGAACCTTTGTAACCTAAAGCCCCAGCACTTGACCAAGCAATTGCGTTTCCTGCTTCGTCAGTGATAGTAACGATAGTGTTATTAAAAGTTGAGTGAATATGCGCTACACCTTTTGCTATATTCTTTTTTACACGTCTTTTACGTGCACCTGCTTTTGGTTTTGCCATTATTAGTTCCTCCTATCGTTATTTCTTCTTGTTCGCTACTGTACGACGAGGTCCTTTACGAGTACGTGCATTTGTTTTTGTACGTTGTCCTCTTACTGGTAAACCTCTTCTATGACGCATTCCTCTGAAGCATCCGATTTCCATTAGACGTTTAATATTTAATTGAACTTCTCTTCTTAAGTCCCCTTCTAATTTAATAGCATCTAATTCTTTACGAATATCATTGATTTGATCGTCAGTTAAATCTTTAACGCGAATATCTTCGCTGATGTTTAATTTTTTTAATACTTCTACAGATGTTGGTAATCCAACTCCATAGATATAAGTTAAAGATATTACAACACGTTTATTACGTGGAATATCTACTCCTGCAATACGAGCCATTTTGTTTTTTCCTCCTATTAACCTTGACGTTGTTTGTGTTTAGGGTTCTCACAAATTACCATTACGCGCCCTTTGCGTTTAATGATGCGGCATTTATCGCACATTGGTTTGACTGATGGTCTTACTTTCATGCAATTCCCTTTCTAAGACTATTTACTTATGTCTGAATGTAATACGCCCACGTGTTAGATCGTACGGTGAAATTTCCACAGTAACACGATCGCCTGGTAAAATGCGAATGTAGTGCATGCGGATTTTACCAGAAACGTGAGCCAGTATCACGTGTCCATTTGCTAATTTCACTTTAAATTGTGCATTGGGTAATGTATCCTCAATGACACCATCAATTTCAATTACATCTTGTTTTCCCATGTTATTAATCCTCCTTTGTCAATATTTCATAACCATCGCTTGTTACAACAACAGTATGTTCATAATGCGCTGTTAAACTTGAATCTTTGCTAACAACAGTCCACTGATCTGCTAATACTTTAGTGAATGGTTTACCAACATGAACCATTGGTTCAATTGCCAAAGTCATTCCTTCTTTAATAAGTTCTTTTGTATTAGGTCTACCGACATTTTCGATAGATGGATCTTCATGTAATGAAGTTCCAATACCATGTCCTGCATAATCGACAGGTAATGAATAGCCAAATGATTCAACATATGATTGAATCGCATGACCTATATCACCAATACGATTATTGGGTTTCACTAATTCAAGACCTTGGAATAGTGCTTCTTTAGTAACTTCCATAAGCTTTTTAGCTTCTTCACTTACTTCTCCGACGGCATATGTCCATGCACTATCTCCATGATATCCTTTATAATTAGCTCCAATATCAATTGAAATGATATCTCCATCTTTTAATTTAGTATTATCTGGAATTCCATGTACTAATACTTCATTAATAGATGCGCAAATTGAAGCTGGAAATCCACCATATCCTTTGAATGATGGTGAAGCTCCATTTGAAATAATTGTATCGTAAGCTATTTTATCTAGCTCTAATGTTGAGATACCAGGTTTAATTGCAGCTTTAACAGCTTTATGGGCTACAGCTACAATTCTACCTGCTTCTTTCATTAATTCAATTTCGCGTTTTGATTTGCGAGTTATCATTTGAATTTCTCCAAAATATCAACTACGCGCTGATAAACTTCTTCACGACCTCCATCTGCATCAACACGATATAATAAATTCATTTTTTCGTAGTGAGCAAGTAGTGGTTCTGTGTTATTTGAATGTTCATCTAATCTAATTTTCAACTGTTCTGCTGTATCATCAGAACGTTGGTATAAATCTGATCCACATTTATCACATACACCTTCAACTTTTGACGGTTGAGAAATGATATGATAGATGCTTCCACATTTTTTACATAAACGACGACCAGTAATTCTTGATACTAAATGATCGAAGTTTATTTCTAAACTTATAACTAAATCTATTTTTTGATCTATTCTATTTAATAAATCATCAAAGTCGATTGCTTGTGCTAAAGTTCTTGGATAACCATCAGTTAGAAAGCCATGTGTTAAATCTTTTTGTTTTAGAGAATCTTCAACAATTTTATTAACAATACTATCTGGTACAAGTTTACCTGCATCCATATAGCTTTTAGCTTCTAATCCACTTGGTTCATTATTTTGAATTGCTTCTCTTAGCATATTTCCTGTTGATAAATGGAATACTTTATAGTCATCAATAATTCTTTCAGCTATAGTACCTTTTCCACTACCAGCAGGTCCCATAATTAATACATTCATTATTTAGTCACAAATCCTTTATATTCTTTTTGAGCTAATTGGCTTTGTAATTGTGATGCTGTATCCATAGCAACACCTACAACGATAATAATCCCTGTACCACCTAATGCTACTGATTGAGGTAAGTCTGTTATCATCGGTAAAATGTAAGGAATAATAGCAATCACTAATAAGAAAGCAGCTCCAAGTACAGTTATACGGTTAATAACTTTATATAAATACTCTTTTGTCTCAGCACCTGGACGAATACCTGGAATATAAGTTCCTGATTTATTTAAATTATCTGCAATCTTAGCAGGATCAACCTGTAAGTTAGCATAGAAGAATGTAAATAGTACAACTAATACACCATATATTGCAACTCCCCATACCGTTTCTAAATTGAAGATTGTTTGTAATGTTGTAAAGAATGCATTACCTTCAAAGAAAGATAATAAGATTTGAGGAGCAGTCATAATTGCTGATGCAAAGATAACAGGAATTACTCCTGCGCTATTAAGTTTTAATGGTAAGAAAGTAATTTCTTTACGATTTCTAACTTGAGCACTTGAAGTATATTGAATAGGAATTTTACGTTGTGCTTTTTGCATAAATACAACTAACACAATAATCGCTAAGTACATTACACAATATAACGCAAACATTAATATTCCGTTAACCATTGCAGCATTTGATGCATCAGTAACTAAGATATTATATACTTGATTAAATTGGAATGGAATATTAGATACGATACCTGCAAAGATAATCATTGAGATACCATTTCCAATACCATGTTGAGTGATACGATCACCAATCCATAGTAGGAACATAGTTCCTGCTGCAAAGACAATCGATACATAGATATACCCAGCAAGCCCTGGTTCTTCTAATAATGGTGTAGCACCAGATCCAAATACAGTAGTTAGTGTATATGCTTGCACAAACGCTAATATTACTGCAAAGTATCTTGTGATACGATCCATTTGTTGGCGACCATGGTGTCCTGATTTAGCCATTTCAGTTAATGCAGGAATTACATCCATACTCATTAACTGAATGATGATACTAGATGTGATATAAGGTCCAACACCCAGTGCGAACACTGACATTTGTTGGAATGAACCACCACCTAGTAAGTTCATCATATTAATTAGCGAATTATCAGCTATTCCAGCAGATAATGCTGAAATATCAACCCCAGGAGCCGGTATTGCTGAACCAAGTTTAAAAATAAACATCATTGCAAGAGTGAAGAAAATTCTTCCTCTAATCTCCTTATTCTTAAAAAGCTCTTTCAAGGTTTTAATCATTTTAGATTACCTCTACTTTTCCGCCTGCTTTTTCAATTGCTTCTACTGCAGTTTTTGAGAATTTGTTAGCTTGTACAGTTAATTTTTTCTCTAATGTTCCAGTACCTAATACTTTAATACCATCTAATTGTTTTTTTACTAAACCAGTATTTAAAAGCATTTCGATTGTAACTGTGCTTCCATCTTCAAATTTATTTAAAGACTCTACATTTACAATTCCATAAACTTTACGAGTAAAGTTTGTGAATCCACGTTTAGGGATTCTTTTATATAATGGTGTTTGTCCACCTTCAAAACCGATAGCAACTCCGCCACCAGATCTAGCATTTTGACCTTTATGTCCTTTACCAGCTGTTCCACCAGTTCCAGACCCTGCCCCTCTACCTAATCTTTTTCTTTCGCGACGAGCACCTTCATTATATGTCATTTCATGTAATTTCATTCAAGTACCCTCCTATCTAATTTCTTGCGGTTTTTTCTCACGCATTTTTGCTACTGTTTCTAAAGTTCTAAGTTCACTTAAAGCTTTAATTGTAGCTCTAACCATGTTAACAGGTGTTCTAGATCCGATACATTTTGTTAATACATCATGAACTCCTAAAAGTTCTAATACATCACGAATTGCACCACCAGCGATAACCCCTGTACCTTCACTAGCTGGACGCATGAATACTTCACCCGCTCCATAAACACCAGTGATTGCATGTGGTATAGTTTTACCATTATTTACTAATGGTACTGTAATTACATTTTTCTTCGCAGCTTCGATTGCTTTTTTGATTGCATCAGGTACTTCATTCGCTTTACCTAATCCAAAGCCTACGCGGCCTTTTTTATCTCCAACTACAACTAAAGCTGAGAATCTCATACGACGTCCACCTTTAACCGTTTTTGATACACGGTTAATGACTACTACGCGTTCTTCGAACTCTTTTTCACGTTCAAATCTTCTTGGTTTACGATCCATTGTGGCCTCCTAGAATTTTAATCCAGCTTCTCTTGCTGCATCAGCAAGTGCTTGGATACGTCCATGGTAAGCATAGCCACCACGATCAAATACTACAGTAGTAATATTAGCTGCGATTGCTTTTTCAGCAACTTTTGCTCCTACTGTTTTAGCTGCTTCGATATTTCCACCGTTAGCTAATTTAAGTTCAACTGAGCTGCAAGCAACTAAAGTTTTTCCGTTTACATCATCAATGATTTGAACATTGATATTTTTGTTTGAACGGAATACGTTTAGACGTGGGCATTCAGGTGTACCATTAATTTTACGTCTAACACGTGCGTGACGTACTTGACGAGTTTTATTTTTAGATATTTTCTTAAGCATGTTATTACTCCTTTCCCACTATTTCTTACCAGCCGTTTTACCTTCTTTACGGCGAATACGTTCTCCAGTGTAATGGATACCTTTACCTTTATATGGTTCTGGTTTTCTATTAGCACGGATATTTGCTGCAACTTCTCCAACACGTTGTTTGTCGATTCCAGATACTTGAATTTTATTAGCATCTACACAAACTACATCAACACCTTCTTCAACATTAATGATGATTGGGTGTGAATAACCTAAGTTTAAAGTTAATACTTTACCAGCTACTGCTGCTTTATAACCAATACCAACTAAGTTTAACTCTTTCATGAATCCTTGAGAAACTCCTTCGATCATATTGTTTAATAAAGCACGTGTTGTACCATGTAATTGTTTTGTATGTTTTTGCTCATTAGCTCTAACACAAGTTACAACGTTCTCTTCAACTTTGATTTCAATTAAAGTTGAGAAAGTGCGAGTTAAAGATCCTTTAGGACCTTTTACAATCACCTCATTCCCTGCGTTGACAGTTAATTCAACACCAGCTGGAATGGTAATCGTTTTATTTCCGATACGTGACATTTAATTTTTCCTTTCAAATTACCAAACGTAAGCGACTACTTCGCCACCAGCTTGGTTTTTACGAGCATCTCTATCAGTCATTAGACCTTTAGATGTCGAAATAATTGCAATACCTAAACCATTTAATACTCTAGGTAATTTATCGCTTTTAGCGTATACTCTTAAACCTGGAGAAGAAATTCTTTTAATTCCTTTGATGATTTTTTCATCATTTGCTCCATATTTTAATGTAACGTTTAATGTTTTTGCTGTTTCACCTTCAACTGAATAATTTAAGATGTAGCCTTCATCCTTTAGGATTTTAGCAACTTCCACTTTCATCTTGCTTGATGGCATTGATACTGCTTCATGATTAGCTCTTACACCGTTACGGATTCTTGTTAGCATATCCGCGATTGGATCTGTCATATTCATCATTTTTGCTTTCCTCCTAAACTCTTACCAGCTTGCTTTTCTAACACCAGGAATTTGCCCTTTGTAAGCTAATTCTCTGAAGCAGATACGGCATAACTTAAATTTTCTTAATACTGAATGTGGACGTCCACATCTTTCACATCTTGTATAAGCACGAGATGAGAATTTTGCAGGACGATTAGATTTTACTACCATTGATTTTTTTGCCATGTTAATTCTCCTATCTCTTACTTAGCAAATGGCATGCCAAGTTCTTGTAAAAGAGCTCGACCTTCTTCATTTGTATTTGCAGTTGTAACAATAACGATATCCATACCACGAACTTTATTTACTTTATCGTAATTAATTTCTGGGAAGATAACTTGTTCTTTAATCCCTAAAGTGTAGTTTCCACGACCATCAAATGATGTTGTAGGAACACCTCTAAAGTCTCTTACACGTGGTAATGAGATAGATACTAATTTATCTAAGAACTCATACATTCTTTCTCCACGTAAAGTAACTTTACAACCAATTGGCATATCTTCTCTTAATTTGAAGTTAGCGATTGATTTTTTAGCTTTAGTTACTAATGGTTTTTGACCAGCAATTAATGTTAATTCAGCAACTGCTTCATCTAAAGCTTTAGGATTAGCTACTGCATCACCAACACCCATGTTGATAACGATTTTATCAACTTTAGGACATTGCATTACAGTAGTATAGTTAAATTTTTCAGTAAGATTTTTGATAACTTCATTTTGGTATTTAACTTGTAAACGTGTCATTATTTCTTACCTCCTTTAACTTTGTTACCTGTTTTTTTATAAACACGAACTTTTGTTCCATTTTCTACTACATATCCGATTCTAGAAGCAACTTTTGCTTTTGAATCGTAAGCCATAACGTTAGAAACATCGATAGCAACTTCTCTTTCGATTCTTCCACCATCAGGATTAGCTTGAGTTGGTTTAATATTTTTAACTTTCATATTAACCCCTTCAACTACAACTTTGTTAGTCTTTGGATAAACCGCGATAACATCAGCTACAGTTCCAGCATTTTTTCCTGTAATGACTTTAACTGTATCACCTTTTAATATTTTCATTTAAAGTCACCTCCTATAATACTTCCGGTGCTAAAGATACAATTTTCATGTAATCTCTATCACGGATTTCTCTAGCCACAGGACCGAAAATACGAGTTCCTTTTGGCGTGTTGTCTTCTTTGATAATAACAGCTGCATTGTCATCAAATTTGATGAATGAACCATTTTCTCTTGGAATACCATATTTTGTTCTTACGATAACGGCTTTTACAACGTCACCTTTTTTTACTGATCCACCAGGTGCAGCTTCTTTAACAGAACATACTACAACATCCCCGATGTTAGCGAATTTTCTTACTGAACCACCTAAACATCTAATTACTAATAATTCTTTAGCACCAGTGTTATCAGCGACTCTTAATCTAGTTTCATTATGTATCATAATTAATCCTCCTGTACTAAAGAATCACGGCTTTTTGAACAACGCTTACTAAACGGAATCTTTTGTCTTTTGATAATGGACGAGTTTCCATGATCTCAACTGTATCTCCGATTTTAGCTTCGTTTAATTCATCATGAGCCTTGAACTTTTTAGAATACTTGATACGTTTTGCGTATAATGGGTGGCTTTTACTTGTTGACACTTCTACAGTGATAGTCTTGTCCATTTTGTCTGAAACAACTTTACCACGTAATACTTTACGATTTGATCTTTCCATAATTGCCTCCTATTTACCTTCACTAAGCTCACGCTCAGTTAATATTGTTTTGATTCTTGCTATTGTTTTCTTAATTTCTCTTAAACGCATTGGATTTTCTAATTGTCCTGTCGCTTGTTGGAAACGTAAGTTAAATAGCTCTTCTTTTAAAGAAGTAATGCTGTCATTTAATTCAGCGTTAGTTTTTGAACGAATTTCTTTAACATTCATGTCTATTTTACCTCACCTTTCTTTACAAATTTACATTTAACAGGCAATTTGTGTGATGCTAATCTGAATGCTTCGCGTGCTAATGCTTCATCAACACCAGAAACCTCAAACATTACACGTCCTGGTTGTACAACTGCTACCCATCCTTCAGGAGCACCTTTACCACTACCCATACGAACTTCTAGAGGTTTTTTAGTGATAGCTAAGTGAGGGAATATTTTAATCCAAACTTTACCACCACGGTTCATTCTTCTTGTCATCGCAATACGCGCTGCTTCGATTTGTCTGTTTGATACATATGCTCCTGTTTGAGCAACTAGACCGAATTCACCAAATGCTACTTCACGTCCAGCTTTTGAACGTCCTTCATAACTTAAACGGTGAGGTCTACGATATTTAGTTCTATTTGGCATTAACATATAACTAATTACCTCCTTTTGCCTCAGCATTTACTGCCGCTGCAGGTTTTGCTGTTCTTTGGTTACGTCCATTAAATCCACCTTTTTTGTTGTCACGACGTTTTCTGTTGTCACGACGCTCAGGGAATTTTGGAGCTTCAGGTTCAGTTACCATTTGACCTGGTAATACTTCACCACGACAAACCCAAACTTTAACACCTAATTTACCATAAGTTGTGTCTGCTTCATAGTGCGCATAGTCAATGTCACTTCTTAAAGTATGTAGAGGAACTACACCTTCAGAATAACCTTCACCACGAGCAATATCAGCACCACCTAAACGACCAGAAACTAATGTTTTAATACCTTTAGCTCCAGAACGCATAGTTTGTTGAATTGCTTTTTTCTGACAAGTTCTGAAAGACTGACGTCCTTCTAATTGTTCAGCGATTTTTCTTGCAACTAAGTTAGCATCTAAATCAGGGTTAGCAACTTCAACAACATTGATGTTTACAGTTTTACCACCAGTGATTTTAGTGATGTCTTTTTTAGTTTTTTCGATTTTTTCACCGTTTTGACCAACTAATACACCTGGACGAGCCGCGCGAATAATTACTTCAATACGATTTTTAGAACGTTCAATTTCAACGCGAGAAACATAAGCATCTTTTAAATTCTTAGTAATGTACTTACGAATTTTTACGTCTTCAATTAATAATGTTCCATATTCTTTATCAGCATACCATCTAGATTCCCAATCACGGATAACTCCGACACGCATACCAATAGGACTAACTTTTTGACCCATTCTTTTGTTCCTCCTATCTTTCGCTAACCACTACAGTGATGTGGCTAGTACGTTTTAAGATTTGTGCTGCGTTACCTTTAGCTCTAGGCATAAATCTTTTTAAAGTTACACCTTCATCAGCGTAGCACGCTTTAATATATAATTTTGACTCATCTAATTTATGAGTGTTAGTAGCATCAGCTACTGCAGTTTTTAATACTTTGCTAATAGCTCCAGCAGCATGATTAGGAGTAAATTTTAAAATACCGAATGCTTCTTCAATATTTTTTCCTCTTACAAGGTTTAATACTAATCTTACTTTTCTAGGAGACATACGCACAGTTTTTGCTGTTGATTTTACATCCATCATTTCTACCTAGCCTCTCTTATCGTCGCCATGCCCACTATATTTACGAGTAGGAACGAATTCTCCTAATTTATGTCCAACCATGTCTTCTGTAACGAATACAGGAACATGTTCTTTACCATTGTACACTGCGAAAGTATGTTCAATGAAATCAGGGAAGATTGTTGATCTACGAGACCAAGTTTTAATTACTTCTTTTTTACTAGCCGCATTAAGTGCATCAACTTTTTTCATTAAGTGATCATCACAGAATGGACCTTTTTTCAAACTACGTGCCATATTTTAATTCCTTCCTTTCCTATTTCTCATTGCGTCTACGTACAATTAATGAACTAGAAGCTTTTTTCTTTTTACGAGTTTTAACACCCATAGCTTTTTTACCCCATGGTGTCATTGGAGCTTTACGTCCGATAGGAGATCTACCTTCACCACCACCGTGAGGGTGATCATTAGGGTTCATTACAGATCCTCTAACAGTAGGTCTGATACCTAACCATCTAGAGCGTCCAGCTTTACCCCAGTTGATTAAGTTATAGTCTTCATTACCAACTACACCGATTGTTGCACGGCAGTTGTTTAATACTTTTCTAACTTCACCACTAGATAAACGGATGATTGCATATTTACCTTCAATACCTAAGATTTGAGCACTTGCTCCTGCAGATCTTGCAAGTTGTCCACCTTTTAAAGGTTTTAACTCAACATTATGAACCACACTACCTTCAGGCATGTTTCTTAATTCCATTGCGTTACCAACTTTGATATCGCATGCTTCTCCAGAAATTACTGTCATTCCAACAGTTAATCCTTTTGGAGCTAAAATATATCTTTTTTCACCATCTACATAGTGTAATAAAGCGATATTTGCTGTTCTGTTTGGATCGTACTCGATAGTAGCAACCTTAGCAGGGATATTATCTTTATTTCTTTTGAAATCGATAATACGATATTTTTGTTTATGTCCACCACCTTGGTGTCTTGTCGTAATACGACCTGTGTTATTTCTACCACCAGCTTTAGCGAAGCTAACTAATAGACTTTTTTCTGGTTTGTTAGTTGTGATTTCTTCAAACGTTAAACCAGACATTCCACGTCTACCAGGTGTGGTTGGCTTGTACTTTTTAATAGCCACTGATTATTCCTCCTTATGCATTTATTCCGGAAATAGCATTATTCTCCCGATATTTATTTGTTACTAGATACCTAAGTCGATATCTGAACCTTCAGGTAATTTAACAATAGCTTTTTTGTAAGCTTTAGTTTTACCTAAATATTTTCCAACTCTTTTATCTTTAGCTCTTACATTAACTGTATTAATGCTTTCAACTTTAACTTTAAAGATTTCTTCGATAGCTAATTTGATTTGAGTTTTGTTTGCGCTTTTTGCAACTTCAAATGTAATTGTATTGTTTTCTTGCATTAATTTCATTGTTTTTTCTGTAATTAATGGACGTACAATAATATCTCTAGCATTACTCATTACGCTAATACCTCCTGTGCTTTTTCTACAGCAGCTTTAGTCATTACAAGCTTGTCTGCATTAGCAATATCATATACATTGATTGATTCAACAGTTAGCATTAAAACATTTGGTAAGTTTCTCATTGCTAAGTAAGCATTGTCGAAATTTTCTTCGATATCAACTACGAATAATGTTTTACGTTCAAATTTGAATGCTTCCATTACTTTAGTGAAATCTTTTGTTTTGTTTGTTGCTACTTCGATTGAATCAACTACAACTAATGCTTCGTCTAATACTTTTTGAGAAATAATAGATCTAACAGCTAATTGTCTGATTTTGCGATTTAATTTATAAGCATAGCTTCTTGGTGTTGGACCAAATGCGATACCACCACCTCTGTATTGGATAGCTCTTGTCGAACCTTGACGAGCACGTCCAGTACCTTTTTGTCTAAATGGTTTTCTACCACCACCACGAACTTCAGTACGCGTTTTAGTACTATGAGTACCTTGTCTCATGCTAGCTCTTTGCATTACGATTACATCGAAGATAGCTTGTTTGTTTGGAACAATTCCAAATACCGCGTCATTTAATTCAATTGTTGAAACTTTACTAGCTTCAAGGTTGAATACGTCAAATTTAGGCATTGATTAAACCTCCTTGTTATAAGAAAGTAATTCTTTTGCTTCTACTTTCTTGTTTCTTTTAACTGTTGTTTTAACCATAACTAATCCTTTTTTAGGTCCAGGTACATTACCCTTTACTAATAAGTAGTTATTTTCAACATCTACTTTAATTACTTCTAAATTTTGATTTGTTGTTCTGTAAACACCTTCATGCCCAGCCATTACAGTACCTTTAGAGATTTTACCAGCTTTTGATGTAATCCCGATTGTAGCTAATGACCCGATGTGACGGTGGTGACCAGAACCATGAGATTTAGGTCCAATTTTAGCGTTATTTCTAACGATTGTTCCCATAAATCCTCTACCTTTACTTACACCTGTAACATCTACCATGTCACCAGCGGAAAAGATATCTGCTTTTACTTCGCTTCCAACTTCAAATTCGTTCATTCCGTTACCACGAACTTCGCGTACGAATCTTTTTGGAGTTGTGTTAGCTTTTTTAGTATGTCCTTGTTCAGCTTTAGTTACTAATTTTTCTCTGATTTCTTCAAAACCTAATTGAATAGATTCATATCCATCAGTTTCTAATGTTTTCTTTTGTAAAACAACATTAGGAGTAATTCCAATTACAGTAACCGGTACTAGTACACCCTCAGCTGTAAACACTTGAGTCATACCTAATTTTCTTCCTAATAACCCTTTCATGATGCCACCTTCCTACTAAAGTTTAATCTCGATATCAACGCCGCTTGGTAATTCAAGTCTTGAAAGTGCATCAATAGTTTCAGCACTTGGCCCGATTATCTCGATTAATCTTTTATGAGTTCTTAATTCGAATTGTTCACGTGAATCTTTATATTTATGAACAGCTCTTAAAATTGTTACCACTTGTTTTTCAGTTGGTAGTGGAACTGGACCAACGATCTTTTTAGCACCGTTATCATTAGCTGCTGCAACAATTTTTTCGCTAGCTGCATCTAAAGATCTGTGCTCATAAGCTTTTAAACGTATTTTTACGCTATTTTTTGCCATGAAATATTTCCTCCTTCATTTCACTTAACCCTATGGTTAATAGCTCCGCGTGAATAACCCGACTTTTCCTCTAAGCAACGCTTATCAGTGTGTCGACAACCTCCCGCATCATAGCTCGTGCTCTCCTATTATACAAATTTTATTATACCTTTGCAAGTGTTATTTCCTTTTTTTTACATTTATTTTTTCTACTTGTTTTTGCACCTTATATTATATAAAAAAGCACTTATTAAAAGTGCTTTTTCTATTCATTCTCAAATCTTTGTTTTAAAGCTTCATAAAA
>CAYJNO010000022.1:0-31704 GCA_964371715.1 uncultured Erysipelotrichaceae bacterium | reverse complement strand
CATTGAAGTGGCTTTTTTTATCTAGGATATTTAATTTGTGCTTGAGCTGCTGCCAAACGAGCTATCGGAACTCTAAATGGAGAGCATGATACATATGATAATCCAAGCTTATGACAAAACTCAATACTTGAAGGATCACCTCCATGTTCACCACAGATACCAAGTTTAATATTTGGTCTAGTTTTACGTCCTTCTGTTGCAGCAATTTGCATTAATTTCCCTACTCCTGCTTGGTCTACTTTAGCAAATGGGTCTTGTTCATAAATCTTTTTGTCATAATAATGAGTTAAAAATCCACCAGCATCATCTCTTGAGAATCCAAATGTCATCTGAGTTAAATCGTTTGTTCCAAAACTAAAGAATTCTGCTTCTTTTGCAATCTCATCTGCCAGTAATGCAGCACGTGGAATCTCAATCATTGTACCAACCATATATTTCAAATCAATTCCACTTTCAGCAATTATTTTATCAGCTGTTTTAACAACTATCTCTTTAACAAATTTTAACTCTGCTAAATCGCCAATTAGTGGAATCATAATTTCAGGCACTAAATTATATTCAGGATGTCTTTTAGTTACACTAATTGCTGCAGTTATTACTGCTTGAGTTTGCATTTCTACAATCTCTGGATAAGATATGGCTAAACGACAACCTCTATGTCCCATCATAGGATTAAATTCGTGTAAATTTTGAATTATACTTTTTAATTCATTTAAATCCATATGCATATCATTTGCTAATGTTGTAATGTCATATGAAGAAGTTGGTAAGAATTCATGTAATGGTGGATCTAAGTATCTAATTGTAACTGGATAATGTTTCATTGCTTCATATATACCTTCAAAATCTTCTCTTTGCATTGGCAATAATTTAGCAAGTGCTACTTTTCTTTGATCTACCGATTTTGATACAATCATTTCTCTCATTGCTTTGATTCTATTTGAATCAAAGAACATATGTTCTGTTCTTGTAAGACCAATACCTTCTGCTCCAAATGTAATTGCCTGTTGAGCATCATGTGGAGTATCAGCGTTAGTTCTTACTTTTAAAACTCTAACTTCATCTGCCCATGACATAAATGTTTCAAATTCACCAGTTATAGATGCAGGTACAGTTTTAATTGCTTCCCCATAAATATTACCAGTTGATCCATCTAATGAAATAAACTCTCCTTTATTATATGTAACATCATTTACTGTAAAATAACCATTTTCTTCATCAATTGCAATTTCTCCGCAACCAGATACACAGCAAGTACCCATTCCTCTTGCAACTACAGCAGCATGTGATGTCATACCACCTCTAACTGTAAGTATTCCTTCTGATACATGCATCCCTTCAATATCTTCTGGTGAAGTTTCTAATCTTACAAGTACGACTTTATGTCCATACTTTGTAAATTCTAAGGCTTCTTCAGCACTAAACACAATTTTCCCGCAAGCTGCGCCTGGTGAAGCTGGTAAACCACTTGCAATAACTTTTGCATTATTTAATTCTTCTTGATCAAATTGAGGATGTAATAATGTATCTAACTGTTTTGGATCAACCATTAATAATGCTTGTTTTTTATCTATTAATCCATCATTAACCATGTCTGTAGCAATCTTTAATGCAGCTTGTGCTGTTCTTTTACCATTTCTTGTTTGCAGCATATATAGTTTTTCATTTTCAATTGTAAATTCCATATCTTGCATATCTTTGTAATGTGTTTCTAATTTATTACAAATTTCTACAAACTCATCATATACTTTTGGCATTACATCTTTTAATTTATCAATTGTTTGAGGTGTTCTTGTTCCAGCTACTACATCTTCACCTTGAGCATTCATCAAAAATTCCCCATATAAAATATTTTCACCAGTAGCAGGATTTCTAGTAAATGCAACGCCTGTCCCACAATCATCACCCATATTTCCAAAAACCATTGATTGTACATTTACTGCAGTTCCCCAACTTGATGGTATATCATTCATACGACGATAAAAGATTGCTCTTTCATTATTCCATGACTTAAATACAGCTTCAACTGCTTTTTCTAATTGTATATATGGATCATTTGGAAAATACTCATTTAAATTTTCAAAATAGAAATCTTTAAATCGTTTAACCATTTCAACTAAGTCTTCTGTTTCAAGTTCACTATCTAGTTTAACGCCTTTATCCTTTTTAATATCATCAATAATTACTTCAAATCGATGTTTAGGTAAACCCATAACTACATCTGCAAACATTTGAATAAAACGTCTGTATGAATCATACGCAAAACGTTTCGATCCACTTTTTTTACCAAGAACTTCAACTACATCATCATTAATACCTAAGTTCAATATAGTATCCATCATTCCAGGCATACTAGCTCTAGATCCACTTCTTACTGATACAAGTAATGGATTTTCAAGTCCGCCAAATTCTTTATTAGTCTCTTTCTCTAATAAAGCTACATGTTCTCTAATCTCTTTAATAATTGGAGGAATAATCATTTCTCCATCTTCATAGTACTTTGTACATGCTTCTGTAGTAATAATAAACCCTTGTGGTACAGGCATATTTAAACTTGTCATTTCTGCAAGATTAGCCCCTTTACCACCAAGTAACTCACGCATTGTACCATTTCCTTCTTTAAACTGATACACAAATTTTTGTTGCATAAATTCCTCCCTATAGATTATTCATAATTTAATTCTATAACATTATGCAAGCGTTTACAATACAATAACTGCAATTTATGTATAACGAAAATATTGATTTATAATAAGCAATAAAAAAACCTGACATAGTCAGGTTAGTTATTCATATATGAAATATGTGTTTCTAAAGCTTCATTTAGTAGATTTAAGGCCATTTCTTCATTGCCCATTTTACGATATGTTTCAGCTAATAAGCGCTTTACTTCAGCTACATAACTACTTCCATCACCATACAGTTTTCTATACATTGATAAATGAATTTTTCTAAGTTCTAAAGCATTATTATACTCCCCTTTTAGATCATATAAACGAGCTAATCTTTCTTCAGATTTTAATAAATCTAATTCATTAAATTTATTTGTTTTATACATTTTTTCCAATATCAATGCAAAGTCATAAATTTTGCCATTTAATCTTTCAGCTAATTTATAGTAATAATTTTTCTTAGCCACAAGTGATTTTTCATTATCTTCCCCTAATAATTTGTCATAAATATCACATGCTTTTTTACTATAACTTAAAGCTACTTCCAAATCTTTTTGTGGTGTTTCTTTATTAAAGGATAACGCTAATCCCATTATTGTGTATAAATCTGCAATCTCTTCGTTAACTTCTGAATATGATGATATTTGTTTTAATGCTGAATTAGTTAAATACTCGATATATGCATCACCATAATACTCATAAACACTTATGGCATTTTTTAATAAAAATTCTAATGATTTCAAATCATTTTCGCCAAAATATTCTATATATAATGCAGATAAGTATTTACAATTAAAAATTAAACGATCATACCACTCTACTTGTTCATAATCAATTTTATCAATTAAAATTCTTTTTAATCTTAATAAATACTTCTCTGAAATTTCAAAAGTTCTATGATTATCATGTATGTGTTTCCCAGCTGCTTTTGAAGGCACGTTTTCAGCTCCACAATTTGAACACACATAACTACCTTCAAGCTTCGATACTTTTTCAGCTTCCTTTAATAAATCAACATTAGTTAGAGCTTCAATTCGCCAAATTTTTCTTTCATTATATATATTAAGTTCTAACTTTTTATTAGCAACTATTTTTCCATCATTAATATTAAGTACTTCTTTATGATTACATCTAGCACAACTTACTTCAAAATCATTGTTAAATAATCCATACTTAAAGTATGCATATCCATCATTAGTATGTGTATTAATAATATGTGCACAGTGAACAAAATAGAATTGGTCTATTTTCTTTAATCCAACTTTATTTAAATCATTAAATGTGTAATCAAAAATAGTGTGTTCAAAAGTAAACTTATCATCTAAACGATACAAGGCATCAAGGTACGATGATACCTCTTCATCAGAAATTAAATTCATACTAATCATAGAAATATTATATTTTACATTTGTAATGAAATATAAAAATGGTATGTTAAAAATATTCTCACATGCTAAATCAACCAATATAGGAAATACTTTATAATAGATAGAATAATCATAGCTATGATCAATCGCATCAAAAAATTCTTTGTATAGCAAGACAACTTCATCGTCACGTATCTCACTATTAAGCGATAAAATAATTTTATCAATTACTACACATATATCTTTATAGTGATTTACTTCTTTTAATCTTTCAAGTTTATCATACATAAATTTACCTCAATTTAATTATTTTTACTCTTTTATCCCACATTCAAAAGAACTAATATACATATATATATTTATTTAATAATTATTACATACTCTATTGTAGCAGTTTATAGGAATTATAGTAAATAAAAAACACAACAAATGAATAAATTTTATTGTGTTTTTTTAATTTATGGGCTTTTTTACCCTATTTACTATTTAGTTCAGTTAACTGAGTGATAACTATTTCAAATCGAGCTTTGTAATTGGCAAGCTTTTCTTTTTCTGCTTCAACTTTCTCTGCAGATGCCTTAGCTACAAAGTTCTCATTTGACAACATTTTTTCTCCACGAGCTATCTCATTAGCTAATGTTGTTTTTTCTTTTTCTAATTTTTTAATTTCTTCTTCAATATTTACTACTTGAGACATTGGTAAATTAATAGAACCTAACCCAATTGGCCTTACTACTAGTTCTTCCTCAATTGCATCTACAAGCGTTACTTTAACCATCTTATGAATTATAGCTTTAATTTCTTTAGATAATTCAACATTATTTCCTTGAGCATCTTTAATTAATGCATCTAATTCTAATGATGGCTTTAATTCATTTTCAGTTTTTAAAGTTCTAACAACTGTAATTATTTCAATTATATCTTCTACTTTACCTGCATCAGTTAAGTTTAAATTATTTAAAACTTTCGCAAAATCACTTACTACAATTGAATCTTTAGTTTGATATAACTCTTGATATATTTCTTCTGTAACAAATGGCATAAAAGGATGTAACATTTTTACAATACTTCCTAATACATGAATTAGCGTTGATATTGTTGTATTTTTTACACTTACATCTTCACTTGTTAAACCAGATTTAGAAAATTCTATATACCATGAACAAAAATCATTCCATACAAAACTATATAATTCATTTCCTACTAAAGCAAACTCATATTTATTCATATTGTTGTTGATGTTTGTTAGGGTCACATTTAGTTTATCGATTATCCATTGATCGATAATTGATAAATCTTTTAATTCTAAATTATTTCTATCAAAGTCTTCAGGTATGTTCATCATTACATATCTTGAAGCATTCCATAATTTATTAATGAAATTCCATGAAGATTCAACTTTTTCTGGAATATAACGCATGTCTTGTCCAGGTGTTGAATTTGTTGTTAAGAAAAATCTCAACGCATCTACTCCATATTTCTCAATAACATCCATTGGGTCTACACCATTACCTAAAGATTTAGACATTTTTTTACCTTCAGGATCTCTAATTAAACCATGAATCAATACATGTTTAAATGGATAATTATTTGTAAAGTGTCTAGCTTGAAATGCCATTCTTGCAACCCAGAAGAAAATAATATCGTATCCGGTTACTAAAACGTCATTTGGATAATAACGTTTAAAATCTTCACTATCTTCATTTGGCCATCCTAGTGTACTAAAAGGCCATAATGCGCTTGAAAACCAAGTATCTAATACATCTTCATCTTGTACATAGTTTTCAATATCTTGTGGCGGTGTTAGTCCAACATAAATTTCTTCAGTTTCTTTATGATACCAAGCTGGAATTCTATGTCCCCACCATAATTGTCTAGAAATGCACCAATCTTCAATATTTTCTAACCAACCATTGAAAGTTTTTTCAAAGCGATTTGGGAAAAACTCAATTTTTGTTTCATCATTTTGTTGATGATCTAAAACATCTTTTGCTAATGGTTTCATTTTTACAAACCATTGTTTAGATAAATAAGGTTCAACTATTACATCTGTTCTTTCTGAGTGTCCAACTTGATGTACATGTTTTTCAATAGAAATTAAATTACCTTCTTTTTCAATACGTTCTACTAATTTTTTTCTAGCATCGAAACGATCTAAACCTTCAAATTCACCTGCTAGTTCATTCATTGTACCATCAGGATTCATACAAATTACTTTTTCCAAATTATATTTTTCTGCTATTGTAAAGTCATTTGGATCATGTGCTGGCGTACACTTCATTGCACCTGTACCAAATTCGATATCAATATAGTCATCTGTTATTATTGGTAATTTTTGATGATTAGCTGGATTAATGACATGCATATTATGTATATGTTTATATCTTTCATCATCTGGATGAACTACAACACAAACATCTCCAAACATTGTTTCTGGTCTTGTTGTTGCAACACTTATTTTTTCTTTTGTTTCTACTACTTCATAGTTAAAAGTATAAAAAGCCCCTTCTACTTCTTTATGAATTACTTCTATATTACTTAATGCAGTTTTTGCTTTTGTATCCCAGTTAATAATTCTTTCACCTTGATAGATTAAACCTTCATTGTATAGTTGAACAAATACTTTACTTACAGCTTCGCTTAATCCATCGTCTAGTGTAAATCTTTCTCTACTATAATCTAAAGATAAACCCATTTTGGCCCATTGGTTTCTAATATGACCAGCATATTCTTCTTTCCATTCCCAAGCACGATTTAAAAAGTTTTCTCTACCAATATCATAACGAGATATCCCTTCTTTTTTTAATCTTTCATCAACTTTAGCTTGAGTTGCAATTCCAGCATGATCCATTCCACTAAGCCATAACATATCATATCCTTGCATTCTTTTATATCTTGCAATTATGTCTTGTAAAGTCGTATCCCAGGCATGTCCTAGATGTAATTTTCCTGTTACATTTGGTGGTGGAATAACAATTGTAAATGGATCTTTTGTTTTATCACCAGCTGTAAAGTATCCAGAATTTTTCCATTCATCATACTTAATACTTTCAACTAGTTTGTGGTCATATTTTTGATTCAGCATTTTTTTCTCCTTTAATTAATATAAAAAGGTGATACAAAGGACGCAATAGCGTGGTACCACCTTAATTTAAACTCTAATAGGTTTAACGCACCCAATACGTAATTAATTACTATAAGTTCACCAATTATACTCCTAGACTACTTTTCATCAAGTGTTCGTTTTCTTTACAGCATACAGAAAATCTCTTTATGTCACCACTGGATTACTTCCTTCTATTCAATGTATCTATAATCATTATACTCAAAAGCTATTACTTTTCAAGCTATAAAATTAATTCTTTTTAATTCAACGTTTCTTATTAGATTTGTTATCATACATCATTCGATCAGCCAAAGCTAACACATTTTGAATATTAGTATCATCTTTAGGATATGATGCGTATCCTATACTGACTGATATTTTTATTAATATATCATTAATTATAAACTGTTCCATGCTAAAGTTTTCTATTCTATTTTTTATACTAATAATTGTATCATCACTTAAGCCTTCATCAATGATAATCACAAATTCATCTCCACCCATTCTAATTAAAAGAGTGTCTTTCTTTAAATTTGTCTTACATCTTTCTACAAATGCAATTAATAATTTATCTCCTGCTTCATGTCCATAATTATCATTTATAGGTTTAAAATCATTTAAATCCATGTAATAGATTGTAAATTTATCTACATTTTTTACTTCTTTAATAAACTTATCAAACATCTTACGATTATAAGCTCTTGTAAGTTGATCAACATATACTTCTTTTTTAGCAGCTTGTTGTAGTGTTTCTACTTTTCTTACTACTAAATAAACTAGAGTCGAAGCAACAAATGTAGTAAGTGTTAGAGCAACTAATATATATAAGTTGCTCGATATAATAGATGGATTATATAAATACAATATCCATTGTGAATTTCCAATATTAAATTTATATTCACTAGCAAATACAGGATCAAAATTATCTGAAATATCAAACACAACTTCATTTCCTTGATAATTTGATACCAATTTATATCGATAATTAAAATCTTCAATTCTTTCAAATTCTAAATTATCGATTAATGCATCAGTGCTTACTACTAAGCTTATAAATCCAATAAATGAATCTACATTATTTTCACTACTGTAAATAGGTAATCTTGCAATAAGTGCACTTTCACCACTAATCAAATTAAAAGGACCCGAAAACCCAAACTTTTTTGATTCAATTGTAGTTCTGGCATCGACACTTGCATAATCATCAACTAATAAATTGTTTCCAACTCTAGCAATTTCACTCTCCGATTCCTTATAAATGTATTTAACGATTCCATCAGGCATATAAGATACATTAATATGTTGTTTTTCATCATAAAACACAGATACTAAATCAATGAACTTTTCTTCTGTGAAATTATCAATATCTTCTAAAATTGCATACTCCATTAAATATAAAATATTAATACTTTTGTCAACTTCATTTTTGATACGATCTGCAAAGTTAACAATTAAAAAATCAATTTGATCTTGATCATCATTTCTTAAACTATTAAAACGATTTACGACTAAAATTACTGTAAATATTAATAATATGATATAAATTAGTTTTGAAGCTTTCATAAATTACCACTTTCATTTTTCCAAATATAACACATCTCCCATATAACAACAAATTTTATGACTAGATTATATTTATATTAAAATTTTGTTATAATATGAATATGAAAAAAATAAATTATAATGCTATTGATATTGCCAAACTTATTGCCTCAATTATTGTTATCTTTGTGCATACATATCCATTTTACGAAGCATTTCCAACAATAGGATTTATATCAAGTAATATTTTAGGCCGTATGGTTGTTCCATTCTTCTTAGTTGTATCAGGATTCTTTTTTGAACAATATTTTAACTATGATAAAACTAAATATACAAACTATTTAAATAAATTAATTAAGTTATATTTATTTTGGTCATTAATCGCTTTACCAAGCGGTTACTTATTTGCTATGCAATACTTTTCAATAAATCCTTTTTCAATACTAGCTGGCATTGCTATTGGACTTTTATATACAGGTATCTATTATCATTTATGGTATATGCCTGCTTTAATTTTTGCAATCATCTTCTATCATAAAGTTTATAATAAAATTAAATTAAATTATTTATTAATTATCTTTTTTATCTTATATATAATAGGTCTTAGTGAAACATATTTTGAACTAGTAAGTCTTACTGCGTTAAAACCTATATTTGATACATATTTCAGTATTTTCTTTACTACAAGAAATGCAATATTTTTTACTACATTCTTTTTCTTGTTGGGTGTAAAAATTTATCAAAGTAAAGTATATCTAAACAAAAAAAATGTAAGTGTAAAATTAATTTTATCTCTTACATTTTTAATAATAGAAGCATTTAGTGTACGACACTTTAAATTAGCTATTGATTATAATATGTATCTAATGATGATTCCATTTCAATATTATTTTATTGTTTTTCTTTTAAATTTAAATATCAAATTTAATCTAAATTATCAAAGCATTCGCAAATATTCAACACTATTTTATTTTTCACATGGAATATTCCTTGAATTTTTTATCAATTTTACACCTGTATTATATGAAAATGGTTTATATCGTATTACTAGTGTTCTAACTTGTACTATAATTGTTTCATATATTTGTAAAAAGAAATTTAAATTCTTATATTAATATTTAAATTTTATAATTTTTATTTGCACTTAAAAGCTTTAAAAAACTCTCTTCATTCATCGGTTTTTCAAAATAATATCCTTGTGCACTGTCACAGTTTAAAGATTTTAAATAAATTGCTTGATTTAAATTTTCTACACCCTCAGTAATAATTTTCAAATTTAACTGTTTACTCATTCTAATTACATTTTCGATGATTATATTTACCCTATCATTACTTTCATAATTATCTATAAATGACTTATCTATTTTTATAGTATTTACATCTATTTCGCTTAAGCGATTTAATGAAGACTCACCCGAACCAAAATCATCTATAGAAATATAAAATCCTAAATCTTTTAATTTTCTTACTTTTGCTAGTAAATATTCATTAGCATTAGTTAATGCTGTTTCTGTAATTTCTAGTTCAATATAACTTGTACTTATTTTATATTTATTTATTATATTGATTAAACTTTCTTCTAAGCGATCATCAAACATTGTTATTGCTGATAAATTAGTGGATATAAGTGGTAGGTTATATTCTTCTTTATATTCCTTAATAAACTTACATACATTCTCAAAGACATATAAATCTAAGTTAAAAATAAAACCATTCTTTTCAAATACTTCTATAAAATTCGATGGATATATCATTGATCCATCTTTTTTAATCCATCTTACAAGAGCTTCAGCTCCTGAAATTTTGCCTGTTATATATGATATTTTTGGTTGATAATATACTGTAAATTCCTTATCATGCAGTGCATCTTTCATTTGTAAAGTTATACTAATATTATTAGCATACTTTATTTGCATATTTTCATCAAAATACGTATACGTTAATTCATGTAAGTTTTTATTTCTTGTTCTTGCTGCATCAGCATAACCTATAAGATCTGATAACATTTCCTTAGAGTTATGTATTTTAACAACTCCAAATGACATACTAAAGTTATAATTTATATCAATTATTCTAAAGACAGCTGGTAAAATTTGTAAATAATAAACATTTTCTAAGCTAATAGCATTCTCTGTTTCTCTTAAAATAATAAAACAATCATCCCCTTTTCGACAAAGCAATGAATCCCCCATATTATCCTTTAAAATCATCCCTATAACTTTTAATACATCATCGCCTTTTTGATATCCGAATAGCGAATTAATTGTTTTAAATAAATCAATATCAAAAGTAATAAGTTCATATTGACCACTAGCAGCATTTTCTAAACGTTTATTAGCTAAATCACTAAAATTATTAAATGATAATAATCCTGTTAAATTATCATAATTATATGCTTTTAAAACAGCTTTATTTTTCTCTTTTTGTTGTATATAGAAAATAATAAAAACAATCAATAAAACAACAATTAGCGCAATAATTGCAGCAGTAAAGTATTTCGATACATCTTGTAACAAAATTGAATTGGGCATATAATTTGAGGATTCATTATATAGTATATCTTCAAAATCATGATGATCGATTGTATCTATAGCTACATTAAGTATATTAAGATACTCATCGGCAATTTCATTATTGATTAAAAAGTACAATGGTAAACTAATTTCTAATTGCTTAGCGTAAAATTGTTCATTAGTTATTAATGAAAGTAAGTATTGTGCTTCAATCTCACTAACAACGAATCCATCAATATCACCTTTTAAATATCCATTATATAAATCTTCAATATTATTATAGTCAATGATGTCATTTCCTTTTAATTCACTAGCTAAAATTTCACGGTCAAGATAAATATAATTTAATGAACCGAATATTTGGCGTTGTTCTACTGTATTTGTATATGGTGCAAATAAATACATTGAAATATCTAAGTAGTTTTCTGTTTTTTGATATTTATTATATATATTTAAATCATTAGTTTTGTGCGTTATTAAAATATCATACTCATTAATCACATCACAACCAACAATACCATTATATACAACATCAAAAGAGTATCTTTCACTTATTAAGTTAAATGATTCTACACCAATACCACTATATCCATCATTAACTTTATATGACATAGGATTATTATTACAAATCAATCCAACATTAAATACTTTATTTCTTAAGATTTCAACTTCATCTTTTGTTAGGCTACGATGTATTAGTCCATCATGGTCATTAAGATATTTATTATCTATTTCCTCTAAAAAATTTCCCTCTGTTTGAGATAAATAAGTAATAATTTCATCTATTTCTTCTATTATATCTTTACTTTGTTCAGTACCGATTAAATATGTATCTTGACTCTTAAAATTTAGGGCAGTAAAATAATCATCAGTTTTTATTAAATTTATATTTGTCAAATATAAATCTGCATCTACACTTAGATATTCTCCCATTTCATAATATTCTAAATTGATATCAATATTATTCTTCAATGCATAATCAATTAATTCACTATTTGCAAGATTATCTTCATAAGTTGCAATTGTTTTACCATCAATAAAACTTGGATTATCATAAAATAATTCAACATCTACATATTGGTCTTTCTTACCAACTAATGCTGTACTTATTGTTTCATAAACCATATCACCGTATACATAATTTTCATCTCTATTTTCCGTTTTTAAAAAAAATCCAATAATATCAACTTTACCAGTATCTAATGGATTAAATAATTCATCCGATACGTCAACAAATTCAAATTTAAGTTGACTTATATCTTCTATTTTTTTAAATACATCATATCCAAATCCTTGATAATTAAATGAATTTAAATCATTTATTATTCCAGAATAAATATGATATCCAACTTTAACTACTTTTTCTTCTTCCTTGAATTCATAGTCTTCTCCAAATACCAAAGAACTATTTATTATCATCATTATAATAAGCAATATGACAATACGTGACCTTTTTACATTGTACATATATTACCTCATTGTGTATTAAATAAAACTTTACTTTATTATTATACAATAGAAAATACATTAAATGAATGCAATCATAGTAAATAAGCAATAAATTGATATATTTGTGTATTTTATTATAAATATTGTTTAAATATAAATAAAATAGCGCTAATTTTTTAATTGCGCTATTTCTTCTTCAGTTAATAATCTATATTCACCAAGTTTTAAATTTGGGTCTAAAACTAAATTTTTCATTCTTAATCTTTTAAGATAAACAACTTCTTTATCTACAGCTTTAAACATTCGTTTTACTTGATGAAATTTCCCCTCTTTAATGGTTACTTCTATTTTAGACTCTTTAGCAGATTCGATAATTTCAAGTTCACTTGGCAAAGTTATATTTTTTTCTCCAATATCTAAACCTTCCTTAAATTTAATGATATCTTCCTGTGTACATACTCCATCAATTAGAGCAAAATATGTTTTATCAACATGTTTTTTTGGTGATAATAAATTATGAGAAAGTTCACCATCGTTTGTAATAAGTAATAATCCTTCAGTGTCTTTATCTAATCGTCCAACTGGAAATAGATCTCTTGTATCTTCACTAGGCATTAAATCTAAAATTGTTTTATCATACTTATCAGTAGTAGCAGATATTACACCTTGAGGTTTATTCATCATATAATAGCGATATTTTTCATATTTTATTTCTTTATCATTAACTAAAACAATATCATCTTCAAGCACCTTATATTCTGCACTTTTTATTATGATATCATTTACTTTAACTTCACCTTTTTTGATAATTTTTTTCACTTCGCTTCTTGTTCCTACATTCATATTGGCTAAATATTTATCTAATCTCATATTACCTAATCCATCCTTGTGCATATTTATTTTTTAAAGTCTTATTATTAACTTTTCCAAAACCTACTGGATAGCTATCAATCAATACTAAACACCATCCATTTTTAACATTAAAATCTTCAATACTTAATGTTTCACCTTTAATGTATTTATTAACTCTTATATCATTAATATTTAGATTAATACAATTGGCAAAATCATTATGTTTCAAATGCATTGCTAAAGCTTGTGATGGTTCAAAACGTTTTGCTTTAATCACACCCAATAATAATCCATTTCTTAATAAGCGAAGCTTATTAGTATTAATAGCATAACTTGGTAAATTATATAATTTATCATCTAAGATAAATAAATTATCAGACAATTCTTTAGGAATTAATTTTAGAAATAATTCTGTTTCCTCACTAATTTTTACTTTATTTTTTTGATTTGTTTTCGCATTTGGAGTTAATTCTCCATCTTTTTTTATTAGAGCAAGATAATGTCCTTCCCCTTGCATTTTATGAGGCCAAATGCGTACTGTATCTATTAAAGGTTCATTGCCATTTTTAAATCCTTTATATGGCATTATTGCTTCAATACTTAAATCGTGATATTTATTTAAAAGTTGATTTATTACAACTTCATTTTCTAATTCATCAAAGGTACATGTTGAATACATTATTAATCCACCTTTTTTTAGCATTTGATAAGCATAGTCTAAAATGTTTACTTGAATATCGTGATAGTATTCTGGTCCATTAATTTCCCAACTAGCAATCATTTTATGATCTTTTCTAAACATTCCTTCTCCAGAACATGGTGCATCTATTAAAATTTTATCGAAGTAAGATTGAAAATTTTGTGCTATCTTTTCTGGTGTTTCACTCATAACAAATGAATTTTTAATTCCAAATTGTTCAAGGTTTTTTAATAATGCTTTAGCACGAGAATTACTTATATCATTAGCGACTAACAGACCAGTTCCATTTAGTTTAGCTCCAAGTTCTGTTGATTTACCACCTGGTGCAGCACATAAATCTAAAACAAAATCTCCATCATTAATTAATAGCCTATTAGCAGGTGTCATTGCGCTTGGTTCTTGTAAATAGTATAAACCAAGATTATAGTATGGATGTTTACCTGGCTCATCAATAAGTCCATCATAATAAAAGCCATTATCAATCCATGGGATTGGTTCAAGTTTAAAAGGAGATATTTTAAGAAATTCTTCTACACTTATCTTTGAAGTATTAACTCTTAATCCAAACCATCTAGGTTCATTATAACTATCAAGATAACTTTGAAATTCATCTTGTAATTGTGTTTGCATTTTTTCTATAAATTTAATTGGTAATTTCATATTTTTTCCTACAATCCTAAAACAATACCTAGTATTGCTCCAATAGCAATATATAAAGTTGGATGTTTCTTATATTTTTTTATAGCATAAAAGAAACAAATAAATAAAGCTATATTAAAGAAGTCAAATAAATCAATAAAGTTATTCGTTAACATATAAGCTTCTTTGTTTAATACTGATGAACAAATTACACTATAAGCTGCATAAGCTATAAGGCCGGCAACAGCAGGTCTCATACCATAAAAGGCATTAATAAAGTATTTATTACCTACAATTAAATCTAATGATTTTGAAAATGAAATAACAATAATAATAGATGGTATAATTTCAGCTATTGAAGCAATAATTCCACCATATATTCCAGCTATATTATAGCCTACATATGTTGCCATATTAATCCCTATTGGCCCTGGTGTTGATTCTGATATCGCAATCATCTCAGTTATTAAGGCTTGATCAAACCATCCAGTATTAACTGAAAGTTCTTGTAAAAAAGGTATCGTCGCCATTCCACCTCCAATAGCGAATAATCCAATTTTAAAGAATTCAAAAAATAATTCTATATATATCATTTGCTATCTCCTTTAAATACAAGTCCTTTATATATCACTCCTATAATTGCAGCTGAAATAACTAGATAAATAGCTGAGATATCAGTTAATACACTTAATAAAAATATTGATAAAAAAATCATAACACCTATCCTGTCTTTGACACCTTTTTTAAGCATAATAATTACAGAATCTAAAATTAATGCTCCAACACATATTGTAATTCCATTTAATGCACTTTGAATATAAGTATTATCACTAAAATTATCTAAAAACATTGCAATTATCGTAATAACAATAATACTTGGAGTAATGACACCTATTGCAGCGCTAATTGCACCATAAGTCTTTCTTTGTTGATAGCCGATGAATAACGCAACATTTATTGAAATAATACCTGGTAAACTTTGACTTAAGGCATAAAAATCAATTACTTGTTCTTCATCAACCCAATGATGTTTTTCTACAGCCTCACTCTTTAATATAGGAAGCATTGCATATCCTCCACCAAAGGTAACTGCTCCCATCTTAAAAAATGAGAAATAAATTTTGAATAATTCTTTCATATAAACCTCTTAATAATATGATATATTAGTATCACTTTCATTTTAATACAACATTTAAATATTTACTTTAATTTCACATTATATAATATAAACATTTTTGATTCATTAAAGTATCTTGGAAAACTTTATGATATCACATATTGAAATATGTCATAAAGAAACTCCATTTAATATCTATTATACTAAAAAAAAGAGTAATTTAATTACTCTTTATGTTTTTTTCAATAAATTCTAAGATACTACTTATTTCTTTCACACTAGATACTATAACATTAGGGTATTTTTTTATGCTGCAAGTATTATTAATATCAATATCCTTTAATGCATCAAAACCTTGAGCGACTAAAAAAACAATATCATTAAAAACAATGTAACCAGAAATTACATCTTTTTTAATATAGGTGCTTATATATTCAAGTTTATTTGAAGCAAATAATTGATTAGTTATAGGTTTTTTTATAACTAGATAATCCTCTTTACATTCCAAAATATAATTACTACTTAGTTTAATAGAATCCATTTAGACCTCCCATAATTATAATTAACTTTATCTTCTAGATTTAATCTTCGGTAAAGATTATTACTAATAGTAACCAAAACAACTATTAGAACTACAAATGTCATAATTAAAAAAATTAAAGAATATGTATTAAATACAGTGACTTCAAAATTAAAGTCAAATGTATATACTAAATAAGTAAACATAAATATAAAAATTAAAAAAACAAAATAACTAGCAGTTTTTGAATAGTTTAAACTCAATAATATAACACATAATAAGCCAACGATAAATGTAACAATAATATTAAATACGCTGATATCAACATGATGACTTGTTCCAACAGTTGGAGTAAAATCATCAACAATAACTTCCTCATCTTCAACTATTGATTCTTCATATTCTAATTCTTCTATTTTAGTATTTAATGTTGGTAAAGGTGTACTTGGCGCTTTTGTAACAACAGGCTCATAATTATTGTTTACATAAATCTCAGGAGTTGTAGTAGGGATTACTTCAACAATATTGTTCTTTACCCAACGTGCAAAAAGCGTAACATCTTGTGCAGGCATGTAAAAAGTTATTTCACCATTTTCATCTGGATAAAATTTAACTTGTTCTTCTTCATTAAAATAATACAAATATTCTAATTGATGATCATTTTTTTCAAAATTTGGGATAATATATATTTCTTCATAATATAAAGAAATTGGGATTGATTGATAATAATCAATAAATGTTAATATAAATTGCTCTCTTGAATAATATAAATCTAAGCTTAATTCTGCATCATGATGTAGGATTGCTACTTCTAGTTCTTCTTCAATATTAATAACTGGAGTAAAACCATCCATATCTAATGTATCTATGTCAGATAATAAGATGCTTTCACCAATTTTTCCTTCGTTAGATATTGTTTCAACATCAAAATCTCCTTTTAATGTTGGTATATGATAGTTCACTAAATAATTTTCATTATACTCATAAACAGCATTTAAAGTTAAACCATCAACAGGAACACTCATGATATAACCAGGATGATAGATTTCACCATTTTGATCTTCCCAATATAAAAATTCATTATTCTCTATTATTGGCCCATCACTTATTGTAATTTCAGCTCCAAATTTAATATCAATTATATCGTCTACTTCATTATCACAAAATTCATTGTAAATTACATTATATTTATCTCTAATATATCTGATAACAAATCTTGTCTCAATATCTTCTTCAACAAATAATTCAGTAGTTGAATTTGCCTCATCAACTATTAAGCCTTCAGAATTTAGTAGTTGAATATTTGGATTATCAATTGTAATTATTTCACCAATTGAAGCAGTAAACTCTTTTGTCGTAGTAATATACTTATTATCATAGTCAAAACCAAATTCATCTATTCCTTCTTCCATAGTTTGAATTTGATATTCAACAGTAAATAGTGTAACTTCTTCTACTTCATTTTCTTCAATTATTTCTTCTGCACAAATATTAGTTGTAAATAAAATTGTAAAGCTAAATAAAATTGCAATAATTATCTTATTCATTAAATTCCCTCATACACACATATATATATATATTAATTTTTTTTGTGTAAAAATTATATCATTTGTTAAATATAAGGTCAATGGATAATTTACTATTCTGCAGGTGATAATCTTAACCCTAATTCTAACCAATCATTAACTGAGGTTGTAGATGAATTATGTGAAGCTAAAGCTAGATTACCATTTGTAGTATCAACATGTATTACAAAGTTTGTCGATTTACCAATCTCCGATAGTGCTGGTTTAAAATCCCCTGCATACCCTTGTCCTACAATACTATTTATAGACAATACTTGTGTATTTAAGGTAATAGCTAATGATTCAGAAAAGGCCTTAATATCAATTGTATTAGGTAATGGCTGTAGATTATCTACACGATTTAAAGAATCATTATATATTGAAGTACGTCCGGCTGATGATGGATATCTTATCAATATATTATTTTCATATCCACTAGCTGTTTCTGGGCCAGTTGCCCAATGAACTTCTAGAAAATATCCACCTGGTATGCTACTTTCAGGATCTGAAATTGCAATTGCTGTTGCATCAACAATAGTCTGAGCCAATTGTAAATCATTAGATTCTCTACTACGTTCAATATATTGAATATATTGTGGTGCTAAAAAAGCTGCTAAAGCACTAATAATTGTAATTACAACAATTATTTCTAATAATGTGAATCCCTTGTTGTTTTTCATAACATATTCTCCTATCAATCATTAAACCAAATATCTATTTCTTTTCTAGCACTCTGCTCACTATCGGAGGCATGAATGATATTTCTTAATATTCGATTTTCTTTATTAGCTAAATCATATGAATCATTACTAAATTTTCCTCTAATGCTTAGTGGATGAGCTGCAATAGGTTCTGTGGCCCCAACTAATGTTCTAAATTCTTTGATAATATTGTCACCATCTTTACAAATAATCATTTTTATAACTTTCTCATCTTTAAAATGGTCTATAACTTTTTTCTTAAACTCACTCCCGAATTTTTCAATTACTTCTTCATAGTGTTTAAGTATTGTTTCTTCATTAACATTGACTTCTATTTTATTCTCAATAATAAAACCATTTTCTTCTATTATTCTAATTACCTCATCTACCAAATTATTTTTTATGCATTCTGGTTTAAGCATAACAAAAGATTTTTGCATAAGAACCTCCCATGTATATTTATATACTAATTATCCCATAAAAAAAAACTATAATCCACATTTTAATCTATGTAGAGTATAGTTTTTTTATAAATTTACTATATATTTGTAAATCTCGACCATTGTTAGTGTATCTAAAGAACAATATTTAAGTAAATCTTCTTTTATTTTATTATCATTTGTTTCTTCATAAATCCTAAACATCTTTACAGCATCAATTCCATTTTTAATATCTAGATCATCATATCTTAATTCGCATAATGCTTTACTTATTGCTTTTAAAGAATATGCACCTTTCATATCTTGATGGTATATATGTCCATTTATAAAGATTGTACTAATATCAAATATTTGATTTTTAATTATTTCAAGTTCTTTTTGATATTTTGGAAATTGCTCTATTAATTGCTTAATTCTTAATTTTTCTGCACCATCAGCATTGAATGAAAATATTGTAACATCTTTTGGGATATCTCTAATTAAAGATTTAATAAATGACTCTCGACAATCTCCTTTTTCTAAAAACTCTAAGTGTGTAACACTATCATCTTCATTTAAAATATGAATAGAATATTGGAATGCTAAAACATCAAATGTCTTTAATCCTTCATATGGTGGGATAACATATGTTTCCCATTCAAAATCAATAAAGTATATAGGCTTTTTATTGAATCTTTTCTTCCAAGCCTCTACCTCTTCTTTATCAAAATACAAACCTTCATTTTGACACGCTTTAATTTGTGCGATTTGATTTCTTTTTCCATTATAAGTTTCAATATTTATGCTTTTCATCGAAGTAAACTCTTCAAGTTTTTTAGTATCTTTATAACCAGTTAAATAATCAATATGATCTACTGGTTTATTATTTTCTTCACTAAAGCAATTATCATAATAAGGACATTTAACTTTGTTTTTACATTTTTTACTTTTTTTAATTTTAATTTCTGTGTCTTTTTTAATAAGATCCAACTCATCTAATAAAGGATTAAAGTTTTTTGGTAGCTTCAAAACTTTACTAATATTATCTTTTTTACGATTATTTTTATCATAAAAATGATTTGTAATTTTAAAAAGTTCATCAGGTAATAATTCCTTGCCTCTTTTGTACTTACTATTTAGATGGATTATTCTACATTTTATAACGTTAATATTATTATTTTTTAATACCCATAATATATAGTAATAATATAGTAAATCATCTTTTTTTGGAAAATTTGAAAGTTGTAAAAAAACAACTTCATATCCTTCCTTATATTTACGAATAAAAGGTACTTTAATTCGTATTCTATCATATTCAAAGCGACCTTTTATCACCCATTTATCTTTATTTAATTCTGATATTGCAATTTGCATCTCATCATTTTTTTTACCTAAATAATAGTTTTCGATATTAAGCTTTTTTGCTGCTAAAAGACTTATTTCATCATCTTGTCTTAAATAAACATTGTACTCCTCTAAAGGTGAGTACTTATGATATTGAAATAATTTTTGACATCTTAGATACTTTTTAATATCAGATATATAATACATAATCTTACCTTATTAAATTATTAAATCTCCATCTTTCATAATCAATATTCTTTGACCATCAGTTGTTATACCATGTATTTTCATACATGGGCTTCCAAACATAAAATCTACATGTGTCATAGATACATTACATTCGTTGGCTAATAATTCTTCCTTACTCATTGTAGTACCATTTTTCATATTGCTAGGATATGCACTTCCTAACGCTAAATGGCATGATGCATTTTCATCATATAATGTATTATAAAATAATACATTTAAATTTGAAATAGGTGAGTTATTAGAGATTAAAGCAACTTCACCTAAATATGATGCATTTTCATCTATTGCTAGAATATTTTTTAATGCATCAATTTCTTTTTTTGCAGTATATTCAACAACTTTTCCATCTTTAAAATCCAAAGTAAAATCTTCAATTAATTTGCCTTGATGATTCAATGGCATCGTTGCTACAACTTTACCATTAACTCCACTTCTTTTAGGCATTGAAAATACTTCTTCTGTTGGAATATTTGGATTAAACATAACACCATTTTGTGTATGATCACATCCACCTGCCCATATATGATTTTTATTAAGTTCTAATATTAAATCAGTTCCTAAGCTATTTTCGAAGTGTAGTGCTTCGAAATGATAATCATTAAGTGTATCCCTTACTTTTGCTGTATTTTCATTATGTTTATTCCAATTTTCTTGTGATTTATCAATTTCGACTCTAGAAACATATAAAATAGCTTCTAGTAATTTTTCAATTGCTTCTTTTTCTTCAAGCTCTGGATAAACTTTTTTAGCCCAATCAGCATTAGGTAAGCCAACAATTGACCATTGTCCTTCATTATTCATAGTATAAGATCTAAATGGTTCAAAAGCTTTTATCATTTCCATTTGAACAGTTTGAATTTTACTTGAATCTATATCTTTTAAAAGACCTGGAACTTCACTAATGATATGTAAAAATGCACATTTTCTTGAAATAACATCAGCCCTTTTATCAGTTAACCATTTAGGTATATTTTTAAGTATTTCTGTATCTACATTTTCATAATTTAATTTTGTTAAATAAGAGTCATTATAGTCAACAATTACTTCTTCTGCACCACTTTCATAAGCTGCTTTTGCACACATTCTACCAAATTCATAATGTATTACAGGACAGTTTATTATAAGTAATTGTCCCTTTTGAATATTAACTCCTGTATTAACTGCTAATTTTGCATATTCTTGTAGTAATTTTTTCATAATTACACCTTCTTTCTAGTATTGTATCATATTTTATAAATTTTATCTATCTTAGGTCTTCGATTAATGCTGTTTCAAATTCTTTTTGGTTTATAATTCCTTCAGCCAGCAAAGCCTCTAATACCTCAATTTGTCTTACTTTAGCTAAATCATAACCTGTAGATAATTGATAATAACTTGGACTTTGTGGTAATCCTGCTAGCATTGTTGCTTCTGCAAGATTTAACTCTGATGGTAATTTATCGAAGTAACCAAGACTTGCCTCATATATCCCATAATATCCATCCCCATAATAAATATAGTTTACATATGATTCCAAAATATCATCTTTAGAATATAATGTTTCAAATGAATAAGTCATAAATATTTCTGATACTTTTCTTAATATAGTTTGTTCAAAACTGAAATATATATTTTTTGATAACTGTTGAGTTATTGTACTTCCACCTTCGTTAAAATCACCTTTTTCAAGTCCATTTAAAAAAGCTCTAGCAATTGAATATAAATCAATACCATATCTTGTGTAAAATCTTTGATCTTCGATTGTAATAATTGCATCAATAAAATCTGTACTTATATCTTCTAGTTCAACATAGTTATTAGAATTTTGTATATCTGTCATTGCATCTTTTATTGGATATTCAATAACTTTAAATTTATAATTCAAAAATCCTAGTGTATATAAAAATACTAGTCCAAAAAAACATATTATAATCAAATTTAATATTAGTTTTCTCATAAAACCTCCAATAAAAAAACAGAGCTTACTCTGTTTATTGTCCCATTGACTTCATAATTTGTTTAATTTGAGACTCAGATGGTTTTCTACCCATTTGTAAGAACATCGCTCTAATCATTTTTTCACTGATAGGAGGATTTTCTTTTAATTGTTTTTCTAAATGTTTTCTAGTAAAGTAAAAACCTAGTCCACCACCTACTACTAATCCGCCTACAAAATACATAATTGAAGTTAAAAAATCCATTTTAAATTCCTCTTTTCTATTAACAATTTAATTTATTTTTTTCAAGGCCAAGAAGTATGATATTTATCCCCTCGTTTGTAGAGGTGGGCATTTTCACTATTAAACATTGGATTCCCAAAAGTTGTTCAGGCGTTCACTAGCATAAAAGTATCTAAATTCCCTTATATCAAAATGTAGGAAATATATAATTTCTCCTTGGCATTTTTATTATACTATGTTTTTATTTTTTTTTGTACCCTTGACAATTATTTTATTTTTATTCCTAGTTCATCAAGTTGTTTTACATCAACTAAGTTTGGTGCTTCTGACATTAAATCAGCTGCACTTGCAGTTTTAGGGAATGCTACAACATCTCTAATGTTTTCTGTGTTAGCTAAAATCATAATTAATCTATCAAGACCAATTCCAACTCCACCATGTGGAGGTGTTCCATATTTAAAGGCATCAATAAAGAATCCAAACTTTTCTCTTGCTTCTTCAATACTCATTCCAATTGCTTCAAAAACTTTAGCTTGTACTTTAGCATCATGGATTCTGATTGAACCTGATAATAGTTCATAACCATTTAATACTAAGTCATATGCACGAGAATAACAATTAGCCTTATCATCAATCAATTTGTCCATATCTTCAAGATTTGGTGAAGTAAATGGATGATGAGCTGCAACAAAACGATTATTTTCTACATCATGTTCAAACATTGGGAAGTTTGTTACCCATAAGAAGTTGAATTCATTTTCATCAATCATATCTTGATCTTTTGCTAATTTATTTCTTAATGCACCTAGCGCTTGATTTACTACTGCTTTTTTATCGGCAATGATTAATACTAAATCATTATCTGTTAAATTTAACTCAGCGATTAATTGTGTCTTTTCTTCTTCACTTATTACTTTTACAATTGAACCTGTTAATTCATTATTAGCATATTTTAAATATGATAAAGCTTTTGCTTGATAAATTTTTACAAATTCAGTTAATTTATCTAACTCTTTTCTTGAGTATTTATCAGCTTTATTAATTACAATTGCTTTAATTAATCCATTTGAATCTAAAATATCTTTAAATATTTTAAACTCAGTATTACCAAATATATTACTTATATTATTTAATTTTAAATCAAAACGCAAATCAGGCTTATCACTACCATATAAGTCCATACATTCGTTATATGTTAAGCGTTTAAATTTATCTAAATTTAAACCTTTTACTTTATTAAATATTTCTTTCATTAATCCTTCAACAACATTAAAAATGTCTTCTTCATTAATAAAACTCATCTCAATATCAACTTGAGTAAATTCTGGTTGTCTATCTGCTCTTAAATCTTCATCTCTAAAGCATCTTGCAATTTGGAAATATCTTTCTAATCCACCAACCATTAATAATTGCTTATATATTTGTGGTGATTGTGGTAAAGCATAGAAGTTTCCTTTAAAAATTCTTGATGGTACTAAATAATCTCTTGCTCCCTCTGGTGTTGATTTACATAAAATTGGTGTCTCAACTTCTAAGAAATCTAAATTACTTAAGTAGTTTCTAATTAACATCGATACTTGATGACGCAAGATTAAATTGTTTTTAATTGGGTCTCTTCTAATATCTAAATAGCGGTATTTTAAACGAGTATCCTCTAAAGCATCAGTTTCATCAGCAATAATCATTGGTGTAGTTTCAGCAACATTGATAATTTCAAAACCTGTAACTATAACCTCTACTTCTCCTGTTTTTAAGTTTGGATTAGCATCTTTTCTTAATTCAACTTTTCCAGTTACACTTAATACATATTCATTTCTAACTTCTTTGATAGCTTCACTAAAAGTTTCATCAAATGTAACTTGTGTAATACCATAACGGTCTCTTAAATCGATAAAACAAATAGATCCAAGATTCCTTCTTTTATTTACCCAACCAACTAAAGTAACTATTTCACCTGCATTATTTTTTGTTAGTTCATTATTATTATAAGTTCTATTCATGTCCATTCCCTCCATTTAAACTATCTAAGTAATCAATTAATTCATCGATATTAATATTTTCTTGCGTTTTATTTAATGTATCTTTAACAACAACTTCATTATTTTCTAATTCACTTTCACCAACAATGATTGCGAAACGAGCTTTTTTACGATCTACTGATTTAAATTGAGCCTTTAATGATCTTTCTTGTTGATTAAAATCTGTAATATAACCAAATGATCTCAACATTGTTGTAATTCCCAGACCTGCACTTCCAACATTACCTAATGTCATTACATAGCAATCTAAGTCTGTTGTTTCATTTAAATCAATATTTAAAGCATCAATTATTATCATTAATCTTTCAAGCCCCATTGCAAATCCAACTCCACTTATTTGTGGTCCATTAAAGTATTCAACTAAATTATCATAACGTCCACCTGCTAATACAGTTGCTTGTGAACCTGAAGCCTCTAATGTACTTACTATTTCAAATACAGTATGAGTATAATAATCAAGACCTCTTACTAGTTTAGAATCTACTTTATAAGGTATTTCTAGACTATCAAGTGCACTTAATACTTGACTAAAATAATCTTTAGATTCCGTACTCATATAATCATCCATCTTAATTACATTTTTCATGCATTCATGTTGACTATCAACTTTACAATCTAATAATCTTAAAGGATTTTGTTCAAATCTTCTTTGACAATCTCCACATAGTTCACCTAAATATGGTTTGAAGTATGCTTTAAGTGCCTCTTTATAATTTGCACGTGATTCATCATCTCCCAAAGTATTAATTAAGACCTCAATATTATCAATCCCTAATGCTTTTAGCATACTAAATCCAAAGATAATAGTTTCAGCATCCATTAATGGACTTTTTGGCCCTAATGCTTCAATCCCAAACTGGTGGAATTGTCTTTGTCGTCCTTTTTGTGGTCTTTCATATCTAAACATTGGCCCCATATAAGAATATTTAGCAGGCAACTCTTCTTTTCCATACAATTTATGTTGTACAAAACTTCTAATTACACTTGCTGTACCTTCTGGTCTTAATGTTAATGAATCTTTACCATTAATACTAAAAGTATACATTTCTTTATTAACCATATCACTTGAATCATTTTCTCTTTTAAAGACCTTTGTATCTTCAAAAATTGGTGTTCTAATTTCCTTATAATCATATAGTAAACAAAACTGTTTGATAACACTTTCTACTTTTTGCCATTTTTTTGCTTCATCAACTAAAATATCATTTGTTCCTCTTACATTTTGTATATTAATCGCCATTTTATCACTCCTTTATATAAAAAAAGTCCTTAATAATCTAAGGACGAAATTTCGCGGTACCACCTTAGTTACAGTTTATTAATAAACTGTCCCTCTATCTATAACGTTAGATTATCCGTTTATCCCTTATCAAGATAACTGCTCCAAAGTGTCATAAAATATAATATCAGTTAAGAGCTCTCACCATTTCTCTTTTCGCTTTAAACTTATTTATATTTAATTCTTTTTCATTGCATTTACTATATTTTATACTATCTAATAAAATTAGTCCAAGCTTTTTTTACTTTTTCTGGCTTTTTAACTTTAGATTCATTAACAGTTTTTAGTAACCAAATCATATTATTAGTTAAAACTTCAATTAACTGTTTACCTTCAACATCTTCATTTAAATCTCCAGCTTGATTACCAAATGTTACATTCCAATAATTTGAAGTAGCTAATACCATCTCTGAATAAGTTAAATAATGATTTAAGCCATTTAATGTTGGCATACCACCCATTCTTCTAACTGCAACAACACTTGCTCCTACTTTATGTCTTAAATGGTTGCCATTAGCACCATTTACATAAAACATACGATCTAAGAAATTTTTCATAGCTCCACTCATTCCAGCATAATAGACTGGAGAGCCTAAAACTAAGCCATCACATTCTTTAATTTTTTCTAATACTTCATTTACTTCATCATCAAAGACAACACATTTATTATTGCGAGCTTTAAAACAGGCTCCACAGCCTATACATCCTTTTACATTATATGATCCAACATGAACAATTTCAGTTTCAATATCTGCCTCATTTAACATTTTACTCATATATTCTAAAGAATAATTTGTATTACCATTTTTTCTTGCACTTCCATTAAGTAGTATAACTTTCATTTAGTTCTCCTTGATATATTCCCCTAGTAAATCATGTCTTCTAATCTTATTAATTTTAACAGGATAAAATTCTCCTATTTCTAATTTTTCTTCACTGTTAATAAATACTACACCATCAATGCCATCTGGTGCACTAAAGATACTTCTTCCAAGATATCTTGATGTTAATCCATCATAATTTTCTACAATAACATCTAATGTTTTACCGATTAATTTTGATGTGTTTTCAATAACGATTTCTTCTTGAATATCCATTAATTCTTTTAATCTTGCATCTTTAATATCTTGATCTACTTCATTTTCCATGTTATATGCTGCTGTATCTTCTTCTTTAGAATATGTAAACGCACCTAAACGATCCCATTTTATATCTTTAACAAATTTTAATGTATCATCAAAATGTTCTCTAGTTTCATTTGGGAAACCTACAATAATAGTAGTTCTAAGTACTGGCATTTCAAATGTATCTTTAATTAATTTTACAGTATTTTTTATACTTTCAACACTACCACGTCTATTCATTAATTTTAAAATTTCATCGTTACCATATTGAACTGGAATATCAAAGTATGGAATTACTGATTTTAACTCTTTCATCCCAGTAACAAGTTCATCAGTTATTTCATCAGGATACATATATAAAACACGAATCCATTTAAAATCTAATTTTTCAAGCTCTTTTAATAAGTCTAATAATGCTAATTTACCATATAAATCAATTCCATATTTTGTAGTATCTTGAGCTATAACTACTAACTCTTTAACTCCACTATCTTTTAAACCTTTTGCTTCTAAAACTAAATCTTCAATTTTAAAACTACGATATTTCCCTCTTATTAAAGGAATAGCACAATAAGTACAATTATTAGAACATCCATCGCCAATTTTTAAATATCCAAGCCATGGTTTAGTTGCTAAAACTCTGTTTGTTTTACCATATTCATTTACTAACTTTAAATTTAAGAATTCACTTAAATGTTTTGTTAACTCTGCATAATCATCCAAAGTAATAATACAATCAATCTCTGGTAAAGCTTTTACTAATTCATCGCGGTATCTTTGCGCCATACATCCCATAACAATTAATCTTTTACCATACTCAGACATTTCTAAAATTGTATTAATAGACTCTTCTTTTGCACTTTCTATAAAACCACAAGTATTTACAATTATTACATCTGCACTACTTGGGTCATTTACTATTTCATGATTATTAGATACTAATAATCCCATTATTTTTTCGCTGTCTACTAAATTTTTACAACAGCCTAACGATACAAAACCAAATTTCATTTTCTACACCTTCACTCTTTTTAATACTATTTGACTTACATAACCTGTAAAGATACCAGTAATTAATGATGACACTACTAATACTGGTAACACACTAACCATTCTAACTTGATTATATAAAAATATTACAATAATTACTTGCCCTGCACTATGTGCAACTGCGCTTAATATTGATTTAAAAATAACAGTAGCTTTTAATTTATATAATATAATTAATATAATACTACTTAATATAACTCCACCTGCTGATACCCAAAATGTTGAACCAAATATCGCTCCTCTTAATAATGAGCCAATTGTTATTCTTAAAGTATTAACAATTATCATTTCTTTGATTCCAAACATTTCTAATGCAATTAATGCGATGACATTAGCAATTCCAAGTCTTATTCCAAATGCAACTGGTGGAATTAACATTCCTTCAACAACATTTAAAATAATGGCCATTGCTCCTAGCATTGTAACAATGGTCATTTTTTTTGTGTTACTCATCTTCATCTTCTGACACCACTAAAATTTCATTAGGCTCACAAAAGATTGGAATGATATCATCATGATTTTGCCACCCCATTGATGAGCATATGTGGTTTGGACATTCTTCATTAGTAATTCTCCAACTACCATCTTTAACTTCTAGATATAAAGTACCATAAGATCCTTCAAACTCTATATAATCATCGACATTAGAATCAACTTTAAATAATACCTCATCTCGATAGTAAACTGTTACATTTTCACTATTAACATTTTGATAAAGCATATTAAAACCAAAATAGCTGATTATGCAAACAACTAAAATACCTAATACAATAATAATTTCTTTTTTCTTCATAATAAAACTCTCCAACTTAAATTATATTCTATCACATACATAAGTCAATTATTTAACTAACTTTGTTAAATCATTCAACCATTTATATGATTTATATCGTCTCATTGTCAATATCATTCTAATAAGCTGTTCAATTTGTACTATTAAAATAACTATTACAATACTATTTACCTCAAAAAACAACACAGAAATAAACGCTAATGGAATTCCTACCAAATACATAATACCAGCATCTAAAAAGCTTAATACTTTTGAATCTCCACCTGCTCTTAAAGTTGAAAACATAACAAAATTAAACATTCTTAATATTACTTTAATCGATAAACACATCAATAATCCTGTTGCAAGATCTGCAATTAAATCAGACTTAACACTAAATAAAGGTAATAGATATCTTGAACATGTAAACATTAAAAACATCATTACACTTCCAATAATTCCACCTAAAAATATTTGATAATTACTTTCTTTTTTAGCTTGTTCAATACGACCTTCACCAAGTCTTGTACCAACTAAGATCGTTACTGCACCACCATAGCCATGAACAATAAATAAGAATAACATATAAACTTGATTGGCGATATAGTATGCTTCCATACTTTCACTACCTAAATAGCCATAAGCCTTTACAAAAAGTGTCATACCAAAGCCAAATGCTGTCTCATTTAAAACTAATGGCAACATTTTTTTTACAATTGGCATATAAAATTCTTTATCTATTCCAAAAATTTCTTTAATCGACCCCATAAATACTTGTTTAGTTTTAATACTATAACCAATATAAATTGTAGTTACTAAAATTTGGCTAATAAGTGTCCCTAAAGCAGCTCCTGTAACACCAAATTCTAATACATAAATAAATAATGCATTTAAACATACATTTGATATCATCCCAAAAATAGAAACAAACAATACTAATTTAGTATTTTGCATTGATCTAAACATTGCACTAAATGCATTAGTGATTGCAAATGCCATTGTTGAGAATATAGCAATCTTTAAATATTGAAAACTATAATAAACAACAGTTTCATCAGGTAAATAAAAATAAAGTATCTCTTCTCCAAATAGATATGTAATAATAATCCAAAATGTACTAATAGATATTGATAATATAAGATTTAATCCAAATGCTTTTTTTAAATTATGTATTTGTTTACCACCGTAAAACTGAGATGAAAACATTGAAATACCTGCTAATATCCCCCATGATATTCCATCATTTAAAGTAATTAATTGACTAGCATTACCAACAGCTCCAACCATCCCTATAGAAGAAACCATCATAGTATCAATGATACTCATACAACTAGCTAGTAACATTTGTAATGCTAATGGGATTCCAACCGAAAATGTTTTAAGGTAAAATGCCTTATCACCTACATACTTATCTATAAATTTTTTCATAATCCCTCCACAATGAAAATAATTATAACATAAAAAAGTAAGAAATTAATTCTTACTTTCAATAAATTTTAAAAACTCTTCTACTTCGCTTGTTGATTGAATATTAAATAAATGCACTTCTTTATCTAAAGCTTTTACAATTCTACTTATATTATTATTAACAGATTTTCCAGGACCAATTTCTACAAATACATCTATTCCATCTTTTAGCATTTCATTGATGCTAGATTCAAAACGAACTGGACTTGAAACATGTAAATCTAATAAATCAATTATTGAATCATCTTTAGAATATACTTTACCAGTTACGTTTGGATAGAATGGATAAATTGGCTCATTAATTTCAATTTGTTCTAATTCTGCTTTTAATTTTGTACCAGCAGTTTTTATTAAACTAGTATGGAATGGAGCACTAACTTTTAAAGGTATTGCTCTTCCTCTTTGTTCTTTGCAAAGACTAATAGCATAATCTACTGCTTCATTTTCCCCAGAGATTACAATACTTTTTGGAGCATTATAATTACTACATTCTACTACACCTTTTATTGAAGCTTCTTTACAAACATTTTCTACTACTTCATGATCTAAACCACTTATTAGAGCCATTTTTCCTACACCTTCTTCAACAGCCTCTTGAATAAATAACCCTCTTTTTCGCACTAATGGCAATGCATCTTTTAAACTTATAACTTTTGCACATACTAGTGCAGCATATTCCCCTAAGCTAAATCCACAAACTGCATCTGGTTTAATTC
The DNA here is from genome assembly GCA_964371715.1 of uncultured Erysipelotrichaceae bacterium. GTDB lineage: Bacteria > Bacillota_I > Bacilli_A > Erysipelotrichales > Erysipelotrichaceae > CAYJNO01. The sequence continues at coordinate 343 of CAYJNO010000022.1, read as the reverse complement.
CCTTATCTAATAATACTTGAAGTATTGCCATTTCAGTTGCTAGAATAGCTGGTTGTTGGTTACTAGTTTTTAACAGTTCTTCATCAGGCCCATTAAAACAAAGATCACTAATATTTTCATTTAATGTTTCATTAGCAAAGTTAAATACATCTTTTGCTTCTTTATAATTTTCAAAGATCTCTTTACCCATACCTATAAATTGGGTTGCTTGTCCTGGAAATACAAATGCAATTTTCATAAAGTCCTCCATAATGTATAATTTACACTTTAAAAGTATAGCATTTTAATACTAATAAATAAATACTTTGATAATAAAACTATTAAAATAAAAAAAGATATCAAT
>CAYJNO010000021.1:0-34806 GCA_964371715.1 uncultured Erysipelotrichaceae bacterium | reverse complement strand
AAGTATATTATTGTATTAAGCACTTAATACAGTGGTACAAATGAGAGGAGAAAAGATGTCTGGACAATTTAATAAATCAATACCAATATATACACAATTAGTTGAGATAATGACACATAAAATTATATCTGGACAATATAAACCAGGAGAGAAATTAGACTCAGTAAGAGATCTAGCGAAGGATGTTGGAGTAAATCCAAATACAATGCAAAGAGCACTGTCAGAGCTTGAAAGGATGGAATTACTATACACTGAAAGAACAAGTGGTCGATATGTAACTAAAGATGTAGAAGTAATTAAAAATGTAAAAAATGAAATTTTTGCAAAAAAAATAGCGGACTTCACAAATGAGATGATAAAACTTGGTTGTGATGTTGAATGGATAAAAGAAGAAGTAAATAAGGCAGCTACAAAAATAAGTAAAGGAGATAATAATGAATAGCATAATCAAATACGAAAATGTAACTAAAAAATATGGTAAAAAGATAGCCTTAAATAATTTTAGTATCGAAATAAAAGAAAATAGAATCATTGGTTTACTTGGCGAAAATGGAGCAGGGAAAACAACATTAATAAAGTTATGTGCAGGTCTATTAACTCCAAATTCTGGTGATATTAAAGTAAATAATCATAATATTGGTGTTAGTACTAAAAGTATAGTTTCTTATTTACCAGATATGGAATATTTACCAGAACAAATGAAGATAAAGGAGATTATTAAAACATATAATGATTTCTTTGCTGATTTTAATGTTGATAAAGCCTATGAAATGCTTTCAACATTAAAACTTGATGAAAATGATGTATTTAAAAAATTATCAAAAGGTAATAAAGAAAAAGTACAATTAATAATTGCATTAAGTAGAGATGCAAAAGTATTTTTATTAGATGAACCACTAGGTGGTGTAGATGCAGCTAGTAGATCATTTATTATTGAAACAATATTAAACAACTATAACACAGATTCAACACTTATTATTTCAACTCATTTAATTGCAGATATTGAGTCAATATTAGATGAAGTTATTTTAATAAAAGATGGAAATCTTCTTCTACAAAAAGATGCTGAAGAAATAAGAATAGAAGAAAATAAAAGTATTGATGAATATTTTAGGGAGGTATATAAATGTTATTAAAATTAATTAAGTACAACTTAAAAAACCATATTAAAGATCTTAATAAATCTTTGATTTTTTTAGGGGTAGCTTTTGTGATAATTGTTATATCGGCAATAGTTATAAACAGTTATGGAGACTTAAATGAAATAATTGTTCTAAATGCCAATGATCTATCATTAATTGAAGTTAATTTAAACTCAGATAATTTAAATACAGAAAATAAAATAGTGTTAGTTTCATCAATCATATTTGTTTTAACACTAACAGCAACTATATTAAGTACTATAGCAATATTTATTTCAATTGTAACTAGCTGTGGTACAAAGTTTAATAAAGAAATATATGGTAACCTTGCATACTTAACACATAGTATTCCAGCTAATACTAATACTTTAGTGTTAAGTAAATTAATAGCTGATACATTAATAACTTTCACTATATTAATTATATGGTTAGCATACTTTATATTTATGGGAGTTGTATTGTCATTTATTTTGACTGGAAAAATTCATTTAATGGGACTTTTTGTAAACATCTTCCAAAATGATTTATCAGTTGTCGATGTAACAGGTATGAATATATTAAGTACTATTTATGAATTTGTGCAAACAACAATTGAAGTAGGTATCTTTATCTTAATTATATATACTTCAATAGCCATAGAAAATCAGTTTAAAAAGAATAGTGGATTATCAATTTTCATTGCTGTAATATTACTTGTAGTATTTACTGCTATCGGTATAGAATTTGATAGCTTTGTCATACTATATAACTTGATATTAGTTGTGATAATGTATGGTATTACTACTTATCTAATTAATAAAAGATTGAATATAATGTAAAATACTAACAAGCTATAGATGATTTATTAGTTATTGATACAAGTACTATAGAATGATTTCAATTTAGTGTAGAACATAGTACAATTGACTTTACCATAAAGTTTTGAGTGAAATAATGATTAATATATTATCGATTAATAAAAATTACGTAGTTTAAAGTAAAGATAATAAAGATATGAACAAGTTACTATTAAAAAAATGGAACTTGTTCTATTTTTTTAATGAAACCGCTTGCGCAAAAATGCATAGTATGATAATATTTTTACATAAATTGGATAGTGATTGCATAGCAAGCTAAACCTGCATAAAAAAATTTAAGTTATTTTTATGTAGGTTTTTTTATTTGAGTAGGGGGAATTTAGGTGAAAATTCATAAGATTTTAAACAATAATGTTATTGTAACATTTGATGACAAAGGAAATGAAAAAATTGTAATGGGATGTGGACTTGCATTTAAAAAAAAGGTAGGAGATATAATTGATAATAATCTAGTTGATAAAACATTCTATATGTCAAATAAGGAAATTAGCTCAAACTTTCAAGAATTACTCAGAGATATTCCGATTGAGTATGTAGAATTGTCAGAAGAGATAATTACCAGAAGTAAAACATGGTTAGGTAGAAAACTAAACGATTCAATCTATATCTCTATTGTCGATCATATATATTCATCTATAGTCCGATTTAAAGATGGCATAGTAGTAAAAAATGCACTGCTATGGGAGATTAAAAGATTTTATCCTGAAGAATTTAAAGTAGGAAGAAAAGCATTAGAAATTATTGAAGAACAAACTAATGTTAAACTACCTGATGATGAGGCTGGATTTATTGCTTTACATTTTGTGAATGCTCAAATGGATGAAAAAATTGAAGATATGGTTGAAATAACACAACTAATACAGGATATATCTAATATAGTAAAATATAGTTTTAATATCACTTTTAATGAAGAATCTGTTTATTACTATCGTTTTATCTCTCATTTAAAATTCTTTTCACAAAGATTAATTCATAAAAAAACATATGAAGGAAATCAAGAAGATGATTTACTTGATGTAATAAAGAAAAAATATAATAGTGCATATCTATGTGTATCTAAAATTACAAAGTTTGTAAATGAAAAATATGACTATAACTTATCTAATGAAGAACAACTTTATTTAACAATACATATTCAAAGAGTTGTCTATAAAAGTGATACTAATGAATAAGATTATTTTTATTGATATTGATGGAACACTTGTGATAAATGATACACAAACTATTCCATCATCAGCTATAAAGGCTATCAGACTTGCTAGAGAAAAAGGTCATCAAGTATATTTATGTACAGGAAGATCTAAACCTGAAATTTATGAGAGTATTCTTGATATAGGTATTGATGGAATAATTGGTGCAGCAGGAGGCTTTTGTGAAGTGAAAAATGATGTGTTATTTGAAAATCACTTTTCAAGTGAAGTGTTGAAAATAATAATTGATTTCTTGCAAATGAATCAAATACCATACTATTTAGAAACAAATGATGGAATATTTGATGGAGGAAATTGTTATAAAGAGCTACAAAAAATTATTTATAAAGAAGATGATACGCTCTTATTAGAAAAGCTTACAAATGATAGCCCACACCCTTTTTTATCAGTTATGAAGAAGTCAAAGAATAAATATCCAGAAAATGTAAATAAGATATGTTTTCTAGATAATAAGAAAACGACATTTGATCACATATATAATATATTATCATCGATATCTAATGTTATACCATGTACTGTGCCCAGTTTTGGTAAAAATAGTGGAGAAATTCTTATAAAAAATACAAATAAAGCAATAGCAATAGAAAAGCTATTGAAGCATATTAATATAGAAAAATATAATACTGTAGCTTTTGGAGATAGTTATAATGATATAGAAATGTTTGAGTACTGTAATTTATCAATTGCAATGGGAAATGCATGTGAAAAACTAAAAAACATAGCTGATGATGTTACAGATGATAATGATAAAGATGGAATATATAAATCATTTATAAAATATGGGTTTATCTAGTAGAATACTAGTTTAAATACAAAGATGGTGACATTCAGTTGGCCAAACTTCAAATTTCGATAACAAAAGAAAGATGGAGGAAAAAATGAAAAAACTTATTTTGTTAATTGTTACATTATGTTTAGTTGGTTGCACTTCAAATGCAACTACACAAGGTGAAGGAGAATCAACACTCAATAAAGAGGATTTGTATGAAAGCTCTACATTAGTTGAAGTAGAACAAGGATTATTAGAAGGGATGCTAGTAGATGATGTTTTAGTTTATCAAGGTATTCCCTATGCCAAAGCACCAGTTGATGATTTAAGGTGGAAAGCCCCTGAAGATCCAGATAAGTGGGAAGGGACATTTGATGCAACAATTGAAGCTGAAGTCGCAACACAAGTATCCGCAAATGAAATAATAGGTAGTGAAGATTGCTTAAACTTAAATATTACACGTCCAAATAATAATGAAGATAATTTACCAGTATTATTATTTATTCATGGAGGCAATAATCAAACAGGTACAAGTACTGAAATTGATGCTAGCATTTTATCAGTAGAGACAAATTCTATTGTAGTTAGTATAAATTATCGTTTAGGAGCACTAGGGTTTATTAATCTACCATCACTTAAAACAGGTGATGAATATGAAGATTCAGGAAATTTTACCTTACTTGATATCGCAAAATCACTGGATTGGATAAATGAAAATATTTCAAACTTTGGAGGAGATGAAAATAATATTACAATTTCTGGTTTTTCAGCTGGAGGGCGTGATGTTATGGCCATGCTGATATCACCAATTTTTGAGGATAAATTTGATAAAGCAATTTCATTAAGTGGGGGAATGACTGTTACAGATCCACAACTTGCAATGCAGACAAATGCTGAAGCATTTGCTACATTAGTAATAGAAGATCAAATAAAAGAAACTCAAGAAGAAGCTATAGCTTGGTTATTAGAAGATAATGAAGAGGTAAAAGAATACTTATACTCATTATCAGATGAGCGTATCGCAACATTAATGGCAAATGCATCAATTAGAATGGAAGTATTTCCACATTTAATAACAGATGGGGTTATATTACCAACTGAAGGCTTTAATACCGAAGATTATAATGATGTACCTTTACTTATGCTAACAAGCTCTAGTGAATTTTCATTATTTGGTACATTTGATACTTATTTTAATAATAATGAAGATGGTAGCCTAAATGAAGAATTAGCTTTTGCACTAAATTATGGTAATCAATTATATGAATTATTTAATGCAGAAGAATCAGCCAATAAAATGTACGACTATTATGACTCAGCTATCTATCTAGCAGATATAGAGTATGGTACAAATACAAATGTTGTTTCAAAAGAGCTAAATTCTTTTGGAGCATTCCATGGTGTGTTTATTCCATTTTTAACAGGAAAAACAACTGGGTTCTCTTCAATGTTTCAAAATGATTTTACATCAGATAATGTAAATGAATTAACAGATGTTTTTATGCAATACATTAAAAATTTTATCTGGAATGGTGATCCAAATGGTGAAGATTTAGTTGTATGGGAAAATTATTCTACAGACCCTAATAGTAATAATCAAATGGTTTTTGATATCGATGAAAATGGTATTATCGTAGAAATGGTAAATGAAAGAATAAATTATAGTGAAGTGATTAAGGCAATTGAAGAAGATCAAAGTATTACAGAAGAAGAAAAGTTAAGTGTATTAAATAATGTATTAAATGGTCGTTGGTTTAGTCAACAACTAGATGAATATTTTAATTAGTTTATTTAAGTGGTAACACTTTAAATATAAATAGGTGGTGACATTAAGTTGGCCAAACTTCATATTTCATTTATAAGGAGGAAAACAAAATGAGTAAATATGAAGCATTAGCAAAAGAAATAGTAAAAAATGTAGGTGGAAAGGATAATATTAATGGTTTAACACATTGTGTAACAAGACTTAGATTTAAATTAAAAGATGAATCTAAAGCTAATGATGATGTCTTAAAAAACATGGATGGTGTAGTAACTGTTATGAAAAGTGGTGGACAATATCAAGTTGTTATTGGAAATCATGTTCCTAAGGTTTATGAAGATGTAGTATCAATTGCAGCTATTAGCCAAGATTCTTCATCAAGTGCAGCATCAGGGAATTTATTTGATCGTTTATTAGATATTTTAAGTGGAATATTCCAACCTATTTTAGGTGTAATGTGTGCATGTGGTATGTTAAAAGGAATGAATGCATTATTTGTATTCTTTGGTTTATATGCAGCAACTGATGGTTTTTATATTATGGTTAATGCAATAGGCGATTCAATCTTTAATTTCATGCCAATTGTTGTAGGTTATACTGCAAGTAAAAAGTTTAATGTAAAGCCAATGACAGGATTAATGATTGGAGCAGCATTATGTTATCCAACTATTCAATCAGGTGCATTATCAGCAGGATTTGAAAGTGCTCCATATTCTTTGTTTGGTCTTAGTGCTTATACAACAGTTTTTGGGATTCCATGGGTTGCCCAATCTTATCTAAGTTCAGTATTACCAGTAATCTTTATTGTAGCTTTTGCAGGTTATGTTCAAAAATTGGCTTATAAGATTGTACCAGAAATTATTCAAACATTTTTTGTACCGTTCTTTACATTATTAGTATCTTTACTAGTTGGCTTTTTAGTTATAGGACCAATTATTGGAATTTTTCAATCTGGGTTACAATCAGGATTTGAAGCATTAATTAATTTTTCACCTTTATTATTTGGTATTATTTTAGGACTTGTATGGCAAATATTAGTTATATTTGGATTACACTGGAGTGTTGTACCATTACACATTATTGCAATTACAACTACTGGAGTAAGTAGTATTTTAGTAGGAGCATTTGCACCAAGTTTTGCACAAACTGGAGCAGTTGCAGCAATGTACTTTAAACTTAAAGATAAAAAACTAAAAGAATTAGTACCGGCAGCGGTAATATCTGGTATTTGTGGAGTTACAGAGCCAGCGATTTATGGATTATCATTACCAAAAAAATGGCCATTTATTTATTCTATGATTGGTGGTGCTATTGGTGGTGGTATCATGATGTATTTTAATGTTTTAACATATACTTCAGGAGGACTTGGGATTTTTGGAGTAGTTAACTATATTAATCCAAATGGTGACGCTAGTGGTATGTATGTTTCATTAATTGCTATTGCAATAGCGACAATAGTTGGTTTTGTACTAACATTCTTCTTCTGGAATGATACTGAAGTAGTTAGTGTAAAAGAAGAAAATAAAACTTTAGTTAAGGATAAACAAATTATTAACTCTCCGATAGCTGGTGAAGCTATAGCTCTAAATCTTATTAAGGATAAAGCATTTTCGACAGGCGCAATTGGAAAAGGTATTGCAATTAACCCTAGCGAAGGAAAAGTATATGCACCATTTGATGGGACATTAACAGTTTTATTTCCAACAAAACATGCATTAGGTATGATATCAGAAAGTGGAGTTGAATTATTGATTCACATTGGTATGGATACAGTATCACTTGATGGGTTACATTTTGAGTCACATGTAAAACAAGGTGATAAAATAAAAAAAGGACAATTACTAGTATCATTTGATATTGATGAAATAAAAAAGGCAGGTTATGAGCTAACTACACCTGTTATTATCACAAATTCTAATGATTATTTAGATATTGTAGAATCACAAGAAAAACAAATCAAAAAAAATGATGAATTATTAATTATCTTAGGATAAAGAAGGAGTGTGAAATAGATGAAGTTTCCAAAAAATTTTCTATGGGGTGGTGCAACTGCTGCTAACCAATGTGAAGGGGCATATAATGTTGATGGAAGAGGACTAGCCAACGTCGATGTTGTTCCAATTGGGAAAGATCGTTTTCCTATAATACAAGGTGATAAAATAATGTTAGATTTCGAAGATAATTATTTTTATCCAGCAAAAGAATCAATAGATATGTATCATAATTATAAAGAAGATATCGCTTTATTTGCTGAAATGGGATTTAAAGTATACCGTTTAAGTATTGCTTGGACAAGAATATTTCCAAATGGAGATGAAGAAAATCCTAATGAGGCAGGTTTATTATTTTATGAAAATTTATTTAAAGAATGTCGTAAATATAATATAGAGCCATTAGTAACAATTACTCATTTTGATTGTCCTATTCATATGATCAAAGAATATGGTGGTTGGAAAAACAGAAAACTAGTAGGATTTTATGAAAAATTATGTAGAGTACTATTTACTCGCTATAAAGATTTAGTAACTTATTGGTTAACATTTAATGAAATTAATATGATATTGCATGCTCCATTTATGGGTGCAGGTTTAGTGTTTGAAGAAGGCGAAGATAGAAAACAAGCGATGTATACAGCTGCACATCATGAATTAGTGGCAAGTGCATTAGTTACTAAAATTGCCCATGAAATTAATCCAGATAATAAAGTAGGATGCATGTTAGCAGCAGGTAGTGTCTATCCTTATACATGTCATCCAAATGATGTGTGGGAAACATTAAATAAAAATCGTGAAAACTATTTCTTTATTGATGTTCAATCACGTGGTAAATATCCTGCATACGCTTTATTAGAACTTGAAAGAAAAGGTATAAAAATTCCTTTTGTTGAAGGGGATAAAGAGTTATTATCAAATAACACAGTAGACTTTATTTCATTCTCTTATTATGCTTCTAGATGTGCAAGTGCAGATCCAGAAGTTACATCGAAAACTGCAGGAAATATCTTTGCATCAATTAAAAATCCATATTTAAAGGCTAGTGAATGGGGATGGCAAATTGATCCATTAGGACTAAGAATAACATTAAATGATTTATATGATCGTTATCAAAAACCTTTGTTTATTGTTGAAAATGGACTAGGTGCAGTAGATACTCCAGATGAAAATGGCTATGTTGATGATGAATATCGTATCGAATATATGAGACAACATATAAAAGAATTAAAAAATGCTGTTGAATTAGATGGAGTTGAATTATTAGGCTATACTTCATGGGGATGTATCGATCTTGTATCTGCTGGTACTGGAGAAATGAAAAAACGTTATGGATTCATCTATGTTGATCGTGATAATGAAGGTAATGGTACATTAAAAAGAAGTAAGAAAAAATCATTTGAATGGTATAAACAAGTAATAGCTAGTAATGGTGAATGTCTATAATGAATAAAATATTAAATAAATTTCCAGATAACTTTTTATGGGGTGGAGCTACGGCAGCTAATCAATGTGAAGGAGCTTATAACATTGATGGAAAAGGACTATCAATAGCTGATATCTGCACAGGTGGCACTCATCATGTATCAAAAAGAATTACACCAGTTTTAGAAAAGGAGACTTTTTATCCATCACATGTAGCAATCGATATGTATCATCGCTATAAAGAAGATATAGCTTTATTTGCTGAAATGGGATTTAAAGTATACAGGTTTTCAATAGCATGGTCACGAATTTTTCCTAAAGGTGATGAGCTAGAACCAAATGAAGCAGGTTTAAAGTTTTATGAAAACATGATTAATGAATGTTTAAAATATAATATTGAACCATTAATTACAATATCTCATTATGAGTTACCTTTACACTTATCATTAGAATATGATGGTTGGGCTAATAGAAAACTTATTGATTTCTATACTAGATATTGTGAAGTGATTTTTAGAAGATTTAAAGGTAAAGTTAAATATTGGTTAACTTTTAACGAAATAAATGTTGCTACAGGTGAGTTTGGATCATTTCTTTCTTTGGGTATAATCAATGATGGAACTAAAGATTTTTTAAACCAAATTGATAATCCACAAAAAAGATTTCAAGGACTTCATCATCAATTTGTGGCAAGTGCTAAAGCAGTATTATTAGCTCATGAAATTGACCCAAACTATCAAGTAGGTAATATGATTATTTATGCTACTACATATCCATTTACTTGTAATCCTATCGATGCAATCGCTGCACAAAAACAAAATCAACTATTTAATTATTATTGTGCTGATGTTCAAGTTAAAGGTGAATATCCAAGTTTTGCAAAAAATATTTGGCGTACAAATAATGTTGAAATAGATATGCAAGAAAATGATTTAGATATTATAAAAGAAGGTGTTGTAGACTTTGTATCATTTTCATATTATATGTCAAGTTGTAAGAGTGGAGATGATGAAGTAAATGGAGAAGGTAATCTATTAAAAGGTAAACCAAATCCATATTTAAAAGCTAGTGATTGGGGATGGCAAATTGATCCTCAAGGATTGAGATTTGCACTTGTAGATCTTTATGATCGCTATAACAAACCATTAATGGTTGTAGAAAATGGTCTAGGAGCATTTGATAGAGTAGAAGAAGATGGAATTATTAATGATGATTATCGTATTAATTATTTAAAAATTCATATTGAAGCTATGAAGGAAGCAATCAATGATGGAGTAGATCTAAAAGCTTATACACCATGGGGATGTATCGATTTAGTTAGTGCTTCAACTGGAGAGATGGCAAAGAGATATGGCTTTATTTATGTAGATAAACACGATGATGGTAGTGGTACATTAAAAAGAAGTAAGAAAAAATCATTTGAATGGTATAGACAAGTAATTGCTAGTAATGGGGAAGATTTAGGTTAATCATATTATTAAAAAAAGAGTGAACATTTAGTTGTTCACTCTTTTAATATTATCTTTCAAATGCTGCAGCTTGTTCTCCAGCAATTCTACCAAATACTACAGTATCTGTTAATGCATTACCACCTAAACGGTTAGCACCATGAATTCCACCTGTTACTTCTCCAGCAGCATATAATCCTAATATTACATTTCCTTCTGTGTTGATAACTTCTGTGTTAGTGTTGATTTCAACTCCACCCATTGTATGGTGAACTGTTGGTACACGCTCAGCAGCGTAGAATGGACCATCGTTGATTCCATCATGAACTTGTTCAGTATCAGTAAATAATGTACGTCCAAATTCATCTGTTTCACCTTCAAGTTCTCCACCTAAACAGTACTTGTTATATTCTTCAACAGTTGAAACTAAATTTTCAACAGGAACATTTATCATTTCTGCTAATTCTTCTAGTGTATCAGCTTTATATGCTCTACCTTGTTCTACTAAAGAATCAATAGATTCTCCAAAGTTGTTTAATGTATCACCACTTGGGTATGAATCACTATCCATAACAATGTACATTGTTTTTTCTTCTTGAGCTAATAAACCAAGTGTCATATCATCACGACGACCACCTTCATCAACGAAACGGTTTCCATCTAAGTTAACGAAGATTCTACTTTCAACACCATGTTCAATATTACCTGATAAACTACCAGTTTCAGGATCACCTAATGGTAATAATTGAATATTGTCCATTTGTACTAGGTTAGCACCAATAGCTTCAGCCATGATAATACCATCTCCTGTAATAGATGTTGTATTAGTACTTGGAATAGAAGCATCTAATAATGGCCATTTTTCAGATTCAGTAGTGTATTCTTCTCTTAATTCGATGCTTTGCCCAAAACCACCTGTTGCTAAAACGATACCATTATTAGCGTTTACTGTAATAGTATTTCCAGTTTCTCCTGTTGCTACAACTCCTGTTACAACACCATCAACTACTACTAATTCATAGGCTTCAGTATTATATAACATAGTGATTCCTTCATTTTCATCCATATATTCTTGGTAAGTTTTAAAGAATCCTGAACCTTTAGGCTCTACAGGGGCATGTGCTCTTTGCCATAATCCACCAGTAACTGTAAATGTACCTTCTTTAAATTCCATACCTAAAGATTGTAACCATTCAACTCCATCCCAAGCTTCACTTACTAAAATATTTACTAATTCAGGGTTTCCTTGCTCATCTCCACCTTCAAAAGTTTGTGTGTAATGTAATTCAACACTATCATTATTAGCTAAAGCAGTTTCACTTCCTTCATCAACTGCATTTAAAGCTCCACCTGCTAAAGTAGTATTACCACCCATTTGTGCTGTTTTTTCAATAACAATAACCGATTTACCTTCTTGATGCGCAGTAACAGCAGCAGACATACCAGCTCCACCAGCCCCAATAATAACAACATCTGCAGTTAATGTTTCATCTTCTTTTTGTTCAGCTACACTTCCGACATTTGATATATACTCATCAATAGTTTCTTGTGTTGCGCCTGCATCTTTCATAGCTTGTGTAACAGCTTCAATAATTCCTGTATTAGTTTCTGTTGCACCAGTCACAACATCCCAACCTAATGCTTGTTCAGTAATAATTTTATCAACAGCAACTGGTACAGCTTCTAACCCAATTCCTGCTGTTTCAGTATGATCGATTTGAATATCTGTGATAGAATTTTCATCAAATGTCACAGTGACACTCATTGGTGCATATCCTTGTCCTTCGACAACATATTCACCTGGTGTAAACTTATTATTTGTTGTTTGTTCAGTGCTACATCCAACAAATAATGTTAAAGCTAATAAAATACACAATAATCTTTTTGTAATCTTTTTCATCTTTCCTCCGACTAATATAGAACGTGTTCTAAAAATAGTTTAAGGTATTGTGAATATTATGTCAATATAAAAGTACTCTTTATCATTTATTGATAAAGAGTACTTTTATATTGTTATTGCTTTAATAAATGTATGATAAAATTTTTCTATTTCTTCTTCTAAATTATAGTTACCATTACATTTTGCCCAATCACTATTATATCCTCTTATTAAGATAAGAAGCATTTTTGTAAGTTCGTCAACTGACATTTTGGTATTAAATTGTTTTTTTTCCATACCATTAGATAGTATAGTTTTTAGTAGTTTAATAACAGTTCTTTCTTCATTAATATAATTATTATTTTGGTCATTTAATGGAACCACATTAATACACTTAGAAACTTCAACACCATTCTGCATTGTTTTTTTTGCATAAAGTTTCATATAGTTTAATAAATTAACTGCTTCATCATCAGACATATTATTTACTAAGTTATTAGTTAAAAAATCATCCATATCCTCAAAAAACAGATTTACTAAGTAATTTTTTTCAGGAAAGTAGTGGTAAAAATTACCAGTACTTAGGTTAAGCTTAGAACAAATAAGACGTACTGTTAAATTTTCATATCCGTATTTTAAAACAAGTTCTCTTACATCTTTTAATAATTCTTTACGTTTTATATCATATTTTGTCTTTGTCATATTTTTCTCCAACATTACTTCTTACTCATATTTTAATTAATTAATAAGTAATATTCAACTGATTAATAAAGTTAAAGAATAAAAGATGGTATAATGAATATGATAAATTTTTAAATAATGGGAAGAAGGTACTTAAGTGGAGAACAAAATTACTATAAATGATATTGCAAAATATGCAGGTGTTGGTAAAAGTACAGTATCAAGATTTTTTAATGGTGGTTATGTTAAAGAAGAAACAAGGGAGAAGATAGAAAAAGTTGTAAATGAATATAATTATCAACCAAATAAAGTTGCACAAAATCTAAAACTAAAAAAATCAAATGTAATTGGAATAATAGTACCAAGCATAAATTCTAGAACAATGGCCAGAACAGTAAATAGTATCGAAAAAAATTTGCATGAACTAGGTTATACAACAATAATAATAAATACTACTTTTGATAATACTGCAGAAATTAAAGCATTATATAATCTTTTCCATATGCAAGTAGATGGTATTATCTTATTTGCTACAATAATAAGTGATCTGCATCATGAAGCAATAACTAAAATAAATATTCCAGTTATTATTGCAGGGCAACATTATGAAGATGGTATATCTATAATTAATAAAGACTACGAGGCTGGGTATCAAATTGGTAATATAGTGGGTGAAAAAGGGTATAAAAAGATTTTATATTTAACAGTTAGTGAAAACGATATTTCAGTAGGAGTTAAAAGAAAGCAAGGCGTATTTGATGGCTTAGCAAATTATAAAATAGATTTTATTAAAACAATTGAAACAGATTTTACATATGATAAAACAAGAACTGTAATTAAAGGACTAATAAATGAATTAGAATATGATCTTATAATTTGTACCACAGATAATATTGCAATGGCGGTGTATAAAGAATTACAAACTGCAAATATTAAAATACCAGATCAAGTTGGTGTGGTAGCTTTTGGTGGATATGAAAGTTCAGAACTTTTACATCCAAGTTTACAAACGATAATATTTGATAATGTATTAATGGGTGATAAAATTGCCGAAAATTTAGTGAAAATGATAAAACAAGAAAATGTAGATAAATTATTATCAATAGACTATAAAATAATTAATGGAGAGAGTATCTAGATACTCTTTTTTTGTAAACGGTATCATTTATTCTTGACATAAAAAAATACTTATGCTATCATAAGTGTGGGAACGATACCATAAAGGAGGGTATATGAATTATAATAGAATTGCAAAAGAAGTAATTGAAGAATTTGGAGGAAAGGAAAACATAAAATCTGTAGTTAATTGTGCTACAAGACTTCGAGTTACTGTAAAAGATAAAACAAAAGTAAACAAAGAAAAACTTGAAAATATTGAAGGAGCAAAAGGGGTGTTTGAAGTACAAAGTCAAATACAAATAATCTTTGGTTCAGGAATAGTAAGTGTAATATGTAGTGAAGTAAAAAAACAATTAGGATTACAAGAAGATATAGAAGAAGAAAAGGAAGAAGGAAATTTCTTACAAAAAATAGTTAAAACATTATCTGATATATTCGTGCCAATAATACCTGCTATAGTAGCTGGTGGTTTATTAATGGGTATTAATAATGTATTAACGGCATCAGGATTATTTCATGAAACAAAAACTCTAATAGAACTTTATCCAGATTTTGCAGATTTAGCAAAAATTATTAATATGTTTGCAAATGCTCCATTTGTTTATTTACCAGTATTATTAGGATTTAGCGCAACTAAAAAGTTTGGTGGAAATCCATATCTTGGAGCAGCTATGGGTATGATAATGGTACATCCAGACTTATTAAATGCTTACTCATATGCGGGTGCTACAGAAATACCTACATGGAATTTATTAGGGTTAAGTGTTGAGGCTGTAGGATATCAAGGTACAGTATTACCAGTACTTGGAGTATCTTGGATTTTAGCAACAATTGAGAAGAAGTTACGTAAAGTTACACCATCATGGTTAGATAACTTAACAACTCCTTTATTATCTGTTATTGTTACAGGATTTATTACATTTATTGTAGTTGGACCATTATTAAGAGAATTAGGTGATGTTATAGCATTTGGATTAACTTGGATGTATGATACATTAGGTTTTGTTGGAGCTGGATTATTTGGTTTGTTATATGCACCAATTGTTATTACAGGTCTTCACCATTCATTTAGTGCAGTAGAAACAACATTATTAGTTAATTCTGGAGAAACATTTATCTTTACAATAGCTTCAATGTCTAATGCTGCTCAAGGAGCAGCTGTACTTGCAGTTTTATTTACAACAAAAGATACTAAAATTAAAAGTTTATGTTCAGCAAGTGGAGTTAGTGCTTTATTAGGTATTACAGAGCCTGCAATGTTTGGGGTTAACTTAAGATTAAAATATCCTTTTATTGGAGCAATTACAGGAGCAGGGATTGGTAGTGCATATTTAGGGTTAACAGGTGTAAAAGCAACTGCTTTAGGAGCAGCTGGACTTCCAGGTTATTTATCGATTGCACCAAGTAATTATTTAAACTTTACTATTGGATTATTATTAGCAATTGCAACTGCATTTGTTGTAACAATTGTTTTAGGAAAAAGAAATGAAAAGAAAAATAGTGTAACTATTATAAATAATACGCAAGTAGAAAAAACAAAAGAATTAGTAGCACCAATGAATGGTGAATATAAAGATATAAGTGAATCAACAGATGAAGCATTTTCTTCAAAAGCAATGGGTGATGGATTAAGTATTATGCCAACAGATGGTAAAGTATATGCACCATTTGATGGAAAAATATTAATGATTTTCCCAACAAAACATGCAATTGGCTTACAAAGTAATGATGGAATAGAAGTATTAATTCACTGTGGAATTAATACGGTTACATTAGAAGGAAAACCATTTAATGTTCATGTAAATGCAGATCAATTAGTAAAAAAAGGTGATTTATTATTAGAGATGGATTTAGAACAAGTAAAAAATAGTAATTGTAGTATTGAAACATTGATGGTAGTAACTTCAAGTGATAAAATAAGTAATAAAAAAGAGGGTAACAAAAATAAAGGTGAAGAGGTATTTAATGTTGAATAAACTAAAAGATTATAAGAAACAAATTAAAATTAATGAATCTTTAAATGTAAAAGGTGAATATGCATTAGGTTATCATTTAATGCCACCTGCTGGTTGGTTAAATGATCCTAATGGTTTATGCCAGTTTAATGGTATTTATAATATCTATTATCAATATTCTCCAAATGACGTACATAATGGCTTAAAAGGTTGGGGATTATTTCAAACAAAAGATTTTATTAATTTTAAAAGTCAAAGCATGGTAGTTTATCCAGATAATATATTAGATAAATCAGGTGCATATTCTGGAAGTGCAATAGTAAAAGATAATCAAATACATTATTTCTATACTGGAAATGTTAAGCTGGATGGTGAATATGATTACATTAATGATGGAAGAGAGCATAATACAATAACATTTACTTCAAAAGATGGCGTAAATATGTCTGAAAAAGTGTGTTTATTGAAAAATGAAGATTATCCAAATGATTTAACATGTCATGTTCGTGATCCAAAAATTGAAAAAATAAATGATACTTATTATATGGTATTAGGAGCACGAACAAAAAATGATATCGGATGTGTTTTATTATATAAATCAAAGGATTTAAAAACATTTGAATATGTGAATAGATATAATAGTGATGAATACTATGGTTATATGTGGGAATGTCCTGACTTAATTAGAATCAATAATAAAAATTTCTTAATTACTTGTCCACAAGGAGTAGAAACTAAAGGCTACTTATATGAAAGTATTTATCAAAATGGATATTTCATCTTAAATGATAATGTTGAATCTAATGAAAAATTAGGTACATTTCATGAAATGGACTTAGGATTTGACTTTTATGCAGGTCAAAGTTTTATTGATGAAAGTGGTAGAAGAATTTTTATTGGATGGATGGGTTTGCCTGATGTTGACTATACAAATCCTACAATTAAAGATAATTGGCAACAAGCTTTAACAATTCCAAGAGAGCTTGTGGAAATGGATGGAATGTTATATCAAAAACCAATTAAAGAATTAGAAGATTTACAAGCATCTGAAATTATAAATATTAATGATTTAAAATCCAATATGTATCGTATTAAAATAGATTTTAGTAATAATGATAATTTTAAAATTATTTTGAGAACAAATACAATATTAAACTATGAAAATGGATTATTATCATTAATAATGAATGATGCAGGTTATGGTAGAGGTATTAGAAATCTTGAAATAAATAACATTAATAACATTGAGATATTTAGTGATATAAGTTCTATTGAAATTTTCATAAATGATGGATATAAAACGATGACAAGCAGAGTATATGATCATAATACATCATTAAAAATTGATTGTGATGAATATAATTATCAAGCTTATTATATGAAAAGAATAAAAGTGGAGAACTAATATGAAATTTGGTGCTATTGAAGCTGGTGGAACAAAATTTGTCTTATCAGTAGGTGATGAATATGGAAATGTAGAAAATAGGATATCTTTTCCGACAACTACACCTGAAGAAACACTTGATAAAGTAATAGAATATTTTAAAGATAAAAATGTAATAGCTATAGGTGCTGGTTTTTTTGGACCGATTGATCCTGATTTAAATAGTCCAACATACGGATATGTCACAACCACACCAAAAGAAGGTTGGTCGAACTTTAATGTTGTTGAAAAACTCAATAAGGCACTAAAGGTACCAATCGGGTTCGATACTGATGTTAATCTTGCAGCACTAGGAGAATATTCTTATGGTAGTTCAAAAGGATTAGATAGTGTTTTATATTTGACAATTGGAACTGGAATTGGTGGTGGTGCAATAGTAGAAGGTAAACTATTACATGGCTTACTACATCCAGAGATGGGGCATGTAAAACTAGTTAAGCATCCTAAAGATAATTATGGTGGAAAATGTCCTTATCATCAAACATGTTTTGAAGGATTAGCTTCAGGTCCAGCTATAGAAGATAGATGGAATAAAAGAGCATATGATATAGAGGAGTCACACTTTGCATGGGAGCTTGAAGCTTATTATATAGCTCAAGCATTATGCAATTATATTTTAGTATTATCACCAAAAAAAATAATACTTGGTGGTGGAGTAATGCATCAATTACAGCTATTTCCATTGATACACAAAAATGTTCAAGAAATGCTTAATGGATATGTCTCAAAAGAAGAATTAACAACAAATAAAATTAAAGATTATATTATTCCGCCAAGTCTTAATGATAATGCGGGAGTAAGTGGTGCATTAGCACTAGCAAAAAGCTTAATAAAACTATAAAAGACCAAATTTAATTTGGTCTTTTATAGTTTTATTACATCGATAATTTCATCTGATTTATCATTAATTATTGAATATGTTAACTCATTATTCTTATAATCAATTAAACCTACTGAATTATCTTGTTTGATAATCAATTCTTTATTACCATCTTCGGCTTTAAAAGATAAAGATCCTATTGTGTAGTAGGGGATAGTGCAGATAGAGCCTACATAATTATGGTGTGTATGCCCTGTTAATATTGCGATAATAGGATATTTTTCTAACAATTCATAGAAACTATGCGGGGGGGCAGTTTCTGGCATTGTGAATTGATCTTTTATTAAATGATGATGTGTGAATAGAATAAATTTTTGGTCT
The DNA here is from genome assembly GCA_964371715.1 of uncultured Erysipelotrichaceae bacterium. Lineage (GTDB taxonomy): Bacteria > Bacillota_I > Bacilli_A > Erysipelotrichales > Erysipelotrichaceae > CAYJNO01. The sequence continues at coordinate 15,922 of CAYJNO010000021.1, read as the reverse complement.
GGATGGTTTAAAATTATACTTTCAATTGCTTTTACATCTTCATCTAATATGATTGATGCATTATTAGTGTGAGTTGAATCAAAACTAATAATACATAATTCATTGGCAACATGATAGTCTAAGTAACGTGCAGGATGTTTGGATGGGAAAGCTTTTAAAAATTCTTCTCTAATATCATGATTTCCAGGGGTAGTTATCATCGGTATATTGTAAGTATTTTTAATAAACGTTTTTAAACTTAGAAAGTCATCATAATTGCCATGGTGTGTGATATCACCATTATGAATGATTAAGTCAAATTCAAGATCTTTAGTTAATGTTTCTAGACTTTGCAGGGGACTAGTAATATTAATTAGTGTTTTTCTAAAGATATCTTTATTAGTCGTATAATCATTTAAATAGTGAGTATCAGAAATGTGCAAAATTCTCATTAATTAATACCTAATAGTTTTTTAGTGCGGTTTTTCTTCGCAGCCTTTTTTTGAATTGCAAATATTATTAAGGCGATAATAGTTGCGACATAGGGGATAGAATCTGTAATTTGTCCTTTTACAGAAGTATTTTGTAAGAAATTACCTAATGCTTCTGTTAGTCCAAAAAACAAAGATGATGCTAAAACGCCAAGTGGGTGAGATTTTCCTAAATTATTAGCAGCTAAAGCAATATAACCACGTCCGGCAGTGATGTTTTGGATAAATAAAGTTACAGTACCCATTGATAATAAAACACCACCTAAACCACATAAAATACCAGATAAAGTAATTGTGACAAAACGATAAGTATCAACTTTAGTTCCTAATGATTTAGCGGCTATACCATTTATTCCTAATGCTCTTAAACGATAACCAATAACCGTTTTATATAGGAAGATATAAAGTATTATTGCTGAAGCATAAGCTAATAAATCAATGTATGTTAAACCTCTTAGAATTGTACCAAGGTATGGAATATTATTTAATAAATCAATATCTACTTTTGAAAGTCCTACTAATGATGGATCTGTGAAGACTCCACGAGTATTAAAGATAGAGAATAATAAATAAGTAGTCACACCTCCCATGGCGACATTGGTGGCAATCCCTACAACAACAGGACTGGCTTTAAACTTAATTGTCAAGACACCAACTAGTGCTGAAACTAACATACTAGCTAAAATTCCAGCTAACACAGATAAAAATACATTATGCGTATAAAAGTTAACAACAATTGAGAAAAAGGCACTAGCAAGCATTGCTCCATCCATTGAGATATTAAAGATATCAGCTTTGGCACAAATAGCAGCTGCAAGACCACAGTATAATAGCGGGGAACACATTCTAATTGTTGAACTTATAATTTCAAGAAGATAATCAACACTAAGCATTTTTCTTACCTCCTTTAAATTTAATAATAAATATAGCTGTAACAAACATTGTAATTACACCTTGAATAATAATTGTAATTTCAGATGGAATTCCTAAATGAAATTCTATAGATGATCCTCCTGTGTTTAATCCACCTAAAAAGATAGCACTGAATAAAACACCAATTGGGTTATTGTTTGCCATTAATGAAGCGGTAATACCATTCCATGAATAGCCAGGAGATGTAATCATTTTATCAACATATCTAAAGCGTGTCCCAAAGACTTCAATAGCTCCTCCAAGACCTGCAATAGCTCCACTTAATAATAGAGTTGAATACATAGTTTTAACACTATTGATACCTCCATATTTTGAGAAGTTTGAATTTAATCCACCCATTTTAGTATGATAGCCAAATGAAGTGTAATTAATAATATATGTAATAATTAAAGTTACAATAACTGCAATAATAAAACCAAAATGTAAAGTATAATTTTCAAATATACGAGGTAATATAACATCTTGTACATGTTCTGTTTGAATTGCTAAATTATCTACTGCATTTGGATCTCTAAAGTTATAAGTAGTAAGGTATGAAGCAATATTATCAGCAATATAGTTAAACATTAAAGTTACTATTAATAGATAAATCTGAAATCTTTCACTTATTAAACAACTGATAAATGAATATAACATTCCAGCTAGCATACCAGCAATAATACTAGCGATTAACACTAAGATTGTTGGTCCTTCAAGATTAACAGCAACTATAGCTGATACTAAAGCACCCATGACCATTTGTCCTTGTGCACCCATACTAGGATATCCACTACCCCAAGCTAAAGCAGCAGCAATACCAGCTAATAAAATTGGTGTGCTTCTAACTAATGTTGTAGTAATTGCATATGGTGTACCAAAAGCACCGACTAACAATTGAGATATTGCAACAAATGGATCTTTACCAGACATAGCAATAATAATGCCACCAACTACTAAACCAAAAGCAACAGCAATAATAGTTGACTTTAAAGGTTCTAGCTTTTTTAATAAATACTTCACTAGATATTACCTCCAGTCATAATTAATCCAAGTTTTCTTTCATCAAACTCTTCGCGCTTAAATTCGTGCTTAATTTCTCCTTCAAACATTACATAGATACGGTCACTTAAAGAAATGATTTCACTAAGTTCAGAGGATACTAATAAGATAGCATCATTATTGTTTCTTTTTTCTATTAGTTTTTGATGAACAAATTCCATTGCTCCAATATCAACACCACGTGTTGGTTCACAAGCAATTAAGAATGGTTTATTCTGTTCTATCTCTCTAGCAACAATTAATTTTTGAGCATTACCACCAGATAATTCTTTAATTTTTTGTTGATAGTTATCGGCTTTGACACCATATTTTTTAATTGTTTTAGTTGCATGTTCATTTACATTTTTATGGTTGATAATTCCACACTTAACAAAATGTTTATCATGCTCTAAACCCATCATTAAATTTTCTTTTAAAGTTGCATCTTTAGCACTTCCCCAAAAATAGCGATCTTCAGGAATATGAGATAAGCCTGCCTTTCTAACAACATTAACAGGTTTATTACTAATATTTTGATTTACTAAAGTTATATTTCCTTGGTAATTAGTATCGATTCCACTAATGCATCTAATAAGTTCACTTTGTCCATTACCAGATACACCACAAATCCCAACAATTTCTCCACCATATACTTCTAAAGAAACATTGTTTAAGACAAGTTTTCCATGATCATCAATAGCTGATACATTATCAACTGCTAAGATTTTAGCTGTTGGTTTAGCTATTGGATGTTCATTTAAAGTAAGTTCTCGTCCAATCATTTGATATGATAGTTTATCAACATCAGTATCTGCTACTAATGTTTCATGTACTACTTCACCATCACGCATAACAAAAACACGATCACAAGCATCCATTACTTCTCTTAATTTATGAGTAATTATAATAATACTTTTACCTAAGGCTTTTAAGTTTTTCATTGTTTTGATTAACTCATCAACTTCGATAGGTGTTAATACAGCACTTGGTTCATCAAAGATAATAATATCAGCATTCTGATATAATATTTTTAATATCTCTACACGTTGACCCATACCAACTGAAATATCTGATATTTTAGCTTTCGGGTTAACTTTCAAACCGTATTTTTCTTGTAATTGATTAACTACATCTAAATTAGCTTTAACATCTAAAAAACCTAATTTATTGACTTCTTGATTGTAGATAATATTTTCATACACACTCAAATCATCGAATAACATAAAATGTTGTTGGACCATTCCTATACTATGCTTAATTGCATCTTTTGGATTTTTAAAATTTACAATATTTCCATTAACTAGAATTTCACCACTATCAGCTTTTTCTAATCCATATAGAATTTTCATTATTGTAGACTTTCCAGCTCCATTTTCACCAATAAGGGCTAAGATTTCACCTTTTTTAAGATTTAAACTTACATTCTTATTTGCTTTTACATTACCATATGACTTGTTTATATTTTTCATTTCTATAAGCATAGTCCCTCCATATAATTGATAGCTCAATTATAAAGAGTGACAAAGATAATATTTGTCACTCCTATTTTTAGTTTTGTAATGGTACTTCGATTATAATCTCACCATTTTTAATTGCAGAAGCAGCAGTATTAGTTGCTTCTAAAACTTCAGGAGTAATTATTTCTTCATTAGTAAATGTAACATCACCAGTGTTAATATGTACTACACCAAAAGCGTCTTCTTTAAATCCAACTAAAGATGATCCACCAGTAAAGTTTCCAGCTAAAAATTCTTCTAGGATTAATCTTGTAGAAATACCAGTATCTTTAGTTAATCCACCAATAATATATGGATTATCACTTCTTGTTTGGTCAACACTTAATCCAGTTGTATATATAGGGTTACCTTCATTTGCTAAGTCTAAAGCAGCTTGGTATAAACCTTCATTTGCTGAAGATGATACAGAACCCATAATAAATGTAGCTCCTGCAGCAGCTTGTTGTTTAGCTAAGTTATAAACAGCAGCAGTATCACTGTAAGTATCTGCATAGTTTACGATAAATTCAGCGTTTGGAATAACAGATAATACACCTTGTTCAAAACCATAGCGGTAAGCAAAGTTTGCTTGATCTTGGAAGTTACCAATATAACCAAATAGAGTTTCATTAGGGAATGCATTAGCAGCCATAACACCTAATACATAAGCTCCATCAGCTGTGTTATATGCAATACTTTTTACATCAGTATTTTCTGCAACTGTATCAACAACTGCAAATTTAACATTTGGGAATTCTTCAGCTAAAGCACTAAATGCTCCACCAGCTTGCCAACCAATACCAATTACTAAATCGTAACCTTCTGTGGCAGCTTGACGAGCTTTGTCAGTCCATGCTGTTGAATCAGTTGCTTCTAAATGTGTTGCAGTGAATCCTTGTTCTTCAGCAACTAGATTAAATTCATCATACGCTTGTAATAAGAATTTTTCTGCTCCTAAAGGATCTGTTAATAATGCGATTTTGTAATCACTTGCTGTTTCTTCACCAGTTTGACTATTGTCAGTGCTTGAACATCCAGTAATAAACATTGATAATGCCATTAAAACAATGAATAGTTTTTTCATATTTTCCTCCTAAATTTATATGACATTGCTAATATATCACAATATATGTGTAGGATAAATGACATAAGTCACTAAAATGGTTAAAAATTTGTAAAAAATACTAATATATAAGATATAATTTATATATGAAAATTATAAATAATCCAGAGTTAATAAAAGAGTATTCTAAAAGAAGTGAGGTTATAGAATTAATTGGTAAAGATTTAGTTCCATATTTAGAATTATATAAATTTGATAAGGGAGAATATTTAATTAAGGAAGGAATCGTTTCAAAGTACTTATATATTTTAATGATTGGAAAACTTAAGATTTTAAAGCATTCAAATAGTGGTAAAGACTTAATATATGGTTTTTACAATAGTGTTAGACTTGTAGGAGAAATAAGTTCTATTTGGCAAGAAGAACCAAGTGTTAATGTTATTGCAAATGAAGATGTATATTGTTTGGCAATTGATTTAGAACAAAATCGCGATGATTTATTGAAAGATAGTGATTTTTTAGTAAAGTTATGTAAAGACTTATCAAATAGAGTAGTTACTTTAGATAATCTTTTAGCTAACCATGTCACAATACCTGTGGATTCTCGTGTTGCTGATTATATTATTAAACATACAAAAATTGATAATTATATTGATTTAAATCTAAGTGAAGCTAGTGATTCAATGTTTATTAGTTATCGCCACTTATTAAGAACTATTGGATTTTTTATTGAAAGTGAATATATTATAAAAAAAGGCAAAAAATATTATGTTAATAATATTGATGCCTTAAATGAATTAGCTGCAGATATTTATGAGTTTGATTATGTATCTTAATGGTAGATAATATAGGCAATAAATACCATCATAATGTTAGCTATTAAATAAGAAAGCCATACACCAGTTAAAGAAAAAAGTAAAGCAAGCACAATAATAAGTATCGGAGAAATAATTAGACCTTCAAGATATGTTAATGTACTAGCTTTTTTTGTATTTGCTGTTGCATTAGCAACACTAATTGCATACTTAAATAAGAATATAAAGGGTAATGCAAAAGTTGCATAAATAATAGCTTCATTAAAATAGCTATTAGCAACAGGGCTTAAATTGAATCCTGAACCAACATACTTTGAAGTAAAAAATAGTCCTAGCATTAAAGTTACTACTAAACCAAGTCCTAATTTATAACCAGTCTTTATAATAAAGTCTAGCTCAGTTTTATTATTCTCTCCATACTTTAAAGACATCAAAGGTTGTAAACCATCACCAATACCTAAAAGCATACTACTCATTGGAAAAGTAATATAAGATAAAACAGTATAAGCTGCAACTCCCTCGGTACTGCCATAATGTAAGCAAGTATAGTTTGAAAAGATTAATATAATAGAAGGCATTAAAGATAGGCCAAATGGAGCAATTGCATTTTTTAAAATTAATTTAAGATTGTTAAATGGAATTATTTTAATACTTGGATCTTTAAGTTTAAGTAAAAATTTACCTTTTAAAATATATAATAAAATCATTAATATACAAGAAATAATTTGAGAATATAAAGTACCAAGTGCAGCCCCTTTAACTCCCATTTCTTGGATGATAATAAAATTATAATTAAAGAAAATATTTAAGATAATACCAGTGGAAGATATTAACATTGCATAAAAAGGTAAACCAATATTTCTTAAGATAGGTATAGATCCTAAAGATATAATATAGAAGACACAACCTAATATAACGATATTTAAGTATTCACTAGCACTTTGATAAACTGCCCCTTGAGCATTTAATAATGTTAGAATAGTCGGATAACTAAAGTAGAAAAAAATCATGAAAAAACAAGCAACAATAAATAAAGTTAAATAAGTTGTAATTAGCCCATTAAATGCTAAATGATTATTTCTCTGTCCAATATTTTGTGAATAGTAGATACTACCACCAACACCAAGACCAAGACCTGTTGCAATGAATAAAGCAGGTATAGGCCAAGCTATATTAATAGCAGCTAAACCGACATCGCCAGTACTTTGTCCAATAAATAAACCATCTATAATGGCATATAAACCACTCATCAATAAAGAAATTATTGTAAGCGATGTATACTTTAAAATTTGCCTCATATTCTTCACCTCGTAATAACAATCATTTTAGCATATTAATTTTAAAATATATACAATGCATGCATAGTTATCACTGGTATAGTAATAAAATAAAATTTGTTACATTTTTTATAAAATTTTGTTGACACAACAATATATATACAATATAATCACTAAGATTAAATACACCATTGAGTATATTATTGTAGTAAAAATACAATTAAATAATAGAAAATATAAGAGAGAGAGGATATAAAAAATGGTTGCAAATGGCAAAATAAGCATAAATAAAACATTATTAACAATTTTTGTTTTAACAATATTATTATCAATAATATTTACTGTATCGGGAGTACTAGGAGTAAACATTATTGAATCAGAAGAAGAAATGTCAGCACCAATTATTGATGTATTATTAATAGATAATCAATATGTTGGTGGTACTTATGATGAAGAAGGAAATGTTATTATTGAAACTTCAGCAAATGCTGTATTACATAATTCTGTAGAAGTAGCAGATGGTGGGTATATGATATATCAACCAAAAACAAATACAGTATATTTAAAAGATGCAACAATCGATGTTAGTAATCTTGAAAGTGGAATTGAAGTAATTCAAGCACTGACATTTGCCTTAGAAGGAAAAAATCAAATTATTTTAGGTGAAAATAATTTAAAGGATAATGAATTATTAACATATAAAGGTAATGGAAGTTTAGCTTTAGATGATATTAATGAAGTAGTTTATAATGGTATATACTTTATGGTTGAATCAAATGCAGTACAAGCAGATGTAGTAGATAATGGATAAAATATGAAAGCACATCTTTAAGATGTGTTTTTATTTTGTAATAACATTAGTTTATAATCTTGTTATAATTTAATAAATAAAACAAATAATAACATACATATATTTAATGGAAAATAATATGAAAAACCTGAAAAGGCAATAATAATATATGACGATAAAAAAGAATTTAAAATTCCTAGTGAATGTCCAGGGAGCGATGATAATAAAATGAAGATTGAATTATCAAACATCAAGGAAGATGAAGCAAATATTATCCAAGTTACAGTATATGAGGGTGAAGGTTCGATGTTTAATCTAAAAGATATGTACTATTTTAATATTGATATCAAAGGTGAGCGTAATTAATAAAAATACCTTAATTGATTAATTTCAATTAAGGTATTTTGACTTAATATTATACTTTAGCGGTAATAAATTCAGTTTGTCCTGAGATTGTTACTTCACCAAGATTTGCAGGTGCAAAGAAAGTATCTCCTTTAATGCACTCATAAGTTTCATTATTAGCACTAATAGTTGCACTACCATCAATGAATGTAATAGCAATAAAGCTATCATCACTTGCAGTTAAAGTAACTTTAGTATCGACTAAATAACGATCAACTTTAAAATAATCACAATATGAAACAATACCGTGTTGATATCCATCATTTTGTGTCATAACACATGGTATAACTTCATTTTCAATTGGTGTAAGTGTTGATACATCAATTGCCTTATCAATATGTAATTCACGTAGTTTACCATCTTTTCCAACACGTGCGAAATCATATACGCGATATGTAGAGTTAGAATTTTGTTGAATTTCTAATATAATAATTCCTTCAGTAATAGCATGAATTGTTCCAGCTTCAATAAAAGCAATATCTCCTCTTTTAACTGGTGCTTTCTTTAAAACATCAGTAATTGTATTATCTTCAATTCTTTGACGCATCTCTTCTTTAGTAATGTTTTTATTAGTGCCATAGTAGATATAAGCATCTTCTTTAGCATCTAAGATATACCATACTTCTGTTTTACCAAATTCTTTTTCAACTCTTTGTCCATATTCATCATTTGGATGAACTTGAATCGATAGTGATTGTTTTGCATCAATAAATTTTGTTAATATTGGAAAATAAGGGAACTTAGATGCATTTGTTCCTAATAAAGTAGGGTTTTGTTCAATGTATTGCTTAAAGTTAGTATCTTTGTAGTCTGGATGATCAATTAAACTTGGACCATCTGGGTGAACAGATAATTCCCAACTTTCAGCAAGTGGTGAACAATCAGTTGTTTTATTATAATCTTTTTTTAGATTTTCTCCACCCCATAAATAATCTTTTGATGCTGGTATTAATTTTAATAGTTTCATATATTTACCTCACTTAATATTTTAAAGTAAATAAAACAAGGTAGTCAACCTTGTTTTATTTTATTAGATATGTTTTTACAATATTATTTTTAACTTCTAAAGTTTTTAGTAACTCATTATTTAAAATTTCTTCATTTAAGTTAGTTTCAACAATATTTTTATTTGTAGTTAATTCTACATTCATGATATCAGTATTAACTTGATAAACACGCATAATAATTCCATCATTATTTTCAGCTTTCTTTAATGCACTTAATATCATATTTTCATTATTAGCATTAAATAATGAATATGAATATGGTGTATTAAATGTTACTTCATTTAACTTCATAGCATTATATGGCATTTTATTATAAGTCTCTATACCTGTAGTATATTCTTTAGCATGTTTTGCTAATTCATTAGTATTTCTTACGATAGCTAATGTAAAGCTTTGCTTACCTAATAATTGAGCATCAGGAGTTGCAAGTTTAATACCTGAAGGACGTCCAGGTCTTCTTAACATTTCTTCTTTACCTAAATAACCAACACCTCTAAATAAAGTAATAGCTATTGTATCATATTTTTCATTAATTACTTCAAATTCTCTAACTGAGCTTGTTAAGACAGCAAGCCCTTGATTATTGTCCATTGCTACATAGCTTAACATAGGGTAAATAGAATCTGGTCTTTCATCCCATCCTTCTTTTTCCCATACAAGCATAGCATCATCAAATACTGGTCTTGTGATAGAACCGAATTGATTATCAGATACTGAATGAGTGCATGTTAAGTTTGATGGTACATATAATCTTACTCTATGATCTAAACTTTGATTGTTAATATCGACATTTAATTTAATGATTTCTGAATCATTATAGATTGTAGCATTAATTTCAACACCCATTTTAGAGTTTATTATTTTAGCCTTACGATCTTCTAAGTTATATGGAATATCCATTGTATATTTAATTGTTAAAGAAGTTTTAAATGTTGATTTTTCAACTTTAATATCCGCTTTAACATCTTTAGAAGTAATGATAAAGTCATCTTTTAATGGTGAGAAATCATATTCATCTCCATCATCACTACCGTCTTCAATTAATAAGACATCAGTGTATGTTTCTTCTTTTTGAAGATCTTTTATTGTTAATGTACCATTACTATTTACATTGATATGATAGAAATCATTTGTGATAGTTGCAGTATTTTCTTTAGAAGCTAAATTAGCTTCACCATCTTGTTCAACAACTAAATATGTTTTATAACCTAATGATGGAACAGTATCTTTTAAAATAATTGAGTATTTAATGAATGGATTGTAATCACCATAATGAACGATTTGACGGTCAATTAAACCAGCGTCAACAATTTCAGTTTCTAAAACTTCAAATGTAATTTCATTATTGTTTTCATCTACTAATTTAAAGTTTTTCATCTTAGTGATGATTTGACCTTCGATTGTCATATTTTTTTCGTATGGTAATAGGTTGAATGCAACAAATTTATCTAAGGCAACATCAGTTGGAATCGCATCAACAATTTTACGTTTATAAAATCTTGTTAATTCATCAATTTTATTTTCGGCTAAGAAGAAACGATTTTCAATGTCTTTATGGACATGATCACTACAACAACATCCAATAGAATCATGAGCATGATTTTTCATTAATTCTTTCCAAATAGCTTCAATTAAGCCATCATGATATTCAAACCCTAATGAATGAGCAAGTGTTGCTAAAGGTTCTAAGACATTAGTAAGTTTTTGTTCTAAACGTGTATTATATGATTTCAAATCAGCACGAGATGAAAAGATAGAACGATGAACACGCATGTATTTACCATCTAATAATTCACCTTTAATAGTGTCTAGATTAGAAGTTTTTTCAACTTCTTCAAAGACATGCTCATATTTACTTAAAAAGAAGTTCTTTTCTGGATAAATATTTTTAAGTTGCTTCATAACATCAAAGATGTTTTGTTGAATTGGCATTTGATCATGACCATTTGGTAATAGTATGGCATCATTTACTGCTCCACGCTCAAGTACTGGCATATATTTAGACATTCTTTTTTCTAAAGCATCTTTTTCTAAAGGTAAGTATTTACCAATAGCATAACCAAGAGGCATTAAGTGTGTTAGTACTTTACCATTAGTATTACCTTCCCAATAGAAATTATTTTTTGTTGAACCATGTCTTTCACTAGCACCACGCCAGAAAATAGCACGATTAATGTTAAATCCATTAAGTATTTCTGGTAATTTTTCTGATTGTCCAAATGAATCTGGTAAATAACCAATCATCATTGGATCACCTAATTGTTTACAATCTTTAATGCCATATAAAAGATTTCTAGCAATTGATTCTCCACCAACAACCATTTCATCAGTTTGTGTATACCAAGGACCGATGATTAATCTACCTTGTTGTACCAATTTTTTTACACGATCATAAGCCTCAGGTTTTACATCAAAGTAATCTTCTAAAATTGCTGTTTGACCATCTAAAACATAGTAAGGGTAATTAGGATCATTTTCTAAACGATCCATAATTTCCTCCATGTTATTAATTAATAAAATTCTTGATTCCTCTGTTGTGAAATACCATTCACGATCCCAATGCATATGAGGGACTACATGCACATTCTTTGACATATATATTTAACTCCTATTTCTTATTTTGTTTTGCTAATTTCATTTTTCTTGTAACAATTAATAAGATTGCTGAAATGATTGCTCCTAATACTGCTGAGAAAAACCATACAGCCATAGCAATTGGTAAGTTATCTGCAGTTAATACAAACATTGAGAAGATACCAGCACCTGTAACATCAAGCCCAATATTGAATGAAGCACAAATAGCACCAGCTACAGCAGATCCTGTACATAATGAGAAGATAACTCTAATTGGGTCAGCCATCATAAATGGAATTGCACCTTCAGTAATACCTGCAAGTCCTAACATCCAAGTTGAATTACCAACTTCAATTTCTTCCTGAGTAAATAAATCTTTTCTAAACTTAGTAGCTAAAGTTACTGCAAAAGCACTAACCATCTTAACTGAAGCAAATACTGCATATGGCATTAATACACCTTGGCTTAATGCTGTAACACTAAATGTATATGCTGCTTTATTAACAGGTCCACCTAAATCAAATGAAACCATGATACCGATAAATGCTCCAAGAATTGCAGCATTTACACCAGATAATGAACCTAAGAAATTAAACATAATAGTATTTAATAAAGCAACAGGTTCTCCAATAACGAATAAGATTAATGAAGCTGTAATTACAACACTTAATACAGGGTACAATACAAAACTAATAAATCCTGCAAAATTTCCTTTTGCTGGAATATATTTTTTTAAGTATCTAACTACATAACCTGCAATTAAACCTCCAAGCATCCCAACTAAGAATCCACCACCTACTTGATTAGCACAAAGACCAGCAGCAAAACCAGCAGCTAATGCAGGTTTTTCAGAGATTGAATATGCCATATAAGCAGATAAGATAGGAACCATTAAATTAAATAAGTTACCTCTAAAGATATCTAATAATACTAACCAGTGACTTGGGTTGTCTGTTTTAAATGCTCCCCAAATAGCACCATCTCCAAGGTCAACAAAGTTTCTAAAAATTACAATGAATGCACCAAGCATCCCAGCAGATACGATTACAGGTACAATATGTGAAATACCAGTTAATACTGATGCTTTGATTTCCTCGGCAATTGATTTTTTATCTTCATCAGTACCATCACTTACATATTCACCCTTAGTATGTGTTTCAGCTTTTGTTAAAGCTTGTTGGATTAATCCTTTAGCATCTTTTAATGGAGCTGCAACTCTTGTTTTTACAACCGGTAAGTGAGCAAAACGTGCTTCATCTTTAACCGCAACATCAACTGCAAAGATTGCTGCTGTTGCTGCATTTAAATTAGCTGCAGTATGACGATCTTCAATTCCATTTGCTCCTTGCTTTTCTACAAAGACTTTAACACCCATTTCTTTACCGGCTTTAATTAATGCTTCTGCTGCCATATAAGTATGAGCAATACCAGCTGCACATGCAGTGATACCTAAAATTATTTTTTCATCTGTTACTACTGTTTCATTAACTTCTTCGATAATTTCTTCTTCTTCAGTTTCATTTAATAAAGCATAGAATGTATCAACATCCTTAGCATTATATAGTTTGTTAGTATAATCAGGATCAGCCATTTTTGTCATCATAGTTGATAACATTTTCATTTGTGTTCCATCTTCATCAACTTCTGGGATTGCTAGTAAGAAAACATATTTTACTTCATTTCCTTCAACTACACTTTCCCAATCACTTACTACATTATTAGTAATACAAACTGCAAAGCTTGGTTCATTAACAAAGTTAGATTTTCCATGAGGAATTGCAAGTCCTTGGTCCATACCTGTTTCTGAAATTTGTTCACGATTATAAACAGCTTCTTTAAATCTTTCAGCTGATGATATTTTCCCCTCATCTGCCAATTTATTTACTAATAAATTGATAATTTCATCTTTTTTAGTTAAGTCACTATTTAAGACGATTAAATTCTTGTTTGTTAATTTTTGTAAGTTCATTATACCTTACCCTCCTATTTGCTTTTAGTATATAATAATAAATTTATTTAATTCTAATTATTAAATAAATACACTTACTATCGAATTATTTGTGTATAAGTATACAAAAAAATAGTGTTATTCAACACTATTATGATAATTAATTGTTCTAAAAAGTCTAATGGCAGCATTTTCTAGTAATGGTTCAGCATTTTTAATGGCATCTTCAATGCTCATGATACCATTGATCGTTGTTATTATTGAGGTAATACCATAGTTGTACATAACATCTGCGTTATTATCCATACCACCAACAATAGCAAAACATGGAATATTATTATTTTTACATCTATTTGCTACTCCACTTGCAACTTTACCAAAGGCTGATTGTTCATCCATTTTACCTTCTCCTGTGATACAAATATCAACATCAGTTAGTAAATCATCAATTTTTAAAATATCTAGTATTGATTCAATACCTGATTTAATATCAGCATTTAAGAAGGCTAAAAGTCCATATCCAAGACCACCTGCAGCACCAACTCCTGGTGTGTTTGCTACATCTTTATTTAATTTTGCTTTGACAATATTAGAAAAATGTTCTAATCCTGCTTCAAGTAGTTCTTGTTGTTTTGGGTTAGCTCCTTTTTGCTTTGAGAATATTGCTGTTGCTCCAAACTCATTTAATAAAGGATTATTAACATCACACATTAAGATTATTTCAGTAGTTAATATTCTTTTATCAATAGCTGACATATCAAAGTCAGCTATTTTAATAAGATTAGCGGGGATCGGTTTTAATTCATTATTATTTATATCTAAAAACTTTACTCCTAAGGCATTTAAGCAGCCAATTCCACCATCATTAGTAGCACTTCCACCAAGTCCAATATATATTTTATTAACATCATTATTTAAAGCATCTAGTATAAGCTCTCCAGTACCAAAGGTATTAGCTTCCATTATATTTAAATCACTAGTTTTAATTAATGGTAAACCTGAAGCTTTAGCCATCTCAATAATAGCTTCATTTTGATTGAATAAACCATATTCAGCATCAATTATGGAATATAAAGGGTTATTAACTTTAATTTTTTGATATTTTCCATTTAAAGTTTCTAAGATACTATCAACACTTCCTTCACCACCATCAGCAACAGGTAAACTAATAACATCAACATCAGTGAATACTTTTTCACTTGCTCCTTTAACAACACGACAAATTTCTTTAGCACTAAGTGATCCTTTAAATGAATCAGGCGCAATTAATATTTTCATATAAATCCTCCAACAAATTTATTTTAACATTCAAAAAATATAATTAATCAAATTTTAGAATTTATACACATTAATCGTGTCGCCAATATTCTTCACAAATTAATCTAATTAACATCATTAAGCCACTTCGATCAGTTACATTATAACCATTAACTATACGTCTTTCTCCCCAAAATGTTAGTTGAGCATCACATATATCAGCTAAAGTATTTTTACCATAATGAGTGATACAAAAAGTATAAGCATCTAACTTTTTAGCGTTAGTAGCTAAATCAATAAGACGTTCTACTTCGCCAGAAGCTGAAATAACGATAACCAAATCATCCTTATTTACAAATCTAATGGCATATTCAATGTCATGGATTTGTTGGTAGTATTCCACTTTTTTGTCATAACATCTTAAATAACGACCAAATAATTCACAAAAATAAACTGAATCACCAATACCAACAAATACAATTTTATTTGCTTGTTTCATTTTAGTAACTAATAGTTTCATTATTTTATCATCTAAGACATCTAATGAATTAATAATGTTTTGTGGCAATTTAGATAGAACTTTATTTTCAATTGTACGGTGATCTTTACTATCTAATTCTTGGTTAATAGAAAATTTAAGTTCACTAAAACCACTATAACCCAGTTTTTTTGAAAGACGCATAATGGCATTTGGTGCCATAAATAAATCTTTTGCAATATTGTGAATAGAAATATTATGAATATTATCTTTATTGTTTAAGATATATTCGATGATTTGTGAATCTGTATCATTTAGTTTAAATTCTTCTTGATAAATTCTTTGTTCAAAGTTCATAATTCCTCCATTGTTTATAACTATATTTTAACATG
>CAYJNO010000020.1:12054-34835 GCA_964371715.1 uncultured Erysipelotrichaceae bacterium | reverse complement strand
AAATAATTCTTTTTTTACTTATTAAATTAATTACTAAATTTTAGTGCCCAGTTTGGAGAAGCAGTAGCTGAAATTGATATTTCTCCAGTCGCTGCAGTAATCGTAAATTTAAAATCTTCTGAGTTACCAAATGTTGAGATTGCATCGTACAATTCATCTTCCTTAATAATTGCAAAGAAAGCATCGTAGAATTCATTACCTGCTACTAAAGCTGGTGTCCCTTGAGAATATATATCATCACCAATTCTTATTGCTAATTCACCATCAGCTGTTCCACCTCTACTAGTTGAAGTATCCCAACCAATTGTGTAATACTCATTTTCAATAACACTTAATGTTGCCGCAGACATTGAAGCTGCATCCATTAAATTTTGAGCATATTGTATATCACTTGATTCTCTTCCTCTTTCAACATATTGAATGTATTGTGGGGCTAATACAACTGCAAGTACTGCAATTATAGCAATTACAACAATCAACTCTATTAATGTAAATCCTTTATCATTTTTTATTTCCATGTTCATATTCCTCTAACCTCTTTATTCACACATTATATTAACACATGCGTGTAATGTTGTCAATAAAAAATTGCTATATAATTAAACTTTAGTAATTGTTTTTATATAAAAACCATTTTTTGTCACTATGAATTAATCAGTTAAATAGCTAGTTATTGTTTCTATTTTATTTATGTTATACATTATTAATTTAAATACTAAAATTTATTTAGCTTTTGTTTCTATTTAAGCAAGATTTTATTTTATTATAATAACTTATAATTTTTCTCAAACAATAATTTTTTCATTGAATCTTTATCTACATTATCTGCTCTAATTACAACTTCTATTTCACTTTCTTTATGATGTACTGCTAAAGATGTGATAGTTGCATTTTGTGCAAAAAATAGATTTGTAAGATCTGCTAAAACTCCTGGTTTATCATCTTTGATTAAAATATTAAATTTATCACCTTTTTCATTGTAACCCAATAAATCTATAAATGCTTCAAATATATCATTTTGTGTAATGATTCCAACAACTTCGTATTTATCGTTTACTACAACAAGGCATCCAATATCATATTGTCTCATTAAAACAGCTGCTTCAACTAGTGGTTGTTTTTCTGTTATCGTTATAACATCTTTAACCATCATATTTTCTACAGTATTCTTTGATAATAAATAATTTAATTCATGGATTGATAGGCTTGTTGCTTTACTTGGGGTATTTTCAGCTATAATACCTTCTGTTATAAGACCTATTAATATTTTACCATCTACAATAGGAACTCTATGAAAATTACCTTCTTCCATTACATTTAATGCTTTACTAATTGTTGTATCCTTTGAAATACAATAAGGATTAACTGTCATTTTGTCTTTTACAATCATTTTATCCTCCTAGGTAAGCTTTTTTTATTTCTTCACTTTGTGCAAGATCACTTCCACTTCCACTTAATACTATTGTTCCATTTTCAATTACATAAGCACGATTAGCCACACTTAATGCCATTTTTGCATTTTGTTCAACTAATAAAATTGTTGTTCCTTGTTCATTGATCTTTTTGACTATCGAGAATATTTCCTTTACTAATAGAGGTGATAAACCCATGCTTGGCTCATCTAATAATAACAATTTTGGTTTAGCCATTAATGCTCTACCCATAGCTAGCATTTGTTGCTCACCACCACTTAACGTTCCTGCTAATTGTTTTTTTCTTTCATTAAGTCTTGGAAATTGTGCGAAGACTTCATTTATTTCTGTTTCCAAATTAAATTTATCTTTTCTAGCGTAAGTTCCCATTATTAAATTTTCATACACACTCATTAAAGGAAATATTCTTCTACCTTCTGGTACTTGAATTAATCCACTTTCAACAATTTGTTTGGTTGTTTTTTTAGAAATAGTACTATCTATAAATATTATTTCACCCTTTGTACTTTTTAGCAAGCCACTTATACTATGTAGTAACGTTGTTTTTCCTGCGCCATTTGCTCCAATCAATGCAACAATCTCTCCATCATTAACTTCTATACTTAAATCTTTAAGGGCATGAACCATTCCATAATGGACATTCAAATTATTAATCTTTAGCATTACTATTCCTCCCCTAAATATGCTTCTATTACTTTTTTATTACTTTTTATTTCATCAGGAGTTCCACTTGCAATTAATCTACCATAATCTAAAACAAATATTTTTTCACAAATTTTCATAACTAATGACATATCATGTTCAATTAATATAACTGTTAATTCAAATTTATCTTTAATTACTTTAATTAATTCAGTTAGCTCCAAAGTTTCTTGTGGGTTCATACCTGCTGCAGGTTCATCTAAAAATAAAATTTTAGGATTAGTCGCTAATGCTCTAGCTATCTCTAATTTTCTTTGTTCACCATAAGGAAGATTTTTAGCTAAAGTATCTTTTTTATCTACTAAACTTATTTCTTCTAATAGTTTTATAGCATCTTGATGTATTCTTTCTTCTTCACTATAGTATTTACTAGTCCTAAAGATAGTAGAGAATAAACCATAATTTATATCTTTATCCATTGCTATTTTTACATTATCAATTACACTTAAATCTTTAAATAACCTAATATTTTGAAATGTCCTTGCTAAGCCAAGCCTTGTAATTGCATATGGCTTTTTACCTTCTATACATACATATTTATCATTTACATTTAACTCTATAGTTCCACTTGTTGGTTCATACACTCCAGTAAGTATATTAAATAAAGTTGTTTTTCCTGCTCCATTTGGACCAATTAAACCAATCAACTCTTGTTTATTTAGAGTAAGACTAACTTCACTAACTGCAGTTAATCCACCAAAATTTTTAGTTAAATTATTTACCTTTAATACACTCATACCTTAGCCTCCTTTTTCTTACTTAGATAAGAAAAAATCTTAGTAAAACTAAACTCTTTTTTTCCAAGTATTCCACTAGGTTTAAAGATCATTATCACAACTAATGCCACACCATATATTATAGTTCTAAATGCTGCAAACTGTTGTAAAGTTACATTAATTATACTAATAATAAATGATGATAAAAATGATCCAGTATAAGATCCCATTCCGCCAAATACTACTAACACTAAAACATCTATTGATCTACTAAACGAAAACATATCTGGTTTTATAACATAAAATGATGATGCATATAAAGCCCCAGCAACACTTGCCATAATAGCTCCTATTACAAAAGCTAATACTTTATAATTAGTTGTATTAATACCCATTGCTTCTGCTGCTATTTCATCTTCTCTAATTGATATACAAGCTCTCCCCTTGGCACTAATCGAGAAATTCAAGATAATAATTGTAACTAAAACAACCATAATAAATATAAATTCCCAACCTATTAGTTTTGGTAAAATCATTCCTGCTGCACCATTAGTTATATCCATATTCAATATTACAATTCTAATAATTTCTCCAAACCCTAAAGTTGCAATTGCTAAATAATCACCTTTTAACCTCAAGATTGGTAATGAAACTACAAATGATACTATTCCACTTAGTAACATACCTAATAACATCCCTAAAATCACACCTAGTAAGCTTGCTTCAAAATGCGTAATTACAACACCTGTTGCATATGCCCCAATAACCATAAACCCTGCATGACCTAATGAAAACTGACCTGTTATACCAATTATTAAATTTAATGATACTGCTAAGATAATATTTATACCTATTGTCATTAGAACAGTTACACCAACATTATTAATAATGTTGGCAGATACTAAAATTTGAATTAAGAAAAATGATAGTATTATTGTAACTAACCAACATAAATTTGTTTTACTGAATAAGTTTTTCATACTATACTTTCTCCTTCGTATTTTTACCTAATAGACCTGCAGGTTTTACAATTAATACGATAATTAAAATTAAATACACAACAGCATCACGATATAATGAAGATCCATATCCTGAAACTAAAGTTTCTACTATTCCAATAAAAAATCCGCCAAACATTGCACCTGGTATTATACCAATACCACCAAACACAGCTGCAATAAACGCTTTTAAACCAGGAACTAATCCCATAAGTGGATTAATTGAATTATAATAAATTCCAACTAAAACACCAGCGGCCCCTGCTAATGCACTTCCTATTGCAAATGTATATGATATTGTTCTATCTACGTCGATACCCATTAATCTTGCAGCATCTACATCAGCACTAACTGCACGCATTGCACGACCAACTTTTGTAAATCTTACAATATATTGTAAAAGTAACATTAGAATTATTGTAATTGAAAAAATTAGTATTTGATGTAAACTAACTCTTACTTCTCCTAACATAAATACTTCATTAACTAAAACTTCAGGAAATGTTTTAACCCCTGTTCCCATAATGTTTTGTGTTGATGCTTGTAAAAAGTAGCTAACTCCTATTGCAGTAATTAATGATGCAATTCTTGTTGCTTTTCTTAGTGGCTTATAAGCAATTTTTTCAATAGCAACACCTAATATAGCACATACTAACATAGCAAATATTAATGCAAATAAAAAATTAAACTGAAAATACACTACTGCAATATATCCCGTAAATGCACCTAGCATATATATTTCACCGTGTGCAAAATTTATTAATTTAATAATGCCATAAACCATTGTATAACCAAGAGCTATTAAGGCATATATACTACCTAAAGATAAACCATTTATTAATTGTTGTAAAAATTCTGACATACTAATACCCCTCTATACTTACAAATAGGAGAAAGATTAACTTTCTCCTATAACATATTTATAATCTATTTTGGACTTACTTCAATAGCGTTTGTTTGTACACCATCTACAAGTTCAACTACTAATACTGTTTTAATTGGAGTATGAGTATCATCAAATGAGAAACTTCCTGTAACTCCTTCAAAATTAATATCATCGATAACCGTTTTAACTGCAGCAGTATCTGTTGATCCTGCTGTATTTACAGCTTCAATTAATAGATTTGTTGCATCATATGCTAGGGCTGCAAACATATTTGGTTCTTCACCATATTCAGCTTTGTAATCATCAATAAATTTTAATAAGGCATCATTAGCACCTACAGTTGTATATGCAGTTGTAAAGTAAACATTATTTAAATTTGTTGCACCTGCTAAATCAGCAAGTGATGTAGAGTCAAAACCATCTGGTCCAATAATAGGTTGATCTAAACCAAGTTCACGTGCTTGTTTAATAATTAACCCTGCTTCATTATAGTAACCAGGAACATACATTACATCAAAATCTTCTTGAGATAACTTAGTTAACACAGAAGAGAATTCTGTATCTCCTGCAATATAGTTTTCAACTGAAACTACAGTTCCTCCTAATTTTTCAAATTGAGCTTTAAATGCATCTGTTAAACCTTTTGCGTAATCTGTTTCAGAATCTGAATAAATTACAGCTGTAGTAGCTTTAAGATCATCGTAAGCGTATTGAGCCATCGCTGCTCCTTGATATGAATCTTCAAAACATACACGATATACATAATCATATACATTTCCATTTGTATCTAATGTTTGTCCATTAGCTGTAGCAGATGGTGAGATTGTAAAGATACTTGCATCATTTAGAATTTGATAAGTTGCAGCACTTGCACCAGATGTTGCAGGACCAATAACCCCTACTACTCCATCATTGACTAACTTATTTGCTAAAGTAACTGCTTCTGTTGTATCAGATTTATTATCATATTCAACACCAACAAATGCTTCTTTCCCTAAAGCTTCATTTGCTTGTTTAATAGCTAAATTAGAACCATTTAGTTCAACTTGACCATAATCTGCAACTTCACCTGATAATTCATAATGAAGTCCAATTTTTGCTGCACCACTAGCAGTGCTTGTTTCTTCCTCAGTACTCGAGCAACCTACTAGTGTAAATACCATACTTAAAGCTAATAAAGTTTTCACAAATTTCATATAATTTCTCCCTTTTTTTATAGTTATTTCTAACTTATATGTATAATTATATATACTAATGAAAATGATTTCAATATATTTTCTGAAATATTTTTAAAAATTACAAAAAAAGAAAATATTTTCATGAAAATACAAAAAAAAACAACAGTTGTACTGTTGTTTAATCATTAAATTCAATTTGTTTAGCTTTTAAGTTCTTTACTAACCCAAAAGTCTCTTTAATCGCACATATCTTGTCTGTTATACATACAATCCAAGCTTCTGTACTCTTTGGCAATACAAATAAATTTTCTGGCCACATATGTGCTTCAATAATATTTTGACTCTTTTGACAAAGTTCAATATATCTACTAGCTCTTTTAACACTAGTAAATGGATGTTCTAATCCATGATTACCTAATTTATCTTTTTTATATTGTCTCCAATCATACCCAAAAAAATCATGTAGCATTGCGCCATGTACTAATGCTTTTGTATCTATTTTAATTGGTAGTAAATCTGCAAACCTTAAAGACATTGAAACCACATACAAGCAGTGTTCATACGTATTAGTATCCCCATGATGTATGTGTTCTTGCATAGTTGTTAAAGGAACAACACAATGTAATTCACTTAATAATTTTTTTCCATATTCTTGATGACTCATATACTATCTCCTCAACACTACATATATATATCACAGTAGTGTAACATGCATATATTAACATATCTATTTGTAATTACAAGCTTTTTTTTACTCTTTTGTTATATTTTATATAAAAAAATATTATCCACAGAATGGATAATATTATATTTCTTGATTATTTTTTACCAAGTAGTTTAAACATGTTAGCTTTATATACTTCAACACCAGGTTGGTCAAATGGATTTTCATTTAACATATATACAGACATTGCACATGCTTTAAAGAAGAAGTAACACATATATCCAAATGTTTTTGCTGATGTGTCTTCTAATTCAATAATAACATTAGGTACTTTACCTGTAACAACATGTGCTTCTAAAGTTCCTTTTTCAGCCATCTTGTTAACCCAGTCTAATGACTTACCAGCTAAGTAGTTCATATTATCTAAATTTTGTTCATCACTTGGGAATGATTTATCTAACATAGGATTTTTAACTAATAATAAAGTTTCAAATAAAATCTTATTTCCATCTTGAACAAATTGTCCTAATGAATGTAAATCTGTTGAGAATGTTCCACTAGTTGGTAATAATCCTTTTCCATTTTTACCTTCAGATTCCCCAAATAACTGTTTCCACCATTCGCTAACCATTGTCATACTTAGATCATAAGTAACTAGCATTTCAGCAGTTTTACCTTGTTCTTCTAAGATTCTTCTAACAATTGCATATTGATATGCTGGGTTTTTACTAATATCAGCTACTAATAAATCATCGTAAGCTTGCTTAAACCCACTCATTACTTCCTCGATATTAATATCCATTAACGCTAATGGTACAAGCCCTACAGCTGTTAACACTGAAAATCTTCCGCCAACATCATCAGGGATTACAAACGTTTCATATCCTTCTTGAACCGCTAATTGTTTTAAAGTACCACGAGCTTTATCCGTAGTAACAATAATACGATTTTTCGCTTCTTCTTTACCATATCTCTCTTCGATATTTTGTTTTAACATTCTAAATGCTAAAGCAGTTTCTGTTGTTGTACCTGATTTTGAGATTACATTTAAATACACACTTTTATCTTTAATATATTCTTCAACTTGCATAAAATATGTCGATGAGAATGTATTACCAATAAAAATAACTTCTTTATTTGTATTTGGATATAGCCCTTTAATCATTTCTATGGCCGCTCTTGCCCCTAAGTATGATCCTCCAATACCACAAACTAATAAAACTTCAACATCATCTTTGATTTTATTACTTAATTCAATGATTCTTTTAAATTCATCTTTGTCATAATCATTTGGCAATGTTAACCACCCAAGGTAATCATTACCTAAGTAGCTTTTGTCATTTAGTTTTTTATCAAGATCATTAATAATATCTTGGTAAGAATTTACATCTTTCTCTAATAGTGCGTTACTTAAATCAATTTTAATCATTCTTTCTAGCCTCCTTGATCCATTTATCTAAATTGTCTTCCAACGATTTAAATCCTACTTTAATTTCTGGTATACTTCCATAATTTTTATTTTTTTTAAATTTTCTTGTCGATTTACTTTTTATTGCTTTTAAAGATAATTTATACTGTTTATTTTCATTATCTATATCAATAATTTTTATTTTAATTAATTCATTAAACTTTATAACAGAGTTAATATTTTTTACATAATTTTCACTAATTTCAGAAATATGCAATAAACCTACTATATCATTATCAAATGATATAAAGGCACCATATGGTTTAATACCTGTAACTCTGCCTTCTACAATATCACCAATTTTATTCATATTTATTTTTCCAATCTAAGTCTATCTTTGTAACAACATTCTGTGATTAATGGACAATTATTACAGTTTGGATTTTTACTCATACATTGATATCGACCCCAAAATATAAGTAAATGATGAGCTTGAATCCATTTATCTTTTGGAATTTTTCTCATCAAAATTTTTTCAACTTCCAAGACATTTTTGGTTTTTGGAACTAACTTTATCCTTTTTGAAACTCTTTCGACATGCGTATCTACTGCAATTGCGGGAACATTGAAACACTCTGATAAAATAACATTAGCACTTTTACGTCCTATACCTGCAAGTTTCTCTAGTGACTCACGATCACTTGGAAGTATATTATCATGTAATTCTACTACCTGCTTTGCCATTTCCTTTAAATTTTTAGCCTTATTATGATATAAGCCTATACTTTTTATTTCTTGTTTAATAACATCTAAACTTAACTCATTAAAAGCCTTTGCATCTGGGTATTTACCAAATAATTCTTTAGTTACAATATTAACTCTAACATCTGTTGTTTGAGCACTAAGTGCAACCGCTACTGCTAATTGAAATGGAGTTTCATGATTTAGTTCACATTTAGCATTTGGAAACATATCTTCAATAACAGCTAATTTATCAATTGGATTCATTTTCATTTTCTTTATCTGTCCTTAATATTGTCTCTATATATGCCATACTTATTTTACCGTAAATAATTGATTTTTTCAAAGCAACAATAATATTTTTTTCATTATACTTTCTTATCAAATCATTTAATTTTTCTATTTCATCTCTTCTTAATAATCTACCAAATTGTTCTTCAAATATTTTAAAGATATTATCATTTAAAACAGCAACTTTATTACTGATATCATTTTCAAACAATGGCGATAAATCAAAACTTATACCTTTACTATTTGTCTTTATTATTAATAAACCTTTACTAGCAAGACTACTTAAAGTATTATCTATCGCAGCCGGTTTTAAATTTGTTTTTTTAGCTAATAAATCATATGAAATTTCCATCTGATTTGAGTTTAAAAAATCAATTGCCATAATTATTAAACCCTCTTCTGGCAGAAAATTGAAATATTCATAATGTTCAATTATCCAATCTCTACGATTTACAAATCGTTGTTCATACCATTTCATATTTTCTCCTTTTACGCTATAAAATTATACTATATTTTAGCCGCTTTTCATACTAAGTAAAATTTAATTATTGTAGTAAATTAAAAAAAACACTTTCTTTAGAAAGTGTTAAAGCATTGATTTACCCTTACAATAAGTTTGTAAAACTGCATAATTATCGTCTAAAACAACTATATCTGCATCATATCCTGCATGTAATAAACCTTTATAGTGTCCAACATTTAACATTCTAGCTGGATTAATTGTACATGAATTTAAAGCGTACTCAAACGGTACTAAAGCATCTTCAACTAAAAGTTTTAATCCATCATTCATTTTTAATGTACTTCCTGCCAATGATTTTTTTCCTTCAGTTAAATGTGCTGATCCATCATCATAAATCTCAATTTCATGTCCACCAAATAAAAATTTAGTTCCAGCTGGTGATCCTTTTGCCATTAAGGCATCTGTCACCATAATTATATGGTTTTTTCCTTTTGTCTTAAATAAGATATTTAAAGCAGCTAATGTAGAGTGATTACCATCACAAATTACTTCAGCATATACATCATCTAATCTAAATGCTGCACCTACTAATCCATTTTCACGATGATTAAATGGTGTCATCCCATTATAAACATGTGTCATAGATTTAGCACCATTTGCTACAGCCATAATTGCTTGATGATATGTACTTGAACTATGACCCATTGAAACTGCAATACCTTTTTCAGCACAATATTTTGTTAATTCAAAATTTTCATCATGTTCACATGCCATAGTAATCAATTTAATTAAATTATCACTTGCTTCTTCATATCTTTTAAATTGTTCAACACTAGCTTTTACAATACATTCTTCTGGTTGAGCACCTTTATAAACTAAATCAAGATATGGTCCTTCAAAGTGGATACCTAAAATTTCTGCCCCTTCAATATTTTCTTTCTTAACTGCTGCAACATTTCTTAATGCCTTAGTTAAAACTTCTTCAGTTTGTGTTATTGTGGTAGGAAGTATTGTTGTTACCCCTTCATTTGTGATATCTTTAATCCATTTTTTTAATCCGTTTTCAATTGCATCATTAGTATCAAAGCCATATGCACCATGTGTATGAATATCAATAAATCCTGGAACTATTCTTTTAGTTTCATAATCTTTATCAACATTTTTTTTGTTATATTCAAGTACATTAACTATTTTTCCATCAATAATCTCTAATTGAGCTGGTACAAATTGCCCACTAAGCCATACTTTTTTACTTTGTATAATCATTTTCCTTGCTCCTATATTTCTCATATTTTTATTATATAGCATACAAATTGATTTTGATATTTAAAAACAAGTATTTTTGTTGTAAAATTAAATCTATAAACATTAGGAGGAAATTATGTATATTTCAATAATAGCTGTAGTAATTGGACTTGTAGTCTTATTTTTTCAATATAAAAGATATCAACATGATAATCAACTTTATAAAGAATTAAAGAATGATAACTATACTAAAGTATTTTATAACAAAACGTTATTACTATTTTATGTTTTCTTTACCATTTATAGTATCGCAGTAGTTGGCTTAAGTCTAACGTCTGCTGATTATGAATTATTTGCATTAGGATTAGTATTAATATTTTTCGCAACAGGTGAATATATTAACTTAAGATCTACTTTTTATATTTATTATAATGATACTAATTTAGTAATCAAGTCAGAAAAAATTAAATTTAGAAATATTCAGTCAATAACATTAATTAAGAAAAATAAAATTGAAATTAAAACAAGCACTGGTAAAACAATACAATTTAATTCAACTCTATCAGAAGTATTCACTACTCATACTACATTAAAAATTAAATCAAAACTACCAACTAAAAAATAGTTTAAAATTATAAAAGGTTGATATCATATGATATCAACCTTTTATTTTGCCATAGATTTTTGATCAATAAATCTTTTAAACTTGGAAATTTTATTTTCTTGGTATGTAATATTATTTTCACTTAAAAAACTCATAAACTCATTTAAACGATCATCTTGATAATTATCAAGTTCGTATTCAATTTCATAATCTTCATATCCTAAATATTTACTATGGTCTATACAATAAGTACCATATCCATCATGATATTCATATCTTATCGTTTCCATATATCCAATATAAGTAATATCTTTTATGTCATATCTCAACAATAAAGCTTTTACATCATCATGTTCTAATGAATTATTTGTAATTTCAAATTCAAATTCTAATAAATTATCTTCTTTAATTTTTAAGGTAAAATAGAATTTATTATTTAGTTCTCTGATTCTTGCAGCCATTTTTGAAGAATTACAATCATAATAATAATTAGTCTGCTCTTTAATGATGCTATTTGGTAAAGCTTTAATCAATTGATTAAAGCTTTCTTTATCTAGCATCATTTTATATTCTTTTTCTATGTTTGGTTGCATTCTATTTTAAAACTTCACTACAACGTGCACATAATCCATCTTCTTTAGTTGATACCGTAATATTCCAACATCTTGGACAAACTACTCCTTCAGCTTTAGTAATTTTTACTTTAGATACTTCAAGTTCTAACATGTCTGATACTTCACTAAATTCAACAGTTGAAACAATTAACCATTGTGCAAAGTTATCCACAACTTTGTCCACAACTGATTTTTGTTCTTCTGTTAAAACAATATTTACTTTTGCTTCTAAAGGTTTACCAATAATTTTATCATTTCTGGCTACTTCTAATGCTTTTAAAACATCAACTCTAATTGCTTGTAAAATTACAAAGTCAGCTTTTAATTCCTCTGAATTACTATAGTTTTGATATTCATTAAATTCTAAATAATGAATCATATCTGTATCAAGACAATTGAAGTGTGATTTTACTTCATCCATTGTAAAACTTAATACAGGAGCCCATAATCTAACAAGTGTATCTAAACAGTGATAAATTACAGTTTGTACTTGTCTTCTTCTTAAGCTATCCTTTTTCTCAATATAAAGAATATCTTTTGTAAAATCTAAATAATAACTACTTAATGTATTTGTCATAAAGTTAGTAATTTTAGCACTTGCTTGCATATAATCAAACTTTAAATAAGCTTCTTTAACGAATTTATTTAATTCATCTAATGTAACCATTACATATTGGTCTAATGATAATAAATCTTCATATTTTACAAGATCTGTACTTGGATTGAAATCTTCTTCATTTACATTACCTAACATAAATTTCATTGTATTTCTAATTTTGCGATAATGTTCAGATACTTGTTTTAAGCTTTCATCACCAATTCTTATATCTTGTTTGAAATCTACAGTAAATGTCCATAGTCTTAAGATATCTGCTCCATATTGGTCGATAACTTTTAAAGGGTCAACTGTATTTCCTACAGATTTAGACATTTTTTCACCTTTTGCGTCACATACATATCCATGTGATAATACACCTTTATATGGTGCATATCCATTAGTTGCTGTACCTACAATTAAAGATGAATTAAACCATCCACGATATTGGTCACTACCTTCCATGTATAAATCACATGGATTAGTTAATCCACGAGCTTCAAGTTCATTATGTGAACTTCCTGAATCAAACCAAACATCCATAATATCTTTTTCTTTAGTAAAGTTACCATTAGGACTCTTAGGATTTGTATAACCTTGTGGTAATAATTCTTTTACATCTTTTTCAAACCAAACATTTGAACCATGTTCAGCAATTAATTTACTAATATGCTCAAATACTTCAGCCTCAATAATTGGTGTGTTATCTTCATTATAAATAATTGGTATTGGTAATCCCCAAAGTCTTTGTCTTGAAATACACCAGTCTCCACGATCTTTAATCATATTATAAATACGTGTTTGACCCCATTCATTGTGCCAAGTAACATTATTAATTTGTTCTAATAATTGTTTTCTAATTTTATCAATTGAAGCAAACCATTGCACAGTTGCTCTAAAGATAACTGGTTTTTTCATTCTTTCATCATGAGGATAGCTATGCGTAATAAATTCTAAATGTAATAAGTTTCCTAATTCATCTAATTTTAAACCTACTGCTTTGTTAGCATCATCAACGAATAAACCTTCTAAGAACTCTCCTGCTTCTTTCATCATTTTACCTTGCTCATCTACTGGGCAAAATGCTTTTATTCCATATTTACTTGCAGCAAAAAAGTCATCAGTACCATGTCCAGGTGCTGTATGAACACATCCTGTACCACTCTCATCAGTAACGTGGTTACCTAAGATAACAAGTGATGGTCTTTCTGGATAGAATGGATGTTTAACAGTAATCAATTCTAACTCTTTACCTTTAAACACTTTAATGATTCCATCATTTTCTAATTTAAATTTTTCTAATAATTCATTCACCTTAGATTCTAAAACAATTAAATTTCCTTTACTTGTTTTAACTAAAGCATAATCAAATTTTTCATTTAAACAGATTGCAAGATTAGCTGGAATTGTCCATGGAGTAGTTGTCCAAATAACAAATGAATCATTTTCATTTAGTATTCCTTTACCATCTAAAACATCAAATTTTACAAAGATTGCAGGGTCTTTTTTATCAAAGTAAACAATTTCAGAATCTGCTATTGCAGTTTCTTGAATTGGTGACCAATAAATTGGTTTTAAACCTTGATAGATTAAACCATCTAATGCCATTTTAGCAAATGACTTAATTTGTCTTGCTTCAAATTCTTTATTTAAAGTAATATATGGACTATTGTAATCCGCTATAGTACCAAGTCTTTTCATCGTTGCCTTTTGTGTAGCTATTTGACCTAGTGCATACTCATGACATTTACTTCTAAATTCACTTACACTATGTTCTTTACGGTTAACACCTAGTTTTTGAATTGCATTTTCAATAGGTAAACCATGAGTATCCCATCCAGGGAAAAATGGTGTATGATATCCATTCATTGCATGTGATCTTACAATGATATCTTTGATAATTCTATTCATTGCTGTTCCAGCATGTAAATTACCATTAGCATATGGAGGACCATCATGTAGAACAAACTGTTTTTGTCCCGCATGTTTTTCCATTAATTTTTCATAGTGATTGTCTTCTTCCCACTTTTGTAAAATACCTGGCTCTTTTTTTGGTAAATTACCTCTCATCTCAAATGATGTTTTCGGCATCAATAACGTGTCTTTATAATCCATCTTACTCTCCTTTTAAAATAAAAAAAACGTCCTTAAGTCTAAGGACGAAATGACTATTCGCGGTACCACCTTAGTTATAGTTTTACAAAAACTATCACTCTTGTTCATTAACGCAGATTCACGATTGCTTTTAACAATAGCTTACAAGTGATTTTATTACCATTAATTTATCTATTTTCACCAGCCATAGACTCTCTATAAAATTAATTTGGTATTAACATGTCTTGATCTTTGCTTATTTTTTTTCTACCCAACTTAAATCAGGTAAGTCTAAATCTATATCGTCTAAACGATCAATGCGATCTAAAATTTCTGATATTTGAATCTGCATTTGTAATTTTGCTTTTTGATTCACTTCAGTAATCTTATTTAATTCCGCCAAGATATAACTAGCGTTGTTTAGTGATTCTTTAATTATTAAATCAGCATTACTTTCTGCTGTCAACATAATATTTTCAGCTTCTTGTTTTGCTTTGTTTATAATATCAATATTATCCTGAGCAAATTTCTCATTAGTTTGTCTTAATGATTTTATTTCAACAAACATTGAATTACACATACTATTAAGTCGTTTAATCTCAGCATTTCTTTTCTCTATACCTTTTTTTAATAATTCAAAGCGCTTATGATATTCATTTAAAACGTTATTTACATCTTTAATATCATAGCCATTTGGACTAATTCTTATCTTTTTTTGTTCACTCACTTAAATCGCCTCCTATCTACTTCAAATTAATCATCATTATTAGATAAATTGATTTGACCTTCAACTTGAATCGTTTTTGGACTACAAAGAACAACATTTTCTCCAATAGTTTGAATTGAACCATCAAGTGCGTAGATAACACCGTTTAAGAAATCAAGTGTTCTTAATTTATTATCTCTATCTAGTTTATGTATATTTACAACAGCAGCTCTTTTTGATTTTAAATGATTCGCAATTTCCGCTGCTTCTTCAAATAATCTCACTTCAAATAGAACCATTTTTGTATCATTTGTCATTTTACTTACCCCTTTTGTTGTTGGCGCTTCATAACTTGTTGTTTTGGCTTTTTCTTCTGATGTTAATTCATATTCTTCATCATCAGGTTCAGTTGGCGCAATAAAGTTTTTTAGATTGTCAAAAATTCCCATATTAAAACTCCTCCGTCTTTATAATTGTATCATATCAATTTATATTTCACTAGACAATTACTATTATATTAGCACACTTTTACTCAAAAATGTAACACATTATTTAAATTTAATCAAAAAAACACACTAATCTAATATTTTTAAATAATAAAATTCTATGTGTCGACTTACTTATAAAATTTATATAAAGAAATTATTAGTTTATATGATGCGAATGTTCGAAAAAAATTTGCATAAAACTATGATACATACCTTTTTATATTTATAACTGAAATATTGTGTATTAGAAATACAAATCACACTACTTACTTTTTATAAAACTGCTTTTTATTTTACAGTATCCTATTTTAGTAAATGGGCATGCTGCTATACAGATACCACATCCATAGTCTTTAAATCCACTATTGCATTTTAAGTTTGATATACATTCCACATGTCCATTTTCATCAACTTTACTTTCTTTATATATTGCACCATGAGGACATGAATTAACACATTTATTGCACTTATCGCAAAATTTTTTACCAAATGAAAAGTCTTCATTATTATTCAAAAATTCATCTAGATTATCGATACTTGTATATACTATACTTAATCTATTGCAAGCACCACTATGCGGAGTTATCAATAATCCATGTTTTCCTATATATCCAAGATTCGCTTTATATCCTGCTTTAGTATAGTCAATATTTCCACCTAAACTATGGTTCGGTATTGCTCCAAAATTCATATTTCGAAGAAACTCTGTTAATTTAAGAGTAGCAATCCCTGTATCTCCATATACTTTCATAACCTCAATCATACATTCTATATTTGGTAAGTTTTCTAAAACAAACTCCTTTTTATCCATGTGTCTAGACATAACAATTATGTTTGAATATGGTATGCTATCTCCTTTAAAAATTTCTTTTTCAGTAATACTGCATACTCCCCAACTATCCATATCTAATTCATTTTTTATATAGCTATCTATTTTTTCAAACTGTTCTATTGTAATATTATTTAAATATTTTTCTTTAATATTATGTTTTTTTATAACCCCAGCAGTTTTAAAAACAGATTTTAATGTCGGGTACACTTTAGATCTATTATCATACATTTTTTTAATATCTTTTGCTTTAAATTTTCTCTTTGGGAATACTCCTTTAGCTTTCGAAAATTCATTTGAGTTAATTGTTGAAGCTTTATTAATAGCTTTTCTTTGAGCATTAGTTATAAATTCCATTTTATTCCTCCATTGTTTTCAAAATAACATTAACAGCATTTTTCAATCCATATTCTTCCTTAATTTTTTTACTTATTAACTTAGCCTTATTATTTAATTCTAGATTTTCGACTAATCTAAATGCGTTTGTTAGATTATCTACATTTAGATGCTTTTTATATATTGGTTTTACACCTATACCTAAATCATAACTACGATGAGCCCATGCAAATTGATCATTTGAAAATGGAACAATTATACTTGGTACTCCTGCTTTAAAACCTTCAGCTGTTGTTCCAGCTCCGCCATGATGACATACTGCTTGCATTTTATTAAATAGCCATGAATGAGGGATGGACTGTACTGTAATAATTGTATTTGGTAAATCTTTGATTTCTCCAAATCCATATAACACCCCTCTTTTATTTACATTGGTTAGTGCTTTAATTACAATTTTAGCATATCTTTCTTTTTCTTCATTTTTAAGCATATTACCAAACCCTATATATATAGGCTTATCACCATCATTAAGAAAGTCCTCAATATATTTTTTAGGCTTATAGGTTTCATTTTCATCTAAAAACAGATATCCGCATTGATGAATATTATCATTTAATATTTCAGGCTTGTTAAAAATGTGGCCACTACATGAAATTATAGAGGGATTTTTTTTAGTACAGTGGAAGTCGAATGGTACTTTAAAATTATTTGGTAATTTATTATAATTTTCCTTCCATAATTTTTTAATTGAATTTTTAGAAACCATCCAAAGCATTGAGTAAAGCAAATTATAACTAATTTTTCTATTTAGTTTAGTATTTCTTGATTTTCCATACATGACAATAGATAAATATTCATCATTCCTATGTAATGGGAATGGTGAAAGTAATACCGATGGAATATTCATTTCTTGTGCAGCAAAAAAAGCAACACTACAACCTGGGTGATATATTATCAGTTCACTATCTAAACATGCTTCATATGATTCAACTAACATTTGATATCCAATCTTTTTCATCTTATTAAAAGTTAAAAACATTTTTAAAGGGTTATCTGAAGCACCAGCATCTTCTAGTAATTTTTCATCTATGTTTGCGTTAGATATATCTATGGAGATAGGGTATACATCTATATCATGACTTTTAATAAAATCTTCATAAGTTTTTCCTGAAGTGATTCTTACTTTTTTTCCCTGTTCTTTTAATTTTTTTGCAAGAGCAATATATGGTTGATAATCACCTCTTGAACCTGAGCAAATTATTGTGATCATGAAATTCTCCTTTTAGTTGTCTAATCCGACACTGTGTTGTATTATAATTTTAATATTTGTAATATTTTAATTCAACCAACAAGTTCTTCAATATTGTTGGAAAAGGAGAAATGATGCCAATTAATAAAACTAAACAAAACTTTTTTGATGCCTTTTGGAGTATCTATGAAGTAGAAAAAATCGAAAAAATAACTGTTAAAGCAATTTGTCAAACTGCTGGTTATAATAGAAGTACATTTTATGAATATTTTAGTGATGTTTTTGATATTTTAGATCAAATTGAAGAAAATCTTCTACCTGATATAGATGATATACCTAAAATATTGATTAATAACGAGTACGTCGGTACTGATGATTTTATCCATCTTCAATATTTTAAGAAAAAGAAGAAATACTTAAAAATATTGTTGTCAGAAAATGGTGATCCAAGTTTTCTTTTTAAGCTTAAAAATAAATTAAAACCATCAATAAGAATTTTGCTTGAAAAAAATAGAACAATAGATAATGTAGATTATATTTTAGAATATTATTTATCTGCAATGATAGGGGTAATGTCATACCATATATTAAATGATAATCCAATAGATGATTCGACT
Organism: uncultured Erysipelotrichaceae bacterium; assembly: GCA_964371715.1. Taxonomy (GTDB): domain Bacteria; phylum Bacillota_I; class Bacilli_A; order Erysipelotrichales; family Erysipelotrichaceae; genus CAYJNO01. The sequence goes on along the minus strand of CAYJNO010000020.1, from coordinate 15,978 downwards.
TTAATTGAAACAATTAGAACTTTAACAGGAAATTTTAGTAACTAATCTATATTATTTTATGATACATCATCATATTTATATTTCTTATTCACTAAAAAAAACGAACTACCTATAATTGAATATTCAACTTTTGGAGTTCGTTTTAAAATTTAATTTACTTTTTTATCCTTAATCTTTTAATGCTTCTAATTCTTTTAATCGATTTTGAATAACACGATCAGCAATTGCCTTTTGAACTGGCTCATAGCGATCAAATTCCATTACATAGTAACCTTTACCTTGCGTCATTGAACGAAGCTCAGTTGCATACTTTTGCATTTCTGCCATTGGTACTTCAGCAACAATTTCTTGTTCATTATCCTCATTTAAATCCATCCCTAAAATTAATCCACGTCTTTTATTAAAATCACCAATGATAGTTCCTGTAAATTCTTCTGGTACAACAGCACTTACTTTACCAATCGGTTCTAATAAAATAGGACTAGCCTTATCCATACCTGCTTTATATGCAAGTCTTGCAGCTGATTTAAATGCAATCTCTTTACTATCAACATCGTGATATGACCCATCAGTTAACACACATTTAACACCAACCACTTTGTACCCTGCAAGCACACCATGTTCCATACTTTCTTTTAAACCTGCTTCAACAGCTGGAAAATACCCTTTTGGTACTGCACCACCAACTACTTCACTTGCAAATATCATCTCTTCTTGATCTGATGGTTCAAATCTTACAAATACATGACCATATTGTCCAGCTCCACCAGATTGCTTTTTATGCTTACCTTCAGCTGTATGTGTCCCTCTAATCGTTTCACGATATTGTACTTTTGGCTCAGTTAATAAAACTTCAACTTTATATTTTGATTTTAACTTATTAACAACAACATCAATCATTTGATCACCCATTGCATATAGTACTTGTTCTTTAGTTTCTATGTTTTTAATGAATACTAAACTTGGATCCTCTTCAAGAATTTTTTGAATAGCAAAACTCATCTTATCTTCATCAGCTTTTGTTTTAGGCCAAAGAGCAAATCCTAACATTGGTTTTGGGAAAGCAACTTCATTTAAGATAACAGGTTTTTCTTTGGTACATAAAGTGTCATTTGTATCTGTATGTACTAGTTTTACAACAGCACCTATATCTCCTGTAAATAATTTACCAACTGCATTTTGATTTTTTCCTTTGATTACAAATATTTGATGTATTTTTTCCATTTCATCTTTTTTTGAATTATAGACTGTTGAATCAGTTGATAGCACTCCAGATTTCACTTTTAAGATTGATATTTTACCAACAAATGGATCAATAATTGTTTTTACTACAATAGCACTTAATGCTTCTTTTTCATTCGTTTCCAGCTTAACATCTTCACCATTTATTGATTTAGCATGTACTAAACCTTTTTCAGCATACGATGGTAAGTATTCACTAATTAAATCTAATAATCTTTCAATACCAGTACAGTTTATTGCACTACCACAATATACTGGTCTAATATCACCATTTCTAACTCCGATTCTTAATCCTTTAGCTAGTTCATTTTCCTCAAATGGTTCACCTGAAAAATATTTTTCCATTAATTCATCATCAGTCATTGCGATAGATTCTGCAATTTGATCATAATATTCATCTACTTGATCTTTTAAATTTACTGGTACTTCTTTAGCTTCTTCACGATCATTATAGTACCAAGCTTTTTTTCTTAAAATATTTATACTTCCAACTACATTATTATTTTCAATAATTGGCATTTCAAATGGAATTACAGTTTTTCCAAACTTATCTCTTAAATCTCCATAAGTTTTTTCAAATGATGAATTTTCTTCATCAATCTTATTTATGAAAAAGATTGTTGGTTTATTATTTTTCACTACAGCTTTATAAGCTTTTTCTACACCCGCTTCAACTCCATCTTTTGCAGATACAACGATTAAAGCACTATCACCTATTGCAATACCAACTCTTTGTTCTCCTTCATAATCCAAATATCCAGGAGTATCGATAAAGTTAATTTTACAACCTTTCCATTCAATTGGAGTTAAATGCATAAAGATAGAATGTTTACGTTTCATCTCCTCTGCATCATAATCTAAACTTAATGTTCCATCACTACCTTTACCTAGTCGATCTATTTCCTTTGTTAAATATAAAGCAGCTTCAATTACATTAGTTTTCCCACTTCCACTATGGCCTAATAATACAATATTTCTAACTTCATTTGCTAAGTAGTCTTTCATGTTTCCCCTCCTATTTTAAATAGTCTTTCAGTTCTAAAAAATTATGTTCTCTTACATAGTGAATAGCTTTATTTCCTTCATAATCTACGATATCTTTATCTGCTCCTTTATTTAATAAATAAATTACTAAATCTACATATCCACCATAACTTGCTCGCATTAAGCTTGTACATCCATTTAAATCTTGTGCATTAATATCTGCATCATTATTCAATAAATAGTGAATAACATCAACCTTAAATGCTAAAATAGCTTCCATTAATGCAGTTCTACCTTTATTGTCTTTAGTATTTACTTTTGCATTGTTTTCTACTAAAAATTTAACTACATCTAAATGTCCTAAAAAGCTCGCTCTCATCAATGCTGTTCTTCCATTATCATCATGTGAATTAACATCAGACCCTGCTTCAAGCAATAGTTTTGCGATTTCCAAATGTCCTTTTTTGCATGCTCCCATTAAGGCAGTTTTATTGTTTTTATCACGGTCTCTTACGTTGGCACCATTATCTAGGATGATTCTAACAATTTCCACATAGCCTCGTTTTGAACTTCTCATCAGTGGTGTTCTACCATCTTCACTTGCTACATTAACATTTGCTCCTTTAGATAGTGCAGCACATACTTTTGCAAAATCTCCACTTGCACTTGCATTAAACAACTCTAAATCTTTTGGCTCCATAATTTTTACCTCCTTATGAAAACTTACGGATTAAGAAAAGAACCTACTGTACTTTTCTTTAATTTTTGGCATTATCTACCTTATTAAACAACCTTAGATTTTAAATTTTAGTCAAATTTTAATAGCATTTTGTAATGTTAATATTTACTATTTAAGATTTATAATTGAGTTAACCAAATTTAAAAATTAATTCTAAGTTTAAACTAATCATTAGTTTAATGTTGTATTAATCAAAAAAAGCTCAATAATCAAAATCAATAAACCTACTAGGGTATAAAAAAGTGAGCATACTAATGCTCACTAATAATTACTTTATATTTTTATTACAAACCCCTTGTAAAAGATTGTCCATTGAGACAATATCATTATATTTATGATTTATAGTTTTTACCTTTCCCATAATTTTTGTCTCCAATCTTTCTTATATGTATATTGTAAGCGATTTCTTCTGTGTTTACAAGTATTTAAGATTATTATTTTTTAATATTAGTCGTATAATATATTTAAATGTAAATGTGCTTTACAATAGGAGGAATCAAATGATAAAGAAAATATTGTTAATTCTATTAGCTTTAACAATGACTGGATGTTCTAATATAGAGAATAATATAGATAGTGATGATAGAAAATTAAATATAGTAACCACCTCATATCCCGTATATGATTGGATAAAAAATTTGAGTAATGATAATTTAAATGTAACATATCTTTTGGAAAGTGGAATAGACTTACATAATTTTCAACCTACAAGTAATAATATTATAGAAATACTAAATAGTGACTTATTCATCTATTTAGGAGGTCATTCTGATTCTTGGATTAATGATTTAGATTTAAAAGAAATAAACACATTAAATATCTTAGATAACATGGGTGATAATATTTTATATGAAGAAGATGTATTAGGAAATGAACTTGAACATAGTGAAGAACACAACCACGATGAAGAACACAACCACGATGAAGAACACAACCACGATGAAGAACACAACCACGAT